>CALFZO010000094.1 GCA_937952305.1 uncultured Anaerolineales bacterium | reverse complement strand
CCCGCCGTCACGGCCTGCCTGCCGGATGTCCCCTTCCTGTGCCACTACCGGCGCGCCACCGAGATCACGGACGCCAACCCCTATCACGAGATCACGCGCTTCTGCGTTGTGCACCGCGACAAGGTTGAGACGGTCTTCCAGACGCTGACCTATTTCGACGGCGTCAACTTCGCCGCGCGCACGCACGCCAGCGCCCTGTTCTCGGTCGGCCTGATGGATGACGTCTGCCCGCCGTCCACAGTCTTCGCGGCCTATAACCACTACGCCGGCCCCAAGGACATCCGCGTGTACGCCTACAACCGGCACGAGGGCGGCGGTGATTATCAGGCGGTGGAGAAGGTGCGCTATCTGCGGCAGGCCTGGCGATGAGGCTGGAGCATGTGGCCGTCTGGACGCAAGACCTGGAGCCGCTGAAGGACTTCTACACCACCTATTTTGGCGCGCGCGCCGGCGCCAAGTACGTCAACGCCGCCAAGGGCTTCGAGTCGTATTTCCTGTCTTTTGAGACAGGGGCGCGCCTGGAGATAATGCGGCGGACCGACGTCGCCGCCGCCGAGGGGGATGGGCCGCCGCGCGTCGGCCTGGCGCACTTCGCCATCGCGGTCGGCTCGGAGGCCGCCGTGGACGCGCTGACCGAGCGCCTGCGCGCCGCCGGCATCCGCGTGGCGGGCGCGCCGCGCCGCACCGGCGACGGCTACTACGAGAGCCTCGTCCTGGACCCGGACGGCAACCCGGTCGAGATTACAGCGTAACCCGGCGGGCCAGGAACAACTCCCGCTCGAACGGGTCAGCGATGATCTGCGCCGCGAAGCCGGCCTCCTGCAACCAGGCCAGCCAATCTTCGCGCCGGAACAGACCGCAGCGATGCTGCTCCAGCTCCATGCGCGTCGGCCCTTCGCCCTCCCGCAACAGATAGGCGTAATCGACCGTGTACGTCTCCGCGTCGCCGCTGGGCGCGTGGGACCATTCCAGATAGCGCAGGCTGCGCCCGTCGCCGTCGCTGCCGCCGTGGTCGGTCTCCTCCTGGAAGGTCTCGCGGACATGGTCGGGCACGAGCAGGGCCAGCCCGCCGGGCGCGCAGTGCGCGGCCGCGGTCGCCAGCGCGCGGCGCAGGTCCTCCGGCGTCGCCATGTAGTCGATGGCGTCGTGGATGAAGACCACGTCGAAGACGCGCCCTAGCCGCAGCGTGCGCATATCACCCGGGAAGTGCTCACATTCCGGGTTCAGCGTCTGGCTGAGCGCCAGCATGGCCGGCGCGAGGTCGCTCAGCGTGACTTGGGCGAAGGCCTGCTTGAGGTACAGCGCGTTGTTGCCGCCGCCGCAGCCCAGCTCCAGCAGCGTCGGCTGCGCGGGCAGGCCGGCGTCCTGCAGGACCTTGAGGAAAAAAGCAGCTTCTTCGGCATAGTCAGCGGGCGGCGACAGGAGCGGCCACCAGCGCGCCAGGTCGTCGTACATCTTCATCAACAGATACCTCCCAGCTCCCCACCTCGGCCACGAATGCGGATAGCCTCAAACCGCTTGCCGGCCCCTGCCCATCCCCGCCCACACCCCACAATGGCTACGCGCACCAGAACACGTCAAGCCGCCTGGCAGACCAGGCCCTTGAGATATTCGCCTTCGGGGAAGGCCAGTCCCACCGGGTGATCCGGCGCCTGCCCCAGCCGCCGCACGATCTGAGCGTCGCGGCCGGCGTCCAGGGCCGCGTCGGCCACGATCTTCTGAAACAGCGCCGAATCGATGGCGCCCGAACACGAGAACGTGAACAGCCGACCGCCCGGCCGCAGCAACTTGAAGGCCAGCAGGTTGATGTCCTTGTAGCCGCGCGCCGCCCGCTCCACGTGATGTTTGGACTCGGCGAACTTGGGCGGATCGAGCACGATCAGGTCGAACTGGCGGCGCGCATCCCGATAACGCCGCAATTGCGCGAAGACGTCGCCCTCCACGGCCGTGCTCCGGGCCGCGTCCAGACCGTTGAGAGCCAGGTGTTCCTGAGCCAGCGCCAGCGCCGCGCCGGAGGCCTCGATCTGCGTCACGTGCGCGGCCCCAGCCAGCAGCGCCTGCACTCCGAAGGCGCCGGTGTAGGCGAAGCAGTTCAAGACCTCCCGCCCGGCGGCGTGCGCGGCCACCAGCGCCCGGTTGTCGCGCTGATCCAGGTAGAAGCCGGTCTTGTGGCCGCGCCGGACGTCCACCCGGAAGCGGGCGCCGTGCTCGCCCACCTCCACCAACTCCGGCGGCGCCTCGCCGGCCAGGACGCCGGTGGCCGCGGCCAGGCCCTCTTTCTCGCGCACGTCCACGTCCGAGCGCTCGTACACGCCCGCGCAGTCCGGCGCCAGGGCCTGCAGTGCGGCCACGCTAGCCGCCTTCCAGCGCTCCGCCCCGGCCGAGAGGGCCTGCACCACCAGCCAGCGCCCATAGCGGTCCACCACCAGGCCCGGCAGCCCATCCGATTCAGCGTTGACCCAGCGGAGCGCGTCCGTGACCGCCGGCTGCAGACCGGGCGCGCCAGTGCGCAACGCCACGGCCCGCGTCATCCGCGCGTGGATGAAGGCGGCGTCGATCTCGTCGGCGGGCTGAAAAGACCAGACGCGGGCGACGATCTGGGAGCGCGGCGAGTAGGCGGCCCGCGCCAGCCAGGTGCCGTCGGCGGCGCGCACGTCCACGGTGTCGCCGGGCTGGGGGTCGCCCACCACGGCGGCGACCGCGCCCGAGAACACCCAGGGATGGCGCCGCAGCAGCGACTTTTCGCGCTCAGGCTTCAAACGCAATTCCGGCAGAGATGACACAGGGTCTCACTCCATTAAGGCGCAATCTGCACACCGCCCAAGAGCACGCTGTCCGGGCCGTCCTGAGCGTTCTCCGAGCGCACGCTCAGGCGTTGGCCATCGGCGCGGTTGTACAGGCCCAGGCGCACTTCGTATTGTCCCGACGCCAGCGCGGCCGGCAGAGCCAGCCCGTAGCGCTCGGTCAGGCGCTCGCCGGCCGCCCACCACGTGCCAGGGTAGCGGCCGTTCAGAATGGCGGCATCGCGTTGAGCGGCCGGCTGCAACTCGCCCGCCGGCACAAGGTGGACGAAGACCGCGCAGTCACAGGCCAGCGGCGCCAGGGCCGTCCAGGTCAGCGTCAGCGGCAGGGAAGCCCCTGGCCGGGCGCCGGTCCCGAGTTCGACGCTTTCCAATTGCACGGCCTCGCCGAAGACGGCGCGGCCGGCCGCCGCTTGCGGACCTTGGCCGGGCGGCGGCGGCAGCTTGGCGCGCAGGACCACCGGCCCGTCCACGGGCACGGCCTCCGGCCAGTGTTGAGCCGCCAACCGCGCGCCAGTCTCCAGATCATACAGGCCCACCACCAGCCGCGCCTCCGCCGGCGCGTACTGCCCAGCTTCGGCCAAGATCGGCACGGCCACCTCATCCACCACGACCGCGCCCGGTGTCCACGTCCGCGTATCCAGGCGTCCGAGGCCGGGATACGTGTCCCGGGCGCCCAGCTTCGCGCCGTCCGGATCCAGCCACTGCACGTACATCGACAGCGGCTGGTCGGTCTGGCGCAAGGCCATCCACTCGATGGTCACGTGAGCGTCCTCGCCCGGCCCGAGTCTGTTCGTCGGCATGCTCACCGAGCGCAGCAGGGCCACATCGCCCAGCCGGATGCCGTCCTCACGCGCCAGCGCCGCCGCGTCCGTGATCACGGCTTCCACCGGCGCGACGTAAGCCGGCCGCAGGATCGCCAGCAGGGCCCAGGCGCACAAGCCCGCCCCAGCCGCCGCCCAGACCGCGCTCAGCGGGCGGACCGGCCAGCGCAGCCGCGCGGCCACGTGAAGCCAGCCGGCAGCCACCAACACCGCCAGGATCGAGAGCGTCGGGTACAGAAAGCGCCCCTGGCCGCCCGTCAGGCTGATGGTCATGTAGCGCAGGGTCGCGGCCAGGTAACCGCCGCCGACGGCGCCCCAGAAGATCAGCAGCGCGCGCGCGCCGGGCGCCATCCGCCGCCAGCGGGACAGACTGAACGCCAGACCGCCGGCCAGGCCAATCACGACCAGCGCCAGCCCGGCCGCATACACCGCGCCGGGCAGCGGGATCTGGCCGTAGCCAAAACGCCCCCAAAACGAAGTCCAGACGTTGGGGCCTTCAGAGACCAGGGCGTCCAGCACAAGCCGGGCCGGGTCATAGCGGCCCCACAGCTCGTCGTTGATGCGCAGGGCCGTGAGATCGCCATAGACCACGGCGTTGCGCCCCAGCACCGGCAAGGCCACGAACAACGCCAACCCGAAGACGAGCAGCCAACCCCGCAGCCGCCGGCCGCGCTGCGCGCGCGGGCTGACCACCAGGTCGGCCAACGCGGCCACCCCGGCCGCCGCCACCAGCGCCACGGCGCTCATTTTGACGGCCAGGGCCAGGCCCAGCCAGACGCCTGCGCCCACGTCCAGCCTCCAGCGCGGCTGCGGCGCGAGCAGGCGCCGGCTGAACGCCGTCACAGCCAGGGCGGCCAGAGCGGCCGCAGCGGTGTCGTTGGTGACCGAACTAGAGGTGTAGACGAAGCCCGGCAGGCAAGCGGCGAAAGCCGTGGCGATCACGGCCACGGCCGGTGTCTGCGGCTGCCACAGCGCGGCCAGGTCGCCGGCCTGCCAGACCACGACCAGGGCCAGCGCCGTCGCGAGCAGGCGCAGGCTGCGCAGGCGCAAAGCGAGGCCGGGATAACGCTCGGCCCAATCCGGCGGATGGAGGAACTGGCTCTTGTTGTCCACGCCGACGGCGCCGATGCGCCAGCCCCAATACGGGTTGACCTCGACGGCGGCATGGGCGCTGACGGTGGGCGGCAGCCAGGCCGTCAGCCCGGCGCCCAGCAGGTAATACGGCGGGGACTGGAAATACTCGCTCTGGCCGGTCGCGGCCGAGGCCACCGGCAGTCGGCCATCGCGCAAAATGGCTTCGATGTAGTCGAAGTGGTAGCGTTCGTCCGGGCTTTCAAAGGGCGGATTGACCAGACCGTACGCGATCGACAGGGCGGCGAACAGCCCGCACAGGCCGAGCCGCGCCCAGCGCCACTCGCGTTGCTCCGGCGCCGCCCCGCCAGCCATGCCGGCTAGATGACGCCGACGGCGCGGCCGGCGCGCTCAAAGACCTGCAGCGCCTGGTCGATCTCGGCGTCGCTGTGGGCGGCGGTCACGGTTGTCCGCAGGCGCGCCAGGCCTTCCGGCACGGCCGGCGAGACCACCGGCAGCGCGAAGATGCCGTTGTGCTGGCACTCGCGGACCATGGCGTAGGCGCGCTCGTCCGGCCCGCACACAATCGGGACGATGGCGGTGTCGGTGTTGAGCGTGTCAAAACCGAGCTGGCGCAGGGCATCGCGGAAGTAGCGCGCCTTGGCCTGGATGGCGGCCACGCGCTCCGGCTCAGCCTCGATCACGCCGAAGGCGGCCTGGGCGGCGGCGGCCTGGGCCGGCGGCAGAGCAGCCGAGAAGATGAAGGCGCGCGCGGCGTGGCGGAAGAGGTGGATCAGGTCGGCGTGTCCGGCCAGGTAGCCGCCCACCGACGGGATAGTCTTGCTGAGCGTGCCCATCTTCAGATCGATGACACCCGGCAGGCCGAAGTGTTCCTCCAGGCCGCGCCCGGTGCGGCCGAGCACGCCCAGCGAGTGGGCCTCGTCCACCATCAGCCAGGCGTCGTAGGTCTGGCACAGCGCGGCCACGCGCGGCAGGTCGATGACGTCGCCGTCCATGCTGAAGACGGCGTCCACCACCACCAGCTTGGTGGCGTCTGGCCGGGCGCGCTGCAGGCAGCGCTCCAGGTCTTCCATGTCGTTGTGGCGGAAGCGCACGAACTCGGCCCCGGACAGCAGGCAGCCGTCCACGATCGAGGCGTGGTTGAGCTTGTCGCTGATGACCACGTCGTGGCGGCCGACCAGGGTGGAGACCGCGGTCAGGTTGGTGACGTAGCCGCTGGAGAACGTGATCGCGTCGGCGCGGCCGGTGAAGCGAGCGATGGTGTCCTCCAGCTCACGGTGCAGCGCCAGGGTGCCGGCCAACAGGCGCACGCCGTGGGTGCCGGTGCCATACTGGTCCACGGCCGCCTGGGCGGCGGCGTTGATGGCCGGGTGGCCGAGCAGACCCAAGTAGCTGTAGGACGCGAACATGAGCATCTCGCGCCCGTTGGTGCGCACGCGCGTGGGCGAGAGCAGCTCGTCGATTGGCTGGTTAAAGAAATACAGATCGGCCGCTTTGGTCTCGTCCACGCGCTGCCGCCAGGCCTGGATGCGCCCGGCCAGGCGGTCGGTGCCATTGTGAGCGGCCAGGGTTGCGGTGCCTGGCGGCGTCTCAATTGGGGAACGCTTCGTCATAGTTGCCAACTCCTGCCCACCGGCCGGCCAGCCTCACGCTTCCCCGCGACGCCGCAACTCCGCCTCGTCGATGATGGGGACGCCCAGGCTTTGCGCCTTGGCCAGTTTGGAGCCGGGCGCTTCGCCCAGCACCAGATAGCTCGTCTTCTTGCTGACGCTGTCCACGACCTTGCCGCCGCGCGCCTCGATGAAGGCCTTGGCTTCGTCACGGCCGAAGGCCGGCAGCGTGCCGGTGATCACAAAAGTCTGCCCGCTGAACGGCCCGGCCACGGGGCCGGCCGGGCGCGGGGCCGCGCTGGGCCAGACGCCGGCCTTGCGCAGCTTCTTGAGCACGGCCTGATTGGCCTTGCCCGCAAACCAATCGGTGACGGCCTGGGACACGTTCGGGCCGATGCCGTCCACGGCCTGGAGATCGTCGGCCTTGGCCTTGGCCAGCCCGTCCAACGACCCGCAGTGCGCGGCCAGGTCGCGGGCGGCCACCTCGCCCACGCCGTGGATGCCCAGCGCCGAAACCAGCTGCCCGAGCGGCCGCGTTTTGGCGGCGGCAATGGCGGCCAGGAGCTTCTCGGCTTTCTTGTCGGCGAAACCGGGCAGCGTCAGCAACTGGTCCTTGCTGAGCCCGAAGATGTCGGCCACATCGCGCACCAGCTCGGCGGCCACCACCTGCTCGGCCACCTTTTCGCCGAAGCCTTCGATATCCAGGACGGCGGCAAAGTGCTCGACGGTGCGCGTCAGCTGCGCCGGGCAGGCGCTGTTGACGCAGTAGAAGGCCACCTCGCCCTCCACCCGCTCCACCGGCTCGCCGCAGGCCGGGCAGGTCTTGGGCAGCCGGTAGGCCTTCTCCTGGCCGCCGCGCGCCTCCGTCACCGGGCCGATCACGTACGGGATGACGTCGCCGGCGCGCTTGAGCAGCACCCGGTCGCCCAGGCGGATGTCCTTCTCCACAATGTAGTCGAAGTTGTGCAGGGTCGCCTGGCGGACGGTGACGCCCCCGACCTCCACCGGCTCCAGGATGGCGTAGGGGGTCAGCACCCCGGTGCGCCCCACGTTCACGCCGATGTCGTTCAGGCGCGTCGTCACCTCGCGCGCCGGAAACTTGAAGGCGAGCGCGCCGCGCGGGTCCTTGCCGACGAAGCCCAGGTCGGCGGCCAGCGCCAGGTCGTCCAGCTTGAGCACCATGCCGTCGACCTCGTACGGCAGTTCGTCGCGCCGCCCAGCCCAGGACTCGCAGTAGGCGATGGCGCTGGCCAGGTCCGTGAAGCGCCGGGCGATATCGGCCACCGGGAAGCCCAGGACACGCAGCGTGGTGAGCGTCTCCCACTGCGTGGCCAGCGCCAGGCCCCGCGCCTCCACGACGGCGTAACACAGCAGCGAGATCGGGCGCGCCGCAGTCAGGGCGGCATCCAGCTGGCGCAGCGAGCCGGAGGCCGTGTTGCGCGGATTGACGTAGGTGCGCTCCCCCTTGGCCGCCAGCGCCGCGTTCATGCGCTCGAAGTCCTGGGTGTAGATGACGGCCTCGCCGCGGACGACAAGCCCGGCCGGCGGCTGGCCGGCGGCCGGCGCGTTTTTCGCCTTGCGGCCCGCGTCCTTCGTCGGCACCGGGATGCGCAGCGGCAGGGTCCGCACCGTCTTCAGGTTCGGCGTGATGTCCTCGCCCACCTCGCCGTCGCCGCGCGTGGCGCCGCGTACGAAGACGCCGTCGGCATAGTGCAGGACGACGGTCAAGCCGTCGATCTTGGGCTCCACCACGAAGGCCGCGCGCTCCACGCGGTCGTCCAGCTTGCGCAGGCGCTCGAACCAGGCGCGCACGTCGTCGGCGCTGAAGGCGTTGCTCAGGCTCAGGATCGGCCGCGGGTGGCGGACCTTCTCGAACTTCTCGGACACATAGCCGCCGACGCGCTGGGTGGGCGAATCCGGGGTGAATAGCTCGGGCTGAGCGGCCTCCAGGGCGGCCAGCTCGCGAAAGAGCGCGTCGTACTCGGCATCGGAGACGGTCGGCGCCGCCAGCACATGGTAGCGGTAGTTGTGCTCTTGGAGCAGCCGGCGCAACTCGGCGGCCCGGACGGCGGGTTGGACGGGCTTGGGCATGGGCTGATTATACCGCCGGCCGCCGGGCGGACCCTTCACGGCTGGCACAAACCAGATAGAATTGCCGCACACTGAAGAAAGGCGAAGCGCGCATGGACGACTTCTCTGCGGACAGTGGAACCGGGCAGGCGCCGGGCCCCAAGGCGCATCCCAACGCGTTGGCGGCCTACGAACAGCTCGGCCGGTTCCTGGAAGAGGACGGCTGGCATCCCCAGCCGATCGACGGCCAGCACGCCTATCGCACGTACTACAAAGGCAAGCACGGCGAGCTGCGCTGTTACGCCCAGATCCGCGTGGACCTGGAACAGTTCATCTTCTACGCGGTGAGCACGATCAAAGTGCCGGAGGAGACGCGCCCGGCCATCGCCGAGTTCCTCACGCGCGCCAACTATGGGCTGCGCATCGGCAACTTCGAGCTGGATTTTTCCGACGGCGAAGTGCGCTACAAGAGCAGCCTGGACTTCGAGGGAGAGACGCTGGCGCCCAACCTGATCCGCAACGCCCTGTACCCGGCGGTGCAGACGCTGGACTCATATCTGCCCGGCTTGATGAAGGTGGCGTTTGGCGGCCAGACCCCGTTCGAGGCGATTGAGGAAATCGAAGGCTGAGCGCGCGCGGCCTACGGCCGCAGCAGCAGGGCCGCGGCCAGGTCCGCGCCCTTGTCGATCCGATACGCCGGCAAGCCGACGCCCCACAGGGCGCCGACCAGGCCGGCGTTGTCGCGCTTGCCCCCAAACGAGGCGCCGTTCACCAGGAACGTCAGCACATTGACGCCGCGGCGCTTCAGGGCGTGGGCCAGGCTCACCCACCCCAGGTCGCCGGAGGCCGTCACCAGCATCACGGTTGCGCCGCGCGGCAGCTGGTCCGCCTCCAGCACGAGCGCGTCGCGCAGGCTGACGCGGCCGGTGGCCCGGAAGACCGCCAGGGTTTCCAGAATCTTGGTGAGCTGGCGTTCGCCGCGGTCCGGCTGGACGATCTCGCGCGTCTCGCCGTAGGCCACCAGCCCCACGGCTCGGTCCCGCCGCAAAAAATGCTGCGCCAGCGAAGCGGTCACGCTGACCGAGTACTCCTCCGTATTGGGCGGCAGACGGATGGGGGCCGGAGTGGCGTACCAGGCCGTCACCTCTGAATCCGACTCCGCCGGCGGCGTCATGTCGCCGGCCTGCAAGGTCCGGTCGCCGTCCAGGATCAGCCAGATATCGGCCAGCGGGTCCAGCTCGAACTCTTTGACCATCAGGCGGTCACGGCGGGCGGTCGAACGCCAGTGGATGCGGTTGAAGGAGTCGCCGGGGGTGTAATCGCGCACGCCGGCGGCGTTGGGCGTGATGTAGTGGGTGCGCCGCCGCAGGGCGTCGCCGCCCGGCGCCGTGCCGACCGGCAGCGGGAAGTCCGGCAGCGCGACGGTGGCCGGGTAGACCACCACCTGGTTGGTGGAAGTGATGTGACGCGTGACGCGGAAGAGCCCGAAGGGATCTCCGGAGGTGACGGACAGCGGCCCCAGGCGGAAGCGCCCGCGCTGGGTCGCGCGCGTGCGGGCCACCCAGACGCGCTCCTGAGCGTGGCCGAGCCCGACCACCACGCGGCTCGGCCGGTGGCCGGGCAGATCCGATTGGTCGCGAATCTCGACCCACAACTTGGGCAGGCGCCCCTGGTTGCGAACGGCCAGGCGTTCCTCGATCGTGTCGCCCACCTGGGCGCGCAGCGTCCGCGTCTGACGCGCCACGCGCACGCGGCCCAGGCTCGTCCAGGCCCACAGACCCGCCAGCACCACCAGCGCCAGCCACAAATACAGCAGGTTGTAGAAGAGGTCGCGGCCGGTGACGAGCGCGCCGATGAGCGAGGCGGCCAGCAGCAGCAGGACGACGAGGCGGCGGGAGCGCATGCCGGCGCGGCCCTAGCGCTTGAGCTGGGTGCCGCCGGGCACCGGCACGGCCGTCAGCACTTCCTTGACCACCGCGCGCGCGTCGACGTTCTTGATGCGCGCGGCCGGGCCGATGATGATGCGGTGCGCCAGAGCCGCATCGGCCAGGGCCTTGATGTCGTCGGGGATGACGTAGTCACGGCCGTCCAGCGCGGCCCGCACCTGCGCGGCCCGGAACAGGGCCAGGCTGCCGCGCGGGCTGGCGCCCAGGTAGACGTCCGGGTGCTTGCGGGTCTGGGAGGTCAGCTCGACGATGTAGCCTTTGATGGCCGGCGCGACGTGGATGTGCCGCACGGCCGTCTGGGCGCCCAGCAACTCGTCCACGGTCACAACCTGTTCCAGCGCATCCACCGGGTGGCTGAACTGCTGGCGCTCCAGGACCGCGATCTCGTCGGCCGCGTGCGGGTAGCCCAGCGATAAGCGCAGCAGGAAGCGGTCCAACTGCGCCTCCGGCAGCGGAAACGTGCCTTCGTATTCGATCGGGTTCTGGGTCGCCAGCACCATGAACGGGCGCGGCAGCGGGTGCGTGATCCCGTCTACCGTCACCTGCTTCTCCTCCATCGCCTCCAGCAGCGCGGCCTGCGTCTTGGGCGTGGCCCGGTTGATCTCGTCGGCCAGCACCACCTGGGCCATGATCGGCCCCGGCCGGAACTCAAACTCGCGCGTCTGCTGGTTGAAGATGGACACGCCGGTCACGTCGCTGGGCAGCATGTCCGGCGTGAACTGCAGCCGGTTGAAAGACGTGCCGAGCGAGCGCGCCAGCGTCTTGGCCAGCGTCGTCTTGCCCACGCCGGGCACATCTTCGACGAGCAAGTGCCCCTGGCAGAGCAATCCGATCAGCGTGAGTTGGACTTCGGCGGTTTTGCCGACGATGACTTTCTCGACGTTGGCGCTGAGGCGTTCGGCGATGGACTTGACGTTGACGTCGACGGTGGTGGCCACAGAGTCTCCCCGAAAAGCGCTGACGTGGGTGTGATCCTTCCCATTATACGGGTTGGTATGCGCGGACAACAGGCTTCCTCCTACGCGACCATAACGCGCAGGTATTACCCCTCCGGCGCATGAAAGGTTCAAGAGAACGGGATTAGCGGTGCCTTAGCCGGCGCCCGGTCAACCGCAGCACCGTGTATAGCGCCTTAAAGACTTCGTTGCGCGAGATCTTGGATTGGCCCAGGGCCCGGTCCTGAAACAGGATCGGCACCTCCGCCACGCGCCAGCCGCGCGCCTCCACGAGGTAGAGCAACTCAATGAGGAAGGAGTAGCCGGACGAGAAGATGCGGTCCAGCGGCAGCGAGGCCAGGGCTTCGCGGCGGTAGAGCCGGAAGCCGGCGGTGACGTCGCGGGCCTTCAGCCCCAGGCACAGGTGCGCCAGCCAGTTGGCGGTCTGGCTGAGCAAGCGCCGGGCCGGAGGCGAATCCAGCACACCGCCGCCGGCGACGTAGCGCGAGCCGATGACCAGGTCGCCGTCCGCGCAGCGCGCAAGCATGGCCGGGATGTAGCGCGGCTGATGGGAGAAGTCCGCGTCCATGGTCAGGATGCGGTCGGCGCCCAACTCAAAAGCGCGCTGGAAGCCGGCCAGGTAGGCCGTGCCCAGGCCGAGCTTGCCGCGCCGATGCAGGACGCTGACGCGCCCAGGATTGCGCTCGGCCAGGTCGTCGGCCAGCCGGCCGGTGCCGTCCGGCGAGGCGTCGTCGACGATCAGGACGCGCAGGTCGTTCGGGAGGCCCAGCAGCTCCGGCACCAGCCGCACGATGTTTTCGGCCTCATTGTAGGTCGGCAGGACGACGACGATGTTCATGCAGGTCTGAGACGCAGGGCGCTCCCCAGGGCCGCGGCCAGCCAGACGCCCACGCCCAACAGGCTCAGGGCCGCCCCCCAACGGAACGTCTCCGGTTGATAGTGAAACAACACCTGATGGGTGCCGGCCGGCACGGCGACGGCGCGCCCGGCCAGGTTGGCGGGCCGCACTGCTGCCGGCTGGCCGTCCACCCAGGCGGACCAGCCCGGGTAGTAAGTGTCCGCCAACACCAGCCAGCCGGACCGCTCCAGCGTAACCGTCACCGACGCCTGATTGGGATCACCGGGCCGCGGCGCGGGCGCGGACGCCGGCCCCGCCTGACCGGGCGGCGAAGGTTCCAGGATCACGGTCTGGGCCGGGTCAAAACCCGGCTCGGCCAGCCAGCCGCGCGCTTCGGCAGGGTCGGCGGCCTCGACGGCCGAGTATACCACCCAGGCCCGGCGCGGCTCGCCGGGCACACGATAGAACGTCACCGGCTCGACGCCGGCCAGGTCCGGCGTGCGCGCCAGCACCTCCCACGCCAGCGGAGCCCGGCTGGCCACGGCGCCGACGTCCAGGGCCAGGAGCAGATCCACCGAGCGCGTCTGGCTGATGACCTGGATTACGTCGGCCAGCCGTGCGCTGACGAGCGGATCGAAGTTGTTGACGGCGGCCACGCCCTCCAGGCCGGCGACATTGGCCAGCTGCGTCTCGCGCGCGCCCTGCGCCAGCTCCGGCGGACCGTATGTCAGGAAAGAGAAGAACGGGGTGAAGCGGACGCGATACTCGTCGTCCGGGTACTGGAAGAGGCGGTGGCCGGCCAGCGCCTGTTGCAGCTCGGGGCCTGTGGTGGTCGGCGCGCGGTAGAGCGCGGCGGGCGCGCCCGGGTTCAGGCCGAGGCTGGCGTAAATCAGGTCCAGCGCCAGGGCCACCACCACCAGCGCCTCCCAGCGCGCGGCTGGAAGACGCGGCTTCAGCAAGGCCAGCAGCGCGAGCACGAACAGGTTGAGGCCGGCCGCGACGACGGCGGCGGCCACCGTCAGCAATTGCTGGTTAACGCGCGTCGTCGGCGCGATGAGGCCGAGCGCGGCTACACCCGTCAGAC
>CALFZO010000093.1 GCA_937952305.1 uncultured Anaerolineales bacterium | reverse complement strand
GGCGCTGGCCGTGGGCGCGGGCGGCCCAGCGGTGGGAGAGGCCGGCGGCGGGATCGTCGACGGTGACGGGAGCGGCGTGGCAGTAGCCAGCGCCGTCGGACGAGGGGTGGCCGGCGCGGGCGTTAACGTCGGGCTGGGCAGACCGGGCGACGTGCAAGCGGCACACAGCAGGCCCAGGAGCAGGCTGAACCACGGGCGCCGAAGCATGGTGGCACCTCCTCCCCCCGAGGGGCGGAGCAAACAAAAGCGCGCCGGGCGGCGCGCTTGCGATCACGTCAGGCGCGGGCGCCGCGGGCGGCGGGGCGTCGCCGGGCCGCGGCCGTCGGGGCTGGCCGCCGACCGGGACGCTTCGGGCGGCGGGCCGCCGTCCGCGCCAGCGCTTCCGCCAGCACCTGGTCGATGTGCTCGACGAAGACAAAACGCAGATCGTGCTTGGCGATCACGGGCACGTCCACCAGGTCCTTGTCGTTCTTCTTAGGCAGGATGACCACCTTCAACCCGGCGCGGTGCGCGGCCAGCACCTTCTCCTTAATGCCGCCCACCGGCAGCACCCGGCCGCGCAGGGTAATCTCACCGGTCATGCCGATCTCTTTGCGCACTTTGCGGCCGGTGAAAGCCGAGATGAGTGCCGTCGCCAGGCTGATGCCGGCGCTGGGGCCGTCCTTGGGGATAGCGCCCTCCGGGATGTGGATGTGCGTGTCGGTCTTCTCAAAGCGGCGCTGCTCGATGCCCAGCGCCCGGGCGCGCGACTTCATGTAGGACATGGCCGCGTGGGCCGACTCCTGCATCACGTCGCCGACCTGGCCCGTGATCTGCAGGCCGCCCTTGCCGTCCATCAACGCCACCTCGATCGGCATGCTGTCGCCGCCGGCCTCGGTCCAGGCCAGGCCCATCGCCAGACCGACCTCGTCCGCCTTCTCGGCGTCCAGCGGCGTGTACTGCGGCGGACCCAGGAACTTGTGCAGGCCGGCCGGCGTGATGCGCGCCGGGCCAAGCTTGCCTTCGGCCAGGCGGCGGGCTACTTTGCGGCAGATCTTGGCGATCTCGCGCTCCAGGTTGCGCACGCCGGCCTCGTAAGTGTAGGAGCGCACCATCTGGCGGATGGCCGGATCCGTGAAGGTCAGCCCGCTCTTGACCAGGCCGTTCTCGTCCAACTGGCGCGGCACCAGGAACTTGCGCGCGATGGCAAGCTTCTCTTCTTCGATGTAGCCCGGGAACTCGATCACCTCCAGCCGGTCATGCAAGGCCGGCGGGATGGTGTTGAGGGTGTTGGCCGTGGTCACGAAGATCACCTTGGACAGGTCGTAATCCACGTCCAGGTAATGGTCCATGAAGGCCTGGTTCTGCTCGGGGTCCAGCACCTCCAGCAGAGCCGCGGCCGGGTCGCCGCGGAAATCGGTGCCGAGCTTGTCGATCTCGTCCAGCATCATCACGGGGTTGACGGTGGCCGCGCGGCGCATGGCCTGGACGATGCGGCCGGGCAGCGCGCCGATGTAGGTGCGGCGGTGGCCGCGGATCTCGGCCTCGTCGCGGACGCCGCCCAGGCTGAGACGCACGAACTTGCGCCCGAGGGCATCGGCGATCGACTTGCCCAGCGAGGTCTTGCCGGTGCCGGGCGGGCCGGCGAAGCACAGGATCGGGGCGCGCCGCTGGGCCTGCTCGCCGGTCAGCTTGCGGACGGCGATGTATTCCAGCACACGCTCCTTGGCCTTGGGCAGGCCGAAGTGCTGCTTCTCCAGCACCGTTTCGGCGTGCTTCAGATCCAGGTTGTCGGCGGTGACGGCCACCCAGGGCAGGTCGATCAGCCAGTCTAGATACGTGCGGATGATGCCGACTTCCGGCGCCATCGGCGGCATCTGGGTCAGCCGCTCCACTTCTTTCAGCGCCTTGCCGCGGACCTCGTCCGGCATCTGGGCGGCGGCCACCTTTTCACGCAGGTCGTTGACCTCGGCGTTCCAGGCATCGCCCTCACCCAGCTCGCTCTGGATGGCCTTCATCTGCTCGCGCAGGTACAGCTCGCGCTGGTTGCGGTCCACCTCGCTCTGCACCTGCGAGTGGATCTGGTCCTCCAGTTCGAGCACATCCAGCTCCTTGCCGAGCAGGATGCTGAGCTTCTGCAGGCGCGCGGCCGGGTCGAAGACCTCCAGCACGGCCTGGCGCTCGGCCTGGGGCAGGTCCATGATCGAGGCGATGTGGTCGGCCAGCCAGCCCGGCTCCTCGATGTTCATGGCGAAGACGTAAGCCTCTTCCGGGATGGCGCGGTTGAGGCGCACGACGCGCTCGAACAGGCCGAGCACGGCCCGCATGAGGGCTTCCGTCTCGCGCGGCTTCTCGGTGGGTTCGTACACCGGCCGGGCGCGGGCCACAAAGAACGGCTCGGTCTGGGTGAACTCCACCACCTGCAGGCGGCGCCGGCCCTGGGCCAGCACCGACGTGGAGCCATCCGGCATGCGCAGCATCCGCCCGACGGCGATCTCGGCGCCGACCAGGTAGAGGTCCTGCGGGGTCGGGTCTTCGATTTCCGGGTTGATCTGGGCGACGGCGATCAGCGTCAGGTTGGCGGCGTTGGCCTCGCTGATGGCGGCCATCGAACGCTCGCGGCCGACGAAGAGCGGCGTGACCATGTGCGGGAACATCACCAGGTCACGCAGCGGCAGCAGCGGCAGCTCGACCAGGCCGTCGTCGTCGATCTCGGCGTCGGGCACATCGTAGAGCTCATCGGCCTGGCGGCCCATCGTGTCGGCGAAGCCGGAGCGCATCAGGAACTCGCGGAAGCTGGGGTCGTAGGAGGAAGGGTTCATAAGGTCGTAGGGATCGGGCCGCGCCTCACCGCTGGGCCACGCGCGCCGCTTGAGCTGCGCGCACTTCCGCCACAATGAACAGGCTGCCGCAGGCCAGGATGACGTCTTCGCGCGCTGCGCCAGCCAGCGCGCGTTCCAGGGCGGCCGCCACGGGCGCGCAGGTTTCCAGCGCCGTGGCCGCCGGCCGGGCCGCCACCAGGGCGGCCAGCGCGTCCGGCTCCAGCGCGCGCGGATGCACGGCCTGGGCCAGGATAACGCGGGCGGCCCGCGGCAACAGCTCGTCCAGCATGCCGGCGATATCCTTGTCCGACGAGGCGCCGAAGATCAGGGTCACGCGCCGGCCGGGGAAGTAATCGTCCAGCGCCGCCGCCAGGCGCAGCGCCGAATCACGGTTGTGGGCGCCGTCCACGACGACGAACGGGGCGCGCTGCAAGATCTCAAAACGTCCGGGCCAGCGCACGCTGCGCAAGCCATCGCGGACGGCGTCCGGGGCCACCGGCAGGCCCTGGCCGCGCAGGGTCTGCAGCGCCGCATAAGCCGTCGCCGCGTTCTCCACCTGGTGGGCGCCCAGCAGCGGGATCTCCAGCCGGGTGGGCCGCCACTCCACCGGGTGGCCGCCGGCGCGCAGGGCCTGCACCTGGCGGTCTTCTTCGGCCGACCAGACCTCGAAGGTCTGGCGCTCCAGCGAATGCGCCACCGGCCGGAACAGGAAATCGCGCCCGGCGAGGCGGAACGGCGCACCGTGCTCGGCCGCCACCCGCTCTAGCACCGCCAGCGCCTCCGGCTGCTGCGGCGCGCTGACGACCGGCACCCCCGGCTTGATGATGCCGGCCTTCTCGCCCGCGATCTGGGCGAGCGTGTGCCCGAGCAGGTCCATGTGGTCGTAGCTCAGCGACGTGATCACGCTGGCGCGCGGCGTGAGCACGTTGGTGGCGTCCAGGCGTCCGCCCAGGCCAACCTCGACCACGGCCACGTCCACGTTCTGAAGCGCGAAGTACTCGAACGCCAGCGCCGTCGTCAGTTCAAAAGTCGTGATCCCGGGCACCTGCGGCGCCAGCGCGCGCAGGCGCAGGACGATGTCCACCAGGGCTTCCGGCGCAATGTGGACCCCGTCCACCTGTACCCGCTCACAGAAATCCTGGAGGTGGGGGGAGGTGTAGAAACCGGTGCGATAGCCGCCGGCCCGCAAGGCGCTGGCACACATGGCGGCCACCGAACCCTTGCCCTTGGTGCCCGCCAGGTGCAGACACGGATAGCGGTTCTGCGGGTTGCCGAGCAGATCCAGCAGGGCGGCCATCCGGCTCAGGTCGAAGGCCTGGGCCGAGTATTTCACCAGCCGGGTGGCGCTGTAGTCCACAAAGCTGTACAGATAATCGAGCGCTTCCTGATACGTCAGCATGGCCAAGAATAGTAGCATGATGCGGGTTGCACGGCCAGTCGCCTCAAACCGGCCGGGCGGTTGGGCTGGGTTGGTTGACGCTCCCCGGGGCACTCTGGTACAGTCCGCCCCATGCGTGTCTCACACTGGCTGACTGGATTGGTGGCCCTGGCGCTGACGGCCGGCGCGCTGGGCGCGGCCTGGCTGCTGCTGAACCCGGGCGGGCCGCCGCTGCAGGCCGCCAGCGTCTCCCACGCCGCCCTCTCCCCCAACGCGGACGGCGTGGACGACGTGGCCGTCATTCGCTACACCCTGCGCCGGCCGGCGACGGTGTCGCTCTACCTGGTGGACGCGGCCGGCCAGCGCTACGACTTCCGGCGCGAGAAGCCGCGGCCGGCGGGCGACAACGAAGTCTTCTTCAGCGGCATCGTCGACCCATTCACGCGGCCGACCGACACGTTCACGGGCACGCTCCTAGCGCGCGTGCTCCCGAACGGCGAGTACACCTGGGCGGTGGCGGCACAGGATGAGGCCGGCCTAGGCAACGAGATCACGGGCACGCTGCGGATCCAGGCGGCCGACACCGCCCTGCCCGAACTGAGCAACCTGACGGTGCTGCCCAAGCTGTTCACGCCCAACCGCGACGGCCTGGACGACCGCGTGACCATCAACGTGGCCCTGTCTAAGGACGTGGACGCCGGCGGGCTGCGCCTGACCCTGGAGGGCGCGGGCGGCCTGGCGCTGCCGATCGCCGAGAGCGCCGGCTCACTCAAGAAGCCCGGCGAGCGCGGCCTGCACGTGTACGACTACGACGGCGGCGTCGACCAGGGTCTGGAGCCGCCGCCGGACGGCGAGTACGTCATCCGCGCCGAAGCCGAGGACCGCCTCGGCCAGCGCCTGGTCGTCACCACCACCCTGACGCTGGCGCAGGGCGGCCTGCCGCGGGCCGAGCTCTACCAGGGCGATGTGCAGTTCTCGGCCGAATCAGTCGTCCTGGGCCAGACCCTGTACTTCACGCTGACGGTCGAAAACTACGGCACCGCGCCCATCCGCACCACCGGCCCCGCGCCGGATTACGTGTACGCCTCGATGGGCACCAACTACAACACCATCGGCGAGTACGTCCAGGCCGGGGCGTTCCGGGTGGGCCTCATGTGCGAGACCTGCATCAGCGACTATCCGTGGCGCTGGGCCATCGGCCGGCCGGAAGACCTGACGGTCATCCCGGACAGCCAGGGTCGGCCGCAGTATTACCTGCTGCCCGGGCGGCGCGCCCAGGTCACGGGCGGCCTCGTGCTGGATCAGGTCGTGACTGCGCGCAACCCGCAGTATTTCTGGGCCGGCCTCATCCACGAGGAAGTCGAGATCGCGACGATTAACAATCGGGTCGATCCGCACTTCATCCAGATCGAACAGCCGTAGCCGGACCCACCCGCAGAAACATAACCAGGGGCGTCCATATTTCCGTCGCTGGGGATGCTATAATCCGGGTGTCGCCATCTCCTTAGGCAACGCTCACATGATATGGACTGAAAGCCCCAGCCGACCTTGCGTCGGGCTGTGGCGGTACGCCTGAATCGTCCGGAAGGAGGTGAGGGTTCCCTCACGAAGCGCCATACACCCCGTCTCGCCTATCACTTGATAACATCCAAGGAGAAAGAAGAATGAAGTCCCATCGCCTGTCCTATACGCTGTTCGCCGTGATGACCGTGCTGGCCACCGTGCTGGCGGCCTGCGCCCCGGCGGCCACGCCCGCCCCCACCACGGCCCCGGCCACTGCCGTGCCGCCGACCGCTGTGCCGCCCACGGCCGTGCCGCCCACCGCCGTCCCGCCCTCCCCCAC
>CALFZO010000092.1 GCA_937952305.1 uncultured Anaerolineales bacterium | reverse complement strand
TACTTGTTGTTCAGGAACAGGGACAGGCGGCGCGAGGCCGAGACCAGCGACTGCTTCAGGCTGTCGCCGCTTCCGCGCTTGGCCTGGGGGTCGAGGGCCGGCGCGACTTTCTCGATCCAGAATTCGGCCGCCCGGCGCGCGTCACGGACTCGCTGGGCGCGGCGGAGCACGTCGTCGCGATAGACGCCCTTGGTGAAGAGCCGGTCCAGCTTCATCACGCTGGCAGCCTCGCCCTCGGCGGCGAGCAGCACCCGCACGGCGCTCCCGAGCAGCTCGCGCATCTGGCCGGACTGGTCCCAGTTGTTGGGGTCGGTGGTCCTCAGGGCTGTCATCGCCGCATCCACGGCATCGTCCAGGCCGAACTTGAGCGCGGCCGAGAACATCGGCAGCGCCGGCGGGCACTTGGCGGACATATCCAGGAGCACGGCGTCCGCCATCCGGTTGTCGGGCAGGGTCAGGGCGGTGTCGTCGGCCAGCTTGCCGTGCGGGTCCAGGACGAACACAGTCGCGCCGAGGGCATACGCCTGGCAGGCCAGGTTCTTGAGGAGCGTGGACTTGCCCGAGCCGGTCGAGCCGATGGCGAAGCCGTGGGTCGTCAGGTCGCGCAGCGGCACGCCGCAGAAGTGCGTGGTCCCGCTCTTGTCGGTGCTCGTGCCCACCAGCACCTTGGGCGTGCCCGCGCCGCCCGCCAGGGACCTCGGCAACGGGTAACGCCTGGACACGTAGGGCGCCAGGCGGTCGCCGGGCTGCACGCGCAGGCGCGGGTCGGCGGGGCGGTACTGCGCGGCGGCCGTCTGCAGGCGCGGGAGCGAGCCGATCACGTCCTGGCCGGGCAGGTGGGCCAGGGCGGAGAGTTCACCGGCGCTCCACGGCCGGCCGCGCGAGAGCCAGTGGCGGTTGACCAGGCCGGCATCCCCCTGGCCCTGCTGGATGATGGTCAAGGGGTTGGCGGCGTCGAACGCGCCGCGCACCGCGCTGTAGAGCGCGCGGGCGCGAGCCTGCGCCTGGGCCGCGTCCGGCCCGTGGGCGGCGACGCGGATGATCACCTCGACGAAGGCGCGCTCGCCGCGCCGGTCCATCTCGCGCGCTTGCTTGTTGGCGGCCGCGCGACTCCCTGCATCCTGCTGCGTGGCTCCGACCCGCATCTGGGCGGTCTGTTGCCTCAGGGCGGCAGCCGACTCGGCGTCCGGGCGCACCAGGATTTGCAGCGTGCCCAGGCAGTTGGCGGGCCAACTCGACAGCTCGACGAGCACGGCCAGCACCGGATCGTTGATGACGGCCCGGATGGACGTCGCGACCGTGCCGGCCGGGCCGATCTCCAGCCAGACGCAGTGTGCGCCGGCCTGAGCCTGGACCGGGTCCGCAAACTCGTCGCCGTTCCCGGCCGGCCGGTACTCGGCATCCGGCCATTCGGCCGCGACTTGGGTGAGCACCGCGGGCGCGGTTTGCGCCGAGGCACGCAGCGAGAATTGCTGCCCGTCGCCGTTGCCCGTGATCTCCCAGGCCAGGTGTTCGCCCGTCGGCAGCACGCCGCTGACGCGATCCCAGAGTTGCACGGCGTCCACGGCCGCCGGCTTCGCGCCGGCGCGGGGCAGGAGCAGGTAGGTCGGGCCCTGCGCGACGCGCTCATTCACGGCGCGGCGCTCCTGACTCTGCTTCCAGTTGCGCCAGTAGAGGAAGGCCACCACGCCCAGCGCCAGGAGCACGACTGCGATCCCGCCGGCCAGCAGCGGGCCGTGCAGGCGCGCGAACTGCTTTGGCGTGAGGCTGGCGAAGGTGCGCCATGCCGTCCATGCGCCGCCGGCCGCCAGCAGGCCGAGCATCCACAGCAGGTTCTGGTCGCCGAAGATGGCGTCCCGGATCGAGCGCAGGATTTGCGTCATATCTCGTCGTCTGCGCCAGCGCTCAGGTCTGGCTTCGCACGCCGCGCACCGCCTGCGGTCTTGGGTGCCGGTGCCTTGGGCTGCGGCGGTTCAGGCGCCGCCTCGAGGCGCGCGGCCTCCACCTTCAAGCAGGCCGTGATCAGGCGTGCGTTGCCCACGCGGGTATCGCCGGCCAGGGTGATGTCGGCCTGCCAGCCGCCGGCCTGAAGCGCGAAAGCGGCGTCGCGCCGGGCGCGCACGCAGCCCGGCCCATCACTCGTGTACATCGGCGCGGCGACGATCTTCTGGGCTTGCCCGCCGTTCGCTTCGAGCAGGATGACCAGGCCGTGCAGCTCGTCGTCGGGCTGCATCGGTGCGTCGGTGGGCGCGCCGCGCGCGCCCATGCGCCGGACGCGCAGCGTCGCGCCGTCGCCGAGGTCAACGTCGGCCGGCACGAACGGCACGCCCGAATAGCGCCAGGTGAAGGACACGCCATCGGCGTCACGGCTGAGACCAGATATGCCGGCTGCGGACGCGTCAGCCTCCGGCTCAGGCTGGAGCGCTGGCGGGGCCGGCGCCTGGGCCGTGATCTGCACGGCCTGAGCACGGGCCTGCTCGATCAGCGCAGCGGCCTGTGCCTGCGCTTCTTCGATCAAGCGGTTCGCGGCCGTGCGCTGGGCAGCGAGTGCCTCAGCATCGGCCGCCATCTGCGCATCACCCGGCGCCGCGCCCGTCCAGATCGGGAGCGAGACACCCGCGCTGAGCGCCGCTTCAAGCTGGCCTCGCAACACGGCGAGCGTGGTGCGCATCTGGCGCTTGTGCGTGATCTGGCTTACCAACGTATCCAGTAGGCGCTGTTTGTCGTCGCGCTCGCGACGGGCCTGCGTGTAGGTCGCCAGCGATGCGCACAGCGCGTCGAGGTCGGCCATGCCGAGGGTGTTGAGCGGATCGGGCGTGTTCACACGCGCGGTCATGAGCGCACTCCGGAGAGCACCGGCGCAGGCAGCCAGGCCTCGCGCAGCGACGCCGGCTTGTGGTGGGGGCCTGCCACGACGGGTTCGTCATCGTCGGCGTGCGCGGCTTCCACCAGCGCGCCGGTGGCAGCGTCTGGCGCTTCATCTGCCAGCGGCAGGTCGGCCAAGGTTGGCAGGGCGGGGCGCTCGCCAAAGCCATCGGAGATGGAAGGTGCGGGCGTCCTGATCAAGTCGCCGGGCAGCGGCACGACCGGCAGCGGCGCGGCCAGGTCGGCGCGGAGCTGCGCGGCCATCTGCTCGAGGTCCGCGATCTCGCGCTCCAGCCCGGCCAGGGCGCCGTCAACGGCCATCAGCCATGCGTTGCGGTGAGCGTCCACCATTCATCTCCTTCGTTCACCAATGCCGTGCCGTCGGGCAGCGTGCGCAGGTATTCGGCCAGCCCGGGCACCTGGCCATGCCAGCCAGCTGCTGCGGCGGCCTGCTCCGGCGCGCAGCGCGTGAAGGCCGTTACCGGGTAGCGCCGTCCGTCGGCGGCATCCACGACGGCATCCAGCCAGGCGAGCGCCCGGTCGTCGCCATCCGGCCAACGCGGCCCGAAGCTCACGAGTCGCGCGCCCGCTTCCATCGCCAGGCCGATCAGGCCGCGCAGCGCCCGCAGGCGCGGGCCGTCCGATGCCGGGCAATCCACGAGCAAGTGCCCGCCGCCCGCGAGATGCCCGGCCACGTCGAACGCTCCGGCCAGCCACGTCCCGATCACGCCTTGCTCGGCGTCGGCCAGGCGCCGCGCGGCGTGGGCCGAGCCCACCATGCGCCGGTCGCTGTTGAGGAAGGCCAGGAGGTCCGGCAGGCTCCGCACGTCGCGCGCGAAGGCGGTCTCCAGGTGATCCTGCGCCACGCCCGTCCCGCGCCAGAACCACAGCCAGCGGGCGAGCGTGTCGTCGCCCGAGCCCGAGAGTGCGTCGGCCAGCGGGTTGAAGCCAACCTGCCCGGCGCGCGTCAGGCTGATCTCCTGGGCGTGGCCGCCCGCCAGCGCGCCGGCGACCGCCGGTTGCT
>CALFZO010000091.1 GCA_937952305.1 uncultured Anaerolineales bacterium | reverse complement strand
GCGCCGATGCCACCGCCGTTTACGGGGCGTTGTTGTTGTAGAACCAGTTGAAGGCGTAGTAACCGCTGGCCGAATTCTCGAGCCGGATGGCCACCTGGTCCGCGCCCTTGAGCGCGGCCGGGAGCGAGTAGGTGGCCGTGAACGTGCCGCCCTGGCCCGAGTCTTGCGTGGTGACCAGCGTCCCGCCGAGGCCGCGCGTGCCCATGGCGCCCAGGCGCACGTCGAACTTCAGCCCGGCCGGGAAGTCACGGGTCTCGATCGTCACCGACTGATCGCGCACCACGCCCACGATGCGGAAAGTCGGAACTGTGACCGCCAGGGTCGGCCGCGGCGTGGCTGAGGGCGCGGCCGTCGACGTGCGCGTGGCTGTGGGCGTGGGGCCGGTGGCGGTGGCGGTCCGGGTCGGCGTGGCGGCCGCCGGCGTGCGCGTGGGCGTTGGGCTGGTCAGCGTCTGGGCCGGGATACACAGCTTCTGGCCGGGATAGATCCAATCAGGCGTGGTGAGCTTGTTGACGCTGACCATGGCACGCCAGTCCACGTTGAACTGGCGCGCGATCTGGCGGATCCAATCGCCGGACTTGACGACGTACTCGGTGGCGCAGGGGGTGGCAGTGGCCGTCGTCTGGGCCAGGCGGGCGGCCGTGGCCGAACTGACGGGGCCAGACAGGCCGAGCAGCAGCGCCAGGGCCAAACCCAAGGCGAGGGCGGGGTAAGAACGCTTCATTCGAACCTCCCTGGATGCAGTTGGACGCGGGCCTGAGACAATCCTATTCTACAACGATCGGGGAAAATGACCGGCTATCGCTACCCTAACGAGCATCTGATCCTGGGCCTGACCGTGTTGCTGGTGCTGGGCGTGATCGCGTTCACGTCTTTGGCGACGCTGTGCGGCAGCGCGGCGTTTGTGCTGGTGATGGTGGCCCTGGCCTACGGCCTGAATCGCTCGCACCATGCCGCGCTGCTGCGCCGGGCGCAGCCGGTGTCCGCTCAGCAACTGCCCGGCCTGGCGGCCCTGGTGCAGGCGACGACCGCGCGCCTGGACGTGCGCGGGGTGGAAGTGTGGGTGGCGCCGGCGCGCGGGCTGAACGCCTATACTTTCGGGTTGACCGAGCCCCGGCCCATCGTGTTGTTTGCGGGCCTGCTGCCGGTGATGGACCGGGACGAGCTGCAGTTTATCCTCGGGCACGAGCTGGGCCACGTCCAGTTGGGTCATACCTGGCTGAACTCGCTCTTGGGCGGCATGGCCGGCATCCCCAGCCCCTTTGGGGCGGCCGTGCTGCTGTACTTCGCGTTCCGATGGTGGAATCGAGCCTGTGAGTTTTCAGCCGACCGCGCCGGCCTGCTGGCCTGCGGCCGTGTGGACAAGGCCGTCTCGGCGCTGGTGAAGCTGGCCACGGGCGGCGCCGCGCGCAACCCCGCCAGCCTGCAGCAAGCCCTGACAATCTTGGAACGCCAGGACGACGATCCGGGCCAGATCGTCAACGAACTGCTCTCGACGCACCCCCTCATCGCCCGGCGGGTGGAGGAGCTGCGCCGGTTCGCGGCCAGCGCGGAGTATCACCGCTGGCGCGCGGTCAGCGACGCCAACGCCGCCCGGGCCGGCTCAGCCTGAGCGCTTCTTCCAATAGCGCAGCAGCCCGTCCACCGACATCCCCATCGGCCCGACGCTGCTATACAGCGTGTTGTCCGCGGCGCTGAGGCCGGCCGCCGCTTGGCGCGCCTCCTCGTGCGCGGTCATGTGCGCCAGGATGGCGTCCCGATCGGCGCCGCGCGCCAGCTCGGCGCGCACCTGTTCCGGGTAATCGGTCACCAGCCGCGCCACTGTGTCCCAGTGCGCGTCCACGTCTTCCAGCGGGCCGAAGTGGGTCAGGTACAGACGCGTGAAGCGGCGGGCGCGCATCTGCTCCAGGCTGGCCAGCCACTCTTCGCGGTCGAACTCGGGCGGCGGCGTGGGCAGCCGCGTGTGGGCGCGCGCCGACAGCCGGATCCCGGCCAGGTCGCCCGTGAAGGCCAGGTCGCCCAGCTGGTAGACCAGGTGATGGCGGGCGTGGCCGGGCGTGTCCAGGGCCAGGAACTGCAGGCCGCCGGCCGCGATCACGTCGCCGGCGTGAACGGCGTGCACGCGCTCGACGGGCGAGGCCAGGTACTCGCCCCACAAGGTCTGCATCTGGTCGCCGTAGATGCGCTCGGCGCTGGCCAGCAGCTTGGAGGGGTCAATCAGGTGTGGGGCGCCGACCTGGTGGACGTGGATGCGCGCGCCCTGGCGCGCCCACCAGCCGGCCGCGCCGCCGTGATCCAGGTGAATGTGGGTGAGGAGCACATCCTGGATATCGGCCGGCCGCACGCCGAAACGAGCCAACTCGGCTTGCAGCTGGGCCAGCGTGGAGCCGGGGCCGGTCTCCACCAGCACCGGCCCGGCCGGCCCCAGCACCAGGAAGGCGGCGACCGCCTCCGGCGCGCCTTGAAACCGCAGATCAAGGGTATGGATCACGCAATCGATCACGGGCTCTCCTGTGGGCGATGGGCCTGGCTTCAGGCGGGAAGGCGTGGGCCGGAATGAGTGAATGGTATCATAGCCGCCAAGTCCGCCGACACCCGGCGCGATCGAGGCGAGATGTCTGAACTGCTGCTGCTAGGGACGGGCGCGGCGCTGACCGATGGCAGCCGCGAGCCCACGATGCTGGCCCTGCGCGGGCCGGCCGCGACCATCCTCATCGACTGCGGCGGCAACGTGGTGCGGCCGCTGCAGCGTCTGGGCGTGCCGCTCGCCTCGATCGAGCGCGTCATCCTGACGCATGAGCATCCCGACCACACCTCGGGCTTTGCGCTGCTGGTGGAGATGCTGTGGCTGAGCGGCCGGCGCGCGCCGCTTCCGGTGCACGGGCCGGCCGCGGCCCTGGACACGGTGCGGCGGGCCTTCGCCCAGTGGAACACGCGGGATTGGGCCGGGCTGCCGGCGCTGGAGTGGCAGCCGGTGCCGCTGGAGCCCGGCATCCTGATCGCGCGCGGCGCGGACTTCACGCTGACGGCCGCGCCCGGCACACACGGCAGTACGCCCGTCATCGGCCTGCGCGCCGAAGCCCACGCGGACGGCGGCACCTGCGCCTACGGGGCCGATGGCTCGCCGTCGGCGGGCATCCAGGCCTTGGCGCGCGGGGTGGACCTGTTGGTGCACGAGGCCACTGGCGCGCATCCCGTCCACAGCACGGCGGAGGGCGCGGCCGACCTGGCCCGCGCGGCCGGCGTCCGCCGCCTGGTGCTGGTGCACCTCAATCCGCTCGAGAACGACCTGGAAGCGCAGCGGGTTGCGGCCGCCCGGCGCTTGGGCGGGCCGGTCTTCCTCGGCCGGGACCTGGATCGTTACACGTTTTAGGCCGGCGCTGCCGGCCGTCATCTTTCGGGAGAAGAGAGCATGCAAGTTCGCCACTTAGTCGCCGCCGTCTTCGGCGTGGCCGCCGCCGCCCTGGTAGCCGGCTTCATGTGGATGTCCGCCAACGCCGCGCCGCTGTTGCGCTCCTCGGCGCTGGCCGGGATCGCGGTCGGCGTGCCGGAGGCGGAGGCGCGCATTTCCGGCCGCTACCTGGACTGCGCCGACGCCGGCCCGAGTGCGGCCAGCGCCACCTGCTCGCTGCTGATCGCGGGCGCGCCGCTGCGCGTGGAGGTGTCCTACACCAATACCGACCACGTGGACTTCAGCCGCTGTCAGGTCACGCACGGAGATCGGCAGGCCGCGTGCAGCGCTGTCCGCTATGCCGTCCAAAGCCCGCCGCTGGCCCGCATCGATGCCGCCAGCCTGGGCTTGACCCTCAGCGACGTGACGGCCTTGGAAGCCCAGTACCCGGGCAGCGGGCTGGCGGAGAGCGGCTGGTCGTGGTTCGCGTTCCTGGCGGCCCTGGGGGCGGCGCTGCTGGTGGCGATCGCTTTGGCCGCGCTGACCTCGCCGCAGATCCGGTCCCGGCGCTTTGCGGCGGTGGCCGGCGTCCTCAGCCTGGGGCTGTTCTTCGCCTTCTCGAGTGGGCTGATGTTCTACGCTTCGATGCTGGCCCTGATCGACTGAGCCGGCGCCGCTCTTAAAAGACAAGGCCGGCCCCACGCCTGGTGGGGCCGGCCTTTCTTGTTTCGGGGCGCGGGGCTCAGCGCCCGCGGTTGCGGGTCGCCACGTCGAAGATCACGGCCACGGCCAGCACCGCGGCCTTGACGATGTACTGGAGCGAGATGTCGATGCCCATCAGGTTCATGCCGCTGGACAGCGACCCCATCACCAGCGCGCCGACGATGGAGCCGATGACCTTGCCGATGCCGCCGGCCGGTGAGACGCCGCCGATGAAGGCCGCGGCGATGGCCTCCAGCTCGAACAAGTTGCCGGCCGTCGTCGTCGCGGACTTGAAGCGCGACGCGTACAGGATGCCGGACAGGGCCGAGAGCATGCCCATCGAGCAGAAGACCACGTACGTGATCGTCTTGATGTTGACGCCGCTCAGCTGGGCGGCCTCGGGGTTGCCGCCGACGGCGTAGATGTGCCGGCCGAGCACGGTCTGGGAGGTGACGAAGTCGTAGACGATGACCACGCCCAGCACGATCACGACCGTCCACGACAGGCCATTGTAGCCGGCCATGATCCAGGTGATGCCGGCCGTCAGGGCTGAGATGAAGACCAGCTTCAGGATGAAGATGTCGTTCGAGAGCACTTCAAAGCCGTAGGCCTGCTTCTTGCGGCGGTCGTTGATCTGGCTGACGTTGATCAGGATGATCGCCAGGACGCCCAGGATCAGCGTCAGCTTGTGGACGCCGGGCAGCGGCCCGGTATCGGGCGCGAAGATGTCCGGGATGAAGCCGTTACTCAGAGCGTTGAAGGTCTCGTCGGCGATGATGATCGTGCCGGTCCGGGCCGTCACCAGCTGCAGGGCGCCGCGATAGCCGAGCCAGCCGGCCAGCGTGGCCACGAAGGCCGGGATGCCCAGCTGGGCCACCAGGAAGGCCGTGATCAGGCCGGTGAGGATGCCCAAGACCAGGATCATGGGGATGACGACCACCGCCGGCAAGTTGAGGCCGCCCTCGATGACCTCCGGGTTGGCCATGGCGATGGCGGCCAGCGCGCCCAGGAAGCCGGACAGGAAACCGACCGACAGGTCGATGTGGCGGATGACGATGACCAGCGTCATCCCGACCGCCAGGACGGCGATGTAGCCCGTCTGGTTGATCAGGTTGCTGATGTTGCGCGACGAAATGAAGATGCCGTTGGTCGTGATCGTGAAGATCGCCATGATCACGAACAGGGCCACGAACATGCCGTATTCACGGATGTTCTGCTGCAGCACCTTCTGCAGGTTGGCGACGAACGACGGCGCTCCAACCTTCGATGAGTCGGCGACAGACGACATAGGGGCTCTCCTCAATTCGTAGCCAGCTGCATGATGCGCTCCTGCGTGGCTTCCTCGATCGGCAGTTCGCCGGTGATTCGGCCGGAGGAGACGATGTAGACGCGGTCGCTCATCCCCAGGACTTCGGGCAGCTCAGACGAGATCATGATAATGCTCAGGCCCTGCTGGACCAGCCGGGTCATGAGGGTGTAGATCTCGTACTTGGCGCCGACGTCGATGCCGCGCGTGGGCTCGTCCAGGATCAACAGGTCCGGCTTGACGAACAGCCACTTGCCCAGCGAGACCTTCTGCTGGTTGCCGCCGCTCAAGTTGCCCACGCGCTGCTCGATGCTGGGCGTCTTAATATTGAGCGAGGTGCGGTAGTCCTCGGCCACCTTGACTTCGGCGTTGGCGTTGATGACGCCGCGCTGGGCGATGCCGCGCAGGTTGGCCAGGGTGATGTTCTGCTTGATGTCCTGGATCAGGATCAGGCCGTCACCCTTGCGGTCCTCGGTGACGTAGGCCACGCCGGCGGCGATGGCGGCCTGGGGGTGGGTGAAGTGGCAGGGCCGGCCCTTGAGCGTGATCCGGCCGTCGACGCGGTAGCCGTCCGGGTTGCCAAAAATGCTCAGGGCCAACTCGGTGCGCCCGGACCCCATCAGGCCGGCCAGGCCCACGATCTCGCCGCGGCGGACATTGAAGCTGACATCCTTGAGGACGTTGCGGCCCAGGGCCGGGTCGTAGGCGCTCCAGTTGGCCACGTCCAGCACCACTTCGCCGGAGCGCTGGCGCTCGCGCTTAGGATAGATGTTGTCGATCTCGCGGCCGACCATGTGCTTGATCAGCACGCCCTCGGAGACTTGGCCGCCCTGGGCGTCAAGCGTGCAGATGGTCTGGCCATCGCGCAGGACCGTGATCGTGTCCGCGATGGCGAGCACCTCTTTCAGCTTGTGCGAGATCATGATACAGGTGACGCCGTGCTCACGCAGGTCGCGCAGCAGGCTCAGCAGGTTCTCGCTGTCGTCCTCGTTCAGGGCCGAAGTCGGCTCGTCCAGGATCAGCAGCTTGACGTCCCGGCTGAGCGCCTTGGCGATTTCGATCAATTGCTGCTTGCCCACGCCCAGGTCCTTGACCTTGGTGGCTGGGTTGACGTTCAGGCGCACCTTCTGGAGGGCCTGGGTGGCGCGCTTGATCGTCTCATTCCAGTCAATCGTCGGGCCGCGCCGGATCTCGTTGCCGAGGAAGATGTTCTCGTAGACGGTCATCTCCGGGATCAGCGCCAGCTCTTGATAGATGATGGCAATGCCGACGTGTTCGCTGTCCCGGATGTTTCGGAAGGTCTGCACCTGGCCGCCGAACAGGATCTCCCCGGAATACGAGCCGTGCGGGTAGACGCCGCTCAGGACTTTCATCAGCGTGCTCTTGCCGGCGCCGTTCTCGCCCACCAGGCAGTGGATTTCGCCGGCGGCGACGCGAAAGCTGACGTTGTTCAGAGCTTTGACGCCGGGGAATTCCTTGGTGATGTTGCGCATCTCCAGGATCGGGGTGCTCATGTCGGCTCTGGCTCCAGGATGTTAGGCGGCGGGGTGGGAGAGTGGCGGCTGCGCCGCCACTCTCCCAGTCATTGTACGAGGGGCGGGAACTTACGGCAAGCCGGTGAAGTCAGACGCCGGGTAGTAGCCGGAGTCGACGATGGCGGCTTTGACGTTGTCCTGGGTGACGGTGACGATCGCGGACGGCTTGGCCGGGACCTCGATCTTGCCGTTGTCGTAGGTCGTGGTCTTCTCGGGGGTCTTGCCCTCCAGGAAGGCGACGGCGGCGGTGATGGCATCGGCGACCAGGGTGCGGACGTCCTTGAGGACGGTCATGGACTGCTTGCCGTCGATGATGTACTGGACGGAAGCCTTCTCAGCGTCCTGGCCGGTGATGAAGTACTGGGTGACGTCCTTGTCGGCGGCGAAGGCGTCGGCGATGGCGCGGGCGGTGCCGTCGTTGGGGGCGACGATGAAGACGGTGCCCTTGTCGGCGGCCGGCGCGGCGGTCAGGTTGGCTTCCGCCAGGTTCTTGGCGACGGTGAAGTCCCAGTTCGTGGTGACCTGGCCGATGATCTTGGCCATCTCGTCGCGGGTCAGCGTGGCCTTGCCCTGCAGGGCGACGGCTTCGCTGGAGTTCTTGATGACGAAGGTGCCATCGGCGATCTTGGGCTGGAGCTTGTTCCAGGCGCCTTCGAAGAACAGGAAGGCGTTGTTGTCGGAAGCAGCGCCGGCGTACAGGAACAGGTTGTTGCCGGTGCCGGTGGCGCTGTCGATCAGGTACTGGCCCCAGGCTTCGCCCACGGCCACGCTGTCGAAGGTGACGTAGTAGTCGACGGCGTCGGTCTCGCGGATCAGGCGGTCATACGAGATGACCTTGACGCCGGCGGCGCGGGCTTCTTCCGCGGCGGCCGCGGCGGCGGTGCCGTCCTGCGGGCAGATGATCAGGACTTCGATGCCCTTGCTGATCAGGGCCTCGACGTTGGCCTTCTCCTTGGCCGAGTCGCCCTGGCTGAACAGGATCTCGACCTCGTAGCCGGCGGCGGTCAGGGCTTCCTTGAAGCGGGTCTCGTCCTGGATCCAGCGCGGCTCGTCCTTGGTGGGCAGCACGATGCCGACCTTGCCGGTCACGGCCGGGGCGGCGCCGCCCTCGAGGCCGGTGAAGTCAGACGCCGGGTAGTAGCCGGAGTCGACGATGGCGGCCTTGACGTTGTCCTGGGTGACGGTGACGATCGCGGACGGCTTGGCCGGGACCTCGATCTTGCCGTTGTCGTAGGTCGTGGTCTTCTCGGGGGTCTTGCCCTCCAGGAAGGCGACGGCGGCGGTGATGGCATCGGCGACCAGGGTGCGGACGTCCTTGAGGACGGTCATGGACTGCTTGCCGTCGATGATGTACTGGACGGAAGCCTTCTCAGCGTCCTGGCCGGTGATGAAGTACTGGGTGACGTCCTTGTCGGCGGCGAAGGCGTCGGCGATGGCGCGGGCGGTGCCGTCGTTGGGGGCGACGATGAAGACGGTGCCCTTGTCGGCGGCCGGCGCGGCGGTCAGGTTGGCTTCCGCCAGGTTCTTGGCGACGGTGAAGTCCCAGTTCGTGGTGACCTGGCCGATGATCTTGGCCATCTCGTCGCGGGTCAGCGTGGCCTTGCCCTGCAGGGCGACGGCTTCGCTGGAGTTCTTGATGACGAAGGTGCCATCGGCGATCTTGGGCTGGAGCTTGTTCCAGGCGCCTTCGAAGAACAGGAAGGCGTTGTTGTCGGAAGCAGCGCCGGCGTACAGGAACAGGTTGTTGCCGGTGCCGGTGGCGCTGTCGATCAGGTACTGGCCCCAGGCTTCGCCCACGGCCACGCTGTCGAAGGTGACGTAGTAGTCGACGGCGTCGGTCTCGCGGATCAGGCGGTCATACGAGATGACCTTGACGCCGGCGGCGCGGGCTTCTTCCGCGGCGGCCGCGGCGGCGGTGCCGTCCTGCGGGCAGATGATCAGGACTTCGATGCCCTTGCTGATCAGGGCCTCGACGTTGGCCTTCTCCTTGGCCGAGTCGCCCTGGCTGAACAGGATCTCGACCTCGTAGCCGGCGGCGGTCAGGGCTTCCTTGAAGCGGGTCTCGTCCTGGATCCAGCGCGGCTCGTCCTTGGTGGGCAGCACGATGCCGACGGCGAGTTCCGTCCCAGACGGAGGCTGCGTGGCGGCCGGGGCCTGAGTGGCCGCCGGCGTGCAGGCCGACAGCAACATGCCGGCGATCGCCAGAACGGCGACGACGGTCATGAGCAAACGAGAGGGTTTCTGGCTCATACTCTTCTCCTAATAGAATGGGCAGACGGACAGCAAGCGGGTCCGAAATGCGAACGGCGGATTTGTGGAAGCCACCTCCTTCATCTCAGGCCGGCCAGAGCTGGGAGGGCGGTGCGCCGCTGGGCGGCACGGCCGGAGCACAGGCCGTCACGACCTGGTTTATGCAAAGTGGTCAGGTCGGTTGCGCCCGGATCAATGCTGATGACCCAGGGCAGGCATAAGTTATTGCGGGTTGGCGGATGTGCGCAAAGCTTAAGCGATATTAACCAGAAGCGCCGTTGACTTCAATCACGAATCCCCCATTTTGTTCCCCTTTCACCCCCCAGAGGGACTAGGGGAAATCCCCTAATTGCGAAAAGCGTGGCACAATACCGCCCATGGTGCGTGTCCTGCTGGCCGATGATCACGATGTCGTTCGCGCCGGGCTGCGCAACGCCTTGCTGGCGCTGCCGGATTTCGCCGTCGTCGGAGAAGTCGGGGACGGCCAGGCGCTGCTGGAGAGCCTGCCGCAGCTGCAGCCGGATCTCTTGTTGATCGACGTGGCCATGCCGAAGTTCGACCCGGTGGCGACCGTCCGGCACGTCAAACGCGAGTTCCCGGCCATGCGCATCCTGGTGGTGAGCGCGTACGCCGACGAGGTCTATGTCACCGGCTTGCTCGGCGCCGGTGTCGACGGCTACCACCTCAAGGACCAGCCGCTGGCGGACCTGCAGCTGGCCGTCCAGCGCGTGCTGCGCGGCGAACGCTGGATCTCCGGTCCGCTGGTGGACCGCCTGGTCCACCGCCAGGGCCTGCCGCCGGCGGCCACGCCGCAACTGACGCGCCGCCAGCGCGAGATGCTGCGGCTGCTGACGCTGGGTTACGACAACCGCCGGATCGCGCACGCCATGGACCTGAGCGTGAAAACGGTGGAGAACCACCTCACCAGCCTGTACCGCACGCTGAGCGTGGACAGCCGCCTGGCGGCCACGACCTACGCGAACCAGCATCCGGAGGTGCTGGCGATCACGGGCCTGGAGGCGGACGGAGGGCTGGCCGCGCAGAGCGACGCGCTGACGGTGCTGCTGGTGGACGACAACCCGCGCTATCGCCAGCAGCTGGCGCGTCTGATCGGCAAGACCTGCCCCGGCGCGCGCCTGTTTGAGGCCGACGACGTGACGGAGGCGCTGCGCCTGACCGCGCAGGTGCGCCCGCAGCTGGCTTTTGTGGATGTGGTCCTGCCGGAGGAGGATGGCATCCAGTGCGTGCGCCGCATGCGGACGCTCTCGCCCGGCTCGCGCCTGATCCTGATCAGCGCTTACCCGGATCGCGAGTTTCGGCGGCTGGGGTTGAGCGCCGGGGCCGTGGCCTTCCTGGATAAGAAGGACCTGGATGCGGCGGCCGTGCGCCAGGTGGTGGAAGACGCGCTGGGCAGCCGGCCCGCTTGAGCACGCCCGGCCCTGAGGGGCGGCCTCAATTGCTGATCGAAGGGTAGGGGCTGGGGATTTCGATCCGCAGTTCCAGGCCGCCGGCGGCGGCCGGGTTCACCTGGAAGGTCCCGCCCAGCAGCGAGACGCGCTCGCTGATCCCCACCAGGCCGAAGTGCTTCTGCTCGGACAGGCTGGCCAGATTGACGGGGGCGGCCATGCCCTGGCCGTTGTCGATCATCTGCACGACCAGGCTGGCGGTGTGCGTGCGCCGGAGCAGCAGGGTGACGTGGGAGGCGGCCGCGTGCTTGCGCACGTTGCGCAGCGCCTCCTGGATGATGCGGAACACGGAGAGCTCGATCGTCTCCGGCAGCCGGCCCAGGCCCGGGTCGATGTTCAGATCGACGGCGATGCCGTTCTGTTCCGACCATTGCAGCGCCAGGGACCGGATTGCGGCCGACAGGCCGTGGCTGTCGATGGTCGGCGGGCGCAGGTCGCTGCACAGCTGGCGCAGGCTGCCCACCACTTGCCGGATGCCGTCGCGGATGTCGGCCAGCGGCGCCACCTGGCCGGCCTCGGCCAGCTCCGCCTCGGCCTCCTCCAACTGGTAGTTGTAGCTCAACAGGTCCTGGATGATCTGATCGTGCAGATCGCGCGCCAGGGCCTTGCGCTCCGCCTCGCGCTCGGTGATCAGACGCCGATTGGCGTCCTGCAGGGCCAGGTTGAGGCGGTCCAAGGCTTCCAACTGATCGCGCAGCCGCTCGATGAGCTGGCGGTTGAGCGAGTCTTGGGCGGCCAGGCTCTGGCGCAGGGCCAGCTGCGCGCGGCGCAGATCCTCGGCCTGCTGCTGGGCGGCGTGGTAGTTCTCGATGGCCCAGATGACGGGCGTGACCTGGTCCTGGCGATTGGCGCCGACGATCAGCTCGACGATCTCGCGCGGCGTGGTCTCAGACGTCAGCCGCAGCGCGGCCGGGCGGCCCTGGTAGAGCACGAGCAGCCGGTCCGTGACCGCGAAGAGATGCTTCAGGTCGTCGCTGCTGATGATGACGGCGACGTTCTGGGCGGCCAGGGCCTTGATGCGTTTGAGCAGCCGCCGCTGGCGCTCGAAGCTCAGCGGAGCCAGGGCCTCATCCAGGAGCAGGAGGCGCGCCGGCTGGCACAACGCCCGGCCCAGGGCCACCACCTGTTGCTGTTCAAAAGACAGGTTGGCCGCGCGCTCCACCGCCAGGCGGGTCGGCATGTCGAAGTCGGCCAGCAGCGCCGCGGTGTGGGCGTACATTTCGCCCTCCCGCAGGCCCAGCCCCCACGGGCCGAGGCGCAGTTCCCGGCCTAAGAAGATGTTGCGGCGCACGTCCAGGTTGCCGGCCAGGGACGGGTGCTGGTGGACCGTCTGGATGCCGAGCTGCTGGGCCTGGGCGGCCGACCGCAACATCACCCGCCGGCCCTGCCAGTGGATCTCGCCGCCGGACGGGGCGTAGACGCCGCTGAGCAAATGGAAAAGCGTGGACTTGCCGGAACCGCGCTGGCCGACGACCCCCAGGATCTCGCCGGGTTCGATCGTGAAAGACACGTCAACCAGCCCTGCCACCGAACCGTAGTAGCGGGAGAGATGCTTGACGTTGAGCAGTTGCGCGTGTTCAGGCACCGTGGTAGGACTCAGCCGGAGCGGCGGCTCAGCCGAGATTATAGCGCCGTTGCTGGGCCGGTTGCCGCGTCGCGCTCGCGCCGGCCTCGGTGCGACTTTTCGCCCCGGTCCTGCGTATTACCCACAGGCACGGCTGGAACCACGCCGGCCCGTGCGGCTTTTTGAGGAGGTCAGTTATGCGACGAAGTGGAGCCTTCTGGGGCGCGATCCTGGTCGTGCTGGGCTTGTTGTTATTGCTGGATAATCTGAACCTGCTGCCGTTCCGGGTCTGGGGGGTCTTCTGGCCGGCGATGCTGATCCTGGCCGGCGGCTGGATTCTGCTGGGCGTCTTCGTCCGGCGGAGCGCGGCGGCCGAAGAGGCGCGGCAGGGCCTGGAGGGCGCCGCGCAGGCGCGCCTGACCATCCACCATGGCGCCGGCCGGCTGACGGGCGGCGGCGGCGCCGCCAGCGGTGACCTGTTCTCCGGCACCTTTGTCGGCGGCGTGGAGCAGCAGGTGACGCGCGCCGGTGACCGCCTGGAAGTCGAGCTGCGTCAGTCTGAACGCGGCTGGTGGTCCGGTCCGTGGACGAGCGACCACGGCCTGGATTGGGGGCTGCGTCTGACGCACGCGGTGCCGCTGACGCTGGAGCTGAACACCGGCGCCGGCGAGACGCGCCTGGACCTGAGCCAGGTGCGCGTGACCGAACTGACCGTTAAAACCGGGGCCAGCAGCACCGAGATCACGCTGCCGGCCGCGGCCGGCCACACGCGCGTGGTGGTGGAGGCCGGCGCCGCCGCCGTGGTCCTGCGCGTGCCGGAGGGCGTGGCCGCCCGCATCGACGCCGGGGCGGCGGTGGGCGCCGTGGACGTGGACGCGCGCCGCTTCCCGGGCCAACAATCCCCGGACTTCGAGACAGCGGCTAACCGGGTGGAGATTACGGCCCGCATCGGCGCCGGCTCGCTGTCGGTTGTCTGAGCGCAGGCCAAGGAGGCGAAGGCTATGGTGCGACGTTTTGATCCCCGCTTGCTGCTCGGCATCCTGTTGATTGCGGGCGGCGTGTTGTTCCTGCTGCAGAACTTCAACCTCATCCCGGCCAGCCTGGGCTGGCTCTGGGCCCTGGTCTTTGGGGTGGTCGGCGGCGGTTTTGTGGCCGTCTTCCTCGCCAACCGCGACAACTGGTGGGCGCTGATCCCGGGCCTGATCTTCTTTGATCTGGCGCTGCTGATCGGGCTGGGGGCAGCCGCGCCGGACTTCGCCGAGCGCTGGGGCGGGGCGCTCTTCCTGGTCGGGCTGTCACTGCCGTTCTGGGTGATTTACCTGTTGGACCGCGAGAAGTGGTGGGGCCTGATCCCGGGCGGCGTGCTGACGACGCTGGGTGTCGTCGCCGGGCTGAGCGCCCGCGAGTTGCGCGACGTCGAGACCGGCGGGGTCTTCTTCCTCGGGCTGGGGGCGACGTTCTTGATCGTGTGGCTCGCGCCCACGCCGCAGGGACACAACCGCTGGGCCATCTGGCCGGCCGTCGTCTTGTTGATCTTCGGCGGGCTGCTGGCGACGCCGTTCGCGACCCTGTCCAATTACGTGCTGCCGGTGGGGTTGGTGGCTGCCGGCGCCCTGCTGCTGTTCCGGGCCTTCCGCCCGCGCTCCGGCTGAGCGCGGCCCGCCCCAGTTTTCGACAACGGACGCCTCCGGGCGTCCGTTTTGGTTAAAGGTCCGCCAGCGCGGCGTGGGCGGCCGCCACCACCGCGGCGGCCTGGGCATCCGCGAGCTCCGGGAACATCGGCAGGCTGAAGACCTGGCGGACCGCCTGCTCGGTGATGGGCAGCGAGCCGGGTCCGCCGCCGTAACCGCGATAGGCGTCCTGTAAGTGACAGGCGACCGGATACTGGATGGCGGTGCCGACGCCGCGCGCCTGCAACGCGGCGCGCAGCTCGTCGCGGCGCGCGTGCTGGACCACGAAGAGGTGCTCCACGCCCTCGTCGCCGGGCCGGGCCGCACAGCTGGGCAGGGCCGGCGGTAGGCCGGCGCGGTAAGCGGCCGCGATCGCGCGGCGGCGCGCGTTGTCCTCGTCCAGATGGCGCAGGCGCACGCGCAGCAGCGCCGCCTGCAGCTCATCCAGGCGCGAGTTCCAGCCGTGCTCGGCGCTGTGGTAACGCTCGCGCCAGCCATACTCGCGCAGCAGGCGCAGCTCGGTGGCGAGGGCGTCATCGTCGGTCGTCACCAGGCCGCCGTCGCCGAAGGCCCCCAGGTTCTTGGTCGGGTAGAAGCTCCAGGCCGCCACCTGGCCGAACGTGCCGACGCGCCGGCCCTGGTGGCGCGCCCCGTGCGCCTGGGCGCAGTCCTCCACCACCAGCAGCCCGTGCGCGTCGGCGAAGGCCAGCAGGGCCGTCATATCCACCGGGTTGCCGTACAGGTGCACGGGCAGCACGGCGCGCGTGTTGGGCGTGAGATAACGGGCCAGCGCGGCCACCTCCAGCGTCAACGGGCCAGGCTCCAGGTCCACGAAGACCGGGCGGGCGCCGGTCTCGACGATCGCGGCGACGGTGGCGCTGGCCGTCAGGGACGGCACCAGGATGTCGGCGCCTTCGCCCAGGCCGGCCGCGCGCAGCGCCAGCCAGACGGCCTCGGTGCCGGAGGCCACGCCCACGGCCTGGCGCACGCCGAGCCAGGCCGCAAACTCGGCCTCAAAGGCCTCCACTTCCGGCCCCAGGATGTAGCGGCCCGAGTCCATGACGCGCTGCAGGGCGGCGTCCATCTCGGCCCGATAATGGTGATAGGCGGCGAGCGGCTGGGCGACGGGGATCATGCGGGGGCTCCTTGAGCGTAGACTTCAATCATGGCCGGAAACGACCTGGTAATCAAGCCGGCGGGGCCGCCGCCACGCGGTTGCGCCCGGCGGCTTTGGCCTCGTACAGGGCTTCGTCGGCGGCGTGGATCACGGCCGGGAAATCCGCGCCGGCGGCGGGGAAGGCCGCCACCCCCGCCGACAGGGTGGCGCACAGTGAGTCCGCGCCGAACGTCCAGGTGCTGGCGGCGAAGGCGGCGCGCCAGGCCTCGGCCCGTTCCAGGGCCTGGTTCACGCCCAGACCAGGCAAGATCAGCAGGAACTCCTCGCCGCCGTAGCGGCAGACGATGTCACCGGCGCGGGTGTGGTCGCGCAGCAGCTCGGCCAGCGCCTGCAGCCCGCTGTCGCCGGCCGCGTGCCCGTGCGTGTCGTTGAGGCGCTTGAAGTGGTCGATGTCGATGATGACCACGCCGATCGGGTAACCGGCGCGGGCCGCGCGTGAGAACTCGTGCGGCAGAGTCTCCTCCAGGTAGCGGCGGTTGAACAGGCCGGTCAGCGGATCTCGCAGGGCCTGTTCGCGCAGCTGGTTTTGCAGCGCCTCGATCTGGCGCAGGCGCTCGGTGAGCAGCGTATTGGCCGCCTGCAGCTCGGCCTGGGCGCGCTTGGCGGCGGTGATGTCCCGGAACACAATCAGGCGGCCGGTGTGGCGGCCGGCCCGGTCGCGCAGCGGCGTGATGTGCAGGTCCAGGACATCCGCGCCGTCTGGGCCGACTTTGATCTCGGCGCGCGCCTCTGTGATGTGCGCCCAGCGCGCCAGCAAATCGGGCCAGGGGGCCAGCACTTGCTCCAGGGTCTGGCCAATGGGCGCGGCCGCGCTCGGGCCGATCAGGCGCTGGGCGGCGGGGTTGATGTCCAGCACGCGCCCCTGCGCGTCCAACACCAGCACGCCGTCTGGCATGCTCTCGATCAGGACGCCGCGCGCCACCGGCACCAGGTCCAGGAAGCGGTGCCGGAAGACGGCGTAGGCCATGATCGCGCCGGCCAGCGCGAAGGCGAAGGGCGCCAAGTCCAGGCTGCGGAACGGGCCGATCCCGGCCTGGGTGATGGCGCTGCCCGCGAACGGCACGAGCGCGGCCAGCAGGATCAGGCCGAGCTGCACGCGGTACGGCCCGCGCGCGGCCAGGGCCGCAATGACGAGCATGAGCGTGCCGATCGCGATCAGGCTGTAGGGGTAGACGATCACGGTCAGCCAATAGGCCGGGCCGCGCGTCCACTGCAGGGTCAGCAGCCCGTCTTGCTGCTGCAGCGCCAGGCTGGCGTGGAACCAGTGATGCCAGTCGTCGGTCCACAGCAGCCCAAGCTCCAGCACGACCATGCCGGCCAGGAAGGCCCGCACCATCGGCGTCAGCCAGGCCGGGCGGTCGGTGACTTGCAGGACGAAGACAAAGTACATGGTCGGCACGAGCGCGGCGCCGAGGTAGACGACGCGCAGCGCCGCCACCTGGGCGGCCAGTGACGTCAGGCCCCAGCGCGCGGCCTCGCCCGCCGCCCACACCCCGGCGCCCAGCATCAGCACGGCCAGGGCGGCGGCGCCCGGTGCGGCGCGCCGCTGCCAGGCCAGGCCGGCCACGACCAGCGACGCCAGCGCCGAGATCAGCAGGGGAAGCGAATAGGGGTTGGCTTGCCACATCATCGTGAGCGTCTTGTCCTGGCGAGGCCCGAACTGAGGTTATGATTGCGGTCAAGCCGGACCGGCCCGACACTCTTCCATCCCGGCGCCCGCGCGGGCAAGTGTAAGCTTTTCTGGGCGGCGCGCAATCTCGCAGCGGAGGCAATGCCACCATGAATGTGACCGTCACCCTCGGCGATCTCAGCCGCCAACCCGTGGACACGCTGCTCGTCAATCTGTTCGAGCAGACCCGCGACCCCAGCGGCGCCACCGGCGCCGTCGACCGGGCCTTGAACGGCGCCCTGCGCGAGCTGATTACCAGCGGCGACTTCCGCGGCCAGCGCAACACGGTCGCTGTCCTCTACCCGCGCGGGGCGCTGCCCGCGCAGCGCGTGCTCGTGGTGGGGTTGGGGCCAGCGGACGGTTTCTCCGCTGACAGTGTGCGCCCGGCGCTGGCGACGGCCGCCCAGAAGGCGCGCGACCTCGGGGCCCGTCACATCGCCACGGTCGCGCATGGCGCCGGTGCTGGCCGCCTGGACGCGGCCCGGGCCGCCCAGGCCACGGTCGAGGGCGTGCTGCTGGGGTTGTACACGTTCGCGGGCCGCCCGGCCAACGGCGGGCCGGGGGTGGAGGCGTTGACGTTGGTGGAGTTCGACGCCGCCAAGTTGGCCGACGTCCAGGCCGGGGCTCAGGCCGGGCAGGCCCTGGCCGCCGCCGCCAACTTCGCGCGTGACCTGGTGAACCAGCCGCCGAACGTGTGCACGCCGGAATACCTGGCGGCGCGCGCCGAGGCGCTGGCGGCCCAGGCCGGCCTGCGTTACCAGGCGCTCGGCCCGGACGAGATGCGGGCGCTGGGGATGGGCGCGCTGCTGGCCGTCGCCCAGGCCTCCGTGCTGCCGCCGCGCCTGATCGTCCTGGAGCATCGCCCAGCCGGGTCCGAGGGTGTGCCGCCCGTGGTGCTGGTGGGCAAAGGCGTCACCTTCGACAGCGGCGGCCTGTCCCTCAAGCCGGCCGACTCGATGCCGGCGATGAAATCGGATATGGGCGGCGGCGCGGCCGTGCTCGGCGCGATGCAGGCCATCGCCGCGCTGGGCGTGCGGCGGCCCGTCATCGGGCTGGTGCCGGCCAGCGAGAATGTCGTCGGCAGCGCCGGCTACCGCCCGGCCGACGTGCTGCGCGCGTCCAACGGCAAGACCATCGAGATCATCAGCACCGACGCCGAAGGCCGCCTGTTGCTGGCCGATGCCCTGGTCTACGCCCGCCGTTACGAACCGGCCGCCGTCATAGACCTGGCGACGCTGACCGGCGCTTGCTCAATCGCCCTCGGCCGCAGCATGGCCGCCGGCCTGTTCGATACCGATGCCGCTTTGGCGGACCGGGTGCGCCGCGCGGCCGAGGTCTCCGGCGAGCGGGTGTGGCCGCTGCCGCTGTACCCGGAGTATCGCGAGTCGCTCAAGTCGGATGTGGCCGACCTGAAGAACAGCACCGGCGACCGGTATGCGGGTGTGGGTTCGAGCGCCGCGTTCCTCAAGGAGTTCGCCGAGGGCTATCCGTGGGCACACCTCGACATCGCGCCGATGGCCTACCTGGACAACGCCAAAGCGCCCTGGCCGCGCGGCGCCACCGGCTTCGGTGTGCGCCTGCTGGCCGAGGCCCTGCGCGCCTGGGACTAGCCGCGGTCAGACCGGCGCGGCCGCTGCTGCGGCCGGCGAAAACTCAGCGGAGGCGGAATGAGGCTGTACGGATCACAATCCATGGTGGGCGAGCTGAAAGGCGTGGTCGTGAAGCGGCCGGCGGAGGCGTACCGGGACCGCACCCAGGTGAGCGCGCAATGGCAGCCGCTCAATTACCTGGGCGAGCCGGACTTGGACCGGGCGGCCGCCCAGCACGCCGACTTCGTGCGGCTGGTGGCGCAGTTCGGGGCGGAGGTGTGTTACGCACCGGAGGCCGCCGGCACCGGCCTGGACTCGGTCTATGTGCACGACCCAGTGCTCGTCTGTGACCGGGGCGTGATCCTGGGCCACATGGGCAAGGACGCGCGGCGCGCTGAGCCCGCAGCGCTGGGCGCGTTTCTGCAGGCATTGGGCTTGCCGCTGCTCGGCGCGATCTCGGGCGAGGGGCGTCTGGAGGGCGGCGACGTGGCCTGGATCGACGCGCGGACGGTGGCCGTGGCCGAGGGCTATCGCACCAACGCCGAGGGTGTCCGCCAGCTGCGCGCGCTGCTCGGCGACGCCGTCGACGAAGTCATCGCCGTCCCGCTGCCGCACTGGACCGGCCCGCAGGATTGTCTGCACCTGCAGTCTAACTTCAGCCTGGTCGATCATGACCTGGCCGTGGTGTACTCGCGGCTGCTGACCGTTCCCTTCCGGCAATGGCTGAGCCGGCGCGGCATCCAGTTTGTGGAGGTGCCGGACGCGGAGTATGAGTCGCTCGGCTGCAATGTGCTGGCTCTGGCGCCGCGCCAGTGCGTGCTGGCGGCCGGCAACCCGGTGACGCAGGCGCGGCTGGAGGCCGCTGGGGCGCGGGTGTGGACGTTCGCCGGGGACGAAATCTGCGTCAAAGGCGCCGGCGGCCCCACCTGTCTCACCCGGCCGTTCTGGCGCGGCTGAACGCCTTCAATCCAGGATCAGGCGCGCGCGCTGGAACCGCGCCAGCGCCGCCGCCAGCAGGACGCCGTCCAGCACCAGCACGATCCCGCCCGCGAGCAGGCCGATCTGGGCCAGGTCGGCCTGCTCTAGCCACAGCGACACCTGCGCCTGCGTCTCGGCCGGCAGCAGTTGCAGGCCGAAGATCGGGATGAACAGGAAGAAGATCAGCAGACTCATGGTTTGGGCCGCCTGCCGGGCGGTGGCGGCGCGCAGCGAGATCAGGATGCCGGCGCTGGCGGCCAGACCGCTGCCCAGCACAGTGGCCACCACCATCGCGACGGCCGTGGCCGGCGGGTAAAGCAGCAACGTGCCCTGCCCAAAACCGACGTTGACCGTGATCAGGCCAATGACGGCCATTGACCAGACCAGGCCGCAGGCGTAAGTCATGATCGCCAGGAGCTTGCCCAGCAGGATGGCCCGGTCAGACAGGCGGCTGGCCAGCAGCGTCTCCAGCGTGTGGCGCTCCCGCTCGCCCGCGAACGAATCGGCCACCCAGGTGGCCGTGTAGAAATACGGCAGCCACGCCCACAGCGCCACGACCATGGGCGACTCCACCCAGGCCCGGCCGCTCTGCCAGGGCACGAACACGCCGAAAACCCCCAGCACGATCAGGTAGCTGAACTTGCCGCCGCGCGAGCCGCCGCCCAGGGTGATGATCTCCTTCAGCTCCTTGCGCATGACGGTCCAGATATCGCTCATCATTTCTGCTCTTCCTCCATCAGTGTGAGGAAGACGTCCTCCAGGCTGGCTTTGCCTTTGCGGACCTCCTCCACCTGGACGCCGTGCTGCACGAGCACGCTGACCAGCGGCGCCATCTCGGCCTCGGCCTGCAGGTCGATGGCCAGCCCGCCGTCCTTGACCTCGAGGCCGGCGACCTCCGGCCGCGCGCGCAGCGCCGCCAGTGCGGCTTCGCTGAAGTTACGGCCTATCACCTCGGCCTGCGGGCGGCCCCGGCCGCGGCGCAGTTCATCCGGGTGTCCCACGGCCAGCAGCCGGCCCTGGCGGATGACGGCCACGCGCGCGCACAGCTTCTCGGCCTCGGTCAGATTGTGGGTGGTCAGGAAGACGGTGACGCCTTCGCGGGCCGCCAGCGCCGCGAGTTGCTCGCGCAGTTCGGCGGCTGCCACCGGGTCCAGGCCCGCCGTCGGCTCGTCCAGGAAGACCAGCGGCGGCCGGTGGAGCAGGGTGCGGGCCACGGCCAGCTTCTGTTTCATGCCGCGGCTCCACCCGCCGACCGTCTCTCGGCGTCGATCCCACAAACCGGTCTGCGTCAGCAGTTCCTTGATCCGGGCCGCGCGCTCCGGGCCGGGCAGCCGCCAGACGCGGCCGTAGAACTCGAGATTGTCCTCGGCGCTCAGCCGCTCGTACAGGCCGTGATGCTCCAGCAGCGCGCCGGCCTGCGCACGGACCGCGTCGGCGTGCGTGCGCGTGTCGTGCCCGAGCACCACGGCCTGGCCGGTGGTCGGTTCCAGCAGGCCGAGCAGCAGGCGGATGGTCGTGGTCTTGCCGGACCCGTTCGGGCCCAGAAAGCCGAAGACGATCCCGGCCGGCACAGCGAGCGTCAGAGCGTCAACGGCGCGGACGGTCTTAAAGTCGCGCGTCAGGTTTTCAGTGTGGATGGCGATGTCGGTCATGGCGGTCAAGGCAGGCAGATACTTTCAAGTCTCGGTCTAGCATCGAGGTGCGAATCCGGCTTTCGGCGGGGCCTCGAGGTCCGGAAGACCCCTATCATAAATCAGACTCGCTCACTGCGTGCGCCGGCCGCGGTCGAAGGGCGTGGCGCTACCCTGGGCCTGCTGCCAGGGCACGGCCCCTGGGGCGGGCAGGCGGCTGGGCATAAGTCACTCAAGATACGGCCCTAGCTTTGACGGCGGGGTGCTTGCTAAAATAGGCGGCAGTTGTGGAGCGTCTCAGGAGTGGGCTGTGCCCGACCCCGTCGCCGCAAACCGACCGCCCCGGCTGCCCGCCAATGTGACGGGTGTGAGCGTGCCCGCCGACCGGCGGCGTGTCTCCAGCCGCCGCAGTTGGCTGGTGGGGTTGGGTGGCCTGGTGGCGCTCGGCCTGGCGCTCCAGGTCCTGGCAGGTTGGGCTGGCCCGAATTCGGTCTGGTCCACGGCCGGCCCGGGGCCGCAGGCGTCCAGCGAAGCGCTTGAGCTCGATGACGACGAGCCTCAGCTCAGCCTCAGCCTGTCGCCGATCTCCATCCTGCCACTTCAGCTGGCGTCTGCGCCGGTGCCGCCCCAACTCACCTCTGTCACGCTGACCCCGCTCACTCCGCCGCCGCCTTCCGCCTGAGACAACCGCGCCTTGCGCCTGGCCGGCTGTCTGCCGCCGGCCGCCGTTGCCGATCTGCGCCCCGCCTTCGGCCAGCGGCGAGTCGTTAGCCAACTTTCAGCAGACTAATCCGAAACCAAAGGAGCACGGCTATGTCGCCACTGTGGCTGACTGCCCGTTCGCCCACAGTCACCCTGGCTGTGGCGGGCGGCGCGGGCCTGGCGGCCGGGATCGTCAGCCTGGCCGTCGACGACCTCCAGGATCTTTTTCACCATAGCGCCCCACTGACCGCGGCCCCGCCTAGCGCCAGGCCGCGGGCGGACCTGGGCCTCGTCTTCGCGGCCACGCGGGTGTTGCAGGATTTTTTCCTGCTGGCCGCGCTGGGCCAGTTGGCGGGGGCCACGCTGGCCCGCGCCTGGGTCAACCGTATCTTCGGCGCCTTCGTCGCGACCGGCCTGTTCGGAATTGGCCGGCTGGCCGCGCTTCAGACCCGGCTATTGGCCGTGGTCATGCTCCGCCTGGCCCTCCGGCTCGTGGAGCGCCTGCTGGGCTGGGAGGTCCGCGGCGGTTGGGAGGCGGCCTTCTTCGTCATCGCCGTGGTGTTGGCGTTACTGGCCGGGTTGGTGATCACGGACGCGGCGCGGCCCGGCGCGGCGCCGGCACCGGCCGGCCGCTGACACCGTTCACGCCGGCCGGGCCGTCAAGCCCGGTCGGAAATCCAAGAGGAGATGCCTATGACGCAAGCCGCCTCTCGCCCGATTGCGGGTGACCGCCCCGAGCCGCCCCATCCGCCGACCGAAGCGGAGTGGCACACCCTGGAGACAACCTCCACCCTGACGCTGCTCACCACGGATGGTGTCCGTGGCCTGACTCAAGGGGAGGCCAAGCGCCGCCTGGCCGACCAGGGCCCCAACGAGCTGCCAGCCGGCCAGCGGATTTCGGCCTGGTCCATCCTGGTGGAGCAGTTTAAGAACGTCCTGATCGTCATCCTGCTGGTGGCCGTCGCGCTGTCGGCGGCCCTCGACCACGGTCTCGAGGCGGTGGCCATCGGCGTCATCGTGCTGTTTGCCGTGTTGCTGGGCTTCGTCCAGGAGTACCGCGCCGAGCGCGCCATCGAGGCGCTGCGTCAGATGGCGGCGCCGCTGGCCACGGTGGTGCGCGACGGTGAGGAGCAGACGGTGCCGGCGCGCGAGGTGGTGCCCGGGGAGATCATCCTGCTGCGGGCCGGCGATCGGGTGCCCGCCGATGCACGCCTGTTGGAGAGCGTCAACCTGCAGATGGAAGAGGCGGCCCTCACCGGCGAGTCGGTGGCCGTGGAGAAGCACACCCGCCCGTTGCCGCAGCCTGACCTGCCGGTGGGCGACCGCAAGAACATGGTGTATTCAGGCACCGCCGCCACCTACGGACGCGGCCGGGCGGTGGTGGTGGCCACCGGGCTGCGGACTGAGTTCGGCCAGATCGCCCAGCTGCTGCAAACCGTTGAGGCCGGCAAGACCCCCCTGCAGCAGAACCTGGACCGGGTGGGGCACGCGCTGGCACGGGCAGCCTTAGTGGTGGTGGTGGTCATCGTCGCTCTGGGGTTGCTGCGCGGGCAGCCCTGGCTAGACATGCTGATCTTCGGCATCGCCCTGGCCGTGGCGGTGGTGCCGGAGGCCCTGCCGGCCGTGGTCACCATCTCGCTGGCCCTGGGCGTCCAGCGCATGGTCAAGCGCCACGCGCTGATCCGGCGCTTACCGGCCGTGGAGACGCTGGGCAGTGTCTCGGTGATCTGCTCAGACAAGACCGGCACGCTCACCAAGGATGAGATGACCGTGCGCAAAGTGGTGGCGGCCGGCCGCCTGTTCGACGTCAGCGGCGCCGGGTATGACCCGCGCGGCGCGTTCGCCGAGGCCGGGGCGGAGGTGGACCCGCCTGAGCCGCTGCTGGCGGTGCTGCAGGCTGGAGCGTTGGCGTCTGATGCGCGCCTGGTGCGGGCCGGCCCGGCTGGTCCCTGGGAGATCAAAGGCGATCCCACCGAGGGCGCGCTGGTGGTAGCGGCGGCCAAGGCCGGCCTGGACAAAGCCGAGCTCGAGCAGCGCTTCCCGCGCGTGTACGAAGTGCCTTTCACCTCCGAGACCAAGCGCATGATCACCGGGCACCAGACGCCGGCCGGCCGGCTGGCCTACGCCAAAGGGGCGCCCGAAGTGATCCTGGAGGCGTGCTCGCGGGTGCAGGACGACGCGGGCGATCACCCGCTCGACGCGGCTGGCCGCGACCAGCTGCTGGCCCAGGCGCGCGAACTGGCCGGCCAGGCGCTGCGGGTGCTGGCTGTGGCGCGCAAACCGGCGGCCACACCGGAGGAAGCGGAGCGCGGCTTGATCTTCCTGGGGCTGGTCGGCCTGATCGATCCGCCGCGGCCAGAGGCCAAGGCCGCGATCGCGGTCTGCGAACAGGCGGGCATCAAGCCGGTGATGATCACGGGCGACCATCCCCTGACCGCGCAGGCCGTGGCCGGCGAGCTGGGCCTGCTCAAAAGCGGGCGCGTCCTCACGGGCGCCGAACTGGAGCAGTTGCCGGAGGCGGAGTTCGCGCGCCAGGTGGAGGCGGTGGAGGTCTATGCCCGGGTGTCGCCGGCTCACAAGCTGCGGGTAGTCACAGCCCTGCAGCAGCGTGGTCACATTGTGGCCATGACCGGCGACGGCGTCAACGATGCGCCGGCGCTCAAGAAGGCCGACATAGGCATCGCCATGGGGTTGACCGGCACGGATGTCACCAAAGAAGCGGCCGCCATGACGCTGACGGACGACAACTTCGCGTCCATCGTCGCCGCGGTCGAGGAAGGGCGCGGCGTCTTCGGCAACATCAAGAAATACCTGATGTACCTGCTCTCGTCCAACATCGGCGAGATCGGCCTGATGGCCGGGGCCTCGGTGCTGGGCCTGCCGCTGCCGCTCAGCGCCGTGCAGATCCTGTACGTGAACCTGGCCACGGACGGCCTGCCGGCCCTGGCTCTGGCGGTGGACCCGCCTGAGCCGGACCTGATGCGGCGGCATCCGCGCGATCCGCGCGTGGGCATCTTCACCCGGCCGGTGGTGACCCTGATGGTGGCGGGCGGGCTCTGGTCCGCGCTGATCAACCTGGGCCTGTTTGCCTGGGCGCTCAACTCGGGGCGCAGCCTGGCTCAGGCCATGACCATGACCTTCGTCTCGCTGGTGCTGATCCAGTTCTTCAAGGCTTACAGCTTCCGTTCAGACCGGCACTCGGTGACCCAGCGGCCGTTCGCCAACCGGTGGCTTAACCTGGCCGTGATCTGGGAGCTGGCGCTGCTCGCGCTGATCGTGTACGTGCCGTGGCTCCACGCGCCCTTCGGCACATTCAGCCTGCCGCTGACGGACTGGGCCCTGACGGCCGGCTTGGCCGTGTCCGTAGTGCCGGTGCTGGAGGCCGTCAAGTGGGTGGTCCGGCGCGGCTGGGCGGGGTCCGTGATCTAAAGCGGCTGGCCGGCGCACCGCGCGGTCCCCGCACCGTCCTGGTGATCGGATCACGTGGGCCGGGCCGGGCGGCGGCCGCCTGTTAAGAGAACGCCTCCCGGCGGCTTGCCGCCGGGAGGCGTAGGGAGTCGGTGTCAGCCGGCGCTCGGACTAGCGCAGGTCGGCTTTGCTGCTCAGGGCGGCGTGGGCGGCCGCCAGGCGCGCGATCGGGATCCGGAACGGCGAGCACGAGACGTAATCCAGGCCGATCTTGTGGCACAGGGCGATGGACTGCGGGTCGCCGCCGTGCTCACCGCAGACGCCCACTTCCAGCGAGGGGCGGGTGCCGCGGCCGGCCTTGACGGCCATGTCCATCAGCTTGCCCACGCCGTTGGCATCGATGGTGGCGAAGGGGTTCTCTTTGAGGATGCCCTTCTCCATGTACTCCATCAGGAAGCCGGTCTCGGCGTCATCGCGCGAGATGCCAAAGGTGGTCTGGGTCAGGTCGTTCGTCCCGAAGGAGAAGAACTGCGCGGACTCGGCGATCTCTTCGGCCGTCAGGGCGGCGCGCGGGATCTCGATCATCGTCCCGAACTGGTACTTGATCTTGACGCCCTGTTCGCTCATCACCTTGCGGGCTTCCTCCTCCAGCGTCGTCTGCTGCAGGCGCAGCTCGCTGATGGTGGCCGTGAGCGGGATCATGATCTTGGGATAGACCTTGACGCCGTCTTTGGCGCACGCGCTGGCCGCCTCGAAGATGGCGCGCACCTGCATGCGGGTCAGGCCGGGCAGGTGGATGCCCAGGCGCACACCGCGCAGGCCCAGCATCGGGTTCTGCTCGCGCATTCCCTCCACCGCGGCCAGCATCTTGCGCTTCTGCTCGAGTTCGCTGCTCAGACGGACCACTTCGGCCTCGTAGGCCTGCAGGCGGGCGGTGTGCTTGGCGACACTTTGCGCCATCGTCTCCTGGCTGGGCAGACCTTCGTTGGCGGAATGCGCCCGCACATCGCCGACCACGCCTTCCATCCGCTTCAGCCCGGCGACGCGGTCCTTCACGGCTTCGATGCGGTCCTGCAGGTCCGCGATGCGGGTCTCTTTCTCGGTGACGTCGTGCAGCAGTTCATCGTGGCCCGGCAGGAATTCGTGCAGCGGCGGGTCGATCAGGCGGATGGTGACCGGGAGCCCGTCCATGGCGCGGAACAAGCCGTCGAAGTCGCTGCGCTGGAAAGGCAGCAGGGCGGCCAGGGCGTCGTCGCGCTCCGCGTCGGTCTTGGCCAGGATCATGCGCTGGACATGCGGCAGGCGCTCGGTCTCAAAGAACATGTGCTCGGTGCGGCACAGGCCGATGCCCTCGGCCCCGTACTGGCGCGCGCGCTGGGCGTCGCGCGGGTAGTCCGCGTTGGCCCACACGCCCAGCTCGCGGATGTCGTCGGCCCACTTGAGCAGCTTGATCACGTAGGGGTCGTCGAAATCCGGGATGACGGCCTTGATCTCGCCCGCGAACACTTCGCCCGTGGTGCCGTCGATCGAGACGACGTCGCCTTCCTTGAAGACGCGGCCGTTCACCGTGAACTGGCGCTTGTCCAGGTCCATGTCCAGGCTGGCCGCGCCCACCACGGCGGGTTTGCCGAACTGGCGCGCCACCAGAGCGGCGTGGCTGGTGCGGCCGCCGCGGCTGGTGAGGATGCCCTTGGCGGCCAGCATGCCGTGCACGTCATCCGGCTTGGTCTCCTGGCGCGCCATGATGACGGCTTTCTTCTGCTCCTTGGCCCACTGCTCGGCCGTGTCGGCATCGAAGGCCAGCACGCCGCTGGCGGCGCCGGGGGAGACATTCAGGCCGGTGGCGATCCGGTCGCCGCGCTCGACGGCCGCTTTCTTCTCCTTGGACTCGAACTGCGGGTGCAGGAAGAAGTCGATGTGCTCGGGGCTGACGCGCCCGACCGCCTCGGCCTTGCTGATCAGCTTGCTCTCGGCCATGTCCACGGCGATGCGGATGGCGGCCTGAGCCGTGCGTTTGGCGGAGCGCGTCTGCAGCATCCACAGCTTGCCGCGCTCGATGGTGAACTCGATGTCCTGGGTCTCGCGGTAGTACTTCTCCAGCTGCTGGCAGATCTTTTCGAGCTGCTTGTACAGCTTGGGCATCGCGTCGCGCATGGCCACGATCGGCAGCGGGATGCGCGTGCCGGCGACCACGTCCTCACCCTGGGCATTGATCAGGAAGTCACCTTCCATCTGCGGCGTGCCGTCCGAGACGTTGCGCGTGGTCAGCACGCCCGTGCCCGAGTCCTGGCCCATGTTCCCGAAAACCATGGTGACGATGTTGACGGCCGTGCCCAGGTTGTGCGGGATCTTGGAAGCGTTGCGGTAATCGATGGCGCGTTTGCCGTTCCAGCTCCTGAAGACGGCTTCGGTGGCCAGGCGCATCTGCTCGTACGGATCGCTGGGGAAGTGCTGGCCGGTGACCGAGCGCACGATCTGCTTGAACTGGCTCGTGATCGCCTTCAGGTCGTCGATCTCCAGGTCGGCGTCGTTGCTGACGCCGCGCTTGTGGCGGTATTCCTCGAGGACCTTTTCGAAGTCGTCCTTGGACACGCCCATCACCACCGAGCCGAACATCTGCACCAGGCGGCGGTAGGCGTCATAGACAAAGCGCGCGTTGCCGGTCAGCGCGATCATGCCGGCGGCGGTCTCGTCGTTGAGGCCGATGTTGAGGACCGTGTCCATCATGCCCGGCATCGAGAACTTGGCGCCGGAGCGGCACGAGACCAGCAGCGGGTTCTTGGGATCGCCGAGCTTCTTGCCGGCGGCCTTCTCCACTTCCTTAAGAGCCTTGAGCTCCTGGTCCCACAGGCCGGCCGGGAACTTCTCGCCAGCGGCCAGGTAGGCGTTGCAGGCCTCCGTGGTCACCGTGAAGAACGGCGGCACCGGCAGCCCGCCGCGGTGCATATCGGCCAGGCCGGCGCCTTTGCCGCCGAGGAGGGCGCGCACGCCTTCCCAGTTGCCGGCATAACGTTCGGCGGCGTTCACCTCACTGAAGAGGTAGACATATTTCTTGGCTTTTGGGGCGGCCTTGCGATGGCCATTCGTGGCCGGCTTGACCGAAGCCCGCGGTTTGCGGACCAGTGTCTTGGACATGGAATTCCTCCAGTATTACGGCAAGGTGGGATATCAACGGAATTGTCAATAATTACCCTCCTGGCCGATAGTTGCGAAGGTCATTCGGTAATCCGATGACTGTCATCCTTATTTTCGGTACTGTACTACGTCCTTATGAATTGGCCTAAATCCACTCCGAATTGCGATGACATCTGTCCGAGATCGTTTATGCAATCATCACTTTTCGCTCAATATTGAACATGACAGAATGGCAACGATCCCGCGCCACCGTTGCTGTAACAGGAGTTCACAGTGAAGCGCACTCTCGTCCAAGAATGGATGACGCCGAACCCTGTGACCTGTCCGAGCAACACCAGCCTTCCGGACGTGCACAAGCTGATGACGGAGCGCAAGATCAGGCGCCTGCTGGTGGTGGACGATGGCCAGTTGGTGGGCATCATCACCCGGGGTGATGTGCGCGGCGCTGAGCCCTCCGGGGCCACCACGCTGAGCATCTACGAGCTTAATTATCTGCTGGCCAAGCTGACGGTGGATCACATCATGACCCGGCACCCAGTGACGGTGACCGCGGACACGCCGATCTACGCCGCCGCCGGCCTGATGTTGGAGAACAAGATCGCGGGCTTGCCGGTTCTGAGCGGCGGCCGCGTGATCGGGATCATCACCGAATCAGATATTTTCCGCATGGTCGTCAAGGCCTGGAGCCAAGCCGACGCCTAAACCCGGGCGCTGGTCAACGGGCCGGATCACCGGCCCAGCACAGCGCATTTCCTTTTGCAGAGGAAGCGAGTTATGAGCGAATCTACCCGTGAAACCCTGACTCTGGATGGCAACGAAGCCGTGGCGCGCGTTGCCTACAAACTGAGCGAAGTCATCGCCATTTACCCGATCACCCCATCCACGCCGATGGGCGAGTGGGCGGACCAGTGGATGGCCGAGGCCAAGCCCAACCTGTGGGGCGTGGTGCCCTCGGTGGCTGAGATGCAGTCCGAAGGCGGCGCCGCCGGCGCCCTGCACGGCGCCCTGCAGGCCGGCTCGCTGTGCACCACCTTTACGGCCTCCCAGGGCCTGATGCTGATGCTGCCCAATATGCACAAGATCGCGGGCGAGTTGACCGCCACGGTCTTCCACATCGCCGCGCGCTCGCTGGCGGCCCAGGGCCTGTCCATCTTCGGCGATCACAGCGACGTCATGGCCGCGCGCAACACCGGCTGGGTCATGCTGGCCTCCAACTCCGTGCAGGAGGCGCAAGACTTTGCGGCGCTGGCGCATATGACCACGCTCGCGGCGCGCGTGCCCTTCCTGCACTTCTTTGACGGCTATCGCGTCTCGCATGAGGTCAACAAGATTGAGACGCTCACGGATGAAGACCTGAGCGCCCTGATCGACGAAACGCTGATCCAGGCCCACCGGGGGCGCGGCCTCAACCCCGAGCATCCGGTGTTGCGCGGCACAGCCCAGAACCCGGACGTTTACTTCCAGGCGCGCGAGACGGTCAACCCCTACTATGCCGCTGTCCCCGGCCAACTGCAGGCCGCGATGGACAAATTTGCGGCGCTGACCGGCCGGCGTTACCGCCCGTACGAGTATGTCGGCGCGCCCGACGCCGAGCGCGTCATCGTGATCATGGGCTCCGGCGCCGAGGCGGTGGAGGAAACCGTCAACTACTTGAACGCCAAGGGCGAAAAGGTCGGTGTGCTCAAGGTCCGGCTGTACCGGCCGTTTGTGGCCGAGCTCTTTGCCCAGGCCCTGCCGCCCAGCGTGCGCGCCTTGGCCGTGCTGGACCGCTGCAAGGAACCGGGCAGCGGCGGCGAGCCGCTCTACCTGGACACGGTCGCGGCCCTGCACGAGGCGTGGACGGGCGCCCTGCCCACCGTCCTCGGCGGGCGCTACGGCCTCTCGTCCAAGGAATTCACGCCGGCCATGGTCAAAGCCGTCTACGACGAGCTGGCGGCCCTCGGCGCGACCGGCCGGCCGGCGCGGCGCCACTTCACGGTCGGCATCAAAGACGACGTTTCCAAGCTCAGCCTGGACTACGATCCGGCCTTCAACATTGAGTCGCCGGACACAGTGCGGGCCATGTTCTTTGGCCTCGGCTCGGATGGCACCGTCGGCGCCAACAAGAACTCGATCAAGATCATCGGCGAGGACACGCCCAACTTCGCCCAGGGCTACTTCGTGTACGACTCGAAGAAGTCCGGCTCGGTGACGGTGTCCCACCTGCGCTTCGGCCCGCGCCCGATCCACGCGCCCTACCTGGTGGAGGCCGCCAACTTCGTGGCCTGTCACCAGTTCAGCTTCCTGGAGCGCTACGACGTGCTCAAGAGCGCTATCCCCGGGGCGGTCTTCCTGCTGAACAGCCCGTATGGGCCGGACGAGGTCTGGAACAATCTGCCGCGCAGCACGCAGCAGCAGATCATCGACAAGCAGCTGCACTTCTTCGTCGTCGACGCCCTCAAGATCGCGCGCGAGGCCGGCATGGGCGGGCGCATCAACACCGTCATGCAGGTGTGCTTCTTCGCCATCAGCGGCGTCCTGCCGCGCAACGAGGCGATTGAGGCCATCAAGAACTCCATCCGCAAGACCTACGGCAAGCGCGGCGAGGCCGTCGTCCAGAAGAACTTCGCCGCCGTGGATGCCACCCTGGAGCACCTGTACGAGGTCAAGGTGCCGGCCGCGGCCACCAGCCTGTTCGACCGCCGCGCGGTCGTGCCGGCCGCGGCCCCGGCCTTCATCCAGACGGTGACGGCGCCGATGATGGCGGGCCTGGGCGATGACCTGCCGGTCAGCGCCCTGCCGGCCGATGGCACCTATCCCACCGGCACCACCAAGTGGGAGAAGCGCAACATCGGCACCGAGATCCCGGTCTGGGATCCCAGCGTCTGTATCCAGTGCGGCAAGTGCGTGTACATCTGCCCGCACGCCGTCATCCGCGAGAAGGTCTACCAGCCGGTCCTGCTGGAAGGCGCGCCGATCGGCTTCAAGCACACGCCGGCCCGGTTCAAGGAGTTCAAGGACCTGGCCTACTCGCTCCAGGTGTCGCCGGAAGACTGCACCAGCTGCGGCCTGTGCGTCGAGATCTGCCCGGCCAAGAACAAGGCCGAGATCAAGCGCAAGGCCATCAACATGGAGACGCAGGCGCCGCTGCGCGAGCAGGAGCGCGCCAACTGGGACTTCTTCCTGTCCCTGCCGGAGGTCGACCGGACCGCGATCCCGGTGAACTCGGTCAAGTATTCACAGCTGCTCCAGCCGCTGTTTGAGTTCTCTGGCGCCTGCGCCGGCTGCGGTGAGACGCCTTACCTGAAGCTGATCAGCCAGCTGTTCGGCGACCGCGCCCTGGTGGCCAACGCCACGGGCTGCTCGTCGATCTATGGCGGCAACCTGCCCACCACGCCGTGGGCGCAGAACCGCGATGGCCGCGGCCCGGCCTGGGCCAACTCGCTGTTCGAGGACAACGCCGAGTTCGGCTATGGCATGCGGCTGGCCGTGGATCATCAACACGCCACCGCCGCCCAGTTGCTGGCCGGCCTGCGCGAGACCGTCGGGGCCGACCTGGCCGACGCGCTGCTCAAAGCCGAGCAGAAGGACGAAGCCGGGATCCAGGCGCAGCGCGGGCGCGTAGCCGAACTCAAGCGGCGTCTGACGGCGCTCAACGGCCATGGCAGCGCGGCCACTGCCCGCCTGCTGGATCTGGCCGACGCCTTCGTGCGGCGTTCGGTCTGGATCGTGGGCGGCGACGGCTGGGCCTACGACATCGGCTACGGCGGCCTAGACCACGTCCTGGCGGCCGGGCGCAAGGTCAATGTGCTGGTGATGGATACCGAGGTCTATTCCAACACCGGCGGCCAGATGAGCAAGGCCACGCCGCGGGCGGCGGTGGCCAAGTTCGCGGCGGCGGGCAAGCCCATGCCCAAAAAGGACCTAGCGCTGCTGGCCGTCTCCTATGGGCACATCTATGTGGCGCGCGTGGCCATGGGCGCGGACGACGAGCATGCCGTCAAGGCTATGGCCGAGGCCGAGGCGTTCGACGGCCCGGCGCTGATCGTCGCCTACGCCCACTGCATCGCGCACGGCTATGACCTGCGCTACGGCATCAACCAGCAGAAGCTGGCCGTCCAGTCTGGTTACTGGCCGCTCTTCCGCTATAACCCGGCGCTGCGGGCCGAGGGCAAGAATCCCTTCCAGCTCGACTCCAAGCCGCCCAGCGTGACCGTCGACAAGTACATGTATAACGAGGGCCGCTTCAGCATGCTGGCGCAGAGCCACCCTGACGAAGCGCACCAGCTTTTGGACCTGGCCCAAGCCGACGTCACCGCGCGTTGGGCGACCTACGAGCGCATGGCCAAGGGCGCCTAAACCGCAATCCGTAAGGCGTCTCCCTTTCCACGCGGGAGGGGAGACGCCCCTCGTCCTACGGAGATCCTATGTCTGACCTATCCACCACCTACCTGGGGCTGCAGCTACAGAATCCCTTGATCCCGTCGGCGTCGCCGCTGACCCGGCGCCTGGATACCCTCAAGAAACTGGAAGAGGCCGGCGCGGCGGCTGTGGTGTTGTATTCGCTGTTCGAGGAACAGGCCATCCTGGAAAGCCACCTGATGGATCTGTACCTGAGCCAGGGCACCGAGAGCTTCGCCGAGGCGCTGACCTACCTGCCGGAAGCCCAGGACTACCGCACCGGGCCGGAGGAGTATCTGGAGCACCTCTTCAAGGCCAAGCAGGCCCTCGGCATCCCGGTCATCGCCAGCCTGAACGGCTACTCGCCGGGCGGCTGGGTGCGTTACGCGCGCGAGATGGAGCAAGCCGGCGCCGACGCCCTGGAGCTCAACATGTACTTCGTCGCCACTGACCCGAATATGTCCGGGCGGGCGATGGAAGACATGTACGTGCAGCTGCTCAGCGACATCAAGGCCACCGTCAAGATCCCGATTGCCGTCAAGCTGAGCCCGTTCTTCAGCTCGCTGCCGAACATGGCGCTGCGGCTGCAGAAGGCCGGCGCGCGCGGGCTGACGCTTTTCAACCGCTTCTACCAGCCTGACATCGATATCGAGATGTTGGATGTGGTGCCGCATCTGATCCTGAGCGACTCGAACGAATTGCGGCTGCCGCTGCGCTGGATCGCGGTGCTGTACGGCAAGGTGGACGTGGATCTGGCTTTGACCACCGGCGTGCACACGTCCGAGGATGTGGTGAAGGGGCTGTTGGCCGGGGCCACCGTGACGATGCTGGCGTCAGAGCTGCTGCAGAACGGCATCGGGCGCCTGAGCGTTATCCTGCGCGACCTGGACCGGTGGTTGTCTGAGCATGAGTACGAGGCCGTCGGCCAGCTGGAAGGCAGCATGAGCCTGCAGTCGGTGCCAAACCCGGCCGCCTACGAACGCGCCAACTACATGCGGGTGCTCAGCTCTTACACGCCGGCCCGTCCCTGATAAGGCCGGCTGACCGCGCCGGCCGGATAGCCTCAGCTATGGATGATAAAGGCACTCTCACTCTGGATGCGCTGCTGCCGCGTGACATGGCGGCCCGGGCCGAGTCGGTCGGGGTCGCCAAGGTGACGCTGGGCACCTATCGGGTCTTTGCGTTGGCGGTGCTGGCCGGCGCCTTTATCTCGATGGGCGCGATCTTCGCGACGGCGGTGACGGCGGGCGGGCAGGGGCTGCCCATCGGCTTGGTGCGCCTGATCGGCGGCACGGCCTTCAGCCTGGGCCTGATCCTGGTGATCGTGGCCGGGGCCGAGCTGTTCACCGGCAACAACCTGATCATCATGGCCTGGGCCAGCGGCAAAGTCACATCGGCACAGCTGTTTGGCAACTGGGCGGTCGTCTACGCCGGGAACTTCGTGGGCGCGGCCATGACCGCCGTGATCATGTTTCTGAGCGAAGAGTATCTGCTGGCCGGCGGCGCGATCGGGCTCAACGCCCTGACTATCGCGCAGGCCAAGACCACTCTGGACTTCCTGCCCGCCCTGCTGCTGGGCGTGTTCTGCAACACGCTCGTCTGTTTGGCGGTTTGGCTGTGCCTGAGCGCGCGCAGCACCACCGACAAGATCCTGTCCATCGTCCCGCCGATCGCGGCTTTCGTGGCGGCCGGCTTTGAGCACAGCATCGCCAACATGTACTTCATCCTGATCGCGCTGCTGATCAAGACGGGCGCCCCGGCCGGCTTCTGGGCGCAGATCGGGCGGACGGCCGCGGACTTCCCAAGCCTGACCTGGGAACGCTTCCTGATCGGCAATTTGCTGCCGGTGACGATCGGCAATGTGATCGGCGGCACGATCATGGTCGGCCTCGTGTACTGGTTCATCTACCTTCGTCCCAATTGGACCGGCCGGTCGCCGGACGTGCGGCCGCCGGCCGAACCGTAACACCGTCTTGAACCGAGAGCGGCCGGCCGGTTGGGCGACCCCGGGCCGGCTGCTCGCCCGGCCTCTCCAGCAGGCGGGAACTCCGCCAGAGGTGTACCTCGATGAATATCGGCGTCCCCAAAGAAAGACGTCCCTTTGAGTTTCGGGTGGGCTTGTCCCCGATGGGGGTCAGCTTGCTGACTTCGGCCGGACATACCTGCTACGTGGAAACCGAGGCCGGCCTGGGTTCCGGCTTCGATGACGAAGACTACATCCGCGCCGGGGCCAGCATTGTCTACTCGCGCGACGAGGTCTACGGGCGCGCCGACACGATCCTAAAAGTGGCCCGCCCGACCGGCGATGAGCTGCAGCTGCTGGCCGAGGGCCAGACCCTGCTCGGGCTGCTGCACATGTCGTCAGCGCGCCACGAGAAGCTGGATACGCTGGTGAACAAGCGCCTCACCACGATCGCCTACGAGCAAATCCAGCTGGAGGATGGTTCGCTGCCGGTCCTGAAGCCGCTCAGCCAGATCGGCGGGCGGATGACGGCCCAGATCGCGGCGGCGCTGCTGCAGAACAACCGCGGCGGCAAGGGTGTGCTGCTCGGGGGGGTGGCGGGCGTGCCGCCGGCGGAAGCAGTCATCCTGGGTGCCGGGACGGTGGGGACGGAGGCGGCGCGCGCTTTCCAGGCGCTGGGCGCGCACGTCACCTTGCTGGACCGGGACCTGGCCCGGCTGCAGCAGGCCGAGAACCGGTGCGACGGGCGGCCGACTACCCTGGTCTCGTACCCCTTCAACATCGAGCGGGTGTGCCGCTACGCCGACGTGCTGGTCGGCGCGGTGCTGCAACCCGGTGAGCGCGCCCCGCTCCTGGTCCCGCGTGAGCTCGTGCGCAAGATGAAGCCGCGCTCGGTCATCATCGACCTGAGCATCGACGAAGGCGGCTGCGTGGAGACCTCGCGGCCCACCACGCACGATCAGCCCACTTTCCTGGAGGAGGGCGTGATCCACTATTGCGTGCCGAACGTGCCCGGTATCGTGGCCCGCACGGCCACGCACGCCTTCCTGAACGCGGCCTGGCCGTACATTCAACTGATCGCCGAGAACGGAGTGGACGCCGCCCTGGAAGCTAGCGCGGCGCTGCGCCGGGGTCTGGTGTCCCGCGCCGGCATCCTGTTGACGCATCATGGATAAGGGAGTACGGCCGCTGCTCCGGCCGTGAATGGCTATGCCTAACTGGTCCAAGCTCTACGACTCGAAAGTCCTGACGGCCGATCAGGCGGTGGCCTCGATCCAATCGGGGCACCGCGTGTTCCTGACCGGGAACTGCTCGGTGCCGCGCACGATCATGGAGGCCTTGGTGCGGCGGGCGCCCAAGCTGGACGACGTCGAGATCTGCCAGGTGCTGACGGTCGGTTCGGCCGACTACGTCAGCCCGGAGATGGCCGGCCACCTGCGCGTCAACACGCTGTTCATCAGCGACAACGTGCGCGCCGCCGTCAACGATGGCCGCGCGGATTTTACGCCGTGCCGCCTGTCCGAGATCCCGCTGCTGTTCGCCTCCGGGGCCCTGCCGCTGGACGTGGCCCTGATCCACGTCTCGCCGCCGGATGAGCACGGTTTCTGCTCCTTCGGCCTGGAGGTGGGCGTCACCAAGACGGCCGCCGCGCACGCCCGGATCGTGATTGCCGAGGTCAACCCGCGCATGCCGCGCACCCTGGGCGACTCCTTCATCCACCTGTCTAAGCTCACGCACATTGTGCCGGTGGAATATGAGCTGCCGGAGCTGCCCATGGGCCAGCCGACTGAGCTGACCAAGCAGATCGGCAAGTACATCGCCGGCATGATCGAGGACGGCTCGACCCTGCAGATGGGGATCGGCGCCATCCCGGACGGCGTGCTCGTCTACCTGCGGGACAAGCGCCACCTGGGCATCCACACCGAGCTGTTTTCCGACGGCGTGATCGACCTGGTGGAAGCCGGGGTCATCACCAACGAGCGCAAGACCTTGCATCCCGGTAAGATGGTGGCCGGCTTCCTGCTCGGCACGCGCAAGTTGTACGACTTCGTGGACAACAATCCGGTCGTCGAGCTGCACCCGACCGAGTACATCAACGATCCGTATATCATCCGCCAGAACGACAAGATGGTGGCCATCAACTCGGCCATCGAGGTGGATCTGACCGGGCAGGTGTGCGCGGACAGCATCGGGCCGCGCCTGTATTCGGGGGTCGGCGGACAGCTGGACTTCATCCGCGGCGCGGCGCGCTCCAAGGGCGGCAAGCCGATCATCGCCATGCCGTCCAGCAACAAGACGATCTCCAAGATCGTGCCGATGCTGAAGCCGGGCGCCGGCGTCACCACCAGCCGCAATGACGTCCATTACGTGGTGACCGAGTACGGCATCGCCGGTCTGCACGGCAAGACCATCCGGCAGCGCGCCCGCGCGCTCATCGACATCGCCCATCCGGACTTCCGCGCGGACTTGGAGCAACAAGCGATCGCGCTGCGCTACCTGTAGCCCGCCGGGCCGGGAGCGCTGACGCCTCAGGGCCTCAGGCCCTGGGGCGTTTTTGTTGCCAGGACGCTCAAGGGGCGAGCTCGAGTGTGCCCCAGGTGGTGGGGTCGGTCAGACGCCGGCCGGGCACGCTGGCGACCAGGCTCTGTTGCTCGGCGGTGTCAGGCGTGTCGTTGTCGGACAGCGAGAGCACGAAGCCCAGGCGCCAGCCGGGGTTGGGCGGCGCCACGTAGCGGAAGACCAGCCAGGGGATAGCGGCCTCCAGCGTATAGCCGGTCTCAGTGCGCCGGGTGGCGATGACAATGGGCGCATCGCCGATGGGCACCCGGTTTGCCGGAGACGGGAACCACAGGTAGGCCTCCGGCGCGTCGCCGGCGCCTGTCCCCGGCGAGAGGCCAAGTTGGTAGTCGTCGCCGCTGAGCTGGGCCTGGTCGAAATCCGAGCTCAGCGCCCCGTCCACCAGCAGCTCCAGGCTGTCGCCGCGAAAGAGGGTCTCGCCGCGCTGCGTCTGGACAAAGACGTCGTCGCGGACGTCGGCGGCGACGTACAGGCGTCCGTTGTCCCAGCCCAGCGCAAAACGCGCGCTCAGATCGGCCGGGCCCGCCCAGTTCTCGGGCCGGTAAACCGCCTGGTCCGCCAGGTGGGGCAGGTCCGGCCACTCGTTCAGATCGCCATCCAGGGCTGGGGGTGTCTGCCAGCGTTGGGCGACCAGGAGCGGGCCGTTGGGGCGCAGCGGCGGCGTGGCGCTGGCGGCCGGGCCGGCGAAGGTCGGCGTGCTGGCGGGCGGCGTGGCTGCGGTCTCGAGGACAGCCGGCGGCAGGGGGGTAGGTGTCACCGGCTGGATGAGGGCGGTGGCGTCCGGGAGGAAAACAGTCGCCGGAGCGGTGGCGCGGGCGTCCAGCGTGGCCTGGACGCGGGTGCTGACGGCGGCCACCGTGGCGACGGTGTCCGGGCCGGTGCCGCCGGACCCGCAGGCCAGGCCCGCCGCCAGCACTGCCACGCCGGCGGCCCACAGGCGCCGCGCCGCGTTACTGCCCGTCACCGTCGTCGGCGAGGCCGGGCTGCTCGACGCGCAGCACTTCGCCGTGGTAGTTGAGCACGATCCGGAAGCCGAGCATGCCCATGTAGGCGCGGGCGTTCTCGGGCAGGCCCTGGGCGATGAGCTGGTCGAAATTCGCGTCCAGGTGGTTGAGCGAGGCGTCGACGGCGGCCTTGGTGAACAGGTCGGCCTGGCCGAGCATCTTCAACACGCCTTCGCTGACGACGTCGCGGTTCTGCTGGATCTGCTCGCCCAGCAGGCGCAGGACCTCGCGATCCACACCCTCGGCGTCGATGTGGAACTTGAAGCCGCTGTCCTCGACCACGTAATGGGCCTGGCCGCCGACGGCCGCGACCGGCACCGGGCGGCCGTCCGGGTCGGTGATCAGGCCATCAAAAAGCGCGCGCTGGCTCATGGGCAGGGCGGCCTTAATAGTCGACGACGACGGCGGTGCCTTTGGCCTCGAGCTGTTCGCGCTCGAACGGCACCACGGGGGTGGTCCAGCGGTAAACCCACTTGGCCATCTCGTTGGGTAGGTTGATGCAGCCGTGGCTGCGCGGCCGGCCGAAGTCGTTGTGCCAGTAGGTGCCGTGGATGGCGACGCCCCACCAGTGGATGTAGGATACCCACGGGACGCCGGGCAGGTCGAAGAAGTCGTCGGCGGCCAGATCGTCGCCGGCCATGTGCCGGGACGCGCGTTTGCGGATCACCTGCCACTCGCCGATGGGCGTGCCGTAGATGAGCTGGCCGTTCTCGCGCCGCAGCGGCACACCGGTGGAACAGGGCGTGTCCAGCACGAGTTGGCCGTTCTCGAAGCACTGGAAGCGCTGCTGCTCCAGGCTGATGGCGATGCGCTTGTCCTGGACCTCCGGCGTGAGCGGGCTCAGTTCGTCCGCCGTCAGCCGGTGGATGTGCTCGCCCGGCACCCAGTTGAAAGCCTGGGTGCGGTCGCCGTAGATGCCGTACCAGACCTGGCCGCCCTCGTCTTCGGCGGTGCGCGTGATCCAGTGGGTGGTGCCGTAGTAAAATCGATACCCGAACTTGTAAGCGGAGCCGGGGCCGAGCCGGGAGGCCGCGTACGGGACGCTGACCTCGCCCAGGAAGCCACCGTCCGGCACGTCGCGGGAGACGGGCTGCGGCTGCCAGCGCACCAACTGCACGGGCGCGGAGTGCACGAAGCCGCGCCGCACGCGCCACCAGACCTTGTTGGGGGCGTCGTCTTCAGCCTCGGCGGAGCCGTAGATATTGAAGACCGTGTCCGCCGGCAGGAAGTTCAACTGCTCGGACTGGAACGACGGCCGCGCGTAGATGTACAGACCGCGCACGGCGCGGCCGAGCTGCTCCACCCGCCGGGGCGCCTCGTCTGGCGGGGGCGGGGGTAGCCATAGGCCGGCGGCCGCCAGCCCGGAGTATTTCAGGAAAGTGCGTCGAGTTGTGCGCATGCTGATGAAATTATACCAACGTCTATTTCTGGTGCTGGCGCTGACGCTGGCCCACGGCCGGCCCGCCGCCGCCGCTGGACCGGACTATTCAGACTGGCGCCTGCCGCTGCCGGCCGGCACCTGGACGATCAGCCGCGGCCCCTGCGGCGCTGAGACCGTCTTCGATCACGATTGCGAATACTACGAAAACCAGTGCGCGATCGACCTGGTGCCGGCGGCCGGCAGCATGGAGAATGTGCCGGTCCTGGCGCCGCAGGCGGGCCGCGTGTTCTTCGCCGGGACGCGCGCCGAGACGGGCCAGATGCTGCTGGTGCTGCATCCGGACGGCCGGGTGAGCGGCTACATGCACCTGGCGCGCATCGTGGTGGGCCTGGACGAAGCGGTGACGCGCGGCCAAGTATTGGGCTACGCCGGCGCCACCGGCACGGCGCGCGCCCACCTGCACTTCTTTGTCCAGCGCAACGCCGTCGAGCGCGAGTGCCTGGCGTTGACGGGGCTGGAGGGCCTGGACTACCGCAACGCGCGCGCGGTGTCCACCAACCAGGCCTGGAGCGACTTGACGCTGGTGGACCCGCCGCCGGCCCTGCCGGATTGGCTGCCAGCCCAGCCGGTGCTGCCCACCGCCGGCCTGCGCGCTCCGGCGCGCCTGACCCTGTCGCCGGGGACCTCCGCCAGTATTCCGGTGCTGGTGCCGGGCCGCCTGGCCGAGACGGACACGCTGCGAGCCGGCAACGCCGTGTTGACGCCAGCCCGGCGTACCACCGATTACGGGCTATTTCGTCTGCCCGTGATCGCGCCGGCTGCCGGCGGCGATTACGCGTTGACCCTGGAGGCGCGCGTCGGCGGGCGACGTTTGAGTCAGGTCTTCAACTACCAGGTCCGGCCTGCGGCCGGTCCGTTGACGGCGCCGGCCGCGCTGGTGGTCAGCCCGGCCCTGGTCAGTCCGGCCGGCTGGACG
>CALFZO010000090.1 GCA_937952305.1 uncultured Anaerolineales bacterium | reverse complement strand
CCGCAGGCGGCTCAAGCCGAAACCATGGTCTTCAAAAGTGTCCGGTAGTCAAAGCACGTTCTGCGTGCCTTGGATGTTGATGGCCGCGCCGGGGCGCGTGTCCTTCACACCGACCTTGTACCAGCCGGCGATGTGGAAAACGCCGTCCGCCCCCGTCATCGGGGCGCGCAGCGATTCCTTATCGGTCACGTCGCCGCGCGCCAGCGTCACCCCCAGCGCGGCCAGGTCCTGGGCCTTGGCCGGATCACGCACCAGGGCCGTCACCGTGTGGCCCGCGGCCGCCAGCTGGCGGGCCACCCGCCCGCCGACGAAACCGGTGGCGCCCGTGACGAAATACTTCATTCAGCCTCCCCGGCGGGCAACGGCCCGCGCGCATACCCAAACACCCGCCCGAACTGCTGCTCGACCTCGTCCATGACCACGCTCAGCGGCGGCGGCGTCTCCAACAGGTCCGCCAGCGAGATGGCGGCGTGGTCTTTCAGCCCGCAGCCGATAATGCCGCCGAAGTACTCCATCTCCGGAGCCACGTTCAGCGCGAAGCCGTGCTGGGAGATGCCGCGCGCGTCCACCTTGACGCCAATGGCCGCGATCTTGGACGGCGCCAGCCGGGCGGCGGGCGGACAGTGCGGGCAGCGCGAGGCCACGTCCGGCTGGATCCACACCCCGGTCAGCCCGGCCACCTGGCCGGCCACCAGGCCGAAGCGCGCGCAGACGCGGATGAGCAGGGCTTCCAGTTTGCGCACATAGCCGACGTAGTCGGCCTGCGGCAGGCGGCCGTCGGCAGCCAACGGCGTGCCCAACTTGAGGATCGGGTAACCCACCAGTTGGCCGGGGCCGTGATAGGTCACATCGCCGCCGCGATCCACCCAGTGGACGGTGAGGCCGCGGGCCTGGCGCTCCGCCTCGTTCCACAGCAGATGGGCGGCCTGGCCGTTGCGTCCGAAAGTATACGTGTGGGGATGTTCGAGCAGCAGGAGTGTGTCCGGGATCTCGTCAGCGGCGCGCTGCGCGGCCAGGCGCTTCTGAAGCTCCCAGGCCTCGGCGTACGGCACCAACCCCAGCCGCAGGACGCGTCCGACGCTCATGCGCAGCCTGCCCCCAGCCAGGGCCGCGGGCCGGGTCCCGTCACGCCTTGGACCCCGTGTCGCCGGCGGCGGCTTCGCGCTCACGCAGCCGGATGAACACCGCCGCCATGGCCGGGTCGAATTGCGTGCCGGCGTTCCGCTGAATCTCGGACAAAGCCCGCTCCAGCGGCAGTGCGCGGCGATACGGCCGATCACTGGTCATCGCGTCGAAAGCGTCCACGATCGCCAGCAAGCGGCCCTCGCGCGGGATGGTCTCGCCGGCCAGGTGGGCGGGATAGCCGTTCCCGTCCCAGCGCTCGTGGTGGCTGGCCACATAGGGCAGCGCGGCCTGCAGATGATGGATGCCGTGCAGCATGCGCGCGCCCGTCTCCGGATGGCGGCGCAGCAGCGCCCACTCCGGGTAGAGCAGCCGCTGCCGCTTGTTGAGGATGGCGCGCGGCACCGCGATCTTGCCGATGTCGTGCAGCAGCGCGCCGAACTCGCAGATGGCCAGCGCCTCATGGCTCCAGCCGAGCGCCTGGGCCAGCTCCAGCGCATAGCGCTGCACGCGCTCCACATGGCCGCGCGTATAGCTCTCGCGCGCCTCGATGACGTTGGCCAGCATCGTCACCGTCTGCAGGTGCGCCGAGCGCGTGTCGAAGACTTGCAGGGCGCGCCGCCGGTCCAGCTTGGCGCGGATCGCCACCAGCAATTCCTCGGGCGCAAACGGCTTGAAAATGTAATCGTCCGCGCCGAGCGTGCGCGCGCGCGAGGTGGCCGCCTGCTCCGCGCGCGCGCTCAAGAACAGGAACGGCACGCCGAACCCGTCCGGGTGCGCGCGCACCGCCTCCAGCAGGCCGAAGCCGTCCAGCTGCGGCATCATCACGTCGGAGACGATCAGGTCCGGCTGCTCCCGCCGGAACGCCTCCAGCGCTTCGGCCCCATTCATAGCCGTCGTCACGCGATAGCCCTCGGTGACCAACAGCTCGGCCATGATCCCGATAATGTCAGGGTTGTCTTCGGCGATGAGGATATGCGTCATGAACTCTGCGGGCTGAAAGGGCCGCCCGCCCATGGGTCAGGAGAAAGCAATCACCGCTGGAAAATGGCTGGCTGCCCGCCCACCGCTGTTCACGCGAGCCCCACCAGACATAAGCCAAGCATAGAAAAGGCTTGGGGGTGCAAGTATACTACACCCAACTTTTCGCTCACGCGCCAGCAGCCGCCTCCGGCGGCGGCGTCTCCCCCAATGTGAGCGGCAAGCCAGACCGGCCTTTTCCGCCAACGGACCCCGCCGCTCCAGTCCAATGGCCTGTGGGAATTTGTGATGCGTGTATCGCTGCCGAGGTCCGCTGTCGTCCGCTGGCTGCTGTTCTTGGTCGCCCTGGGGTTGGCGGCCTGCGGCGGCAGCCCGACGCCCACCGTCCCGCCCGAGCTCACCTCCGCCGCCTCGCCGACGCCAGCGCCCCCTCCCAGCCCAACACCGCTCCCGGACGCCCGCGCCGTGGCCGAGGCTTATCTGACCGCCTGGACCACGGGCCAGTACGCCGCTATGCACGCCCTCCTGGCCGCCGAAAGCCGGACAGCCCTGCCGGTCGCGGATTTCGAGCAGCAGTATCGCACCCTCTTGGATACCCTCACGGCCGTCACCGTGACCGTCAGCGTGACCGGCGCGACCGAGACCGGCGACGCCGCCCAGGCCAGCGCCCACGCCCGCTATGAGACGGCCCTGGTGGGGCCTCTGGAGACGGACCTCACGCTGCCCCTGAAGCGCGAAAACGGGCTGTGGCGCGTCGTCTATAGTCCGACCCTCATCTGGCCGGAGCTGACCGGCGGCCAGCAGCTGCTGATGGTGCCGCTGATCCCGGACCGCGGCGACATCTACGACCGCAACGACGTCCCGCTGGCCCAGGTGGCCGACGCTTACGCCATCGGCCTCGTCCCCGGCGAGCTCACGTCCGACGCCAATGCGCTTTTCCTGGCGCTGGGGGACCTGCTCACCACGGCCCCCAGCCTGGTGCCGCAGCGCTATGAGTTCGCGGCGTTCGACCAGTACTTCCCGATGGCCGAGGCGCCGGCGGACCTGATCGACCGACGCTACGGTTATCTGGCCGACCTCCCCGGCGTTTACCTGACCCCGTATACAGCGCGCTTCTACGCCGGCAACGGCCTGGCCGCGCACGTCACCGGTTACACGTCCTACATTCAGGCCGACGAGGTCGCCGCCTTTCGGGCGCGCGGCTACTACGGCGTCGAGCGCGTCGGCCGCACCGGACTGGAGGCCTGGGGCGAACCCTACCTGGCCGGCCGCGCGGGCGGCCAACTCCAGCTGCGCGACGCCAACAACCAGTTCGTGCGCATGGTGGCGGCCACTGAGCCGGTGCCGGCGCAAGACGTGGTGGCGACCATCGACTACGACCTGCAGGCGGCGGCGCAGTTCGCGCTCAACGACCTGACCGGCGCGATCGTGGTGATGGACCTGCACACCGGCGCCGTGCTGGCGCTGGCCTCCACCCCGACGTTCAGCCCCAACCTGTTCGAGCCGTTCAACCGCAACGCCGTCGGCCTGAACCTGGTGCTGAACGACCCGCGCCGGCCCCTGCTCAACCACGCCGCCCAGTCCACCTATCCGGCCGGTTCGGTCTTTAAGCTCGTCACGCTGGCGGCCGGCCTGACTTCCGGTTTGTTCACGCCGGAGACCACCTACTTTTGCACCGGCGAATGGAATGAGACCAACGACCCCGCGCTGCTGCTGCGCGATTGGAAAGAGGGCGGCCACGGGGAGCTGACCCTGCAGGACGGCCTCTCGGCCTCGTGCAACCCGTGGTTCTACCATATCGGGTACGCCTTGTTCAATTGGGACCCGCGCTGGCTCTCGGACACGGCCCGCGCCTTCGGTCTTGGGCAGCGCACGCAGACGCAGATCGACGAGAGCCCGGGCCTGATCCCGGACCCAGACTGGAAGCAGCAGACACGCGGCGAGACCTGGAACGCCCTGGACGCCACCAACCTCTCCATCGGCCAGGGCGACGTGCTGGTGACACCGCTGCAGATGGCGCGGCTGGTGGCCGCCATCGCCAACGGCGGGCAGCTGCTGGAGCCGCAGTTCGTGAACGCCATCCGCCCGCAGGACGGCGGCGGCCCGACTTACACCCTGCAGCCGATCATCTCCGGCACGCTCCCGCTCGACGCCGAACAGATCGCGGCGCTGCAGGCCGGCATGATCAACGTGACCAAGGAGCCGCTGGGCACGGCCCGCAACCGCTTCCGCGGCTTCCGTATTTGCGTCGCCGGCAAGACCGGCACCGCCGAGGATCCCGGGCTGTTCGGGCAGCAGGACCCGGATGCCTGGTTCGCGGGCTACACCTGCGCCGGGCGCGCGGATCGGCCCGATATCGCCGTGGCGGTGGTGGTGCAGAACCAGGGCCAGGGCTCGGACTACGCCGCGCCCATCTTCCGGCGTGTGCTGGAGGCCTACTTCGGCCTGCCTTACACCCGCTATCCGTGGGAACAGACGATCGGCGTGCCGCAGCCGACCCCCACACCCACAGACGTCGGCGGCGCGGCGCCCGCCGACACCACGCCGACACCTTAAAGCCGACGGCCTGAATCTTAACGGCGGCTTTAGCGCGCGCCGCCGTCTGCGTGTCTCATCACAAACTCAGTCCATCCGCCTCGCGTTCGCCTTTCCGCTATAAACAAGCTCAAGCACGACTGGCGGCGGTTCCCCGGCAAACAGACGTCGGCCCGGACCGCCGCTTGCCTATTAAGTGAGCAGGTGAACCATGAGCGCCATCCGTCCACAACTTTATCGGAGCGCCGCCCGGGCGGAGGGCTGGCTCGGCCCATTAGTGGTCCTGGTGCGGACGTTGATGGACGGCCGCGTCACGCGCGAGGCTATGCCCGCGGCGCTGGCCGTCCACGAGGCGCTCTGCGGCGGGCAGAACGGCCTCACCGTGGCGCGCGCCCAGGTCGAGTTTGGCGCCGTTCATGACGGCTTTGGGCTGAGCCGCTGAGCTGGCGGCGCGCCGGAGGGTCTGCCCATGAGTTTCGAAATCGAGAGCGCCCTGCGCCACCAATATCGGCAGATGGCCCGGATGGGCTTCACGGTCTATCACAACGGCCAGGAGTACCCGCCGCTGTCGGAGGACGACTACATCGCCGCCGCTGACTGCGGCCGGCGCGTCGACTTGTGCCGCGAGCGGGACGGCCGGATCATCTTCTGGGACGGCGTCTTCATCCGCCCCTGACCGCGGCGCGATCTGTGCAACGCAAAAGGCCCAGGCGATGACCTGGGCCTTTTGCGTAGCGCCGAGAGCGGGCGACGGGATTTGAACCCGTGAATGTCAGCTTGGAAGGCTGATGCCTTACCACTTGGCGACGCCCGCCTGAGTGCCTGCGATACTACCACAAGCCCATACCCCCCTCAAGCAGCGCCCAGCGCTCATCGGTTTCTCACCTGGCGTGGGCCGCGCCTTTCGTCTTTCCGCGCTACTCGTGCTATGATCCAGTCATGGCCAAGCAGACCGAGAAGATTCTTGTCGCGGACGGTGACGCGGAAGTCCTGGATCTGATCGCTCAGCAGGTGCTGGTGCCGCTGGGCTACCCCGTGGCCACGGCCAACACCGGCCCGGCCGCGCTCCAATCCGCCCTCAAGCATCAGCCCGACATCATCATCGCCGCGTTCGATTTGCCCGGCTTGTCCGGCTTCGACCTGCTGACGGCGCTGCGCAGCCAAAAGGCGCACAGCCTGGTCATCATCATCGGCCCGCGCGGCTCGGAAGGCCACATGCTGCAGGCCTTCCGCCTGGGGGCCAAGGACTTCCTCACCAAGCCCGTGCGCGAGGCTGAACTGGTCACGGCGCTGGACCGCGCCCTGGCGGAGCTGCGCTTGCGCCGCGAGCGCGAGCAGCTGGCCCTCAAGCTCGGCTCCGCCAACCAGCAGCTCGAGAAACGCCTGAAAGAGCAGACCACGCTCTACGGCATCGGCAAGGCCGTCACCGCCATCACCGATCTCAACCAGCTCTTCGCGCGTCTGCTGGAGGGCGCCCTGCTGGTGACGGAGAGCGAGGTCGCCTGGCTGCTCCTGGCCGACGACGGCCAGAAGCTCATCCTGCGCGCCACCAAGAACGTCCCGCCGCTGGCCGGCCTGAAGCTCAACCAGCCCTGGGATGACGGCCTCTCGCCGCTGCTGCTGCTCTCCGGCGAGGGCATCCACATCGCCGGCGAACCGCTGGCCAAGATGGCCGCCGGGCAGATCGCCAAAGCCGCCGTGGCCGTGCCGATCAAAGCCAAGGAGCGCGTCATGGGCGTGCTGGTGGCCGGCAACAAGACCGGCCGGCCCTTCTCCGAGCGAGACCAGGGGATGCTCTCGGCCGTGGCCGATTACGCCTCGATCGCGCTGGTGAACGCGCGCCTCTTCCAGGAGCTGGAGAGCCGCGCGCGGGCCCTGCAGAAATCCTACGACGACCTGGCCCGCGGCGCCGGGCTCTCCCCCGAAGCAAACACGCGCCTGAAGGAGCTCAACGCCTGGCTGACCCAGCTCGGCGTCAGCCTGGACGCCGTGCTCCGCGGCGAGATCGGGCCGCTGAGCGCCAAACAGGCGGAGGCGCTGCGCCTGATCGCCGACCGCCTGGAAGCCGCCCGGCGCACCGCCGAAGGCTTGTCCGGCCAATCCCAGCCCCGCTGATGACCGGCGCCACCATCCTGGTCGTCGACGATGCGCGCGAAATTCGCGAGTTTGTCGCGGACGCCGTGCTGCGCCCCAGCGGCTACCGGGTCCTGCAGGCCGACAGCGGCACGGCGGCGCTGGAGGCCGCCTACCGCGAACACCCCGACCTGATCATCAGCGACATTGTCATGCCCGGCCTCACCGGGCTGGAATTGGCGCAGGCCATCCAGCGCGAGTGGCCGGGGCTGCCCGTGATCCTGGTCACGGCCGAAGGTTCCGAACAGGTCGCCCAGCAGGCGCTGCGCGCCGGCGTGATCGATTACTTCGTCAAACCCTTTGACCCGGACGAGATGCTGCGGGCCGTGGAGCGCGGGTTGGCCCGGCTGCGTCTGCCGCCGCCGCCGGTGCCGCGGGCCTCGGACCGGACGGCGCTGCTCGCGGAAGCCTTGGCGCGCCTCGGCCGCCGCCTGGCCGGCGCGCCCCCCGAAGCCGAGGCCTTCGCCGGCGTCCTGGAGGCCGCCGTAGCCGTGACCGGCGCCGACGAGGCCGTGCTCTTCTGGCTGGACGACGAGCCGCGCACGCTCGGCCTGCGCGCGACGCACAACCTCCCGGCTGAGGTCGCCGCCGTCTTGCGCGCCAACGTGGACGCCGTCCCGGCCGAGGCCGTGTTGAGCAGCGGCCAGGTGATCCGCCGCGCCGCCGAGCCGCTGCCGGTCTTCCCCGGCCATGTCGTGCAGGCGCTGGCCTACGCGCCGGTGCCCGGCCGCGACCGAAGCGCGGGCGTGCTGGGCGTGCACAATCGCCGGCCGGACGCGCCCTTCGACGACCAGGCCGCCGCCGCGCTTCAGGCGCTCGGCGTTTTCACCGGCGCGGCGCTGACGCCGACCCGGCACTTCACCGCCGTCGAAGCCGAGCGCACGCAGCTCTTGCGCGTGCTCAACGAAATCGAGGATGGCGTCATCGTCCACGACGATGACGGCCGGCTCATCCTGATGAACCACACCGCCCGGCGCACCTTCGGCGTCGAACGCGTCCACGTGGCCGGGCTGCCGCTGGCCGATCTGGCGCCGCACGCCGACCTGCTCGCCCTGCTGTCCGGCGGGCGGCGCGCCGCCGAAATCGCCCTGGACGACGGGCGCACGCTCAACGCCCAGAGTACGCCCATCGCCACGGTCGGGCGCGCCATCCTGCTGCACGACATCTCCCAGCTCAAAGAGATCGACCGCATCAAGTCCGAGTTCGTGACCACCGTCTCGCACGACCTGCGCTCGCCCTTGACGGCGATCCTCGGCTACGTCAGCCTGCTGGACCGGGTGGGCACGCTCAACGAGCGCCAGGCCGAATTCATCCAGCAGGTGCGCGGCAGCGTCACCGCCATGAACACGCTGCTGACCGAACTGCTGGACCTGGGCCGCATCGAGGCCGGCCTGGACGCGCAGCGCGAACCGCTGGCGCTGGGCGCCCTCACGCAGCAGATCGTCAATGACCACCGCCTGGCGGCCCACGGCAAGGGCCAGATCCTGCACCCGCGCATCGCCGGCAGCCTGCCGCCGGTCTTGCTGAACGCCACCCGCTTCCGGCAGATGCTCGCCAACCTGCTGGATAACGCCCTCAAGTACACGCCGGAAAAAGGCCAGATCAGTGTGGATGTCTACGCCGAGGGGGATTTCGTCGTTCTGGCCGTGATCGACAACGGCATCGGCATCCCGGCCGCCGATCAGCCCTACATCTTCGACAAGTTCTTCCGCGCCGCCAACGTGCGCGGCCAATACCCGGGCACCGGGCTCGGCCTGTCCATCGTCAAATCCATCGTCGACCAGCACGGCGGCCGCATCTGGGTGGACTCGCGCGTCGACGAGGGCGCGACGTTCACGGTGATGCTGCCGCAGCACCGCGCCGAGTGACTGCGGCGCGGCCACGGCCAGCCGGCGCGGCTACGGGCTCGGGTTGACGACGAAACGCACGCTCGCGCTGGCCACCGTCTCCCCGCTCGCCAGCCGCCCCCGCGCCTGCAACTCGTAAGCTCCCGGCTCCAACGCCCACCAGATTTCGTACGGGCTCTCCGTGGCCGTCCCCACCAATTGACCGTTCAGATAATAGGTGACTGCCTCGACGGGCTGGTGCGCCACGCTGCGCAGCGGGATGCGTTGGCTGGCGCGCGGCAGACGCGGGCTGATCTGGTAGACCGTCTGCGGATCCGGCGCCGCGATCACCAGAGGCGCGTCCGGCGCCGTTGACACGGCCGCCGCTTCCGGCGGCTGGGGGATTCCGTTCTGGGCCGCCCACTCCCGCGCCTGCGGCGGCAATTGCAGGAAGACCTGGGTCACCACCGCCTCGGGCGGCGTGTTCGCGTCGGCCAGCCCGCCCGTGCGCGTGTCCAGGGCAAAGGCCTGATAAAGCTCGTCCGGCGCCGTCGGCTCAGTCCCTTCGAGAAACCACTCGGTGCGCGTGCGCGGACACAGCGCCGTCGGCAGCTGCCCGGACGGCACGCAGACCGGCACGCGCGTCAGGCCGGCTGGCGGCGTGAACGCCGTCTCCGGCTTGCCGGCCAGCGCCGCGCGCATGAAGTCATGCCAGATCGGCCCGGCGCCGGCCACGCCGCTCAGATCCACCATCGGCGAGTTGTCGGCGTTGCCCACCCATACGCCGGTCACCAGCTCGGGCGTGTAGCCCACCGTCCAGTTGTCGCGGTAATCGGTGGTGGTGCCGGTCTTCACCGCCGCCGGCCGGCCGATGCGCAGGATGCTGTTGAAGCCGAAAGTGGCGGCGCGGGCGTTGTTGTCGGACAGGATGTCGGTGACCAGAAAGGCCACGCGCTCATCCAGCACGCGTTCCCCGGTCGTCGGCGTCCAGCGCTCCAGCGTCTGGCCCTCGGCCGTGCTGATCTGCAGGATGACGGCCGGCTCCACGCGGCGGCCGCCATTGGCGAAGGCCCCGAAGGCGCCGGTCAGGTCGAGCAGGCGCACCTCGCCGCCGCCCAACGCCAGCGCCAGCCCGAAGCGGTCGGCATCGGAGAGCGTGGTCAGCCCCAGGCGGCCGGCCAGCCGGATCATGGTCGGCAGGCCGATGTGATCCAGCGTCAGCACCGCCGGCAGGTTCAGGCTGCCGGCCAGGGCGTCACGCGCCGTCACCGGGCCGTGAAAGGCCCGGTCGTAGTTCATCGGCACGTACGAGAAACCTTCTTGCGTCACAAACGCGGTGCGGACGTCGAGCAGCATCGTCGCCGCCGTCCACGGGCAGCCCGCGCCGGTGGACGCGCTGGGCAGACTCGCGCATAGCTCGGGCGAGAACGCCGCCGCGTACGCGATCGGCTTGATGGCCGAGCCGGGCTGGCGCGGAGCGACAGCCATGTTGATGGCGCCCGAGATCTGGGCGTCGAAGTAGTCCGGTGAGCCGACCAGCGCCAGCACTTGGCCGGTGTGCGGGTCCAGCGCGACCAGGGCCGCGTCGGTGGCGTTGTGGGATGGCCCAGTCTGGCCGTCCGCGTCCGGCGCCAGCTGCGCCAACCGGCGCCGCACGATCGTCTCCGCCGCCCGCGTCAGGTCGAGGTCCAGCGTCGTCGTCACCGTCAGGCCGGCGTGCAAAGTCTCCGGGCCGTATTTCTGCTCCAGCCGGTTCCAGATGTAGAAGACGAAGTGCGGGGCTTCGATGGGGAAAGCGTTGGACACGAATTGCAGCGGCTCATCCCGAGCCAGCTGCGCGGCCTCCGGCGTGAGATACCCCTCTTTCACCAACAGGTCCAGCACCACGGCCTGCCGCTCCTCGGCGGCCTCCGGGTAGAGCAGCGGATCGTACAGCGACGGCGCCTGCGGCAACCCCGCGACCAGGGCGGCCTCGGCCAGGTCCAGGTCACGCGCCGATTTGCCGAAGAAGGTCTGCGCGGCCGCTTCGACGCCATAGGCCAGGTGCCCGTAGTAGGTCTGGTTGAGGTAGAGCGCCAGGATCTCGTCTTTGGAATAGACCTGGGAGAGCCGCCAGGCCAGGATCGATTCGCGCAGCTTGCGGGCGAGGGTGCGCTCGGCGCGCTCCTGCGGATCCAGCAGCATGTTGCGCGCCACCTGCTGCGTGATGGTGCTGCCGCCGGCCAGCACTTCGCCGCCGGTCAGGTTGATCCAGACCGCGCGCAGGATGCCCACGGCGTCGACGCCCGGATTGCGGTAGAAGGAGCCGTCTTCCGTGGCGATGGTGGCCTGCTGCAGCGCCAGCGGAATTTCGGCCAGGGGCAAGGTCGTGTGGCGGCGGCCAGCCGGGTCGGCGATCTCAAAGAGCAGGCGCCCGTCGCGGGCCAGGATTTTGGTAGACGGGACGGTTAGGTTATCGGTGAGCCGCTCCAGCGAGGGCAGATCGACGACGAGCCATTGCCACAGGCCGAGGCCGGCCAGCGCCAGTAACAGGCACGCGACCAACACGATCAGACGAGGGCGGGAGAGGACAGAGAAGGCGGGCACGGCAGCGTCCAGACGTCGGCGCGCGGCGCCAGGTTCCCGTCAGGGGAGGGCCAACGCGAAGGAGGCCAAGGCCAGACGCGGCGGCTCGGCCGCGAAGTGCCACAGATGGGCCGGGCAGCGGCAATCGGAGGCCCCGCAGCGCGGCACCGGCGCTGTGGCGCCCGGCCGGGCCTGCAGCGCGCGCGCCCACGCGCACTCCCGGCGCGCGGCGCCCGGCGCCCACCACACCGCCGTCAGGCGCAGCGCCGGCTGGAGATAGTCGATGTGCCAGTGCCGGGCGCCGTCACCGCGCCAGTGCCGCCCGACGCGCGCCGCCAACCCGCCCGGCCCGCGCGCGCTGCCCACGTAAACGTACCAGCCGGCCGGCAGCGCGTGCTCGCCCAGCGCGCCGATCGGCAGGCGGGTTCGGCGCCGCAGACGCAGCACCAGCGCATAAGTGCCGGCTTCCGCCGGCAAAGAGGTTAACATTTCTCCGCTGCGGCCCTGCCTCACAGTATAATCCAGCGCTGTGGATGCCTTGCTCACGGGCGCACGCGCCCTGCTCAACCTCGAACTGACCCCGGCCCAGGCGGCCGCCTTTCAGACCTACGCGGACGAACTGCGCGCCTGGAACGAAAAATTCAACCTGACGGCGATCACGCAGCCAGTGGACATCCAGGTGAAACACTTTCTGGACTCGCTGTCGCTGCTCAAAGTCCTGCCGGCCGGCGGCGCGCGCTACAGCCTGGTGGATGTCGGCAGCGGCGCCGGTTTCCCAGGTCTGCCGCTCAAGATTGTCTACCCGCATCTGCCGATGACGCTGGTGGAGGCCACCGGCAAGAAAGCGCGCTTTTGCGAACACGTGGCGCAGATCCTCAAGTTGAGCGCCGTCACCGTGGTCCACGCCCGCGCCGAGGAAGTGGGCCAGCGCCCGGAGCATCGCGAGCAGTATGACTGGGCCGTGGCCCGCGCCGTCGCCGAGATGCCGGTGCTGGCCGAATACCTGTTGCCGCTGGTGAAGCGCGGCGGCCGCGTGGTAGCGCAGAAGGGCAAGGACGCGCCGGCCGAAACCTATGCGGCCGTCAAAGCGATTCAGAAGCTGGGCGGCGAGCTGGAGTTGATCACCGAGGTGGAGTTGCCGGGCGTCGCCGAGCCGCGCTACCTCGTGGTGCTGCGCAAGGTGGCGGCCTCACCGGCGCAATACCCGCGCCGGCCGGGCCTGCCGGCCAAGGTCCCGCTTAAATAAGACGGCCCGCCGCATCCCGGCGGGCCGCCCGCTTTAAAAGGATTGGCCAGTGAGTTTAGCAGGGGAGAGTGCTAACCGCTCACTGGCCGGGGGAGACTTCACTAGTTGCACTATAGGGCGACTCCCCAAACGAGGATGGTAAGCATTGGGCAGGGACAGTGTGCCCAGCGCCAACCGAAGCTTCACGGCACCTTCACCGACTTCAGGCGGCGCGCAACGCCTCCAACACCCGATCCGGCGTCAACGGCAGGCGGCGCAGACGCACGCCCGTCGCCGCAAAGACGGCATTGGCGATGGCGGCCGCCGTCGGGCCGATGGGCGGCTCGCCAATTCCATAGGGCCCCTCACTTTTGTTCACACTGATCTCGGTCAGCACCAGCGGGGCCTGGCGAATCGTCAGAATCGGGTAGTCACCAAAGTTCGTCGCCGCAACCCGGCCATCCTTGATCGTTACCGCCTCCACCAAGGCCGAAGAGGTTCCCCACATTACGTTGCCCTCCACCTGGGCTTTGACGATGTCAGGGTTGATGACCAGGCCGCAATCCAACGCGCAGAACACACGCTCTGCGATAACGGCGCCTGTGGCTGGGTTGACGGCCACCTCCGCCACTTGCGCCACTACCGTCTTCACATCTTCGCAGACGGCCACGCCGCGACCTACCTGCCAGCCGTCAGTGCGCGGCGCCAGCGGTTGCTCCCAGGCCGCCATCTGAGCCACGCGTTCCAGCACTGACCGCATCCGCTGGCCAATTGAATCCGAGGCGAGGTGCGCGAGGCGGAAGCGGAGCGGGTCTTGTCCGGCAGCGTGCGCCAGCTCGTCCATGAACGACTCGACGGCGAAGACGTTGGGCAGCAGGCCCAGCCCGCGCCAGAAGCCGGTGCGGACAGGCGTATCTCGCAGCCAGGCCGTGGTGCGGTGATTGGGGAAAGCGTAATGCGCGGGCACGGCGCCGCGCGTGGCGCCGAAGTCCCAGCCGAGCACGGTCTTCACCACGGGCGGCAAGATGCCGAGGAAGACCAGGCCGCTGGCCTGCTGATTCTCCCAGCCGGCGATGCGGCCGTCGGCGGTGAGCGCGGCGCGCAGACGACTGTGCGTGGGCGGGCGCAGAAAGCCGTTCTGCAACTCCTCGGCGCGATCCCAATGGACGCGCACCGGCGCGCCCGCGGCCTGGCTCAGCCGCGCCGCCTCCAAGGCCACGTCGGCCACCGACTTGCGCCCGAAGCCGCCGCCCAGGTAGAGCGGGTGCACCACCACCTGCTCCGCCTGGAGGCCCGTGGCGCGCGCCACGGAACCGACCAGGCTGGAGGCGCCCTGCGTGGACGTCCAGACGTCGGCGCGCCATTGGCCAGCCTCCTGGCGCACGTGGGCCAGGGCCGCCGGCGGCTCCAGCATCATGTGGGCCGCGAACGGCGTTTGGTATTCGGCCTCCACCACCGGGCCCTGGCGCAGCGCAGCGGCGACATCGCCGGCCTCGCGCAACACCTGGCCGCCCGGCCCGCCCGGCGGCAGCGCCGCCTCGACATCGGCCTGCTGGTCCAGGCGCGCCTTCTCAGTCCATTGGGCGTTGAGACGTTGCACGCCCACGGCCGCGGCTTCAGCGGTCTCGGCCACCACGCCCACGAACTCCCCGTCGCGCACGACCCTGACCACGCGCGGCGTCTGGCGCGCGGCAGCCTCATCGAGGCTGCGCAGCGTCGCGCCGAAGGTGGGCGGCTTGAGGACTTTGCCGAACAGCATCCCGGGCAGGCGCGCGTCGAAGCCATACTGCGCTGAACCGTCCACCTTGCCGGGCAGATCCAAACGCGGGGCCGGCTGGCCGATCCACTCATACTCGTCCACGGCCTTCAGCGGCGGCACCCCATCCTCGCCCAGCACCTTGACGATCCGGCGCTCGCCGATGAGGGCCCCGTAAGTCAGAGCGGTGCGCTGCCCCTGATGGACGATGGCGCCGCCGGCCACGGTCAGCACCGCCGCGGACACGCCCAGCTTCTGCGCGGCCTCGGCCTTGAGCATCTCGCGCGCATAGGCCGCGGCCTGGCGCAGCGCCGGATAGACGCTGGCGATGCTGCTGCTGCCGTTGGTGCCGCGCGCATCCTCCGGCAACACCGTGGTGTCGCCGAGCACGATCTCCACTTGCGCGAGCGGCACGTACAACTCGTCGGCCGCGATCTGCTGGAAGGCGGTGTGCACGCCCTGGCCCATCTCGGCTTTGGGCATGTAGACGCGCACGGTGCCGGCGGCCGTGACCGCCAGCCAGCTGTTGGGTTCGGCGTCCGGCGCCGACTGCAGCCGGTCGAAGTTTTCGATCAGGTAACGCCGGCCGAAGCCGAAGGCGACGTACAGGCCGGCGGTGGCCGCCAGCCCGGCGCCGGCCAGGCCCAGGAATCCGCGGCGGCTGAGGCGGGGTTTAGGCTTCGCCATCTCAGGCCTCCACCGCGGCCGCATCAGCGCGGGCGATCACGGCGGCGCGTTGGACCGCCTGCTTGAGACGATGATACGTGCCGCAGCGGCACAGGTTCTTCTCCAACGCCGTCAGGACCTCGTCGTCCGCGGGGGCCGGGTTGCTGTTGAGGAACGCCGCGGCCGTCATGATCTGGCCGCTCATGCACCAACCGCACTGCGGCACCTGCAGCTCCAGGAAGGCCTGCTGCACCGGATGGAGGCCGGCGGCCGGATACGTGTCCGCCAGGCCTTCGATGGTGGTGATGGCTTTGCCGAACGCGTCGGCCGCCGGCGTGACACAGCTGCGGGTGGGCACGCCGTCCAGCCAAACCGTGCAGCTGCCGCAGAAGCCGGCGCCGCAGCCCAAGCGTGTGCCGGTCAGGCCCAGTTCGTCGCGCAGCACATAGACGAGCAGCCGGTTCTCAAGGTCGCCAGCCTCCAACCGCTGGCCGTTGATCAGCAATTCCATAGTGGGCACCTGTCATTTCGAATAGCGAGAGAGTTTATCCAGTAACCTGGCGCCTAAATTCTATCGCCGGAGGCGCGAACTACCCGCTGGCCGTTGGCCAAATGTGCAAAGCGCGGCGGCGGCGGGGCGCGCAGAGTTTCGGCCCGGGGAATCGTGCTACCATGCTCCGCGACGGGAGACGGCATGAACAGCTTGCACTCCGGACAGACTCTCGGCCCGTATCGCATCCTCAATCAAATCGGCCAAGGCGGCATGGCCACGGTCTACAAGGCCTACCACGCGGCCACGGACCGCGACGTGGCGGTGAAAGTCCTGCCGCCGCAACTGGCGGGCGACCCCGAATTCCTGGGCCGGTTCCAGCAGGAGGCGCGCACGATTGCGCGCCTGGAACACCCGCACATCCTGCCCGTGCACGACTTCGGCGAGGAGGCCGGCCTCACTTACCTGGTGATGCGTTACATGGAGGCCGGCACGCTTAAAGAACGGATGCAGGCCGGAAAGCTGGAGCCGGCCGAGGTGGACCGGCTGTTTACGCAACTGGCCGAGGCTCTGAGCTACGCCCACGCGCACGGCGTCATCCACCGCGATCTCAAACCCGCGAACGTGATGGTGGACGCGCAGGGCAATGTCTTCCTGACCGACTTTGGAATCGCCAAACTTCTTGAAAGCGACGCGCACTTCACGGCCACCGGGGCGATGGTGGGGACGCCGGCCTACATGAGCCCGGAGCAGGTGCTCGGCCAGAAGGTGGATCAGCGCTCCGATCTCTACTCGCTCGGCATCATCCTGTACCAGATGGTCGCCGGCCGCGAGCCGTTTGAGGCAGACACGCCCATGGCCGTGGCGCTGAAGCACGTCCACGCGCCGCTGCCCTTGCCGACCACGTTCAATCCCCAGATCGCGCCGGGTTTGGAGCGCCTTATTCTCAAGTCCCTGGCGAAAGAGCCCGCCGATCGCTTCGCCACCGCCGCGGACTTTTTGGCCGCCTGGAAACAGGCTGTGAAAGAGGCCCAGGAGCAGCGCGGCGCCGAGACCACGGGGGGCGCCGGACGAACGGCCTCCGCGCCGGCCCCGGCCCGCCGCGGGCTGCCGGTCTGGGCCTGGGCGGGTCTGGCCCTCGGCACGCTCGGCCTGTGCACGCTCGCCGTCGCCGGCGCAGCCTGGCTCGGCAGCGGGTTGGCGCGCGGCGGCGCGGAGACGGCCACGCAAGCGGTTCTGGCCGGTGTTAGCCCCACCTCAGTGGAAGACCCGACGCTGGCGCCCACCCACCGGCCCGAGGTGCGGGCCACCGTGACCAGCGGCGCGGCGGCGGCCCTGCCGCCGGCCTTGCCGACCGCGCCCAGCGTCACGCCGACGGCCAGCCCGCTGGAGGCGCTCAACGTCACCAACAACCCCCGCGAGTCGGCGGAGCCGCATCTGCTCTTCGATCAGACGGGGACGCTGCACCTGGTCTGGTATGACGCCAGCCTGCGCCCCACCGATGCCAGCCAGGCCTACGAGCTGTTGCACCGCCAGTTGAGCCCAAACGGAGAGTGGTCCGCAGCGTCCAGTCTGACGGGCGCATTCGAACTGCTGTATCGACAGAGCCTCGCCTTGCTCATGGGGCCGCAGGGGCAGGCCTGCGTCTTCTGGGAGGGCGCACCCGCCGTCAATCGGCCGGACAAGATCGGCTGGTATCAGAGCTGCCAATCAGAGACGGCCTGGTCGGAAGCGCAGAAACTAGAAACGGCCGAGCGGGCCACCAACGATCTGGTGCCTGCCTTGGCGCCGGAGGGGGAGTGGCGCAAGCTCTACATTTCGTTCGGCACGGCCTTTTTCGAGGACATCCAGCTCTCGGACGCGGACCGCACGGCCTACGCGCCGCAGATCGCGTTCGACGGGCACCAGGGCGCCTATGCGGTTTGGGCCTACATGCAGCCGGAAGCCGAACTAGACGGCTGCGCGTCGAGCGACGGCGGGCAGACCTGGTCCCAGCCGGAGCGCTTAAGTGAGGCGGCCGACGCGCCCAACCTCAGCTCCTACCGCAACCTGGCCCTGCGCGCCGACGCGGCCGGCGGCCTGCATCTGGTGTGGACGAGCAGCGCCGGCCTGCTGTATCGCGCGTGGACGGCCGCCGCCGGCTGGGGACCGGCGCAGGTCTTGAGCGCCGAGATGGGCGGCAACCCCTACCTCGCGCTGGACGCCGATGGCCGGGCCCACGTCGTTTGGAAGAGCTACGGGTACACGAACGGAATCCAGTACTTCCGGCAAAACGCCGCCGGCAGTTGGGATGACCCGCGCCTTATCGCCAACGACTCCGGCGCGGATATGCCCGTGCTCGGCATCGCCCCGGACGGCCAGCGGCACTTTGTCTGGACGGCTCCGGGCGCTGAGACGCGCGAGACCGACTTGTACTACGCCCGCCTGCCCTGACCCTCAGCCGCGCAAAGTCGCGCTCAGGTCGTCCTGCAGCTTCTTGACGATGCGGCCGCGCACCTTGGCCACGTCGGCGTCGGTCAGCGTGCGATCCGGCGCCTGGTAGGTGAGGCTGAAGGCCAGGCTCTTCTTGCCCGCGCCGATCTGATCCCCGCGATAGACGTCGAACAGCGTCACCTGCGCCACCAGGGCGCCGCCGGCCCGCGCGATGAGCGCGTGCACCTGGGCGGCGGGCACCTCGTCGGCCACGATCACGGCCAGGTCTTCTTTCACCGGCGGATACTCAGGCACGGGCACCGCCGGGAACAGCTCGCGCTGAGCGGCCTGCGCCAACAGCACCTCCAGATCCAGGTCCGCCACCAAAACCGGCTGGGCCGGGAGATCGAACTGTTCACGGACGAGCGGGTGCAGCTCGCCCAGCCAACCCGCCACCTGGCCGTTCACTTGCAGCTCGGCCGTGCGCCCCGGCAACAGCGATGGGTGCGTCGTCGGCGCGAAGGCCACGGCCTCCAGGTGCAGGCCCTGCAGCAGCGTCTCGACCACGCCCTTCAGATCGAAGAAGTCCAGGGGCGCGCGGTCGGCGCCCTGCCAGGCCAGCGGCTGGCGCGCGCCGGTGAGCGCCACGGCCAGGCGGCGGCGCTCATCCGGCAGCCCGGCCGGCTGGCCGTCATCGCCGCCCTCGCCGGGCAGGAAGACCAGGCCGATCTCGAACAGCGCCAGGCGATCTTGCAGGCGCGTGTTGAGGGCCGCGATCTCGAGCACGCTGGCCAGCACCGAGTGGCGCAGGTGGGCGCGCTCGGGCGTAATCGGGTTGACGACGGTGACGTACGGCCGGTCGTCGGCCGGCCCGCTGGGCGGCAGCACCCGCCGCTCCTTGTCGGGCGTGGTCAGGTTATAGCTCTGCACCTCTTGCAGCCCGGCATCCACCAGCAGGTCGCGCGTCAGCTCCTCCAGTTCCAGCGCCAGGTTGCGGCGCTGCGGCGGCAGAGCGTCCACCAGCAACGTCTCCGGAATGCGCTCGTAGCCGTAGATGCGCGCGATCTCCTCGATCAGGTCGGCCTGGCCGACCACGCCCTGGCCGATGTCCAGCCGGTGATCGGGCGTCGTGACCGTGATCAATGACCGGTCGCTGGTTACTTCACACTTGAACTCCAGCGCCTCCAGCATCCGGACAATCTCTGCGGCCGGCAGGGCCACCCCCAACAGGCGCTCCACCTCGGCCGGCGTGATCGTCACCGTCACCGTCGGCGCCGGCCGGGGGTATTCGTCCACCAGGCCCTGCGCCACCGTCCCGCCGCCCCACTGGCGCATCAGCTCGATGCCGCGCGTGACCCCGCGCACGGCCATGGCCGGATGGATCCCGCGCGCGAAGCGGTAGCCGGCCTCGGAGTGCAGCTTCTGCGACTGGGAAGTCTTGCGGATGTTGATGAACTCCCAGGCCGCGCCCTCCAGCAGGACGTTGACGGTCTGGTCGCTGACCTCCGACTCGGCGCCGCCCATGACGCCGCCGATGGACAGGGCGCCGGCCGGGTCACAGACCAGGATGGTGAAATCATCCAGTTTGCGCTCCACGCCGTCCAGGGTGGTCAGCGTCTCGCCGGGCGCGGGCAGGCGCGTGATGAGGCGCGGAGCGCCTCCGGCCCGGCGCGTTAACACGTCGTAGTCGAAGGCGTGCAGAGGCTGGCCGACCTCGAGCATGGCGTAATTCGTGGCGTCGACGATGTTGTTGATGGGCCGGATGCCGGCCAGGCGCAGGCGGCGCTGGACGCGATACGGGCTCGGGGCAATGGTGACGCCCTTGATCAGCGCGGCCACGAAGCGCGGGTTGAGCTCCGGGCTGCGGATCTCGATAGTCACCTGCCCGGTGATGGCGGGTCCGTCGGCACGGACGGCCTGCGGCAGCGGACGCAGCGCCTGGCCGGTGAGGGCCGCGATCTCGCGCGCCACGCCGTAGATGTTGATGTTGCGCGCCATGTTGGGGTTGGTCTTCACCGTGTAGACCACGTCGCCCATGTAGTCGGCCAGCGGCTGACCCACCGGCGCGTCCTCATCCAGCAGGAGGATGCCCTCGTGCTCATCCGAGATGCCCAGCTCCTTCTCCGAGCACACCATCGAGTACGACTCGACGCCACGGATCTTGGCGCGCTTGAGCGTCATCAACTCGCGGCCCGGCTTGTGGCCGTCGTACAGCACTGAGCCCTCGCGGGCGTAGGCCACTTTGAGGGGCTGCGGCAGCGAGCCCTGGCCCTTGTACGGGAACAGGTTGGGCGCGCCGGTCAGCACCGTCTGCTCCTGGCCGGAGCCGTCGTCCAGGCGCAGCAGCGTCAGCCGGTCGGCGTTCGGGTGCGGCAAGACCTCCAGGATCTGGGCGACCACGATCTTGGCCGGATCCCAGCTCAGGCCGTAGGTCTTGAACTCCTGGCGCCACTGGGCATGCTGGCCGCGCGCCGCGTTTTCCGGCCGGGGCCAGCCGATGTACTCGATCTCTTCCACCTCCAGCCCGCCGAAGGTGAGCTTGTAGGCGATCTCCTCCGGCGAGAGGACAACATCGACGAAGTCTTTGAGCCAACTGAGAGGGACTTTCATGGCGGTCTGCCTTATTAACTACGGATAGGTGACCCGGCAGCGATAGCGGCTAGAACTGTTCCAGGAACCGCAGATCGTTCTGCAGGAAGTAGCGGATGTCGTTGATCTTGTGCATCAGCATGAAGATGCGCTGCGGGCCCATGCCAAAGGCGAAGCCGGAGAAGACGCGCGGGTCATAGCCGCCGTGCTCCAGCACCGTGGGATGGACCATGCCGCAGCCCAGGATCTCCAGCCAGCCGCTCTGCTTGCAGACCGGGCAGCCCTGGCCGCCGCAGACGAAACACTCCACGTCCATCTCGGCCGAGGGCTCGGTGAACGGGAAGTGGTCGGCGCGGAAGCGCGTGCGCACCTGGGCGCCAAACAGACGCCGCGCGAACTCACTGAGCGTGCCCTTCAGGTCGCTCAGGCGGATATTGCGCCCGACCGCCAGGCCTTCCATCTGCAGGAACTGCATGTCGGCGCGGGCCGTCACCTGCTCGTAGCGGTAGCACATGCCGGGCAGGATGACGCGGATGGGCTCCGGCGCCGTGCCGTTGCGCGAGTACTCGCGCATGGCGTGGATCTGGCCCGGCGAGGTGTGCGTGCGCAGGATAACGCCGGGCGTCTGCGTGTGGAAAGTATCCCATTGGTCGCGGGCCGGGTGGTGCGGCGGCATATTAAGGAAACCGAAGTTGTAGTCGTCGGTCTCTACGTCGCGCGAGCGGTAGATCTGGAAACCCATCTCGGCGAAGGCCTTGAACAGCATCCGGAAGACCTGCGTGTGCGGGTGCAGGCGGCCGCGCGCCACCGGTCGGCCGGGCAGCGTCACGTCCACGGCGCCGAGGGTCATGGCGCGCTCCAGTTCCGCCTGGCGCAGCGCCTCGGCGCGGGCGGCGTAGGCCGTCTCCAGCGCCTGCTTGACCTCGTTGCCGCGCTTGCCGGCCACCGGCCGCAGATCCTTCGGCAGCGTACCCAGGTCGCTCAGGGCCGCCGCCAGCACGGAGCTGCGCCCCAAGTGCTTGACGCGCCACTGCTCCAGGGCGCCCGTGTCCGCGGCCGCCGCCAGGGCGGCCAGGGCCTCGCGTTCGATAGACTCCAGTTTCTCCAGCATGTCACCTCCGCGCGGCGGCGGCGCGCCACCAGCGCCTACCCGCCCGTTAAACAAAAACCCGCCCCAGTTTTGGGACGGGAGTCTCACAGACTCGCGTGGTACCACCCAACTTCAGGCCGCACCCAAAAGTGCGCACCCGCTCTTGCGCCGACGATCATCGGCTGTCCCCGGTAACGGTGGGCCTCCGGTTCGGACTACGGCGGCCGCGTGCGGCCTTTCACCCGAACGGCTCAGGAGAGAACTTCCGCTGGTGTCATCCGGGCCGGGCTCGCAGTCTATGGCCCGACCTCCCTGGCCGGTTCAGCCAGCGTACTTTTCTCCGTCACTGCCTGTGTGACTATGTTGAAGTCATTATCGGCATTACCGGCCGGCTGTCAAGGGAAAGCGCTCAGCGCGCCCGCGGGCCGAGGTCGAACGCGGCCGCGGCGCCGAGGAGGCCGCCCAGGCCAGGGCCGCGCGCGGCCAGCACTCGGCTGGGCGCGAAGAACTCGAAAGCAAACTCGGCCGGGTCGCCGGCCTGCTTGTCCGGTAGCGGCATCAGACGCGCGGTCAGCGGCTTGTTGAGGCGCAGCGCCAGCGCGGCCACATCCAGCAGAATGGCGGCCAGCGCTTCGGCGGACGTGTCGCCGGGCAGCGGCACCGTGTCCAGGCCGGTGCCGCACACGGCCGAGTACAGCAGCAGATCACCGACCGTGAGCTGGCCTTCCGCGGCGCGCGCCGCCAGCACCGCGTCCTCCAGCACGGGCAGGAAGAGGCCGCAGAAGCCGGCGCGCTTGAACTGGGCGCGGTCCAGGGCCTCGGCCAGGAAGGCCGCCGCCGCCAGCGTGCCATGCCCGCCGGCCGGGACGCCGCTGAGCGCCTCCAGAGCCGCGCCCAGCGAACGCGCCTGGCTCGGGAAGGGCGCCAGCGAAAAGTCCAGGCCGGTGAAAGCCAGGTTGTGTTTGCCGGCCACCCGGCGGACTACGCCCGAGAGGCGCTGCGCCTCGGACTCGAGCGCGCCGATCAGACGCGCGCGGGCACTGGCCAGCGAGTCGGACTCGCCGCAGGCCGCCACCGCCAGATCGGCGGCCTCCAGGCCCAACCCCACTGCCGCCGGGCCGCCATCATGATAAGCGGCCGGCAGGAAAGGCACGCCGGCCGGGACGTTGGCCAGGGCCGCAAAGCGCAGGTTGCCGAAACCGTCCGGAGACAGCGCCGCACAGCGCCGGATCACGGCCGCGCACGCGCGGAGGACGGCCGGATCGATGCCGGCCACCGGGTCAGCCATGACGGCGGCCGCGAAGACGTTCTCGGTCGCGCCGAGCGCATCCGGGATGACTTCATAGAACGCCGGCCCATCGCCGGGCCGCGCCGGGCCGAGCGTGGCATAGTCGAGGCCGTGGACGAAGCACAGGTCCTCCAACGCCTGCGCGTACGCCACCACCTTGTCCGGCTGACCGTCGACGACGGACGGGAACGGCGGTCCGGCCAGGCGCGTGGTCTGCACCGTGTAGCCGGCCTCCGTCAGCGCGGCCTTCAGGTCGGCGATGGCGCGGCCGGCGGCGACGAGACGTTCGGCCACCGGCGGAAAGCCCGGATTGCAGAAGTACGTGATGGTGCGGATATTCATATTTGCGTGGCCTGGCGGAGACGGGAGTAAGCGGACGCGTCCCGGCGGATTGTAATGCACTTGGCGCGCGGCGCCAGCCTCACGGCCAGAGCGGGGCGCGGGCCAGGATCTGCGCGGCTTCGTCCGGCCGGGCCCAGCGCGGCTGATGCAGATCGTGGATATGGACGGGGAGTAGGCGCCAGTCCGCCAGCTGCGCACCGTGGAAGACGGCCTCCAGCACCAGCCCCTGCCGCGTGCGCCACGGCCCTTGATCGAAGACGAAATTGCCAAGCGCATACGCCACCAGTCCGCCCGAAAAGGCCTCCAGCGGCTGCACCTCGTGCGGATGATTGCCGATGACTAGCGTCGCGCCGGCCGCCACCAGCTGACGCGCCCAATCGCGCTGATAGGGTTCGGGCGTCTCGGCGTACTCCACGCCCCACTGCGCCAGGACGATCACGACCTCGGCCTGGGCGCGCGCCGCGGCGATATCGGCCAGCACACCGGTCAGCGCCGCTGTGGAGAGCGGGGCCGTACCGGGCCGCTCGGCCTCCGCCCAGGTCTCGGCGCCGACCTGCGTGACCCCCAGAAACGCAAAACGAACGCCGCCGCGCTCCACCACCACCGGCGCGCGCGCCTCCGCCAGGGTGAGGCCGCCGCCCACCGGGTGGATACCGGCGGCGCGCAGAGAGCGCAGCGTGTCCTGGAAGGAACGGTCGTCGCAGCCGAAACCCAGGACGCCGCAGTCCTTGGCGTGGTTGGTGGCGACCGTGATCACGTCGAAGCCCGCGAACGCCAGGCCGTCCACCGTGCGCGTCGGTCCGATCAGGTTCTTGGTGTCCGGGCACGGGCTGGGCGGACTGAGGTCGGACAGCGCGCCGTCCAGGCTGCCCACCGCCAGGTCAGCGGCGCGCAACACCTCGGCCACGCCCTGATAGGCCAGGGTGAAATCGTCGTAGGCCAGGGCGATCTGGGCCGGGCAGCGGCCGGGGTTGATGTCGCCCGTGAAGCGCAGTGTGACTATGCTCGGCGTCGGGGCGGCCGGCGGTGCAGGCGGCGCTGTCGTCGGTGGAGGTGTGAGCGAGGCCGGGGGAAGGGGAACCGGGGTCGGCGAGATCGCCGAGGCGGGGAGCGGGCTGGGCGGCGCCGGTGAGGCCGCCTGACAGGCCGTCAGGCCGAGGAGCAGGAACGCCCGCAGGCACAGAGGCCCGCCCGCCCGCCGCCGATAACGCGAACAGTTGGACACGCGCCCCACGTTATCACCCCGCCGGCGGCGCGCTCAACAGCCCGCCGCGAAGGCCTCTTGCACTGGCCGGCCTTGGGCTTCCGGCGGCAGCGCCAGGCCCAGGACACAGGCCGCGGTCGCCGCCGTATCCATGACGCTCACCGGCGTCGTCAATGCGTAGCCGGCGCGCACGCGCGGACCGGCGATCAACCACGGGATGGTCATGTCCTCCGGCCGGCGGAGGCCGTGGGTCAGGCCCAACCCGCCGTGATCGGCGGTGACGATGACGAGCGTGTCCGCGGGCAGCGCCGCCAGCAGGCGGCCCACGGCCTCGTCGGTGCGCGTCAACTGAAAGAGATACGTCTCAGACATCCAGCCGGTGAGGTGGCCGAAGTAGTCGGTGTTGGGCAGGTGGACCACCAGCAGGCCGAAACCGGCCTGCGCCTGGACGAGGGCCTGATCGACGACGTCCTGATCGCCTCCGGTGGCGAAGACGTAGGCGTCCAGCGCACCGGGCGCGTCGAAGTGGGCGAACTTCTCCTTGCCGGCCACCAGCACCGTGCGCAGGCCGGCGGCCCGGGCGGAGAGGAAAAGCGTGCTCGTGATCACGCCGCGCTCCGGGAGATAGTCGTTCCAGTCGACGCCGTGCGCGGCGGGAGGCAAGCCGGTGAGCATCGACGCGTGCGCGGGCAGCGTGGCCGGCGGGAAGATCGTCTGCGCCTGCAACGAATAGGCGCCGCGCCGAGTCAACGCCTGCAGATTGGGCACGCGCGCTTGCGCCAGGGCATCGGCGCGCAGGCCGTCGATCGAGATAATGACGACGGGCGGCGGCGCGTTGACAGTGGCCGTGGGCGGCGGGGTGCCAGTTGATTCCGGGCTGGGCGGCGGGGCCGGCACGGTGAGCGGGCGGGCCACCGCGGGCGCGGTTTCTGAC
>CALFZO010000089.1 GCA_937952305.1 uncultured Anaerolineales bacterium | reverse complement strand
GGCTCATGCCCTGAGCTTAGCACGCTCAGGACAATAAGTGCCTAACACGCTCTAGAAGCTGTCCTGGCCCTGTCGCCTACGGATGCCTGGGCAGTGGGCGACGGCGATTTCCAGATCATGATCCAGCACTGGGACGGCGTTCAGTGGACGATCTTCCCCGCGCCCGCGATCCCCGGCGCAACGCAGAGCAAATTGCTGGGGATCGACGCCGCCGCGCCGAACGACATCTGGGCCGTGGGCTACTTCATTGACACCAGTTGGCACCCGCTGGCCATCCACTTCGACGGGATCCAATGGAGCAGAGTGCCGGTGCCCAGCAACCTGGGCACGTTCAACGCGCCGGATATCCTGGCGCTCAACTCCGTGACCGTGATCTCCGCCACAGACGCCTGGGCAGTCGGCGGCGACGCGCGCGGCTTTGGGGTCGCCCAGAGCCAGGGCGGCCTGCAACTGCATTGGGACCGCGTCGCCTGGACGCCGGCCATCCCGCCGGCCGGCCCCGGTTTCGGATACTCCCTGACCGGCGTCACCGGGGTGGCTGCAGACAACGTCATCGCCGTCGGGCCCACGCCCCCTTGGAGTTACCAATGGAATGGTAGCCAATGGGTGCAGGAGGACAGCCTCCTGGGGAACAACTTCATCGCCGTCGACGCCGTCGACGCTCAGAATGTCGTGGCAGTGGGTACCCAGCCCCGCTACACGCCGTCCGAATCGGGCCCGATCCCGGCTCGCCCGGTCAGCCGCCAGTTTGACGGCGTCAATTGGGCCTCGTCGTCCGCGCCCAGCAGCCAGCCACGCCTGGTCAACACGTCCGATGACCAAGGGTTCAATGCCGTCAGCGCGTTATCGGCCAATGAGGTCTGGGCCGTCGGGTACGCCGGCGACTTCACGCTGGCGCAGCGCTGGGACGGTGCCCAATGGAACATCGTGCCCAGCGCCAATGGCAATCCAGCAGGGTCCACCAGCCGTGCCTATGTTAACGTCTTACTGGGTGTCGACGCCCTTTCAGCCACCGATGGCTGGGCGGTCGGCTACTACTACGATCAGGCGCCGCCGTACGGCGAGCAACGCACACTGATCCTGCGCTACGTCTGCGATGGATCGGGCAGCCCGACCGCGACGCCGCCCCCTGTCCCGACCGCGACGCCGCTGCCCACCCCCACGCCAACACCGGCGCCGGGCGGTGGACCCACCCGGCTCTACGTCAGCGCGACCACGGGCGGGAACGTCGGAGGCGTGGCCTTCGCTGATGAAGACATCCTGGCTTACGACCTCGCCGCCGGCGCCTGGTCTCTGTATTTTGACGGATCGGATGTCGGGTTGGCGCGCGCCGATGTGGATGCCTTCTCGCGTCTGGGCGATGGGACTCTGCTGCTGAGTTTCAGCGATCCGGTCACTATCGCCGGTATCGCGGCCGACGACTCGGACGTGCTCCGCTTCAGCTCGAGCGCGTTGGGGCCGACGACGGCCGGCTCGTTCAGCCTGTACCTCGACGGATCAGATATCGGGTTGACGACCAAGGGCGAAGACATCGACAGCCTGGCAGTGGTGGACGACGCCGGCTCCGTGCTTCTCGTCGGCACAACCGCCAACTTCGCTGTCCCCGGCGCCAACGGCGCGGATGAGGATCTGATGCAACTCACGCTCAGCCAGAGCGGAGACGCCACGGCCGGCACCTGGACGCTCTTCTTCGACGGCTCGGACGTTGGGCTGGGCGAGGGTGACGGCGAGGACGTCACAGGCGCCACCCTCCTGAAAGGCGATCTCTTTCTGACCACTCGGGGCGCCTATCAGGCCAGCGGCGACGGCGCCGACATCCTGCGGTGCGGGGCGCTGACCGCCGGCCCAAGTACCCGCTGTGTCTTCAGCCTCTTCCTAGACGGCTCCACGATCGGTTTGGGCGGCGCAGTGATCGACGGCCTGCTCGTGGCTGGCGAGTAGGCAGCGGGCGACGCGGGAGGAGGCCACTCCGCCAGCATTGGGCGGGCCGCAGAGACTCCGGCGAGAGACCGGGGTCCTGCGGCCTGGCCGCCCGCCGGCCCGCGCGTCGCGGCAGAGGCGGGGGTTTGGCAGGCGGCTTAGCGCGACGCCTTCGTCATGTGCTTCACCAAACGCTGGATCAATCTCTTCAACGTCGGCAGGTGCACGTCATCCAGCCGGTTGAGGTACAAGCAGGCTTTCCCGGTTCTGTGCTTCCCTAGAGCGACTTCCTAATTGAGTTACGCCGGATAGTATCCGCAATGAGCGAACCCGCCATCCGCTTGCGCGGGCGTTATCGCCAAGAGGGCTTCACGCAAGGCTTCTACCAGCGCGTCGAAACTCCGCGCCTTGGCGGTTCGCAGTGCGTTCTTGACCGTCGCCCAACACAGCTCGATCGGGTTGAGATCCGGGGAATAGGACGGCAAGTGGATCAGGTAGGCACCCCGGGCTTCAATCCAAGTGCGGGCTTCGGCGTCCTTATGCGCTGCCAGGTTATCCAAGATGACGATATCGCCCGGTTCCAAGCTCGGTCCCAAGGCTTGTTCTACGTAAGCCCGAAAGCGCAGGCTGGTCATGGACCCTTCAAAAACCCACGGCGCCGAAATACCGGTCAGACTCAGCGCCGCCACGATCGTGTAATGCGGTCCCGAATGCCCCGGGGTACTCTCTACGACCCGTTCCCCCGGGGCGGCACGCCCGTACAGTCGCGTCAACCCCAGGTTCGCCCCGCTTTCGTCGAGAAACTTGAGTTTCTCGAGTACTGGGTTCAACCGCGTCTCAGTCAACTCCACGAACGTAGCGGGTCTTGCTGGACCCGCGGCGTGTCGCGTTGACTGTCGTGAAGGCTCTTTTTTACGCGGCAATTTCAGGCGCGCCAACTCCCGCGACATGATCCCGGGCGTGGCGACAACTTGCTTCTCAGCCGCGACATGGTCACAGAGTTCCTGGAGACCGCCCGGCGCGATGAAGGGTCGCAGGGCCGGGCTCCGCAGGAGGTCACGCACCCGCAGCCCGAACGGGCGGAAGTCCAGGCCGGCGCCTTGCGCCAACGCCATGAAGTCGTCGGGCGCCACCAGGCGCGCAGTATGCCGGCCGGTGCGCTGGAGCGCGGCTCCCAGCGCGACCACTGGATGAACGTCCCCCCAGGTGCCGATGGCGAGCAGTGTGACCTGCATGTGCTTCCCCTCCGGCGCCGGCACGGCTCAATCCCTTGAGCCGGCCTGGCCCGCAAAGACACTCACCAGGCCGGCTTGAAACGCCGGCGCGACCACCGCGCAGTGGGTGCAATTGGGAATGATCTGATGGCGCAGCGTGAGGCCCGCGTGCTGCCGGGTCTCCAGAGTGCTGACCAATGAATTGAAACGCGCCAACTCCTCGCCATCCAGTTCCCGCTCGCCAGCCGACAAATGCAGTCGAACCGGCCGGCCGTCGGGCTGTTCCCCGGACTGCTGTTCGTAGTTGAAGGCCAAATCGGGGCTGACCACCACGTAGCGCTGAAACAGCTGCGGTTGCTGGAAGAAAGCATAGAGCGCCAATAGGCCGCCCCACGAGTGGCCCATCAGGGTCCGGTCGGCGGTATCCGCCCGGTATTCGGTCTCGATCAAGGGTACTAGTTCTCGATGGATGAAGCGCAGAAACTGCGCGGCGCCGCCCGAGGCGATGGGGTCCCGGATTGGGAAGGTCGCCCGGATGAATTCCTCGGCTCCCCTATCAGGCACGGGCAGAAAATCCCGCATTCGCAAGTGCATGACATGGGCGTGGCTTTCGGCCAGCGAGCCGGCCACCGGGTAGCCGATGCCGACGATGATCGCATCGGGCAACTCACTGCAGAAAGAGACCCGGACGTTCATAGCCCGAACCATGTCGACCACCAGCCCGAAGAACAGGTTGGCGTCCAGAACGTAAATCACGGGGTAAGCCTTCTCGGAGTGGTCAGCGTAATGGAACGGCAGGGCGACGGAGATGAGATATTCCTGACCATTGGCCGACGAACGCAGCACTCTCACCTCGGTGGCGGGGATCGACGCGGACGCGAAAGCGGCCATCGTTGTGCTCCTTCTGGCGCGGTCGCCGGCCGTTCATTGCGTGTCTCTCAAGTCGTGAGCGCTGCTCAGGAATAGGATAGTCGGGCGTGCATGACTGTCAACCCTATCCACGGTCGGCAAACCGCCCGTAGCCGCCGGGGAGGCCGGGGCTTCCGGCTGGATATAGCCGCGCGCCGCGCGTCCGAAGAACACCGACAACACCAGGCCGGGCAGCGCTGGGAGCCACCTGTCACATCTGGGATCTGAGGCGCCTAGCCGGCCGCCAGCCGCGCGCGAATGCCGATACAATACGTGTCTTGAACGCTCATTGTCAACGACGGCGAAGCGGCCTATCGCTCTGATCTATGGATGCTCTCCGAACTTGGTTCGACGTTAACCGTCCCCTGGTGCTGTTCGTCTATGGCCAGGTCTTCTTTGTCTTGGGCCTGGCCATCGCGCTGCGCTCACGGCGCCGCTCGCGGCTGGAGTTGGCCCGTAGCCTGCCCTGGCTGGCGGCTTTTGGGTTCGCCCACGGCCTGTATGAGTGGGGCGATATGTTCATCCCGTTACAGGCGCAGTTCCTGGCCACCGATGTGATCCTGGCTCTCCGGGCCGGACAACTGGTGCTGCTGGGGCTCTCGTTCGCTTGCCTGTTCGAGTTCGGCCTGGATCTGATGCAGCCGGCCCCGGCCATCTGGCGCTGGCTGAGGTGGCTGCCGGCCGGCCTGGGCCTCGTCTGGCTGGCGGTGCTGCTCGGGTTAGCCACTCAGCACTGGATGGACGAAGCCGCCTGGCAAACGCCGGCCAAGGTCCTGGCCCGCTACAGCATGGCCTTGCCAGGAGGGGTGCTGGCCGCCCTGGGCCTGCGTCACCAGGCCCGCACCCGCGTGGCAGCCCTGGGTGTGCCGCGCCTGATGTGGACACTGCGGCTGGCCGGGGCCGGCCTGATCGCGTACGCAGTCTTCGCCGGCCTGATCGTGACGCCCGCGCCCTTTTTTCCGGCCGATACGCTGAACTCCCGCTGGTTGGCCGAGGTCCTGGTCGCGCCCGCCGCGGTCTGGCGTTCGGTGTGCGGCCTGATCATCATGGTGGCCATCATCCAGGCGCTAGAGATTTTTGAAGTCGAGACCGATCGGCTGATCGAACATATGGAACAGGCCCAGGTCATCGCCGTCGAGCGAGAGCGGATCGGCCGGGACTTGCACGACGGGGCCGTGCAGCGGGTCTATGCCGCCGGCCTGCAGGCGCAGGCCTTGCGGACCCGGCTCAATGGCCCGCTGGGCGATGGCTTGGACCGCCTGATGCTGACCCTCAACGATGCCCTGGCCGATCTGCGCGCCTTCCTGGGGGAACTGCGGCCGGCCGAGGCTGGCGCCGACCTGGAGGCCGCTCTGGTCGGCGTCGTGGAGGAGGCTGGGCGCGCCTCGGGCATGCGGGTCGAGTTCAACGCTAGCCTAGCCCCGGCCATGCCGGCCGACCGGCTGGCGCACTTGGTGAGCTTCACGCGCGAGGCGCTCAGCAACGCCGTCCGCCATGCCCAAGCGCGCGCCATCCAGGTAGATCTGAGGTGTGCGGCCGGCCGCCTGCACCTAACGATCCGGGATGACGGCTGCGGGCTGCCAGCCGAGGTCGAAGCCGGCTATGGATTGCGCAACATGCGGGACCGTGCGCGTCTGCTCAGCGGCCAGGTGGCGCTGGCCTCGGCGCCCGGTCAGGGCACCACCGTGACCCTGGCCATCCCGCTAGAGGTCCAGCCATGAGCCAGATCCGGGTCGTAGTAGTAGATGATCATGAGGTGGTACGGCTGGGCCTGCGCAGCCTGCTGGAAGCCCAGCCGGAGATGTGGGTGGTGGCCGAGGCCGGTTCGGCGGACGAGGCCCTGCGCCAGGTCGAACGCCACCGCCCGCACGTGGCCGTGGTGGACGTCCGCCTGCCGGACCGCAGCGGGCTGGAGGCCTGCCGCGAGATCCGGCAGCGCTTTCCAGAGACCCGGGTCGTGATCCTGACTTCCCACAAAGACGACCAGGCCATCGGCCAGGCCTTGCGGGCCGGGGCCTCCGGCTTTGTGCTCAAGCAGGTCGGCGGGGAGGAGTTGCTGCGTGCCGTGCAGGCGGCCGCCCACGGCGAGATAGCGCTCGATCCGCAGACCGCGGCTCGCGTGGTGGCTCGGCTGCAGGACCTGGAGGCGCAGGCCGAGGCCGACGTCTTCCGTGATCTCTCGCCGCGCGAGCGGGAAGTGCTGGTACGGGTGGCCCGCGGCCTGAGCAACAAGCAGATCGGGGCGCAGCTCGGCTTGAGCGAGATCACGGTCCGCAACTACGTCAGCAACATCCTGGAGAAGCTCAAGCTGGGCAACCGCGTCGAGTTGGCCGCCTTCGCGGCCCGGTACCAGCTACCGGCCCAGGTGATGCCGCCCGGCGAAAAGTAAGCCTTCCGCCACGACGGGTGACGGAAGGCCAGTTGGTCAGACGATTCAGTTGTCCGGCCTCAGCCGGTGCTTACGGCTGGAAGACGAACGGGGTCGCGCCGGCTTCGAAGGCGTGGCGCACCTGGGCGTTGTCGAAGATCGCCAGGCCGAAGTAGTAGGTGGCGGTCAAGTCAGTAAACTGCACGTCGTACTTCTCAGACGCCGTCACCTGCTTGCGCCCGAACTCGATCGTCCACTGCCCATCCGCATATTTCCAGCCGGCGGCGATGTCGCCGCGGTCGCCCGTGTACGGGCCCTTGACGATGCCGGGCACTTCGTCGCCGGCCTGGTACTTGGTCGGGTCGAACGGCACCTTCTTGCTGTCGAGGATGTAGTACGGTGGCGCCGGCTGGTTGTCGGGCAGGGCAAAAGCCGGCAGGGTCTTATCCTCGGTCTGGTTGGTCACATAGCCGATGCTGCCGTCGCCCTTCGGGTCGCTGTGGCGGCCGGCTTCCGGAGCTTTCTCTTTATCGTACGGCGTCGCGTCCACGTACTGGTCGTCGATCTGGGCGTCATTGCGGATTGACTTCCAGTGCCATAGGTCGGCCATGGCGTCGGGGGTCTCGAAGTACTTATTGCCAAACGGCTTGCCGGTGCCGTCGTCGAAGTGGCAGCCGGTGCCGCAGCCCTTCTCGGCAAAGTCCGGCACGCTGTCCGCGATCGGCCACAGCATCGAGAATTTGTCTTCGTAGTAGAGGTTGTTGTCCCCGCCTTTGTCATTCGGGTCCACCAGCACCGTCCACTTGCCATCAGCGCCCAGCACCCACGGCGCGCGCTGCTGGCTCTCGGTCGGATCGGCGTAGACCAGCAGGAAGTAGACCATGTCGCCGGCGTAGACGGATTTCAACTCGGCCGTGGTGCTGCCCATGTTGGCGCCGTACTCAACCTTGATCTTGGTCACGGGGGCGTCGGCCCAGGCCGCTTCGTCCGCCACGCCATCCAAAACAGGCGCGGCCGCGGCCGGAACCGACACGAGGGCGCCCTTGGGCGCCTCCCACGGGATGGGGCTGTCTCTTATACACATCTGACGCTGCCGACGAAGAGGCCGGGGCGGCTCGGTCGGCGCCGGGGTCGGCGTCGCCGCCGGCGCACAGGCGGCCAGGACGACGGCCGCGGCCATCAGGACGTTCAGGACGAGCAAGAGTCTGCGGGGCATAGCGGGTCTTCTCCTTGAGAAACGCAGGGCGGAAATCTTCGCTCGTTATAGTAGGGTTGTTCTCTGCTTCACAATAGTGGCGGCCGAACCTAGCCAGCTAGGTTCATCTGGCGTCAACCCGCCGCCAAACTGAAGGGCCAGCCCATGAGATTGACCATCGCGAGCGATATCCCTATGTCAACGGATGCGAAAATTTGTAAACCGCCAATCTCAGTCGAATTTAGCCGCGCGCCGCCAGGAGGCTCAATGAACCGCCAGGTCATGCTCCGTTTTGGGTTGAGCTGTCTCGCTACTCTCATGGTGCTGGGCGCCGGGCCTGTGTCGGCGTCCAACGGCTCCAACGCCGGCGCGGCCTGGAATATGGCCGTCGTCGGCCATACCGACCTGGGCGGCCGGGGCTTCAACGCCGACGTCTGGGTCCACGCCGGCTACGCGTATGTGGGGCAGTAGGGCTTCGGGGATTGGGCTTCCGGCTCCAAGGATCGCTTCTGCCCATCTGGCTCCAATACCAGCGTGTTGGTGATTGACGCGCGCAATCCGGCTAACCCGCAGGTGGTGGCCCGGCTGCAGAACCCGCCGAACACCTCGGCCGAGGATGTGGTGGTCTACACGGCCCGCTACGGCCGTTTCAAGGGCCGGAACATAGCGGTGGTGGGTATCCAATACTGCGGGGATTCGCGCTACGACGCGAACGCCGACCGCGGCTTGATGCTCTGGGATGTCACCAACGCCGCCGCGCCGGCGCCGCTCGGCTACCTAAACACCGGCTGCTGCACGCGCGGCGTCCACGAGTTCGAGATCCAGCACCGCACCGACCTGCGCCGCACCTTGGCCTACACCAGCGTGCCGGCCAGCCGCTACCCAGATGCCGCCACCTCCAGCGGCTACCGCGACGCGGCCGGCTACGGCGATTTCCGCCTGATCGACCTGACCGACCCGACCCGGCCGGTGCAGGTGTCTGATTGGGGCATCCAGGACAACGGCGGCCCGTTTGGCGCCGGCCAGGGCTGCGACGCGGACCCGAATTATGGCCACAGCGCCGAGCCCTCGGCGGACGGCAAGCTGGTCTTCGTCTCGTACTGGGACAGCGGCTTTATCGCCCTGGACGTGACCGACCCGGCCACGCCGGTCTTCAAGGGCCGCACACTCTATCCCGCGAACGCCGACGGCGACGCACACTCCAGCTCTTATGACGAAGGCCGGCGGCTGCTGTTCACGGCGGATGAAGATTTTTGCAAGACCTCTGGCCCTGGTATCGAGAAGGGGTATGGGTATCTGCGGGTCTACGACTATGCCAATCTGGCGGCGCCGGTGCAGATCGGCGAATATCGAACGCCGAACTCGCTCGGCACCGACAGCCAGGCGGCCGGCGACTACGTCATCCACAACCCCCTCGTGGTGGGCAGCGAGGTGTATCTGTCCTGGTACTCTGATGGTATCCGAATCGTGGACGCCAGCGATCCGGGCGCGCTGCGCGAGGTGGCCTACTTCGTGCCGCCGTCGGCCAACAATCCGGTCAAGCCCTCGCAGCGCGGGGTGCTGTCCAATGCGCCGCAGGTCTGGGGCGTGGCGTATGATGAAGCGACCGGCCTGATCTACGCCAGCGACATGAATTCCGGTCTGTGGATCCTGCGCCGGACTGACCGTTAGCGGGCCGGCGGCGGCCCCGCCAGTGGCACACTGAAGGCGACCGTTGTGCCCTGGCCGGGCGCGCTCTCGGCCCAGACGCGCCCGCCATGGGCCTCGACCAACTGCCGGACGATGGCCAGGCCCAACCCCGTGCCGCCCTCGGCGCGTGAGCGGGAGCGGTCGACGCGGTAGAAACGGTCAAAGATGTGCGGGAGAGACTCGGGCGGGATGCCGGCGCCGTTATCGGAGATGGAGACGGTGACCGCGCCGGCGCTTTCGGCCACGGCCCGACAGATAACGTTGCCGCCCGCGGGCGTATGGCGCAGCGCGTTGCTCAGCAGGTTGCCGAAGACTTGCTCAATGCGCTGCGCGTCAAGCGCGATTTCGGGCAGGTCCGCCGGTGTATCCACTTCAAGCGTGATCTGCCTGGTTGCCGCCGCGGGCGCAAACCGGGCAACGACGGAGGCCACCAGCCGGCCGAGGTCCGCCGGCGCGCGCTGGAGCTCCAGTTGGCCGGCCTCGGCCAGCGCCAGGGTGCGCAGGTCGTCCACCAGCCGGGATAAGAGTTGGGTCTGGTCCAGCAGCGGCTGCAGGTTCTCGGTCGTCGCCGGAAAGACGCCGTCGATCAAGCCTTCCAATTGGCTCTGCAGGACGGCCAGAGGATTGCGTAGTTCGTGAGCGATATCGGCGGTCAGGTCGCGGCGCTGGCGCTCGGCCCGCGCCAGGCCGTCCGCCATCTTGTTGAAAGAGATGGCCAGGTCGCCGATCTCGTCCCGGCTGCGGACGGCGACGCGCCGGCTGAAATCGCCGCGTTCTAGCGCGCCGGCCGCGGCCGTGAGCTGCCGGATTGGCCGGGCCAGGCCGAAGGCCAGCAGGCCACCCACGATCAGGGCGACGCCGGCCGCGCTGAGCGCGGCCAGCCAGACGGCCCGGTTCACGCGCGCGAGCAAGTCCCGCCCCGCCTCAGCCCCCAGCCCGCTGCCCAGCATGCCGCCCTGGACGAGCAGTGCGCCCACCCGCCGGCCGTCCACTTCAATGGGCACTGAGCCTGCTAAATCCAGAGCCGCTAACGTCTGGCCGACCCGGCGCCCGGTGCTGTCGGCCCCCATCCCGCTCATCCCCCGCCCGCTGCCCAGGAGCGCCTCCACGCCGTCCCAGGCGCCCTGGTCGCTGTAGAAGCCGGCCAACTGTTGGGCCAGCCCGGCCTCGGTCGTCATGCCGCCCTGGGCCATGACCGTATGCACTTCGCGGGCAGCGGCCTGGTTAGCCAGGAAGGACACGGCCAGCACCCCGGTCACGATCACGGCCAGGAAGGCGAGCAGCAGTTTCGGAAAGAGGCGCATGATGGCCGGCCTACTCGTCGGCGAACTTGTAGCCGACGCCGTACACCGTGAGCAGGTAACGCGGCTGCCGGGGCTCAGGTTCGAGCTTGGCGCGCAGATTCTTGACGTGGGCGTCCACGGTGCGTTCGTAGCCCTCGAACGTGTCACCCTGGACGACTTCCAGGAGCTGTAAACGCGTGAACACCCGGCCCGGTTCGCGGGCCAGCGCGACAAGCAGGTTGAATTCGGTCGGGGTTACGCCGATCAGGGCCTCGCCGCGTTTCAAGGTGTGACGGCTCAGGTCGATGATTAGGTCCGCGACGCGCAGGACCTCCGGCGCGGCGCGCGGGCCCTCGGCCCGGCGCAGCACGGCCCGGACCCGGGCCACCAGATCGGCCCGGAACGGCTCGGCGGGCTGAAGGGCTTGGTGATGTAGTCGTCCGCGCCCAATTCCAGGCCGACCAGACGATCGGTCTCCTCCACGCGAGCCGTGACCATGATGATGGGGACCTCCGCCAGCGTGCGCAGGCGGCGGGCCACCTCCAGGCCATCCAGGCCCGGGAGGTTGAGGTCGAGCAGGACCAGGTCCGGCTTCTCGTGTTTGTACTGGGCCAGCGCCGCCGGCCCGTCGCCGGCCGTGGCCACGCGGTAGCCGGCCTGCTCCAGGTAGCCGCGCAGGGCCCGGACCAACTGCGGCTCGTCGTCCACAACCAGGATCGTCTGGGGCATGAGGGAAGTATGAACGCAACCGGCCAGGATGCTTTGCTCCTGGCCGGCCAGCGGGTTGAGTGCCGGACGCTCAGACCTTCTCGCCGCAGTACGGGCAGGCCTTCCAGCCGGCCTCCAGCGGCTGGCCGCAGTGCGCACACAGCGGGCTGCTCCGCGGCGCGGGGCCGGCCGGCGGGCGGGAGGCGGCGCGCGCCAGCCAGGCTGCCCCCAGGACGATCAGGCCGATGAACAGCGCCGGCCACAGCAGCATGCCGGCCATGCCAATGCCGAACGGGAGGCCCATCATGCCCCAGCCGCCGGCCATGTGGCCGGCGCCCATCATGCCCCGGTAACCGCCCCAGGCCGTTTGGGGCGCGAAAAGCGGCCAGATCAAGGAGAATGCGACGGCCAGCGCCAGCAGCGCCACGCTGAGGCCGATGACCCACTGTAGTGATTTGCTCATGTTAACCTCCGTGACTTCCGGCCAGCATTGGCCGGGCTCAATGCCAACGATAGTCAGCGCGTGTGAAGAACTCATGAAGCCTTCTTGAACCGCCGGCGAAGACCGGGCGGGATGACAGAACTTGCGTTCCTGAGCCAATTGCGCGCCGTCTGCTTGTGACTGTAGACGGGGTTCGCGTCGTTGTCTGCCCGCCAAATGGCGTACGCCGGCGCCGCCCGTTGCCGGGCGCGGGCAGGCGGCGCCGCGAACGGCGGTCCGGGCTTCATTTCCGCCTGCCAGACCAAGGGCAGGGGTTGACGCATTCCCCGATTGTCGCGTAAATTGCGCTGGCAGCCGCCCACGCACTAGTCGGTGGGATCGGGCGACGCCTATGCCAGGCGATAGCGAGGGCAGCATTTCTGACTGGCTGACTGCGCTGCGGACTTTCTACGAGATCAACCGGCCGATCTTCGAGTTCGGCTATGGGCTCTCGTTCTTCGTCATGGGGCTGGTGGTCGCCCTGCAATCGCGCCGGTCCTCGCGCCTGGCCTTGGCCCGCACCCTTGGCTGGCTGGCCGCGTTTGGCCTCACGCATGGACTGTTTGAATGGGGCGAGCATTTTGCACCGGTCCACGAAGCCGTCCTCAACCCGGCCGGGATCGAGGCGCTGCATAGCGTCCACCTGATCCTGCTCAGCGCCTCGCTGGCCTGCCTGTTCATGTTCGGGGCCGGCCTGATGCGCGCGGCGGAGGGCTGGCGCTGGCTCAGCCGGCTCGCCGCCGGCTTGTTGGCCGGCTACTTCTTGGTCGCGCTCTTTGTGCTCCCCCAAATGATCCCCGACCCTATCGGCTGGCATAATGTGGCCAATGCCCTGGCCCGTTACCTGATCGGCTTTCCGGGCGCGCTTCTGGCCGCCTACGGCCTGCGTGTGCAGGCGCATCGGTTCGTGGCGCCGCTGGAGGCCCCGCACATCGTCACGATGCTGCGCGCGGCCGGCATTGGCCTCCTGTTATACGCGGTCTTCGGCGGACTGATCCCGCCGCCCATCCCTGTCTGGCCCGGCAGCGTCCTGAACACCCGGACCTTTGAGC
>CALFZO010000088.1 GCA_937952305.1 uncultured Anaerolineales bacterium | reverse complement strand
CAATCGTCCCAATGTTCAGATGCGGCTTGCTCCGGTCAAACTTTTCCTTCGCCATGATGCCTCCCACGCTGGCGCGGCCGGCGGCCGCCACGCAGCTCAAGGTTATTTCTTGTTGACGCCCTTCATCACTTCCTCAGCCATGTGCGGGGGCAGCTGCTGGTAGTGATGGAATTCCATCGTATACACGCCGCGCCCCTGCGTCTTGGAGCGCAAATCGGTGGCATAGCCGAACATCTGGGCCAGCGGCACCATCGAGCGGATGACCTGCGCGTTGGCGCGGGCCTCCATGCCCTCAATCTGGGCGCGCCGCGCCGACAGGTCGCCGAGCACGTCGCCCATGTACTCCTCCGGCACGATCACCTCGACCTTCATCACCGGCTCCTGCAGGACGGGCGCCCCACGCTGCATGCCTTCCTTGAAGGCCATCGAGCCCGCGATCTTGAAAGCCATCTCGCTCGAGTCGACGTCGTGCGACGACCCGTCGAACAAGGTGACCTTGATGTCCACCACCGGGTACCCGCCAATGACGCCGCTTTCGGACGCCTCGCGGATGCCCTTTTCGATCGGGTTGATGAACTCTTTCGGGATCGACCCGCCGATGATCTTGTTCTCAAAGACGATGCCGGAGCCCGGCTCACCTGGCTCCATGGCGATCACCACATGGCCGTACTGGCCGTGACCGCCAGACTGCTTGGCGTACTTGAGGTCCACCTTGGGCACCTGGCGCGTAATGGACTCTTTGTAGGCCACCCGCGGCCGGCCGACGTTGGCCTGCACCCGGAACTCGCGCAGCATGCGGTCCAGCAGCACCTCCAGGTGCAACTCGCCCATGCCGGCGATAATCGTCTGGCCGGTAGCCTCATCGGACCGCACGTGAAAGGTCGGGTCTTCCTCGGCCAGTTTGCGCAGGGCTTCGCTCATCTTCTCCTGGTCGGCCGTGGTCTTGGGCTCGACCGCCAGTTCGATGACCGGATCCGGGAAACTGATCGTCTCCAGGACCACCGGCTTGCCCGGGTCGGTCAGCGTCTCGCCGGTGAAGGTGTCCTTGAGCGCCAAGACTGCGGCGATGTCGCCGGCTTCGACGTACTGGATCTCTTCGCGCCGATCGGCATACATGCGGATCAAGCGGCTGATGCGTTCCTTCTTGCCCTTGCTGGAGTTGAGGACGCTCGAACCGGCTTCCAACCGCCCCGAATACACCCGGAAATAGGCCAGCCGCCCGACGTATGGGTCCGACACGATCTTGAAGACCAGGGCCGCCAACGGCGCCTTCGGATCGGTCGGCCGCTCGACAATCTCGTCGTCTTCCGGGTCGCTCCCCTTGACCGCCGGGATGTCCAGCGGAGAAGGCAGAAACTCCACCACGCCATCCAGAACGGGCTGAACACCTTTGTTCTTGAGGGCCGCGCCGCAGAAGACCGGATTGCACTTGCCGGCCAGCGTACCCTGGCGCAGGGCCTGGCGCAGCTCGGCGATCGTGAGCGCCTCGCCCTCCAGATACTTCACGGTCAGCGCATCGTCCAGTTCGGCCGCCGCTTCGATCAGCTTATGGCGGGCCTCATCCGTCGCCGCGCGCAGTTCGTCCGGCACATCGCGGACCTCCACCTTGCGGCCGACGTCGTCCAGCCAGAAGATGGCCTTCTCCTCGATCAAATCGACGACGCCCTTGAAGCCCGCTTCCTGGCCGATGGGCATCTGCACTGGGATCGGGTTGGCCCCCAGACGCTCGCGGATGGACTGGACCGATTTGTAGAAATCGGCACCGGTGCGGTCCATCTTGTTGATGAAGCAGATGCGCGGCACGCCGTAGCGGTCAGCCTGGCGCCAGACGGTCTCGCTCTGCGGCTCCACACCCTGAACGGCATCGAAGACCACTACGCCGCCGTCCAGCACACGCAGGCACCGCTGCACCTCGGCGGTGAAGTCGATATGGCCGGGTGTGTCAATCAGGTTGACCTTGTACCCGCGCCACTCGGCCGTCACGGCTGCCGAGACGATGGTGATACCGCGCTCGCGTTCCTGCTCCATCCAGTCCGTGACGGTCGTGCCGTCATCTACGGACCCGATGCGGTGCGTCTTGCCGGTATAGAACAGGACGCGTTCGGTCGTCGTCGTTTTACCGGCATCGATATGCGCGATGATGCCGATATTCCGGACTTTTTCGAGAGGGTAATCGTTCGACATGTTCTGGCTGTCAGACCTCGACTGCTGGCACACGGTCCCAGGCCGCTGCGCGCAGTCTCAACGCCACTCAGCTCCCTGACAACCGCTCCCTGATCACGTTATGGCGCCGCTCTACCAGCGATAGTGGGCGAAGGCCCGGTTGGCCTCGGCCATCTTGTGCGTCTCTTCACGCTTCTTGATTGCCGAACCGGTATTGTTGGACGCGTCCAACAGTTCGCCGGCCAGCTTCTCGGCCATGGACTTACCGCCGCGCGAACGAGCCGCCGCGATGATCCAGCGCATCGCCAGGCTCAAGCGCCGGTCCGGGCTGACTTCCACCGGCACCTGGTAGGTGGCGCCGCCGACGCGCCGAGGCTTGACCTCAATCATCGGCCCGACGTTCTTGAGGGCCGTATCAAAGAGCTCGACCGGATCCTTTTTAGACCGGTCGCTGGCCAGCGCCAGGGCATCATAGATCACGCGCGTGGCCGTGCTCTTCTTGCCCCGGTGCATCATGCGGTTGATAAAATCCTGGATGGCGACGCTGTTGTAGCGAATGTCGCCCCCCAGGGGGCGCTTGGTCGGGCGGTATCGTCGTGGCATGCCGTTCTCCTAACAGGTTACTTCTTCGCCGCAGCCTTAGCTTCCTTGGGCCGCTTGTTGCCGTACTTGGACCGCCCCTGACGCCGGGCGTCGACGCCAGTGGTGTCCAACGTGCCGCGGACGATGTGATAGCGCACGCCCGGCAGATCCTTGACACGACCGCCACGCACCAGGACCACCGAGTGTTCCTGCAGCGTGTGGCCCTCGCCCGGGATGTAGGCCGTCACTTCCAGACCGTTGGTGAGGCGGACACGCGCCACCTTGCGCAGGGCTGAGTTCGGTTTCTTGGGCGTCTGCGTGCGAACCACGGTACAGACGCCGCGCTTCTGCGGCGAACCCTTGGGCTGCGGTACGCGGCGCTGCTTGAGCGTATTGAGCGAGACCTGCAGCGCCGGCGACTTGCTTTTGGCCTTCCTGGTCTGGCGGCCACGGCGGACGAGCTGATTGATCGTTGGCACGCGAAAATCTCCCGAGTCTTGCCGATATATCCTGAGATTAGATTAGCGTTTGGCAGTAAGGGAGGCCACCGCGCACCCACAACGATGGCCTCGCCTCACGGTTTACCAATATTCAGCATGCTTTGGCGCGAGCCGCAGCACTATGGCGTGAAAAGGCTCACAAGGACCCTGAGTTTATCACACGGCCCATTAACCGTCAAGCCGTTGTGTCAATCCGGGCCCGCTACTCCTCATAAAGGTTGAGGAGGCCCAGGCCTGGTTTGGGCGTGCGGCTCTTTTCCTCGTCCTTGCCAAAGCGGATGACGTCGCCGTTATCCTGCACCGCCTCGACGACCAGGCCCAGGCTCTGCAGTTCCTTGACCAAGACCCGGAAGGAAGCCGGAATTCCGGGCTCCTCAATCGGCTCACCTTTGATGATCGACTCGTAGGTCTTGACGCGACCCTGGACATCGTCCGACTTGACGGTGAGCATCTCCTGGAGGGTGTGGGCGGCACCGTAAGCCTCCAGGGCCCAGACCTCCATCTCGCCGAAGCGCTGGCCGCCGAACTGGGCCTTGCCGCCGAGCGGCTGCTGCGTGACCAGCGAGTACGGGCCAGTGGAGCGGGCATGGACTTTGTCTTCGACCAGGTGGGCGAGCTTAAGCATATGGATCACGCCCACGGTCACCGGCTGGTCAAAGCGCTGGCCGCTCTTGCCATCATGCAGCACCTGCTTGCCCAGGATCGGCAGCGGCAGATCGAGCGCGAGCGAGGCCTGATCGGCCAGACGCCGCAGTTCAGCGCCGGTGGCTTGGCCGGGATCACGGCCCTGGTCCTGCAGCCACAGCCGCAGACAGGCTTCGATGGCCAGCTCGTCCATAGCCTTGCGGGCCGACGCCAGCGGCGAGGCTTCCTCGAAAATCAGCATCTCCTCCGGGTTGTAGCCCAGATCCCGCAGCCACTCCCGCAGCGCGGCCCGGCGCGCGTACTTCTCATTGGTGGCCAGCTGATCCTGGCTGTACTTGCGGCCGCGCAGCCACTGGGCCAGGTACAGGCGGCGCACCTCGGCGTCATCCTCCAGGTTTTCCGGATCGTAGTTCTGGCCCTGGATCATCTCCCAAGCCCGGCCGGCGATCTCGGCCCAGGCGCGGTCGATCAACCACGAGCGCGCCAGCTCGGCCTCGATCTCGTCCTCGGAGGCGCCGTCAAAGACCGGCGTGACGGCCCGGAAGCCCAGGCGCTCGGCCGCCCAACCCAGGTGCGTCTCCAGCACCTGGCCGATGTTCATGCGGCCCGGCACGCCCAGCGGGTTGAGGATGATGTCGATCGGCGTGCCGTCCGGCAGGAAAGGCATATCCGCAATCGGCACGACCTTGGAGATCACGCCCTTGTTGCCGTGGCGGCCGGCCATCTTGTCGCCTTCGGTGATCTTGCGGCGCTGCGCCACCGACACGCGCACCATCTTTTCGACGCCGGCCGGCAGGTCACGGTGCTCGTCGCGGGTGAAGACTTTGACGTCGATGACCTTGCCGCGCTCGCCGTGCGGCAGGCGCAGCGACGAGTCCTTCACCTCGCGCGCCTTCTCACCGAAGATCGCGCGCAGCAGCTTCTCTTCCGGGGTCAGCTCCTTCTCGCCCTTGGGCGTGATCTTGCCGACCAGGATGTCGTTCGGGCCGACTTCGGCGCCGATGCGGATGATGCCGTGCTCGTCCAGGTCCTTAAGGGCTTCCTCGCCGACATTCGGGATGTCGTAGGTGATCTCCTCCGGCCCCAGGCGCGTGTCCCGCGCCTCGACTTCGTGCTTCTCGATGTGGATGGACGTGAACTTGTCCTCGCGCACCATGCGTTCGGAGATCAGGATGGCGTCCTCATAGTTGCCGCCTTCCCAAGACAGGAAGGCCACCAGGACGTTGTGGCCCAGAGCGATCTCGCCATGGTCGGTGGACGACGAATCGGCGATGACATCGCCCTTGCGCACGCGCTGGCCTTTGGTGACGGCCGGGCGCTGGTCGATGCACGTGCTCTGGTTAGAGCGCGTGTACTTGCGCAGCCGGTAGACGCGCTTCTTGCTGCCGCTCTGGACGACGACTTCCTTGCCGGTGACCGAGATCACCTCACCGTCCTCATCAGCCGTCAGCACCTGGCCCGAGTCCAGCGCGGCCTGCTTCTCCATGCCCGTCGACACGATCGGGATCTCCGGGCGCAGGAGCGGCACGGCCTGGCGCTGCATGTTGGAGCCCATCAGCGCACGGTTGGCGTCGTCGTGCTCCAGGAACGGGATCAGGGCGGCGCTGATGCCCACGATCTGGCGCGGCGCCACGTCCATGTAATCGATGCGATCCGGGAGCGCGAACAGGAATTTGGAGGCGTGCCGGCACGACGGGCGGGCACGCATGAACTCCATCTGCTCGTTGAGCGGCGTCGTTGCCTGGGCGATGGTGTAGCGGTCCTCGGCATCGGCCGACAGGTAGTGGATGTCGTCCGAGACGAAGGGCACGATGTCGACCTCGTCCTTGACCTTGGCAATCCGCTTGATCAGGTCCTTGGTGATCTCGTCGCCCTCGCTGGCGATGGCCTCGCCGGTCTTGGCGTCGCCGATGTCCTCGCGCAGCTTGCGCCCGATCAGGCGCTTGTCGTCCACCGGCAGCCACTTGATGACCTTGCGGTAAGGCGTCTCGATAAAGCCGAAGGCGTTGACCTTGGCGTAGGAGCCCAGGCGCCCGATCAGGCCGATGTTCGGGCCTTCCGGCGTCTCGATCGGGCAAATGCGGCCGTAGTGCGAGTGGTGCACGTCGCGCACGTCGAAGCCGGCGCGCTCGCGGCGCAGACCGCCCGGGCCGAGGGCCGAGAGCGTGCGCTTGTGCGTCAGCTCGGCCAGCGGGTTAGTCTGGTCCATGAACTGCGAGAGCTGGCTGGAGCCGAAGAACTCGCGGATGGCGGCCACAATCGGGCGGATGTTGACGAGCGTGAGCGGCGAGACGTTGTCGCTCTCGCGGATGGACATGCGCTCCTTGACCACGCGCTCCATGCGGCGCAGGCCGACGCGCATCTTGTTCTGGATCAGCTCGCCGACCGTCTTGACGCGGCGGTTGCCGAGATGGTCGATGTCGTCGGTGTCCTCCACGCCGTTATTGATGTTGATCATGCGCTTGAGGACGTTGATGACGTCCCAGGCGGTGACGGTGCGGTGGCTGAGCGGCACGATCTCGGTCAGGCCGAGCTTTTGGTTGAGCTTGTAGCGCCCCACCCGCTCCAGGTCATAGCGGCGCTGATCGAACAGCTGCTGCAGCAGGAATTCGCGGGCGTTGTCCAGGGTCGGCGGATCACCCGGGCGCATGCGCTTGTAGAATTCGACCAGGGCCTCCTCGGCGACGGTGCGCTTATCGCGCGACTCGCCCCAGGTCGGCTCCTGGCGCAGCGTGGCCGGGATGTACAGGTGATCCGGGTTGTTGTCGACGTCCTTGAACAGCTCGAGAATCTCGTCCTCGGTGCCCTTCTTGATGGGCACGTTCTCCAGGCCGTCGCTGACGGCGGCCAGGGCGCGCAGCAGGATGGTGACCGGGACGGTGCGCTTGCGGTTGAACTTGAGCGTCAGGTAATCGCTTTTGCGGGTCTCGAACTCCATCCAGGCGCCGCGGTCCGGGATGAGCTTGGCCATCGCCAGCCGCCGGCCGGAGGTGCGGTCTTCCTCGCCCTCAAAGTACACGCCCGGCGAGCGGATGAGCTGGGAGACGACGACGCGCTCGGTGCCGTTGATGATGAAGGTGCCGTTGTCCGTCATCAACGGGAAATCGCCCAGGAAGATGTCGTTCTTGACGGGGCTGGCGACCTCGGTGCCGGTCAGCAGGACGGACACGTACAGCGGGGCCGCGAAGGTGATGTCGCGTTCGACGCACTCGTCGATGCCATACTTGGGCTCGTCGAACCAATACTTCAGGCTGAAGCCCATCTGCTCGACGCGCTTGCACGGGAACCACAACTGCATCCCGCCATTAAACGATTCGATCGGGGAGACCTCCTCAAACAATTCGGCCAGCCCGTCTTTCTGGAACCACTGGAAAGACTCGAGCTGGACCTCGATCAGCGACGGCAGCGTGAGGACGTCCTTAATACGAGCGTAAGACTTGCTCCCCAAGACAGTCGACATGCGTTGGCTCCTGGTACGTTGAAGTGAGCAGCGAGGCGGTGAAGATTGGGAAAAACTTCACAATCCGGCCAGACGCTAACTTTCGGAATTGTTATTTTATCAACAACCTTCTTCTAGTCAATACCCAATTCAAATGTCAAGCCAGGAGCCATCGGGCGGGTCGGGGCGTCAGCGCCGGGCCGCGGGGAGGTAGACCCGGTGAAGATCGGCCCAGACAAAGACCGTGGCCGCGGTGAGCGGCAAGCCAGACACCGCCACACTGGCGGTTCCAGGCGCGGCGTGCGCAGACGGCGGGAGGCTGGCCGCCAACCGGAAGCGGCTGACCCAGGTGGTGGTGAGCGGCGACCCGTTCCAGATAATGGTCTGGCCGGGGATGAAGGCATCGCCGTGGACTTCGAGCGTGAGCGCCGGGTCAGCCACGGCCACCGCGCCAGGCACGGCCGCCAGCCGCGTCACCCGCTCGTAGGCGCCGCTGTCACAGGCGCCGCCCAGGGCGCGCCCCACCCCGCGCTGGTCCGTGCCTGGGCAGGGCGCGGCCACCCCCGCGTCCAAGGCCGGACTGCCCGGGAGCAGCGCCAGCGTTGCTCCGAGGCCGCCGTTGTCGGCCAGGGCTGCCAACTGCGGATCAGCTAGCGTGACCGCGGCCGAGCAATTGGTCTCGTTCCAATACCACGGGCTGGGGTTGCGGGGCGGATGCTGGAAGTTACCGCCTTCGTCGGTCAGCGCGTTGGTGCAGTGCTGCTGGATGGCCCAGGGGTTGCCGCCGGTGTTGGCGGCAAACACAGTGTTGCGCAGCCGCACAGCGTCGCCGGCAATGGCGCCGCCGTTGAAGCCGGCCGCGTTCGCGGCCAACGTGACGTTGGCCAACGTGAGGGCCGGATCGCCGCCAAACAGGTTCTCGGCGATGGCGCCGCCGTTGCCCCGCCGCCAATCGTCCGGGGCCAGGGCCGCCGGGTTGGTGGCGTCATTGCCGTGGAAGGTGGCGTTGCGAACCGTGACCGGCGCGTCCGTCCACAGCCCCCCGCCCTGCGTATCGGCGTGATTGTCCACAAAGGCGGCCTCGGCGATGACCAGGGCGTTGATGGCCTGCCCCGGATCGCCGCGCCCATACCAGACGCCGCCGCCGGTGCCGGCCTGGCCCTGGGTGTTGCGCACGGCGCTGTTGCCGGTGATTACCACCCGTTGGAGCGTGATCGTCTCATCCGCATACAGGCCGATGAAGACGGCGCCGCCGTGGTTGTTGGTGGTGTTGCCCGTGAAGGTGCTGTCCTGGATCACGCTGACGCTGGGCCGGCCGTCGAAACCGTCCGCGCCGTCGATATACACGGCCCCGCCGCCGCCGCAGTCGCCGCGCGCGTCCATGGCCGGGCTGTGCACGGCGCTGTTGCCGGAGAAGGCGCTGCCCGTGATCGTCAGGTCGCTGCGCAGGCTGTTGAGGGCGCCGCCGTTCTGCGCCTGGTTGTTGGTGAAGGTGCTGCCCGTGATGACGGCCTGGCTGCCGCCGCCGATGAAGAGCGCGCCGCCGCCGTCGCACAGGGCCGCATCGCGGGTGGAGACGTTGCCCGTGAAAGTGACGTTTTCAAGCGTCAGCGTGTTGTTGGCGCCGACCTGAAGGCCGGCGCCCTGGCCGGCGCTGCGGCCGTTGACGATGGACAGGTTGCGCACAGTCACCGTCCGGTTCGCGGCCGTAACCAGGACGCCGCTCAGGTTCCCGCCGCTGAGCGTGATCTGGCCGCCGCCATCCAGGACGGTGTCGGCCGTGATCACCAGCGGGCTGGCGACGACGATGGTGGCCGGGCCGCACGCAAAAGTCACAGTGCCGCCGCCGCTCAGGGCCTGGCGCAGCGCCGCCTCCGAGCACACGGCCACCACGCCGCCGGCCTGAACGGGCCGGGCCGCCAAGAAAGCGCCGAGCCCGAGCAGGCCGAGCGCCACACTCAAGCGGGCCAACCCCGGCCAGAGGTTCCTGCGTGGCCTGTGTCTCATCGGCCTGTTTATAGCACAGCCGCCGGGCGGTTTGCTCCGCAAAATTACGGGCGCTAATCGTGGTAGACTCGCGCCACCCATGACGCACGAACTGCTCTACCGCCGCAACGCCGTGCGCGAGTGCCTGCGCGCCCAGCGCCGCAAGATCCACCGGCTCCAGGTGGCGCGCGACGCCGACCTGGCGGACGCCCAGGACATCCTGGCCGAGGCCAAGCGGCGCGGCCTGCCCATCGAGACCGTCGACCGCAAGCATATCAACCTCGCCACGCACGGCGAACGCCACCAGAACCTGATCCTGGAGGTCGGCCCGTACCCGTACGCCGACTTCGACGATGTGCTGATCCAGGCCGCGCAGCGCGGCGAGCCGCCGCTGGTGCTGGTGCTGGACCTGGTGCAGGACCCGCGCAACGTGGGCGCGCTGCTGCGCACGGCCGAGGCCATGGGCGTCCACGGCGTGGTCATCCAGGAGCGGCGCGGCTGCGAGGTCACCCCCACCGTCGTCAACACCGCCGCCGGCGCCACCGAGCATCTGCGCATCGCCCAGGTCACCAACCTGGCCGACGCCATGCGCCGGCTGAAACAGCGCGACGTCTGGCTGGCCGGCCTGGACCTGAGCGCCGATGCCCAGCCGCTCGACCGGTTTGACCTCAACCTGCCGCTGGCCCTGGTGATCGGCAACGAGGGCAGCGGCCTGCGGCGGCTGGTGCGCGACCTGTGCGATTTCCGGCTGTTCATCCCAATGGCCGGGCACGTCCAGTCGCTGAATGCGGCCGTGGCCGGCTCACTGGCGTTGTATGCGGCCCGGGCAGCCCGGCGCCGACAAGCCGGCTGAGGCCGACCGCCTGGCCTGAACTGTTGGCACAGAATCGGAGCGCGGCTACAATCAGAGGCCTATGCTCGACCTGACGGCCACAACCGCCGCGAACGAGGCGGAACTGGAGGCCTTCCTCGCCCGGCTCAGCGCCCGCGTGCAGGCGTACCTGAGCCTGCGTCAGGACAACCCCGAACAGACCGACCACTTGCGCCACGTCGCCGACCGGACCCGCTGGCTGTACGTGGCTGAGCTCCAGCGCCAAACACCGGAGCAGCCGCCCCCGATCGGACGCCACGACGACCGGCTGATCGACGCCTGCGTGCTCGGCCACGACATCGGCAAGTGGATCCCGCGCGAGGCCCTGCGCCAACTGCTGCCGACCCGGGCGGAGGACCTCCTGCCGGTGCTGCGGGAACTGCGGCTGCTGCCCAACCAAAGCGAACTGCTGCTGCTCGGCATCCGGCGCCGGCTGGAGTTGACCCAGGACGGTTACAGCCCGGAATATGACGCCGCGCACCACCTGGTAAGCGCCTTCATCCTGGTCACCGACCCGGATATGCATTTTCACAAGCTGAGCCTGCGCGATCAGGACCGCTTGATCAGCGCCATCATCGGCCACCAGTTCGGGAGCTACTTCAAGGAGCGCCTGTTCCAGATCAGCCTGCATGACCAGGCCGTCACCACGGGCATGCTGGTGGACGTGTCCCGGCCGGAGCAGCTGGCTGGGGACCTGCTGGCCAGCGCCTTCCATGACGCCGACATCGCCGATCTGCTCTTCGTGGGCAGCCTGGAACACCGCCCCAACCGCGAGGATCACCTCCACGCCGGCGGCCTGGTGAAGATCCTGCTGATCAACTTCATGACCACGATCTACCAGGTGCCGGACGCCCCCAACACCTACGAAGACTGCCTGCGCTCGTGCCAGCTGACGATCAACAACGTCTGCCAGGAGTTCCTGACGGCGACGGCCGTGGAGCATGGGACCAAGTGGCGGCGCGAGGCCAACAACTTTCTCAACCGGCTGCGCGGGACGGAGACGGCCGGCCGCTTCAAAGCCCTGCTCTCCGACCAGACCCGCGCGCCCCAGGAACGGCTGGCCTCGCTGCGGCTGCAGACCCACTGGCACGCGCGCAGCTTCCTGGCCGGCGACAGCGCTTAGCCGGACGGCTGGCGCGGCGCCGATTCGCTCTCCCCCAACCGGCCACGCCCACAACGACAACGGCGGCCCGCCAGGCCGCCGCTGTCGTTCAGGCTGTCCGTGTCCAGCCGGCGCTTCAGGCCGCCAGCGCCGCCAGGTCCGTCGGGAGGAGCGGCTCGGTCAGCAAACGCCGGAACAGCGCCAGCTGGCCGACCCGGTCAGCGGCCCGGGCGATCAGGTCGTAGCCCTCGGTATAAGTGAAGATGTAAGCGCGGAAGAGCGGGTTGGTGATGAAGCGGAAGCTCTGCCGGGCGCGCGCCTCGGTGCCCAGGCCGAACTGGCGCAGGTAGTCCACGGTCTGCGCGGCGTCAAGCTGGCCGGTGTGAAACAGGATGGCGGCATTGCCGCTCACGTGCCGGAGATCCTGGCGCGCTCGCGCGATCTGGCGCAGCCGCTCCGGGTCCTCGGCCGCGCGGCCGCACGCGGGCAGCAGCGTACCGGCCGTCCAGGCGTAGTGGCTGTCGTCGGGGAAGATGACTTCGAGCGCGGTGGTGGCGATGCCTTCGGCGATGACAGCCGCCGGCGCGTGCAGCAGCGCGCTGGCCATTTCGGCATAACCGCGCTCGGCGTACAGGTGCCGCTCTTTGAGCTGCGCCTCGGTGTGGTGGCCGGGGTAGGCCTCGTGCGCGAACAGGCCAAGCACGTCCAGGGCCGAGACCGGCAGATCGGTGTTGAACTCAATCAGCGAGCGGGCCTGGCCCAAATACCAGTTGTAGGCCGACCAGGGCTGGTTGCGCGTCAGGCGGACTTCCACCGTTTCGCCCGGCACCAGATCGACGAGCGCGTGCGTCCGCCGGCGGGTCTCGGCCCGGACCAGATCCAGGGCCGGCGGCAGCGTCTCCGGCGCAAGCTCGAAGGTCTTGCGCCAGGCCTCCAGCCGGTCGGCCAGAGCGCCGGCGCCGGGCAGCAGCTCCGCCAGCGCGCGGTGGGCGCGCTCGAACACCGACTCATCCACGCGCCGCGGCTGGATGTCGTACAGCGCGGCGACTTCATCCAGGTACTCGGGGCGCTCGCCGGCCAGCAGGCGCAGGGTGCAGGCCATGGCGCGGAAGATGGCGTGCAGGTGCCGGGCGCGGGCCGCGTCCTCGGCGGGGACGTGCGCGCGCAGCCAGTCTAGCTCCGCCTGCAAGGCCGCCAGCGCCGGCGGCTCGGCGGCGTCCACCTCGGCCTTGAGCTCGGGCGGGCCGTAGTAAGCGTCGACGTAGCCGTCCAAATGCCGGTGCAGCGCCAGGGTCAGGCGCAGATAGCGCCGGCCGAACTCATCCAGGGACATGGCGGGCCTCCAGCCGGACCGTTCAGAGCGGGATGTTGCCGTGCTTCTTCTGCGGGTTGCTGTCGCGCTTGTTCTCGAGCATCTCCAGGCCGTTGATCAGCCGGGCGCGCGTCTCGTGCGGCTCGATGACATCGTCGATGTAGCCGCGCGAGGCGGCGACGTACGGATTGGCGAACTTCTCGCGGTATTCCTTCACCAGCTCGGCCTTGCGCGCCGCCGGATCAGCCGCTTTCTCCAGCTCCTTGCGGAAGATGATGTTGACGGCGCCGTCCGGGCCCATCACGGCGATCTCGGCCGTGGGCCAGGCCAGGTTGAGGTCGCCGCGGATGTGCTTGCTGCTCATCACGTCGTAGGCGCCGCCGTAGGCTTTGCGCGTGATGACGGTGAGCTTGGGGACGGTGGCCTCGCAGTAGGCGTAGAGCAGCTTGGCGCCGGAACGAATGATGCCGCCGTGCTCCTGCTTGAGGCCGGGCAGGAAGCCGGGCACGTCCTCAAACGTGACCAGCGGGATATTGAAGCAATCGCAGAAGCGGATGAAACGCGCGGCTTTCTCGGAGGCGTCGATATCGAGCACGCCGGCCAGGTAGGCGGGCTGGTTGGCGACGAGGCCGACGCTGTGGCCGCCCAGCCGCGCGAAGCCGACGACGATGTTCATGGCGTAGTGCTCGTGGATCTCGAAGAACTCGCCGTTGTCCACGACCAAGCGGATGACGTCTTTGATGTCGTACGGCTTGTTGGGGTTATCCGGCACGAGCGTGTCCAGGGCCGCCTCGGCGCGCAGCGCGTCGTCGTTGGTCTTGACGAAGGGCGGGTCTTCCATGTTGTTCTGCGGCAGGAACGAGAGCAGCTTGCGGATCATATACAGGCAGTCCGCCTCGCCGGGCGCCACCACGTGGCACACGCCGGAGGTGGCGCTGTGCACGCTGGCGCCGCCCAGCTCCTCGAAGGTCACTTCCTCGTGCGTGACGCTCTTGACCACGTCCGGGCCGGTGACGAACATGTAGGCCGTGTCTTTGACCATGAAGATGAAATCGGTCAGCGCCGGCGAGTAGACGGCGCCGCCCGCGCACGGCCCCATGATGGCCGAGATCTGCGGGATCACGCCGGAGGCCAGCGTATTGCGCAGGAAGATGTCGGCGTAACCGCCCAGGGAGACCACGCCCTCCTGGATGCGGGCGCCGCCCGAGTCGTTCAGGCCGATCACGGGCGCGCCGACCTTGACGGCCATGTCCATGATCTTGCAGATCTTCTCGGCGTGCACCTCGCCCAGCGACCCGCCGAAGACGGTGAAATCCTGCGAGAACACGTACACCAGCCGGCCTTCCACGGTGCCCCAGCCGGTGACGACCGAGTCGGACAGGAATTTCTGCCTCTCCAGCCCGAAGTCGGTGGTGCGGTGGGTGACGAACGGGTCCAGTTCCCGGAACGAGCCCTTGTCCAGGAACAGGTCCAGGCGCTCGCGGGCGGTCAGCTTGCCGCGCTGGTGTTGGGCGTCGATGCGGTCCGGCCCACCGCCGAGCTTGGCGTGTTCCTTCTGGTCGCGCAGGAATTGGGTCTTCGGGTCGAGGGTCATGCGAGCTCCAGTGAATAGGTACGCGGGAGGCCGTGTGCCGCGTGCGTGCCAGCGATTGTCAGCGCTGATGTCAGCGCTGATGTCAGCGCTGAGCCGGCGGCCAGCGCCAGACCAGGGCCCACAGGATCAGGCCCAGGCCAAGCCCATCGATCAGCGCCGCCCAGCCCAGGCTGATGGCGGCATAGTCGGCCTGAGCCAGGACCAGGCGTTCGATCCAGGTCTGCGCCAGCCAGAGGCCGTAACCGAGCAGGCCGCCGGCCCGCGCCCAGCCCTGCCTCCGCCACAGGCCGAACGCCAGGCCAGCCCAGGCCGCGGCCCAGACGGCGCGGCTGACGAGCAGGTAGGCGGCGGGCACAGCCAGCGGCAGGGACCGGATGAAATCCGCCCGCTGATAGGCGCCGACCGCGCCGGAGACATTGAACAGCGCCAGGCCGGCCAGGATTATACAGACAACCGTCGTCGAACGGGGCCGCCGCATGCGCCGCCGCGGCCCGTCAGAGCGTCAGGATGAGCTTGCCGAAGACCTCGCCGCTGTCCAGCTGCGCGTGGGCGGCGCGCGCCTCGGCCAACGGCCGGACCGGGCCGAGCACGGGCTTGAGCCGGCCGGCGAAAACCAGGCCCATGACGGTGGCATACTCCGCACGCGTGCTCATGGTCGAGCCGATCAGGCTGACGTGCCGCGAGAACATATAGCGGTTGTCGAACTCGAACTTGGGGCCGCTGGTGTTGCCGACGGTCAGCACCCGCCCGCCCTTGCGCGCCGCGCGCAGGCTGCTCATCAGCGTGGCGGCGCCGACATTGTCGACCACGACGTCCACGCCGCGCCGGCCCGTGAGCTTGAAGACTTCTTTGCCCCAATCGACCTGGGAGCGGTCGATGAGCACATCCGCGCCGAGTTCGGCCGCCACCGCCAATTTGCGGGCGTCTGAGCCGACGACGTAGACTGTAGCGCCGGCCAGCTTAGCAATCTGGATGGCCGCGGTGTTCACGCCGCCGGCGGCGCCGACCACCAGCACGCTCTCGCCGGCGCGCAGGCCGCCGCGCGCCATCAGCGAATGCCAGGCGGTCTGGTAGACCAGGCCGGCGGCGGCGGCCAACTCAAAGCTGACGCCGTCCGGGACACGCACCAGCTGGCGGGCCGGCACGGCCACGCGCTCACAGTGCAGGCCGGCCGTGGTCTCGCCGAGCAGCTGCCAGCGCTCGCACAGGTTGTCCTGCCCCGCCACGCAGGCCGGGCACTGCCCACAGCCGAGGTTGGCGTTAATGGCGACCCGGTCGCCCACGGCCCAGCCGGACACCCGCGCGCCGACCTCGGCCACTACACCGGCCGCGTCCGAGCCCAGGATGTGCGGCAGGCTCAGTTTCAGCCCCGGCCAGCCATCGCGCACCCACTTATCCAGGCGGTTGAGGGCCGCCGCCTTCACCGCCACCAACACGTCGTCCGGCCCGAGCCCGGGCTCCGGCAAAGGACCGACCTCGATCACGTCTGGGCCGCCATGCTGGCGGAAAAACACGGCTTGCATAGGTCTCCTTTGGATTCAGCCGGTCACGGCCGCGGGCCGCGCAGCCAGAAGTGAAACATGTCCCGCAGAGTGCGGACGATGAGCGCGGCGTTGGCGCCGGTGGCCCGGCCGCTGGTCCGCGGCGCGTAGCGCACGTCCACCTCCACCAGCCGGCAACCCAGCCGGCTGGCCTTGATCAGAATCTCGGCGTGGAAGAAGGCGCTGCGCCAGTAAGCGATGGTCAGGGCGCGCAGCACGCGCACCCGGTACAGGCTGATGTACTGATACTGCCGCTGGCGCATCCCGAAGAGGGTCCGCACCAGGCCGATGTTGACGCGATGCACGAGCAGGCGGAAAGCCGAGTAATCGCTGTGCACGTCGCAGACCCCGACGACGATGTCGGCGGCGGCCGCGGCCTCCAGGTAACGGCGCAGGTCGTCCAGGTGCATGGCCAGATCGGCCGGGATGAGGATCAGCCACTCGCCGCGCGCCTCGGCCACACCGGTGAGGAAGCCGCCGCCCAGTCCGCGGTTGACGGCGTGCCGGACCACGCGCACGTTCGGCAGCCGCTCGGCCAGGGCCGCGGCTACCCGGCTGGTCCCGTCCTGGCTGGCGTCGTCCACGATCAGGATCTCGGCCGCCACCGCCAACTGCGCCAACTGGCCGGCCACCGAACGCGCACACCGCTCCAGGCCGGCTTCTTCATTGTAAGCAGGGATGAGCACGGTCAGGGTCGGCGCCGGCTCGGCCGGCCCGCCCGCCGCCGCCGCCTCATGGCTCAAAGGCGATCTCCCGGACGTGGATCTGGGCGATCTCACCGGCCAGGTTATTGAGGATCTCCACTTCCACCCGCGCCACGCTGGCCGGCCCGTCCGGGAAAGCCACGCGCACCGTCGGGTCATTGGGCAGGTTGGCGTAATTCTCGGAATAGACGGCGGGTGTGGCGCTGTCCGGCGCGAAGACGCGCACGATCACGGCGAAGTTGTCCATCGAACCGAGCGTCAGGGCCAAGCCGCGATACGCCTGCGGCTCGGCGAAGGCGAAGTCGAAACGGAGAGGATTGGCCTCCTGCCCGCGCGCCAGCGTGAAGGCGTCGCCGTCCAGCAGGTCCACCAGCCGGCCGGCGTCCAGCCGGGAGTGCGTGACCGTGACTGGCCGGCTGTCGATCAGCACTTCCTCCGTCACCGGCTGCCGGCGGGCGTTGCGTTCGGCCTCGAAGACCGCGTCGATGTCGTCGGCATACTCCAGACGCGCAAAGTAGAACCCGGGCGTGCCGTCCGGGTAGAGCAGGACCGTCTCGACATCGAGGCGCTTGAACTTCAGGCTGGCGCGCGCCTGATCGAACTCGCCGGCCGTCATCACCAGCAAGGCGGTGTTGTCCAGCGGGCGTTTTTCGAACAGGTAATAGTCCACGTTGCGCATCAGCACCCGGCCCTGATCTTCCGGGGGGATGAAAAACTGGATGAAGGAGTCGGCGCCGTTGGCCCAGGTGGACGACAGCATGATCTGGGTGGTGCTGTCGCGCCGGAGCAGGTTGGGGATAGTGTCGCGGAACAGCTCTTTGGCGCCGTACTGCATCCCGTACAGGCCGTAATCGCGGTACCAGAGCGGCGCGTTGGTGAGCACGTTGCGGAAGAGCAACAGCGCGGCCGCGCCCAGGCCCAGGAAGAGCAGACCGCCCAGCGCGCGTTCCGGCAGGCGCGGCAGGCGGCCGAGCAGCCACTCCCCGCCGAGCACGATCAGGATAGTGGCCGGCATCAGAAACGTCATCACGCGCGCGATGCCGACATCGAGCAGGGCGGCCCCGGCCGGCGCGGCCAGGGCGGCCAGCAGCACGGCGCGGTAAGACGACGAGCGCACCTGCCACAGGCTCAGGGCGACACCGGTCAGGAAGAACGGCAGGAAAGCCGTCTGGATCTGGCCGCTATCCGGCATGCGGTGGCGCTGCAGGTCGGTTTCGTTCGGGAAGAACCAATACTGCGGGCTGAGGCCGTAGGCATATTTCTGGAGGTAAAGCTGGGCCTTCTCGGTCCACGGCAGCGCCTTGAACATATACGAGTCCACCGCGCGCAGGTGCGTGCCGAGCGCCTCCGGGTGGCGCACCTGGAAGGCCAGCAGCGGCGCGGCCAGCACCACGGCCAGCAGCAGGCCGATGGCCAGCGTGCGCCGGTTCTGCCAGTGGTACGGCAGATCCGAGAGGAAGAGCAGGCCAGCCGCCACGGTGATCACCAACTGGGCGTTGGAATAGGTGTAGAACGTGGCCGCGCCGAAGACCAGGGCCGGGTACAAGTACTTGGGCGAGCGCTCGCGGTAGAGCAGATAGCACAGCAGGAAGCAGGCGTAGAAAGACGCCATCGTGACGGTCTCAAAGGCCGTGCGGGTGTGGATGAGCCAGGCCGGCGCGACGGCCAGCACGAACACGCTCACCCACCAGAAGCGGGCCTTGAAGACGAGCTTGAGCGCCAGGGCCACGGCCCCCACCCCGAGCATGCTGATGACGGCCGAGGTGGCCCGGGCCGTCTCGATGGATTGGCCGAACAGGCTGCTGGCCAGGCCGTGGAAGTAGACGCTCAACACCGGCGTCCAGCGCAGGCCGGCGCCTTCGAAGTAGATCGGGAACCACGTCCCGTACTGATCCCGAAAGCCCGCCTGAAAGACGCGCTCGCCCATCATGGCGATGTTGGCTTCATCCGAGAAGAAATAGATCGGGAAGGCGTCCAGCGCCACCAGACGCGTGATGGCGTAGATCAGCATAGCGCCGGCGAAAAAGGCCCATTCCCAGGTCGAGAACTGGCCCAGGGCGGCGCGCACACGGGCCAGCCCCGGCTGCCGGTCCCACCAGGTCCGCCAGGCTTCACCCAGGCGCGGCGCCGGCAGAGGCGGCGCCGGCAAAGGCGGCGCGAAGCGGGCCGGCGCGTAGGCGGGGGCGGGCTCGCCGTGAGACAGGATGGTCTGATGGACGACGGGCGTGCCGTCCGCGGCCGTCTCCACGGTCACGCGCACCGAGACCCCGGCCGGGACCTCCAGCGTCACGCGCACGGGCGGCGGCGCGGCCGGCCGCGCGGGCTCAGCCGGCATGACCTCCGGCGCGACCACTGCCGCCGCGACGGGATCGGCCGGAACTGAAGAGGCGGCCGGTTCAAGCGGCGCAGCTGAACTGGCGGGCACTGGCTCTGGCGGGTTGGCAGCAGGATCAGGCAAAGACGGCATTGACCTTAGCGGCTGGGCGGGAAAGCGCGCCTGAACCCAGGGCCAGGCGCGGTATTTGAGCCAACTTAGCGTCGGCGAGGGGACGCCGAAAACCAGGACCTCGGACGGGCGGCTCACCCAGTGCGGGCGCCGCCGGCGGCGTTGCAGCCAGACCAGCAGGCCCAGGTCGACGGCAATAGCCGCCGCGACCACGCCGCCCCACAGCAACACGGCGTCAGGCATCGCGCGTCGTCGCGGCCAAATCGGGCCGGCGTCGGGCGGCCCAGACCGCCAGCGCCACACCACCCAGGCTCAGCAGGAACCCGAGCGGCACATCCCAGGGCCGATAGCGAAAAGCGATGTGGGCGGCGCCGGCCGGCTTGGCAAGGGAGAGCCACGGGCCGGGCAGCAGTGTGGCCGCGACCCCGTCGCGCGTGGCCTGCCAGCCGGACCAGGTGTTCTCCTGCACCACCAGCGTGCCCGCCTCGAACGACGCGCAATAGACGTCGATGTCGCCGCCGCGCGCCTCGGCCTGGCACGGGATCTGGCCGGACTCGGTCTGCACGTAGGCGTAGCCGGAACCCGGATACTCCACCAGGTTCAGGCCATCGTAGCTCTCCAGCAACGTGGCCGTCGCCGTGTCCACGGGGTCGCGCGTGATCCCGCGCTGCGCGGGCGGATAGACCCGGTCGCGCCAGTACCACGGCTCGGTGGTGTTGGTCGTCTTCAAGCCGAGCTCGGCGCCGGCCAGGGCGAAAGCCACTTCCCCGCCGGGCGGGTTGAGCCATTGCGCGCTGTCCGGCCGCAGCTTGTCCAGGGCCACATAGGCCTGATCCAGCCCCGGACCCAGGAGCATCCAATGGCGGCCGAAATCGTAGGCCGTCTTCAGGCTCCAGGCCAGGGCCGGCAGGACGGCCAGCCAGATGACGCTCACCGCCAGCTCGCGGCCCGGGCCGGCGCGCAGGACCAGGCGCCAGTCCTTGTGGCGCAACAAGCCGTCCAGGCCCCAGGCGGCCAGGCCGAGCAGGCTGGGCACCGCCACGCTCTGCATGACCGTGGGGGTGCGGATGCCGCCGGCGACATCCGGCGGCCAGGCCGCCAGCCACTGCAGCGGCAGGGCGCTGGCCAGCCAGTACACCAGCCCGAAGCTGATCCCCAGGAAGGCCACGGTCTTGCGCTGGGCGCGCGGCGCGAAATAGAACGCCAGCAGCGCCAGCAGGACGGGCACCCAGCCGACGTAATTGGCGTACCAGGACGGGAATGTGAACGGCTTCAGCGCCAGCGAGCGGAAATACTCCGGATCGCGGATCACCAGGTTGAGCAGCAGGTATTCCAGCGGCTGGGCCGAAGCGAAGGTGGGATCGGTGGGCTTGATGAAATTGCCGGCGAAGTGCAAGAAGGGCACCCACAGCGCGGCCGCCAGCAGGGCCGCGATGGCGCCGCCCAGGGCAAACTCACGCCAGACCGGGCGCAGGCGCAGGTTCTCGTCGAACAGGAACAGGGCCAACCCGGGCAGCACACCGGCCAGGAGCGCGATCTGCATGTAGGCCTGGCCCGCCAGCAGCGCCAGGCCCAGCCAGACGCCAAACCAGACCGCGCTGCGCCGGCGGCCGGTGAGCGCCAGATCAAGCGCCGGCGGGATCACCAGGGCGCAGGCGGCGGCCGAGAAGGCCTCCTCCACCAAGCCGGCCTCCATCCGCCCGGACAGGTGCCCGCCGACCACGGCCAGCGCGCCCGCCCACAGGCGCGCCACGCGGCCCAAGCCCAGCACGCGCGCCAGCCACCACTGCGCCACGCCGGCCATGAGCATGGCCGCAATCATCATCAGCTTGGTGGCATTGACGGCGCCGACCGCGGTGGCGGCGGCGATGACAAACGGGTGCAGAATGGCCGGGACGAGGTGGATAAACGACGGCGCGCCGCCGTTGAGGTAGCCGTTCCAGAACACGCAGGCGCCGCACTCGCGCAGCAACTGCCAGGGGAAATAGGCCTGGACGTTCATGACCCAGTCACCGCCCCAGACCCAGGTGCGCGGGTTCAGGTCCAGGTACAGCCGGCCGACCCAGACCGCCCAGGCGGTCAGCAATCCTAGTTCGGCCAGCGCGGCCCAGTCCACGGCCGCGCGCACCGCCGCCAGGCTGAGCGGCCGGGTGGCCCGGCGCTGATGGCGGAGCCAGGTGAGGACCGGCGAGTACATGCCCAGGACGCGCACCTGCGGGCGGCGCGGGTCCGGGCGCAGCACCAACTGCCCGATGCGCAGCACCAGCACCGTCAGCGCGATGGCGCCGACCACGGCGCCGACCGACCACGCGCTCATAGCCCCTCCCTGTGCCCGTCCGCGACCGGCCTAGCGCAGACCCAGTTCGCTGCGCGCAATAACCATGCGCTGGATCTCGCTGGTGCCCTCATAGATCTCGGTGATCTTGGCATCGCGGAAGTAGCGCTCCACCGGCAGTTCTTTGGAGTAACCCATCCCGCCGTGGATCTGCACAGCCTGATGCGCGCAGAACATGGCCGTCTCCGAGGCGAAGAGCTTGGCCATGCTGGCCTCCAGCGTGTAGCGCCCGCCGGTCTGCTTGGCGCGCTCCTTGGCCAGGGCCGCGCTGTAGGTGAGCAGGCGGGCGGCCTCCAGGCGCGTCTTCATGTCCGCGACCTTGAACTGCAGGCCCTGGAACTCGCCGATCTTCTGGCCGAAGGCCTCGCGTTCGCGCAGGTAGCTCAGGCTGGCCTCATAGGCGGCGGCGGCGATGCCCAGCGCCTGCGCGGCGATGCCAATCCGGCCGGCGTCCAGCACGGCCATGGCGATCTTGAAGCCCTCCCCCTCCCCGCCCAGGCGGTTCTCGACCGGGCAGCGGTAGTCCTCGAACACGATCTCGCTGGTGGCCGAGGCGCGGATGCCGAGCTTGGGCTCTTTCTTGCCGCGCACGAAGCCCGGCCGGTCGGTGTCGATGAGGAAGGCCGTGATGCCCTTGTGCTTCTTCTCCGGCGCCGTCATCGTGAACAAGATGACGATGTCGGCGACCGGGCCGGACGTCACCCAGGATTTGCGGCCGTTGATGACGTACACGTCGCCGTCGCGGACGGCGCGGCTCTTCATCGTGCCGGCGTCCGAGCCGGACATCGGCTCGGTCAGCGAATAGGCGCCCACCTTCTGGCCGGACGCGATCGGGACCAGGTACTTCTGTTTCTGGGCCTCGGTGCCGAACTTGACCAGGCCATGGCAGACCAGCGAGTTGTTCACCGACATGATCGTGCCGTGGGAGGCGTCGACCTTGCAGATCTCCTCCATGGCCAGGACGTAGGCGACGGTGTCCAGGCCGGCGCCGCCGTAGGCCTCCGGCACTTCGATGCCCATCAGCCCGAGGGCGCCCATCTTCTTAATGGTGTCCACGGGGAATTCGCCGGTCTCGTCCAGGTGGGCGGCGATGGGCGCGATCTCTTTTTCGGCGAACTTGCGGGCGGCCTCGCGCAGACTCTCGTGCTCCGGCGTCAGGGTCAGGCTCATGCCCGGGGTGGGCGCTTCGGCGACAGCCATGCTGGCCTCCTGTGGGGCGGAAAGGACGCGAACGTTGCGGCGATTATAGCACCGGCGTTTTCAGGCGCCTCGCCCGCCGGCGGCCGGGCCTCCCCGGTTGGTCAGGCCCGGGCAGGCCGCAGCGAGCCGCCCGCCCCAGCCGGTTGAAGCGCGGAGCGTCTCCTAACGCGCGGCCTTGGGCGCAAAGTCAAGGGCGCCCGCCCTTCAGTTTCTGGTGTAGGATAACGGTCAACCGCGCGTTTCCAAGCCAATCCTGGGAGGGACTATGGACATCAACCAACTGGCCGGCCGCCTGATGCGTGTGCTGCGATTTGACGCCAGCGTCTTCCGCGAGGTCGCCAGCGACACCAACGCCCTGACGCAGGCGCTGCTCGTGGTCGCCGCCGCGGCCGTGCTCACCGGCCTGGGCAACTTCGGCCAGATCGGCACGCAGACCCTCGTGGGTGTGCTGGTCCTGGTGGTCCTGGGCACCCTCGGCAGCCTGATCGGCTTCGCCCTGTACGCGGGTGTGGCCGCCATCGTGGCGCGCGCCCTCTTCCAGGGCAAGACCGATTTCCAGGAGATGGCGCGCACCCTGGGCTTCGCCTACATCTGGAACGGCCTGGGCGTCCTGAACATCATCCCGTGCGTCGGCGGCGTGTTCGCGCTCATCGGCAGTCTGGTGGCCATCGTGGCCGGCATCATCGCCCTGCGCGAGTCGGCCGAGTTCGACACCACCAAGGCCGCCATTACGGCCATCATCGCCGGCGCGGTGGCCCTCTTTGCCACCTTCTGCGCCACCACCCTCGTCGGCCTGCCGATCCTGGCGGCGCTCGGCGCGGCGGCCGGCGCCAGCCAGTAAGCGGCTGCCGCGAGCTGGCGTCCCCCACCGGGTTCCGCAAACAGGGCGAGCGGGCTGAAGAGCCCGCGGCTGGGTTGGCTGCCGCCGATGGCCTTTCGGCTGTCGGCGGCGCCGCCGCGCCCGCCACGGCCCGGCGTTACGCCCGTCATTCCGCCACCGCCTCGGTGCGCCGGAAACACAGCGCGCGTGGCCGGGCTGTGGCCGCCCTGCAGTCAGGAGCACTATGCAGCATTCGATCCGCTGGACCGTCGAGAAGGTCACGCAGCGCCTGGCCCTGATCGAACCGCGCGTGTATCGCCGCCGCGCGCCGCTGCCCCCGTTCCGCTATCGCGCGCTGCCCTCGCCCGCCGTCGCGCCGCCCATTGCGCCGGAGGTGGACGCGGACGATTGGCCCGTGCTCGCGGTCAATGCCCACTGGGGCGCGCCCGCCACCGACTTCGTTCTGCGGACGACGTTCACCATCCCGGCCGAGTGGGGGAGCGCGGGTGTGGCCCTGTACCTGCCGCTCGGTGAGGCCGGCAACTTCAGCCATCCCGAAGCGCTCGTGTATGTGGATGGCCGGCCGCTGGCCGGCTGTGACCGGCATCATCCGGAAGTCCGTTTACGTCCGGAGCTGGCCGATGGCCAATGGCACACGCTGGCCCTGCACGGCTGGACGGGGCTGGGCGGCGACTGGAACACCGATCCCGTCTCGCGCCTTGTCCTCGGCGCCTGTGCGCTGGTGCTGATCGACCAGCCCACCCGTGATTTCATCGCCGCCGCGCGCGTGGCCCTGGGCAGCGGGCGGACGCTCGCCGAGAACGAGGCCGCCCGCCCGGCTCTGCTCAACGCGCTGAATGCGGCCTTCAACGTGCTTGACACGCGGGAACCGCTGGGCGAGGCGTTCTATCGCAGTGTGCCGGCCGCCCACGCGGCGTTGCGCGCCGGGGTTGCGCTGGCCGGCGCGCCGCTGCCGGTGACGCTCACCGCCGTCGGGCACGCCCACATCGACGTCGCCTGGCTGTGGACGCTCGATCAGACCCGGCGCAAAGCCGCCCGCACCTTCCACACCGCGCTGCACCTGATGGAGCACTTCCCCGAGTACCACTTCACGCAGAGCCAGCCGCAGTTGTATGACTTTGTGCGCCAGGCCGATCCGGCCCTGTTTGCCGCGATCCAGGCCCGGGTAGCCGAGGGACGCTGGGAGCCGATCGGCGGGATGTGGGTGGAGGCCGACTGCAACCTCAGCGGCGCCGAGTCGCTGGCGCGCCAGTTTCTGCTGGGCCGCACGTTCTTTCACCGGCACTTCGGCCGCGCGGCCGCCGCGCCGGTGCTCTGGCTGCCGGATGTGTTCGGGTATGCGTGGGCGCTGCCGCAGCTCATCAAGCAGGCCGGCCTCGACTACTTCTTCACCATCAAGCTCGGGTGGAATCAGTACAACCGCATTCCGTACGACAGCTTCTGGTGGCAGGGGCTGGACGGCACGCGCGTGCTCACCCACTTCAGCACCGCGCCTGAGAACACCGGCGCGACCATGGGCACGTACAACGCCCCGGCCACGCCGGAAGCCGTGCTGGGCGCCTGGTCTCTCTTCCAGCAGAAGGACGTGCAGACCGAACTCATCATGGCCTTCGGATACGGGGACGGCGGCGGCGGTCCGACCCGGGAGATGCTGGAGAACCTGCGAGAGCTGGCGGCGTTTCCGGCCATGCCCCGGGCCCGGCAGCGTTCGGCGCTCGAGTTCTTCCGCGAGATTGAGCAAACAGCGGGGCCGCGCCTCCCGGTCTGGAATGGCGAACTGTACCTGGAATACCATCGGGGAACGTACACCACGCAGGCCCGGAACAAGCGCGCCAACCGCCAGAGCGAGTTTGCGCTGCATGACGCCGAGTTCCTGGCGACCCTGGCCGCCCTGCTGGACCCGGCCTACGCCTATCCGGCCGCTGCCTTCCAGCAGGCCTGGCAGCTGGTCTGTCTCAATCAATTTCACGACATCATTCCGGGCAGCAGCATCAACCAGGTCTACGTCGACTCGCAGCGCCAGTATGCCGAAGTCCGGGAGCTGGCCGCCGCCGCGCGGGAGGGCGCTCTGGCTGTCCTGGCCCGGCACTGTGGCGGCGAGGTGCTGATCGTCAACCCGACCGGCTTCCCGCGGCAGGACCTCGCCTGGTGGCCGGGCGGACTGCCAGCGGGCCGCCAGTTGACGCGACCCGACGGCGGCCCCGTCACCGTTCAGCCGGCCGACGGCGGAGCCTGGCTGCAGGCGGGCACCTTGCCGCCGTACAGCGTGACAGCGCTCGTCCTGGAAGACGGACCGCCCGTGACCGCGGCGGCGACGCTGACAGCCACCCCGCAGCTCCTGGAGAATGATTTTGTGCGGGTGGAGCTGAACGCCGCCGGCGATATTGTGCGGATCTGGGACAAGCCCAACGGGCGGGAGGTGCTGCCGCCCGGCGCGGTGGCCAATCAATTCCAGGCTTTTGAAGACCGGCCCAAGTTCTGGGATGCCTGGGACATTGACATCTATTACGATGACCGGATGTGGCTGGCCGAGGCGGCTGACTCGGTGCGGGTGGTGGAGGCCGGTCCGCTGCGCGCCACCCTCGAGGTTCGGCGCCGGATCCTCAACAGCGCCTATGTGCAGCGCCTCTCGCTGACCGCGGGCGGACCGCGGCTGGATATCGCCACGACCATCGACTGGCGCGAACGCCACATCCTGCTGAAAGTGGCGTTCCCGGTGGACGTCCTGGCCCCGGCCGCCACCTACGAAATCCAGTGGGGCAACGTTCAGCGCCCCACCCACCGCAACACCAGTTGGGACTGGGCCCGCTTTGAGACCTGTGCGCACAAGTGGGTGGACCTCAGTGAAGGCGGCTATGGGGTCAGTCTGCTCAACGACTGCAAGTACGGCCATGACATCCAGGGCCAGGTGATCCGCCTCAGCCTCCTGCGCAGCCCCACGATCCCAGATCCGGAGGCCGATCAGGGTGAGCAGACGTTTACCTACAGCCTGCTGCCGCACACCGACGGCTGGGAAGCGGGCACCGCGGCCGAGGCCTACGCCCTGAACGATCCCCTGATCGTGACGGCCGGGCCGGGCCCGGTTCAGGCCGGCGCGGTCGGGGCGCTGGTGGCCTGTGACGCGCCCAACATCATCCTGGAGACGGTGAAAAGCGCCGAAGACGGTGCGGGCTTTATCGTGCGGTTCTATGAAAGCCAGCGGCGGCGCGGCCGCATCACGCTGACGGCGGCGTTTCCGCTGGCGCGCGTGGAGCGGGTGACTCTGTTGGAGGATCACCAGGCTGATCTCATGCCGCAGGGTCGCCAGGTGGCGCTGGCTGTGAGGCCTTACGAAATCGTCTCGCTGCGGCTGGTCCCAGCGGGCCGGGAGGTTCTATGAATGCCTATGAACGGTTTCGGGCCCGGCTGGCCGGCGAACCCGTCGACCGGCCGCCCAATTTCGACATCGTCATGACGTTTGGCGCCAAACACATCGGCCGGCGCCTGAGCGACTACTACCGCGACTGGCGCGTGCTGTGCGCGGCCAACCTGGCCATGGTCGAGGACTTTGAGATCGATATCGTCCAGGCCATCTCCGACCCCTTCCGGGAAACGGCCGATTTCGGGGCCGAGATCGAATTTCCGGAGGACGATCTGCCGCTCAGCCTGGTGCCCCTCCTGCAGGACTATGACGATCTCAAGCGGCTCAAATCGCCGGACCCCGCGACCGGCCGGCGAATGAGCGACCGGCTGGAGGCGCTGCGCCATTTTCGCTCCCAGGTGGGCGGCCAGGTGCCCATCATGGGCTGGGTCGAGGGGGCGTTCGCCGAGGCGGCCGACCTGCGCGGCCTCCAGTCGCTGATGACGGACACCATCGAAAATCCCGGGTTCGTCAGCGACCTGCTGGAACGCTGTGTCGAAGTGGAGATTGCCTTCGCGCAGGCGCAGATCGCGGCCGGGGCCGACCTGGTCGGCCTGGGGGACGCGGCGGCGTCCCTGATTAATCCCCGCATGTACGCGCGCTTTGCCCTGCCCTACCAGCAGCGGATCTTTGCCGCGATCCGGGCCGCGGGCGGAGTGGGGCGGCTGCATATCTGTGGCCGGACCACTCACCTGCTGCCGCTGATGGCCCAGGCCGGCGCGGACATCATCGACGTGGACTGGATAGTCGATTATGGCCAAGCGGCCCAGGTCTTCGCCGAACGGGGCGTGGCGGTCTGCGGCAACTTTGACCCGGTCGCCGTGATGCTCCAGGGCACACCCGCCCTGGTGCGCGCCTCCGTGCAGGCCTGCCTGGAGACCGGCGGTCCGCGCAGTTTCAGCGCGGCCGGCTGCGAGATCCCGCTGGCAACGCCGCCGGCGAACCTTCGCGCGCACACCCCGGCGCTCGCGGAAGCGGCCCAGATGCCGCTCAGGAGTTAGCGGGTATGTCGGCCCCGGGCTGGTGGCGGCGCGCCGTGTGTTATCAGATTTACCCCCGCTCCTTTGCCGACTCCAATGGCGACGGCATCGGCGATCTGCCGGGGATTCTCGCCCGCCTCGATTATCTGCAATGGCTGGGCGTGGACGTGCTCTGGCTGTCGCCCTTTTATCCATCGCCCCAGTTGGATTGGGGATACGATGTGGCCGACTTCACGGCCGTCCACCCGGACTACGGCTCGCTGGCCGATTTCGACCGGCTCCTGGCGGAAGCTCACCGCCGCGGCCTGCGGGTGCTCCTCGACCTGGTCCTCAACCACACCTCCGATCAGCATCGGTGGTTCCAGGAATCGCGCCAAAGCCGCACCAATCCCTATCGCGACTGGTATATCTGGCGGGACGGCCGGGCCGGCGGTCCGCCCAATGACTGGGAGTCGCTCTTCGGCGGCTCGGCCTGGGAACTAGACCCGGCCACGGGCCAGTACTACTACCACTTCTTCTTTGCCGGCCAGCCGGACTTGAACTGGCGGAACCCCGCTGTTCGCGAGGCCGTATGGGCCGTCATGCGGTTCTGGCTGGACCGCGGCGTGGACGGCTTCCGGCTGGACGCTATCAACCATGTCTTCGAAGCCCAGGATCTGCGCGACTCGGACACGCCCGGCCAGCTGGCCGAGATGTTCCTCAACGCGCGGCAGGGCCTGTTTGATGGGAGCCGTGACCTGGTGGCGCGCAAGATCCGCCACCAGGAGAGTCAGCCTGAAACGCATCCGCTGATGCGCGAGTTACGGCAGCTGGTGGACAGCTATGGCGAGCGGATCCTGCTGGGCGAAACCCTGCAGCCCGCCTACTACGGCAATGGCCACGATGAACTGCACAGCGTCTTCAACTTCGCGCTCATCCAACCCCAGCTCCCGGCTGGCCAGTTGCGGGCTAGCCTGGCCGAACGGCTGCCGGCCCTGCCGTCCGGCGCCTGGGAATGCAACACGATGGGGAACCATGACCAGTCGCGGTCATTTAGCGCGTTCGGTGACGGGCGGCAGGATGCGGCCCGGGCCCGGTGTGCGCTCGCCCTGGCTTTTCTCCTGCGCGGCACACCGGTGCTTTACTATGGCGAAGAGATCGGCATGACGGACCTGCTGCCGGCCGGGCCGGAGGCTTTTCTGGACACCCTGGCCGTCTGGGCCTACACGGCCCTGCGTGATCGACCCAAGATTGGCCCGGCCGGCGCCTTCCAGCGCGCCAGCCGCTACTTCTGCCGCGATATCTGCCGGACACCGATGCAATGGACGGCCGGCCCGAATGCCGGCTTTGCTCCGGCCGGCGTGGCGACCTGGCTGCCCGTTCACCCCAATCACGCGGCCGGAGTCAATGTAGCCGACCAGGCCCGCGATCCCCAATCGCTGCTGAACTGGCTGCGCGGCCTGGTTCAACTGCGGCGCGCGCAGCCAGCGCTGTTGGAAGGTGAGGTCGAACTGCTGCCCGACACCGGGGACGTGCTGGCCTTCTGGCGGCGCGCGCCCGAACAGGCCTGTCTGGTGGCCCTGAATCTGTCTGAGCGGCCGGCGCCGCTCCGCCTGGCACAGCCTGTGCGCCGGGTCCTGTGGCCGGCCGCGCCCCTCGCCGACTTTGGCCGGGCCGATGACCTGAGCCTGCCGCCCTATACGGTTTTCGTGGCTGAGGCCTGAGACCATGCCACCGCAGGCCTCGCCAATGGACCCCTTTCGCATTCTCCAGCCACGACCGGAGGCCCTGGCCTGGCTGCCGTTCGGCGCCGTCCGGCCGCGCGGCTGGCTGGCCGAGCAGATGCGCCGGGATCTGACAGCCGGTTTTGTGGGCCGGCTGGATGAACTGGTGCCGGCGCTCATCCGAGACGACGATCTGTACGGGCGAGATCGGCTGACCCGGAAGGTCCAGCGCAAACACCTGGGCGTGCAAGGCCCTGAAACGGAATGGGACGTTCAGTTCTTGTGGTGGAACAGCGAAACGCAGTCCAACTGGTGGGACGGCTGCCTGCGTTCAGCGCTGCTCCTGGATCTGCCTGAGTACCGGGCCAAGGCGGCCGCGTATGTGGACCGGATGCTGGCCACCCAAGACCCTGACGGATACCTGGGGATTTACGCTCCCGACCTGCGCTTCAACTTCACCGGTGAAAACGGTGAACTCTGGGCCCAGGCCACCCTGCTGCGGGCGCTGCTGGGTTACTACGAGTTCACGGGCGAAAGGCGGGTCCTGGAGGCGGTTGAGCGCGCGGTGGCGGTCGTGATGCGAGCCTATCCAATCGGGCTGGCCCACCCGTTCCTCGTCGAGAAGTCCTTTGCCGGGGTCGGCCATGGCCTGGTGATCACCGACGTGCTGGATCGGCTGCATCAATTGACCGGCCGGGCCGCCTACCGGGCTTACCTCGTCTGGCTATACCAGGAATACAGCCAGAGCCCGCAGAGCCAGGCCGATATCCAGTATGGTCATCTCAGGGACCCCGCCTACCGCTTCAAGGATCACGGCGTTCACACCTATGAGCACCTGCGGCCGCTCGCGGCCGCCGTGTATGCCTCGGGGAATCCCGCGCTCGCCCAGGCGTTAGCCATGTACGTGCGCAAGCTCGACCGCTGCCTGACGCCCAGCGGCGGACCGATTGGGGATGAGTTTATCGGCGAGCGGGCCGCCACGGCCGATACGATCGGCTATGAGTACTGCTCCATTCAGGAGCTCTTCGACTCTTACACCCATCTGCTGCAAAAGGCCGGGGAGGCCGACTGGGCCGAGCGCGCCGAGTGGCTGTTCCTCAACGCCGGCCAGGGTGCGCGTCACCCGCAGGCGAGCGCCATCGCCTATCTCAAAACCGACAACTCGTACTCGATGCTGGGCCCGCTTGATCCGGCGGCGCCGCCGGGGCCCGAAGGCCCGCAGACCCGGTATAAGTACTCGCCGGTCCATCAGGATGTGGCGGTCTGTTGTGTGCCCAATGCCGGCCGGCTGACGCCCTATTTCGTGAAGGCGATGTGGCTGCGCACGCCGGACGGATTGGCGGCCGCGCTCTATGGACCTTGCGAAGTCAGCACCCACGTGCACGCGGTCGCGGTGCGGGTGGTGGAAGAGACCGCCTATCCGTTTGACCTGACCGTCACCTTGTTGGTCGAGACTGACCAACCGGTGGCCTTTGAGCTTTCCCTGCGGCGGCCGGCTTGGGCCGGGGACGTGCTCTGTTCGATGCCGGACGGAACGGCCCTGGAAGAGGCGGCCGGCTGGCTGCGGCTGAAGCGCACCTGGGCCACCGGCGACAAAGTCCAACTGGAGTTTCGCACCGCCGTGGCTGTGCGGAACTGGGGCGCCGGAGAATGCTATGTGAGTCATGGGCCGTTGGTCTACGCGCGGCCGCTCCCGGCCAGTGAGCGCGTCACACGGGAATATGCCCCGGGCGGATTTAATGATCGGCTCTACGCGCTGGATGGGCAAACGACGCCGCGCCTCGATCTCGCGCTGAAAGCGGAGGCCGGGTTGCGCCTGGAGCCGGGCGCCGCGCCCGCGGCCAATCCGTGGCTGTCGCCGCCGGAGATCAGCGTGGAATTGGAAGACGGCGGGCCGGAAGCGCCGTTCCCCGCGCGCCTCTGGCCGCTGGGCAGCACCCTCCTGCGCCAGGTGACGTTTCCGCGCCGGGGCCGAGCCAGTGTCCCGCAGAGCCCAGCCACGGCTTCCGCCGAACAGGCGCCGCTCTGATGCCCGGCCTGGGGGAGAGGTAACACCCGGGCCCAGCGCGCACTGAGCGCAGCCAGATCGGCGGTCCGGTCGGCTGTTCTCCAAATCCGTCTCAGAAGCTCACCGGCCAGCCAACGGCTTCCTGGGCCGGACGGCCCCTGAGCGCGCGGCTGCACCTGGGCGCGCGCTCTTTTTTCCTGGCGCCGGGCGCGTGGCTCAGGTAGAATCGGCGCGAAAGGACGGCCCATGTCCGACGAGATAACGCCCGAGCTTTTCAATTACCTGGTGGAACTGGCCGCGCTGGAGCTGACGCCGGAAGAAGGCGAGTACCTGCGCGGACAGCTCAACAACCAGCTCAAGGCCATCCGCGAGCTGGAGCGCATCCCGGTGCCCGACGACGTGCCGGCCGCCGCCCGCGGCGTGCCCTACCCTGCCGCGCTGCGTCCGGCCCTGCGCGCCGATGTCCCGCGCCCCTCCGACCTGGCCGACGCGATCCGCGGCCAGGCCCCGGACACCGACGACGGCTACTTCGTCGTGCCCGAGATTCCGCACACCGACCTCGGGACAGGGGCTTAGCGCCGGCCTCCAACGGCCCTCTCCCCACGCCTCCGCCAAACCGCGCCATGGATCTCTGCGACCTGCCCGCCCACGAACTCACCGCCCGGCTGAAGGCCGGTGCCGTCACCGCCGCCGACATCGTCACGTCCACGCTGCGCCGCATCGACGCCGTGGACGGCCCGGCCCCCAGCGCCGACCCGGCCGCGCCCGACCGGGACACGCCCGGCCTGCACGCCTATATCTCGCTCCAGCGCGAGCGCGCCCTGGGGCGCGCCGCCGCCCTTGACGCGCAGTTGGCGCGCGGCGAGAACCCCGGCCCGCTGGCCGGCGTCCCGCTCAGCGTCAAGGACATCTTCTGCGTGGCCGGCACGCCCTCGACGGCCGGCAGCCGCATGCTGGCCAACTTCGTGGCCCCGTACACGGCCACACCGGTGGCGCGGCTGGAGCAGGCCGGCGCCATCGTCATCGGCAAGGCCAACCTGGACGAGTACGCCTACGGCTCGTCGAACGAGTCGACGGCGTTCCAGCCCTCGCCGCGCAACCCGTGGGACCCGACGCGCGTGCCGGGCGGCTCGTCCGGCGGCAGCGGCGTCAGCGTGGCGGCCGGTGAGGCCGCGCTCTCCATCGGCACCGACACGGCCGGGTCCATCCGCCAGCCGGCCGCCTTCTGCGGCGTGGTCGGCGTCAAGCCCACTTACGGCCGGGTCAGCCGCTACGGCCTGATCGCGTTTGGATCGTCGCTGGACTGCCCCGGCCCGCTGGCGCGCACCGTCCGCGACGCCGCCCAAGCCCTCACCGTCATGAGCGGCCCAGACCCGCACGACGCCACGGCCGCGGCCGCCCCGGTCCCCGACTTCACGGAGGCGCTGGAAGCCGGCGTCAAAGGGCTGCGCCTCGGCCTCAGCCCAGACTACGTGCGCATCCGCTACCCGGACCCGCAGACCGGCGCGATCCAGGACACCGAGATCGATCCGGACGTGAAACGCGCTCTGCTGGACGCCGCGCAGCGCCTGGCGGCGGCCGGGGCCGAGATCGTCGAGGACGTGCCGATGCCCAACACGCCGCTGGGGATCCCGGCCTACTTCGTCATCTCGCGCGTGGAGGCCGCCTCCAACCTGCACCGCTTCGACGGCGTGAAGTACGGCTACCGCACACCGGCGGCCGTGGCCGACCTGCGCGCCCTGTACCGCCGGTCGCGCGCGGAGGCCTTCGGCCCGGAGCCAAAGCTGCGCATCCTGATGGGCATGTACGTCTCCGGCGCGCAGTACGCCAAGCAGTATTACCAGCGCGCCTTGCGCGTCCGCACCCTGATCCGCCGCGACTTCGAGGCCGTCTTCGATCCGGCCGGCCGGCACCGCCTGCACGCGCTGTTGACGCCGACCACGCCGACGACGGCGTTCCCGCTCGGCGCCGTCTACGGCGACTCGGTCCTCATGCAATACGCCGACCTGCTGGCCGTGAACGCCAACCACGCCGGCGTGCCGGCCCTGTCCTTCCCGGGCGGCCTGGACTCGCACGGGCTGCCGATCGGCCTGCAGCTCTTCGGGCCGGATTGGTCGGAAGCGACGCTGTTCCGCGCCGCCGCCGCGTTTGAGCGGCTGACGGCCGGCGACGCCTGGCGTGCGGCCCAGCCCAAAGGGGTGACCGCCGCCGCCTGACGCCCCAGGAGGGGCCTGTGATCACCATCTACTATAAGCCGGCCAGCCAGGCGACCCTGGAGACGCGGACCGAGGCGTGCGACGGCAGTTGGGTGCACGTGGTGGAGCCGACCCCAGACGACCTGGCCCGGTTGGAGGCGATGGGCCTGCCGGCCGATTTTCTGGCCCACCTGCCGGACCTGGACGAGCGCGCCCGCGCCGAGCGCGATGACGGCTTGATCCTGATCGTGCTGCGCTTCCCGTACGCCGTCGGCGCCGAGGCCGACGTCCCCTACGGCACCATCCCGCTGACCATCATCATCACTGACCGGCTGTTCGTCACCATCACGCCCAAGGCCACGGGCTTCCTGCAGAAGTTCGCCAGCGGCCACGTGCGCGGCCTGTCTACGGTCAAACGCACGCGCTTCGTGCTGCACCTGTTCTGGCACATCGCCAACGCCTACCTCAGCCACGTCCGCGAGATCAACGCCGCCGTGGACGCGTTGGAGGACAAGCTGCAACGGTCGCTGCGGAATGAGGAGGTCCTCGGCCTGCTCAAATACCAGAAGAGCCTGGTGTACTTCACCACCGCCCTGAAGTCGAACGAACTGGTGCTGGAGCGGCTGCAGAAGGGGCGCCTGGCCCAACTCTATGAAGAGGACGACGAGCTCCTGGAGGACGTGCTGATCGAGGTCCGCCAGGCGCTGGAGATGACGAGCATCTCCGAGAGCATCCTGAGCCAGATGATGGACGCCTTCGCGTCGATCATCTCCAACAACCTCAACGTCGTCATGAAGGTCCTGACCTCAGTGACGATCGTCATCAGCCTGCCGACGCTGTTGGCCAGCCTGTACGGCATGAACGTGCCGCTGCCCGGCGCCGAACACCCGTACGCGTTCCTGGGCGTGATCGGGGCCGCCGCTGTGGTCGCGGCTCTGGTGGTGCTCTTCTTCTGGCGCAAGGATTGGTTGTAGCCGCCTGCCCGCGGCGGGGAAAGGAGCACCGGGACCATGCCTGTCGACGATTACCAGACCTACGCCGCTTTCTACGATTTTCATGCCCGGGGCGTGCCCGGCGACGTCGCCTTCTATGTGGACGAGGCGCGCCGGGCGGGAGCGCCGGTGCTGGAACTGGCCTGCGGCACCGGCCGCATCACGCTCCCCATCGCCGAGGCCGGCGTGGACATCGTCGGCCTCGATCTCTCGCCGGAGATGTTGGCGCTGGCGCGCGTCAAGCTGGCCGCGGCCCCGGCGGAGGTGCAGCGCCGCGTGCAGCTCCTCCCCGGCGACATGCGCACTTTCGCTCTGGAGCAGCGCTTCCGGCTGATCGCCGTCCCCTTCCGCGCCTTTCTGCACCTGCTCACCGTCGAGGATCAGCGCGCGGCGCTGGCCCGCATCCGCGCCCACCTGGCCGACGAGGGCCGGCTGATTTTCAACGTCTTCGATCCACGCCTGGATATCCTGGCCGCCCATGCCACCGCGCTGGGCTCGGCGCTCAAGTACGTGGACGAGTTCGTCCATCCCCTCACCGGCCACAAGGTCATCGTCTGGGACACGCGCCAGTATGACCAGACCCGCCAGGTCATCGAGCAGTACTTCATCTTCGAAGAAGTGGGCGACCACGGCCAGGTGGTGGCCAAGACCTACTCGCCGCTGACGCTGCGCTACTGCTTCCGCTACGAACTGCAGCACCTGCTGGCGCTGTGCGGCTTCGAGGTGGAGGCCCTCTACGGCGACTTTGCGCGCGGCCCCTTCCGGCCGGGCGGCGAGCAGATCTGGGTGGCGCGCCCGGCCTGAGCGCCGACCGCCCGGCGGACCGCACAGTTTGGCGCCCGGCCGCCGTCATAGTCTGAAAACGTCCCTCACCCAGGAGAGCTGCCATGCCGTCCGTCCGCAAGTCGCTTACCATTGCCGCCCCGCCCGCCCAGGTCTGGGCCGCTCTGACCAGCCCCAAAGCCATCGCCGCCTGGATGGGCGGCCCGGTCACGTCTAACCCGCGCGCCGGCGGGCGCTTGGCGCTGTTCGGCGGCGCGACCACCGGCCGCTACACGCTGGTGGAGAAGCCGGCCCGGCTGGAGTACACCTGGCGTCAGGCGGAATGGCCGGCCGAGTGGGCGGACTCGCGCGTGCGCTGGACGCTCAAGGCGACCCGCGCCGGGACGCGCGTGACCCTGACGCACGACCGCTTTCCGAACGAGGCCGAGCGCCAGGGTCACGCCGAAGGTTGGGACGTCTACTGGCTGGAGCCGATGCGGCGCTGGTTAGAAGGCGCCGCCTGACGGTCAGGCCATGAACGCGGCCCAGCCCTCCGCTTCGGCCCAGACGGTCACTTCGGGCCGGCCGTCGAAGAGCTGGCCGAAGGCCTCGGCCACCGCCGGATTGTTCATGAACTGCTGGATGCCCTCCAGGCTGGCCCACGTGTCCACGGCCTGGAACTGGGTCGGGTCTTGCGGGTTCAAGTAGGGCTGGTGGCCGACGGCGCCCTGAGCGCCGGTCAGCGCGCGCAGGTGCGCGACGGTGGCGTCATGGGCGGCCTGGGCCGCCTGCGGCGTGGCGGCCTTGATCCGAGCGCGGACGACGGTGATGTAACGCATGGCAGGCTCCTCTGGTGATGGTGATTAACGGCGACACCTATTGAGACGGCGGCCTGCCTCCAAAATGTGCGGTCAGGTGAGCCACTGCTTGCTGGTAAAGAATGAGCAACTCAGTCCCTTATCCGCTTGGTCCCGTCGAAACAACCCGGCTGGCGGCTGCGCGCCGCGGTGACGCGGAGCAATTCAGCGCCCTGGCGGAGCCTTATCGGCGCGAGCTGCAGGCGCACTGTTACCGCATCCTGGGTTCGCTGCAGGAAGCCGAGGACCTGGTGCAGGAGACTCTGCTGCGGGCCTGGCGCCGCCTGACCACATTTGAGGGCCGGGCCAGCTTCCGGGCCTGGCTCTACAAGATCGCCACCCACGCCTGCTTTGACGCGCTCGATCGGCGACGGGTGCGGCGTCTGCCCGTGGCCGCGTTCCCGGCCGCCGACCCGGCTCAAACGCCGGCCGCGCCCAGCGCCGAAGTGCTCTGGTTGGAACCCTTCCCGGACGAGTGGCTCACGGAGGGCGCCGTGGGGCCGGAAGCGCGCTACACCCTGCAGGAGAGTGTAGCGTTGGCGTTCGTGGCCGCGCTGCAGACCTTGCCGCCGCGCCAACGCGCCGTCCTGCTGCTGTGTGATGTGCTCGACTGGCCGGCGCGCGACGCCGCCGACCTGCTGGCGATGACCTTGCCGGCCGTGAACAGCGCCCTGCACCGGGCGCGGGTCAGCCTGGCCCGGCACCATCACGGCCGCCCGCCGGAGGGCCGGGCCGCGCTGGACGACCCACAGCAACAGGCCCTGCTGCAGCGCTACCTCCAGGCCTGGGAGACCGCCGACGTCGCCGGGCTGGTGGCGCTGCTGAAAGAAGACGCCACGCTCAACATGCCGCCCTCGCCGGCCTGGTATCACGGCGCCGTCGCCATCGGCACCTTCTGCGCGGTCACGCTCTTCGCGGACGACGGGTTCTTTCCGGGCCCGGCCGCCGGGCGTTGGCGCCTGCGCCCGACGCGCGCCAACGGGCAGCCGGCCCTGGCCCTCTACCTCCGCGCTCAAGACGGCCGCTACCAGCCGGCCGGGATCCAGGTGCTCACCGTCGCCGGCGCGCAGATAGCCGCGATCGTCAGTTTCTTGGACCCGGGCCTGGTGCGCGTCTTTCCCCTGCCGCCTGCGCCCTGAGGCCGGCCTGGCCCGGGACCGGCCTGGCGGCGGTTTTCGAGTATAGTTGTCGCTGACCCACCGGAGCCAGCCATGAACATCGCCTACGTCGCGCGCCCGCTCCCCGCCCGCAAACGCATCGCGCTGGTGGCCCACGATAACCAGAAGGACGAACTGATCGCCTGGGTCACGGCGCATCACGCGCGGCTGGCCCCGCACACGCTCTACGCCACCGGCACCACCGGCGCGCGCCTGGAAGCCGCCCTGGGCCTGCCGGTGGAGCGCCTGCTGAGCGGCCCGCTCGGCGGCGATCAGCAGCTCGGCGCCCTGATCGCCGAGGGCCGCATCGACCTCCTGATCTTTTTCTGGGACCCGCTTGAACCGATGCCGCATGACCCGGACGTGAAGGCGCTGCTGCGCATCGCCGTGGTCTGGAACATCCCGGTCGCCAACAACCGCGCCACCGCCGACTTCATCCTGGCCTCCACCTGGCTGGACGCCGAGTACACGCGCCCGGTGCCCGATTACGACCGCTATCAGCAGCAGCGGGCTGGCGCCCAATGAGCTTCGTCAGCGTCGAGGGCGGCCAACTGTATTGCGAGGCGTCCGGTCAGCCGGGCCGCGCCGTGGTGTTCCTGCACGGCTTCAGCCTGGATCACCGCCTGTGGGCCGAGCAGACGGCGGCGCTGGCGGACCGCTTCCACGTGATCGCCTACGACCTGCGCGGCTTCGGGCGCTCGTCCTTGCCGGAAGCGCCCTTCGCGCATGTCGACGACCTCATCGCCTTGCTGGATCATTTCGGGCTGGCGTCCGCCGACATCGTCGGCCTCTCGCTGGGCGGCGGCGTCGCCGTGGACTTCGCGCTGACGCATCCCGCGCGCACGTGTTCCCTGACGCTGGTGGACACCACCCTGGGCGGCTTCACGTGGACGAAGGATTGGAGTCCGCCGGGACGGATCGCCCGCAGCCACGGGATCGCGGCCGCAAAAGCGAACTGGCTGGAGGACGAGCTCTTCGCCGAGGCCTTCCGCCAGCCGGCCGTGGCCGAACGCCTGCGCCAGATGGTGGCCGATTACTCCGGCTGGCATTGGGTAAACCGGGGCCAGGAGCGCCCGCCGCGCGGCGCGCCGCCGCTGCCGGCCTACGATCACCTGGAGGCCATCCAGACCCCCACCCTGGTGGTCGTGGGCGAGCGCGACCTGCCGGACTTTCGGCGGCTGGCCGATGACCTGACGGCCCGCCTGCCCAACGCACGGCGCGTCGTCCTGGCGGGCGCCGGCCACATGAGCAATCTGGAAGCGCCGGCGGCGTTCAACGCCGCCTTGCTGGAGTTCTTGCTGGCGCAGGAGGCGCGATGACAGTGATGCTGGACTCAGCGCGCCTGGCGGACGCCGAACGCGCCGCGGCGCTGAGCTTTGTGCGCGGAGCGACCACCAATCCGGCGCTGCTGGCGCAGGCCGCCCAGGCTGAGCCCGGGCGCGCGGCCAACGCGGCGGAGCGGTTGGCCGCCTTGTGTGACCGGCTGCCCGGCCCGATCTTTTACCAGCTGAGCGCGCCCACGCTGGCCGAGCGCGAGGCCGAGGCCGAAACCTGGCTGGGGCTGCGGCCGGGCCGCATCGGGCTGAAGGTGCCGTGCACGCCCGAGAACCTGGGCCTGGCCGCCCGCTGCGCGCGGGCCGGCGCCACCGTCGGCCTGACCACGATCTTCAGCGCCGCGCAGGCGGCGTTGGCGGCGGAGGCCGGCGCCCACTTTATCTTTCCGTACGTCAATCGGTCTACGCGCCTGTTGGGAGATGGGCTGGCGCTGGTGCGTGAGATGCGCGCAGTGCTGGACGCGCTCGGCGCGCCCACTCAGATCGCGGCGGCCAGCATCAAGACGCCGGCCGAGGCCGTGGCCACACTCCTGGCCGGCGCCCACCACCTCACGCTGCCCTTGGCCGTGATCGAGGCGATGGGCCAGCACCCCCTGTCTGATCAGACCATCGCCGAGTTCGCGGGCCGGCCGCCGGCCTGACCCTGCGCCCTACGGCGCTGTCACCACAATCGACCCCAGCAGCGCCAGATCGTCAGTGAAAGCGCCAGCCGGGCCAGCCGCCGGCAGGCGTTGGACGCTGCGCCAATCATAGACGGCCAGCATCACGCGATACTCGCCCGCCGCCAGGTCAGCCGGCAGAACCAATCCGTGCAGGTCCAACACCGTTTCGCCGGGCCGCCAGCTCGTCATCGGCCGGAAGCCGTTCACGGGCTGGCTGTCGCGCTGCGCCGCCACACCGCCGGCGGCGTCCAGGAGATACACGCCCACGTTGTCGTCCGCGCCCGGCGTCGCCGCCGCTTGCCAACGCAAAGCCAGCGGCAACACTTCGCCCGGTTCGAAGCCGGCCCGGCCCTGAGTCAACGCGCCCCACTCCACCAAACGCAGCGCCGGCCCAAACGTGATCGCGGCCGGCTGCAGGTCGCCCGGCTGGGGCGTGACCAGCTCAAATTGCGTCACCGTCGTCAGCTCGCCCTCGGTTTTCACCGGCACGACACGCTCGGCCAGCCACCAGGCCTCCAGGCGCAGATCGCCGGCGGGGGCGCCCTGATCGTTCACCAGCCACAGGCGCTCATAGCTGCCCGCCAAGCGCTCAGTGAAGAGCGCGCGCAGATCATCCCGGATGGCCTGGTCCGGCGTCTGGTCCGCCCGCAGCGCGGCCGTGGCTTCCGGCCCAGGCGTCTCCGGGCTGTAGGCGTACCACGGCGCCGGCCAACGCCCGTAGTTGAGCGTGAACGACCAGAGCGGGTGCAGATAGCCGCGCACCAGGACCACGTCGCCGGGGCGTGCCTGATTAGCCACCACGTCCACCGCCGCGCGAAAATCCTCCCGCCAGGCCGAGTAATCCGGGTCGGGATAGATCACGCGCAGGAACCCGTACGGCAGGACACTCACGGCGACAGCCGCCAGGGCCAACGCCGCCAGACCGGCACGGCGCGCTTCAGCCCGCAGCAGCCGGCGGCCGAGCAGCGCGGCCAGCCCCACCAGTCCGGTCAGGGCCGCCAGCGTGCCGCCGATCATCCAGACCGGCCGGACCGCCGCCAGGCGCACCCACGCGAACGTCCACGGCTTCCCGGCCAGCAGCGTCTGCCAATAACCGACCACTTCGCTGTAACGCCAGTTCCAGATCGCGGCTGTCCAGGCCACGCCCGCGCCCGCCTCGGTGAGCGCCGCGTAGTAATCGGACAGTGAGCCGGCCACCGCGCCCACCTGGATCAAGACGCTCAGCGCCAGCAAGAGCCCGATCGCCCAGCGCGCCGCCCGGCCGCGGGCCGCGCCAGCCGCCTGCCAGGCCGGGGCGCTGGCAGCCGCCAACAGCGGCACAGCCGGCAGCACATGCCGGACACCCCAGCCCACTCCGCCCCACCAGATGTAATCGCGATAGAGCGGAACCGCCATCACCAGCAGCAGCAGCCCCGCCCACGGCGTGATCAGGCGCGGCCAGGCGGAACGCGGCGTCAACGGCACCGCCGCCAGCGCCAAGATCAGCACCGGCGCTTCAGGGAAGAGGCCCTTGCCCGGGCTGACCAGCATCCCGGCTACGGCCTCGCCGAAGAAGGCGCTCGGCGGCCGGCCGGCCAGATCCGTCAGCAGGCCAAAGTAACGCCAGGCCGAGAGCCGCCCGAGCACGCCTTCCGGCGGCACCACCAGCGTCAGGGCGCCCAACGCCGCGGTCACCGCCAGCGCCACCCGGGCCGCCCGCCGCTCGCCGCCGCCGGCCAAGGCGCGCGCCCCGGCGCTCAGGACAACGGCGATCGCCACGAAGACCGTGGTCTGCTTGGTGGCGACCCCGGCCGCCAGGAGCGCCAAGCCGAGCAGCCACAGCCCGGCCTGGCCGGCCCACCCGCGTCGACTCAGCGCAGCCTCGCAGCTCCACACGCCGAACATCATCCAGGCCACGGCCAGCGGGTCGCGGAAGTAGAACTTGGTGTGCGGCCACGCCATCGTCGCCAGCCCGTAGGCCAGGCCCGCCGTCAGCGCTATCCCGGCCGCGAACCCGTGCTGGCGCACCAGGCCGAAGACGGCCACGGCCGTCAGCGCGGTGGCGTAGACGTTGAGCAGGAAAAGCGTGTGCGCGCTGCCTACGCCGGCCCACCCCGCCCAGCGGTCCAGCAGCGCACCCACCAGCGCCTGGCCCGGCTCCACTTCAAAGGGCTGCTGGCCGCGGTCGCCGAAGACGGCGCCGAGGTGCAGGTCCCCCAGCCGGCCGAGGCTCTGCGCCCCGGCCATCAGGTAGCTCTCGTCACCCGAACGCAGGCTGCCTTGATACGTGATGAGGTAAAGGCCGACCAGACCGGCCAGCAGGCAGGCCGCCAGGGCGGCGTCTCGCCCGCGCCCCGGCTGGCGCCACCAAGCAGAGAAGACGGACATTGTGGTTGCGCTCCAACGGCGGCGGCAACTATAGCCGCGCCCCGCCGAATCGGCAACCGCCGCGCGGGTTGCAGTTATAATTCCGCCACATCCTGCGCATCGCCACGAGCCAAAGCATGACCGTCTACGAAGCCGTCATCGGGCTGGAGATCCACATCCAGCTGAACACCCAGACCAAGATCTTCTGCGGCTGCCGCGCCGACTCCTGGGGCGCGCCGCCCAACACCAACATCTGCCCGGTGTGCTGCGGCCTGCCCGGCGTGCTGCCGGTGCTCAACCGCGCCGTGGTGGAGAAAGCCGCCCGGCTGTCCGCGGCCATGCACAGCGACCTGCGCGGCGAGAGCTTCTTCGACCGCAAGAACTACTTCTACCCGGACCTGCCCAAGGGCTACCAGATCACCCAGTACGACGCCGCCATCGGGCACGGCGGCTGGTTCGAGTACCCTATGCCGGACGGCCGGCTGGTGCGCGTCGCCATCCACAAGCTGCACATGGAGGAGGACGCCGGCAAGACCAAGAACGACGCTGCGCGCGGCGTGCGCCTGATCGACATGAACCGCTGCGGCGTCCCGCTGATCGAGATGGTCACCGGCCCGGACCTGCGCACCGCCGACGAGGCCGCCCAGTTCTTGATCCGTTTCCGCCAGCTGCTGCGCTGGCTGGATGTGTCCGAGGCCAATATGGAGCGCGGCCACCTGCGCTGCGACGCCAACGTCTCCATCCGCGAGGCCGGGACGACGGTGCTTAACCCCAAGACCGAGATCAAGAACGTCAATTCGATCGAAGCCGTGCGCAACGCCATCGAAGCCGAGGTCGCGCGCCAGATCGCCGAAGTCACGGCCGGGCGGCGCGTGGCCGCCTGGACGCTGGACTGGGACGACGAGGCCGGCACGCTGCGCAAGATGCGGTCCAAGGAGACCGAGGCCGATTACCGCTACTTTCGCGAGCCGGACCTGTTGTCCGCCCAGCTGGACCAGGCCTGGAGAGACGCCGTCCTGGCGCAGCTGCCGGAGCTGCCGCTGGAGCGCCGCGCCCGCTTCGTGGCCGATTACGGCCTGTCAGAATACGACGCCGCCCTGCTCACCGACGAGCGCTCGCTCTCCGACTACTACGAAGCCACAGTCCGCGCGCTCGGCGGGAGCGCCAAGACCGTCGCCAACTGGTTGATGAACGACCTGCTGCGGCTGCTCAACGACCGCGGCCAGACGGCCGCCGACGTGGCGGTCACGCTCACGCCCGAGCGCCTGGCGGAACTGATCGGCCTGGTGGAGGCCAAGACCATCAACCGCGCCACCGGCGTCAGTCTGCTGGCCAAGGTCATTGAAACCGACCGCTCCCCGCAAGCGCTGGTGGAGGCCGAAGGCCTGGCCCAGATCTCGGGCGACGAGGCCGTCCGCGCGCTCGCCCGCGAAGTGCTGGCCGAGAACTCCGCGCAGATCGAGCAATACCGCAAGAAGCCGACGCTGCTCAAATGGTTCGTGGGCCAGGTGATGAAGAAGAGCCGCGGCCAGGCCGACGCGCAGACGGCGGAGCGCGTTCTGCTGGAACTGCTGAGCGAGCCCTGAAAGGGGCCGGCGGGCGGAACAGCTCTCCCGCCCCGCGCCTCTCGCCATGCCCACCTCCTCCTACGTCCTCCTCAACGGCCTGCGCTTCCATTACCTGAACTGGGGCGGCGCCGGCCGGCCGGTGGTGCTGCTGCACGGGTTGGCCTCCAACGCCCGCATCTGGGACTTCGTGGCGCCGCGCCTGGCGCAGGCCGGTCTGCGCGTCCTGGCCCTGGACCAGCGCAGCCACGGCCTGAGCGACCCGGCCCCGGACGGCTTCGACTTTGCCACCATCACGCGCGATCTGCACGCTTTTCTGGAAACCCTGGACCTGGCGCGCCCGATCCTGGTGGGCCACAGCTGGGGCGCGAGCACGGTGTTGAGTTACGCGGCCGCGCGCCCCGCCGGCCCGGCCGGCATCGTCATGGTGGACGGCGGCCTGTTCGCGCTGAGCGAGGTCGACGGGATGACGTGGGCCAAGGCCGAGGCGCTGCTGCGCCCGCCCGACATCGACGGCCTGCCCGCCGAGGATTTCCTGGCCCGCGTGCGCCGGATGCTGGGCGGGATCTACACCGACGAAATCGGCGCGATCCTGCTGGCAAACTTCCGCCTGGACGAGGACGAGAGCATTTATCGCCGCCTGCCGATCCCGCAGCACATGCAGGTGGCGCACGCCATCTACACCAAGCCCACGTTCGATCTGTTCGCGCGCGTGCGCGGCCCGGTGCTGGTCTGCCCGGCCGCCGAGCCGCCGCGCGATGCCCGCGCCGAGCAGTTCCTGGCGCTCAAGCGCGCCGGCGCGGCCCGCCTCGCCGCGCACCCCAACGTCACCGTGCGCTGGTTCGAAGACTCCATCCACGACCTCCCGCTGCAACGGCCGGACGCCCTGGCCGAGACCCTCCTGGCGTGGGCGGCTGCGCTCGGCGATTGAGATGACGCCGCGCCCGCCCTCGGCGATCCGGACCTTTTTCACGCGCGCCGCCCCGCTGGCGGCGCTGGTGGCGCTGTGGGCGCTGTTCTTCTGGCGCTTCGCGGCGCCTAACCCGGCTGACCGCGTGACCTACGTGCCCGGCGATTTTTCTGAGACGTTCGGCGTCTTCCGCGACCTGGGCTACCGGGCCTTCGTCGAGGGGCGCCTGGCTTTGTGGGCGGATTGCCTGTGGTCGGGCTACCCCTTGCACGCCGACCCGCAGGCGCAGACCTTCTACCCGGTGAAGTGGCTGACCTACAGTGGATTGCGCCTGCTGGGCTACGGCCACTTCCCGCTGGAAGCGCTGGTGGCTGAGACGGCCGCGCACTATCTCCTCACCTCGCTCGGCCTGTACGCGTTCCTGCGATCGCGGGCGCTGCGCGCCTGGGCGGCCGTGCTCGGCGCGGTCACGTTCACGTACGGCGGCTACCTCACCGGCTACCCGCCGCTGCAGAACGCCGTGCTGGCCGTCAACGCCTGGACGCCGCTGGCGCTGTGGGCGGCCGGGCGCCTGGGCGAGGCGCGGACACTGCGCGCTCTGGCCCTGACCGCGCTGGTGCTGGCCGTCGCCTTCCTGGCTGGCCATCCGCAGACCTTCCTGTTCACGGCGCTTATCACCGGCGCCTACTTCACCTTCCGCTATTGCGCCGCGCCGCCGGCCCCGCCGCTGCGCTTCGCCGCGCTCGGCCTGGCCCTGGGCGCGCTCACGGCTGCCCTGGCCGCCGTCCAACTCCTGCCGTCGCTCGAGTTCATCGCTGCCTCCACCCGCGCCTCGGTGGCCTTCGCGCAGGCCGCCCACGGCTTCCCGTTCCAGGATCTGGCCCAAATGCTGATCCCGGGCATCGCCAGCGTCTGGAGCCCGCTGTACGTGGGGGTGCTGCCGCTGGCCCTGGCGATCTTCGCCGTCACGCGCCCGCTGCCGGAGGTGCGGTTCTGGGCCGGCGCCGCGCTGGCGAGCCTGGTGCTGTCGTTCGGCACCGCGGCGGCGGCCTACGACGCGGCTTACTGGTTCATCCCGGGCCTGGCCCTATTCCGCGGCGCCGAACGCCTGGCCTTGATTACGAGTCTGGCGCTGGCGGTGCTGGCCGCCTTCGGCGCGCACTATTTGTTGGGCGGGCTGGCGCGCTCAGAGCGGGCCGTCTTGCGCCGGATAACGTGGGGCGTCGCCGTTATCGCCGTCGTGGCCGTGGCCGCGCTCGTCACGGTCATGGCCCTGGCGTATGGCGGAGTGAGTGGCCTGGAATGGGGCGCGCTGCCGGACCTGCTGGGGCGCTGGGCGCTGGTGGCGGCGCTGACGCTGGCCGCGCTGCTGGGGCGCGGGCGCGTGCCGGCGCTGCGGGCGTGGACCCCCGCGCTCTTCGTCGCCGTCGTCGCCGTCGACCTCTTCTCAGCCAACCGCCCGCTCAACGTCCAGCCGCTCTACACGGCCTATGCCCCGGACGCCGTGGTCGCGCCGCTGCAGGCTGACCCCGCCTTCTTCCGCGTCCAAGACGACGCGCGCCTGCCCGGCCACTCCGGCTGCGCCTATGGCTATCGCGCCATCGAGGGCGTGACACCGTACAAGCTGGCCGCCTACGAGCGGTTGTTGTCTTTGCCAGAGCGGACGCGCTGGGCGCTCTTAGGCGTGCGCTACGTCACCACCTGGCGCGGTGAATTGCTGGACGCGCAGGGCCGCCGGATCGAGTCCGAGGTGGTGGCCCAGAGCGAGCGCGTGGACGAGCGCGGCAACCCGACGCGCACGCATCGTCTGGCCCAGGCCGCGCGCTGCGCCTGGCTGGCCGGCCAGGTGGACGTGATCAGCGCGCCGGACCAACTGGCCGCGCGCCTGGCCGAGCCGGACTTCGACCCCTTCACGACGGCGGTGCTGCCGACGGCCAGCGTCACGGTCTCCGGCACTGCCGCTTCCGGCGGCGAGGTCGCCACCGTGCAGGACGCGCCCGGCTCGCTGCGCTTCGACGTCGCCGCGGACGGCGCGGCCGTGCTGGTGGTGAGCGAAGCATATTTTTCGGGCTGGCGGGTGAGCGTGGACGACCAGCCGGCCGAAGTGCTGACGGTTGACGGCGCCTTGCTGGGTGTGGCCGTGCCAGCCGGCCGGCATCACGTCGCCTTCACGTATCAGCCGATGACGTTGACGCTGGGCGCCACGCTGAGCGCGCTGGCCCTGGCGGCGGCGGGGCTGGCGTTCGCGCCGGCCTCCCTGGGGCGGCGCCGGCCGGGCGCGCGCCGCGAAGGTTAATCACCATGACAGACCCCAACGCGCCGGCCGCCGATGCGCTGGCCGGCCTCATCTTCCGCGACGCCACCGCTGCCGATCAGACGGCCATCACGGCCATCATCCGCGCCGCCGGCATCAACCCGCTGAGCCTGAAGTGGCCGAACTTCCTGCTGGCCGTGGACGCCGCCAGCGGCGCGGTGGCCGGGACCGGCCAGATCAAGGTCCACGGCGACGGCAGCCGCGAGTTGGCCTCTATCGCCACGCGGCCGGAATACCAGCGGCGCGGCATCGCCGGTGCCCTGATCCGGCGCCTGATCGCGCGGCACACTGCCGCCAGCCCGGACCCGCTCTATCTCACCTGCGCCAGCCCGCTGCGCGGCTTCTACGAGCCGTTCGCGTTCCGCGTGATCGATGAGGCTGAGATGCCGCCCTACTTCCGGCGGATCAAACGGCTCGTCAACGTGCTGCAGCTGTTCGCGCGCGACGGCCGGACCCTGCTGGTGATGAGGCGCCTGCCCGATGCGGCCGAAGGCGAGTGACCCCGGCGCGCTCGGCCTGCTGGTCGCCATCCTGCTGTGCGCCAGCGCGCTGCGCGCCGCCTGGCTAGATCAGCAGGCGCTGCGCGGCGACGAGGGCTTTGGGCCGCGCTTCGTGCAGCTTACCTGGGGCGACATGCTGGCGAGCATGGCCCTGTCCGAGCCGCACCCCCCGCTCTACTACTTCTTTCAGAAGCTCTGGATCCCGCTGGCCGGCGACAGCGAGTTCGCGCTGCGCTGGCCGTCGGTGCTGGGCGGCGTCCTGACCACGGCGCTGACCTGGCCGCTGGCGCGCCGCTGGATCGGACGGCGGGCGGCCGGCGTGGCCATGCTGCTGACCGCCCTCAGCCCCTTCCTGGTCTGGTTCAGCCAAGATGCGCGCATGTACACGCCGCTGACGGCGCTGGCCCTGGCCGCGCTCTGGCACACCTGGCGCGGGGCCCGCCACGGCCGCACCCGGGATTGGATTGTCGCCGGCCTGTTGTGGGAGATCGCGCTGTTCACGCACTACTTCGCCGCCTTCGCGCTGGCCCTGGCCGGCCTGGCCCTGATCCTGGCGCCGCGGACGCGCGCCCGCTGGCGGCCCGCGCTCGTCATGGCGTCGGCCGTTGGCCTAGGCTATCTGCCGTGGGCGCTGTACGTGGGGTCGGCGTTGGGCGCGCAGGTGAAAGGCTGGGAGGCCCAGAACGCGGCCTGGCGCCTGCTCACCGCCTTCAGCGTGGGGCCGGCCGAACAGGGCGGCGTGGGGCTGGCGCAATGGCTGGGCGCCGGCCTGCTCGCGGTGCTGCTGGTGCTGGGCACAATCGAGGCTTTGCGGCGCGACCGGACCCGCGCGGCCTGGCTGATCGCGCTGGCCGTGGGCGTGCCCGCGCTCGTGGTCGGCGTGGGCGCGCTGCGCGCCGTCTTCGCCGAACGTTTCGCGCTGACCGCGCTGCCGGTGGCCCTGATGCTGGCCGCGCTGGGTCTGGAGGCCGCGCGCCGATGGGCCGGCGCCGCGCTGAGCGGCGCGCTCCTGGCCGGCCTGGCGCTGGCCGCACTGCTCTCGCTGCAGAACTACTTCTTTGATCCGGCCTTCGGCAAAAGCCCGGACTGGCGCGGGCTGGCGCGCTATCTGACCGAGACCGGCCGCCCGGACGAGATCATCCTGGTGAACCTGCCGGATCCATCCTTCGAGTATTACTACCGTGGCCCGCTGCCGTTCGAGGACGCGCCGCCCGGTCCGCTGGCGGCTGTGGGCGCGACGGCCGCCGCAGCGCAGTTGGAGCGCGTCCTCGGCCAGTACGCGCATGTCCGCTTCCTGTTCACGCCCAGCCCCGGCTATGACCCGGACGGTTTTGTGGGGCGCTGGCTGGAGGCCTGCTGCGAGAAGACCGACGACCGCTTTGTGAGCCGGTTCCGCGTCCAGGCCTACGACACGCCGGCCGGCTCACTGGCCGCGCGCCGGCCGTATCGCGCGGAGTTCACGGGCGGGCCGGTGCTCACGGGTTACCGCTTCGTGCCCGCTGCCGTGCCGCCCGGTCAGCCCATTCAGTTAACGCTCTTCTGGACGACGACGGCGCCCGTAGCCGCCGACTACACCGTCTTCGTGCACGTCCTGGCCGCCGACGGTTTCCAATTGGCGGGCGCCGACGGCCAACCGCGCGCCGGCACAGCGCCCACTTCGGGCTGGGCCGTCGAGCACGTCATCATCGACCCGCGGCCGATCAGCCTGGACCTGCCGCCGGGTGAGTACGCGGTGGAGTTGGGCCTGTATCGGCTGGAGACGGGCGAACGGCTGGCGGTGCAGCTCCCGGACGGCACGCGCGCCGATCATGTGCGCGTCCCCGAGCCGCTGGTCGTGGCGGCCTCCCCCTAACGCGCTCAGGGCGCGGCCACGGTCAGCGTACCGATCACGGCGCGGTTGTCCGGCAGCGCCTGCGCGGCCTCGGCCAGCGCCAGCCGTTCCAGGGACGGGAAGCGATACCAACCGACCGCGATGGGGTAGTCGCCGGGCGCGGCCTCCGGCGGGATGACGATGGCGAAGCGATCCGGCACCACATCGCCGGGGCGCCATTGATAGGTGGGGTAAAGCCCCTGGCAGGGTTGTCCGTCCCGCCCGGTGATATTGGGTGAACCCGCCAGGCCGGTGCCGATGTGCGCAAACGCGGTCAGATCCTCGGCGAGCACGGCTTCGGCCTTCCAGTACAGGGTCAAGAAGATGCTCTCGCCCGGCCGCACGACACTCGGCGTCAGCTCGTAGCCGAGCAGGCGCAGACCCGGCGCGAAACTCACCGCGGCCGCGTGGGCGAAAGCCGGCGCGCGCGCATCGGCCGGCACTTCCACCAGCGTCAACTCCCGCACCAACGCCTCCGCCTCCGGCGCGATCACCGTCGCCGTCAAGTCCGGAAAGGCCTGGCGCAACTGCGGCAGCGTCGTGGCGTCCCGTTCGCTCCAGATCAGATAGGTCGTGCGCGTCGCGCGCCGGTCGGTGAGCGGCAGGCATTGACGGAAGTCCAGGCGCCGCACGTCCGTGCCCGGCAGGAGGAAGTCGAAGGCGTAGATGTCCTCGTCCGCCTCGGCCACGCGCTCCACGAAGACGGTCTCGCCGGCGGCGGCCCGCGCCGTCATGGCCCGCGCCAGGCGGACCGGCGTGGCCGTGTAGGCGGCCGCCAACTCCGGTTGAGCCGCGAAGCGCCCGAAGTAGTCGTAGACATTCAGCACCAGACTGCCGGCGACGACGGCGACGGCGACCGCGCGCGCCGGCCGGGCGCCCAACCGCGGCCGCAGCGCGTCCCAGGCCCAGACCCAACCCAGGCTGATCAGCGCCGCCGTCGGCGCCGCTACGTGGATGAGCCGGCTGAAAGAGGGCGCGTCGTCGGTGATCAGCGATGGCGTGAGCATGATCAGCAGCCAGAGCAGCAGGTCACGCGCGCGCGCCGAACGCCGCGCCTGCCAGGCCGCCCAGCCCAGGCCGAGGTAGAAGCCGGCCGATTGCAGGCCGTCCAGCAGCGGGCGGCCGGCCAGATTATCGCGCGCGTTTTGGTCTCCGGCGACGCTGAACGCCAGCGCCAGGCGGCGCGCATTTTCCAGCCAGAACGCCGCCAGCCCATCCTGCGCGCCCACCGTCACCGCCCGCGCCCGTCCAATCAGCCACTCCGGTTCACGGATGAAGAAAGCGATGAGCGGCGCCGCCGTCAGGCCCGCCGCCGCCAGGAGCAGGCCATAGCCCAACAGCAGCCGCCGCCGCGCCTCCGGCCGCGCCAGGATCAAGTCGTGCAGGCCCCAGAGCGCCAGCACCACCGGGATGAAGCGCGCGTGCGGGCTGACGTACTGCGCCCAGCCCGCGCCCACGCCCACCAGCGCGTAGCTCAGCCAGGCGCCGGTGCGCACAGCGCGGCGGTATTGCCAGAAACAGAACAGGCCGGCGGCCAGGGCCACACCCGGCTCGGTGCCCAGGCGCGTCAGCGTCACGGTGGAGAAGAAGCTGGCCATGATCAGCGCGGCCAGGGCGGCCAGCCAGCGGCGGCGCGGCGCCGGCAGGTCGCGGCGCCAGAACTCGCTCAGGCACGCAAACGTCAGCGGCACGGCCAGCAGGCTGAAGGTAGCCGACACCACGCGCGAGGCCGCCGGGCTGCCCGGCAGGATCAGCCATTCCACGGCCGCCGTCAGGTAGACCAGCATGGGGTTGACGCCGCCCCAGAAGGTTTTATAGAAAAGCGGGAACTCGCCGGTCTGCAGGATGGCGCGGGCGCGCAACGCAAACCAGATCTCGTCCACCCAGGCCTGCGGCGGCAGCGCCGCCAGACCCAGAAAACGCACCGCCGCCGCCAGCAGAGTCGCGCCGGCCATCGCCCAGCCGAGCCAATGTCTATGCTTAAACATCTGTTAGCCGGGCGCAATTGTAACCGCTTGCACGGCCGGCGGGGCGCGCTTACAATCGCACTTATCCCGTCACGATCGCGATACCCATGCTGTCACTCACCCAAGTCAACGCCTTCGGTTGGCCGAACTCTTATCGTCTGGCCAACCCTCACATCGAATTGGTCGTCACCACCGACATCGGCCCGCGCCTGGTCCGCTTCGGCGCCGTGGGCGGCCCCAACCTGTTGGGCCTCGACCCGGCGCTGCAGGGCCAGACCGGCGGCGATGCCTGGCAGCCCTACGGCGGCCATCGCTTGTGGCAGGCGCCCGAGACGCTGCTGACCACCTACGCGCCGGACAACGCCCCGGCCAAGCTGGAGCAACTCGGCGACCGGGTGCGCGTCACCGGGCCGGTGGAGCCGACGACGGGCCTGCAGAAAGTGCTGGACCTGCAGCTGGCCCCGGACGCGCCGCGTCTGGAGATCACGCACCGCATTCACAACCACAGCCGCTGGCCGCTGCGCCTGGCGCCGTGGGCGTTGACGGTGGTGGCCCCAGGCGGAACGGCCGTGTTGGCCCTGGCGCCGCGCCGTCCGCACGGCCCGGACACGCTCGTGCCTGACGGCCAGTTGACGCTCTGGCCTTACACGGATCTGGCCGACCCGCGTTGGACGTGGGGCCCGCGCTATCTGCTGGCCCGCCAGGATCCCGCCCAGGCGGCGTTTCAGAAGATCGGCCTGGCGCCGGCGCGCGCCGTGGACGCCTGGCTGGCCTACGTCTTGAACGGCCAGGCCCTGGTCAAGGCCATGGACTGGGACCCGCGCGCCGAGTACCCGGACCGCAACACACCGCTGCAGATATTCGTCAACGCCAGCATCCTCGAGTTGGAGACGCTCGGCCCGCTGGCCGACGTGCCGCCCGACGGCTGCGTCGAGCACGGCGAGCGCTGGCTATTGCTGGACGGCATCCCGGCCCTGCGCGGCGACGCCGACGTGGCCGCCCACCTGGCCCCGCGTGTGGAAGCCTGGCTGGGCGCCGGAACCTGACCCACCCCGATGGCACGCTCCGTCGACTATAAACACCTTTGCCCTGAGCACGGCTGCCCCACCCTGCTGGTCAGCGGCATCCGCGAGTGTCTGTTTGACTTCGTCGACGAACACCTGGGCGGGTTAGCCGTGACGGATCTGGTGCCGGACAGCGGCGACGACCGGCCCGGCGCCCTGGTCTTCTCCGACGGCCATAGCCTGCCGCTGCTGTGCCCGCACTGCGCCAAGGCCGCCTACCTGGAGGACCCAGACCAGCTTCTGGCCCAGGTCGCCGGCTGGTACCTGGTGGCGCTCGACTACGTGGAAGACGAGGAGGGCAAGAACTTGTTGCTGCTCCTGGCGGCCGCGCCGGACGCCGACCCGGAAGACGAGGCCGTGACCGTGGTCGAGGTCAGCACCCATCCGGAGAGCGCCCGCCGCCTGAGCTGCCCGGCCGAACGCCGGGCCCGTTCCCCGCGCACCCGCTGAAGCCCCGGCCGGCCGCCGATGGCGGACAGTTGCGATTTTCGGTGATAAGGTATATGTTCGGGCGTCGACACGCCGGCTGGCTTTGGCCGGGTCGACCGCTGATGGCAGAGTAAGATGGCAGAACAGTACATCGTCACCTATGATACCCACGGCCTCTCCCTGGAGGGCCGCAAGTTCACCCAGAAGCAGATCATGGGCGCCCTGGCCGAGGGCATCTTCCGGCCGGGCATGCGCTTCCGCCGCGGCCGGGCCGAGTTCGTCCTCACCCGGGATGGCTTGGTGCCCCGCCGCCGCGTGGAGCCCGAGCGCTCCGAGGAAGACGAGACCGCCGAAGAGTAGCGGTCGCGTCCAATGGCGCGGCCGCTTCACTCCCTCGGTGGCTCGCCACCCGGTTTTGTCATGCTGGCAGTCCGCACCTTCGGCGCGCCGGAGATTGTCCTGAACGGCGCGCCGCTCACTATCCCCCGCCGCAAGAGCCGCGCCGTCATCTTCTACCTGGCCGCCCAGGCGGCGCCCGTGCGCCGTGACACCTTGTTGGCCTTGCTCTGGCCGGACGCCGAGCGGGCGGCCGCGCTCCAGACCCTGCGGACCACCCTGCACGGCCTGCGCAAGGCCCTGGGCGAGGCCCTGCTGGCGGACGATGAGACGCTGGCCCTGGCCCCCACCGTCAGCGTGGACGCACGGCAACTGGAGGCCGGCCTGCGCGCCCCCGACGACGCCGGCCTGACCGCCAGCCTGGCGCTCTATCAGGGTGATTTTCTGGCCGGCTTCAGCCTGCCGGATGCCTCGGGCTTCGATGATTGGGCCGCCGCCGAGCGCGACCGCTACCGCCGCGTGGTGGTGCGCGGCCTCACCCGCCTGAGCCGCGCCGCCGAAGCGCGCCAGGATTATCAAGCAGCGCTGGAGGCCCTGGAGCGCGGCCTGGCCTTCGACCCCCTGCAGGAAGACTTGCAGCGCACGGCGTTGCGCCTCCACTATCTGGCCGGCGACCGCGCCGGCGCCATCCGCCGCTACGAACACCTGCGCCGCCTGCTAGATGAAGAGATGGGCGTCCCCCCCATGGCGGAGACGCGCGCCCTCTACGACGCCATCATCCGCGACGAGGTCGGTCCGGGCGCCCCGGCCAGTGCCCCACCGCGCGTGCCGGCCGACGCCGCGCCGAACGAAGCCAGCTTAACGGCCCCGCCTTTCACCGGCCGGGCCGCCGAACTCCAAACCCTGCGAACCGCGCTCGAGAAGCGGCGCGTGGCCATCGTGGAGGGCGAACCCGGCATCGGCAAGACGCGCCTGGCCGGCGAGTTTCTGCGCTCCACCAACGCCCGCGCCCTGGTCGGTGCCGCGCGCGAGCTGGAGCACGCCCTGCCCTATCAACCGCTACGCGAGGCGCTGCGCGGCCTGCTGGTTCGGCCGGATTGGTCCGATCAGCGCGCCAGCCTGTGCGCGGCCCTGCCGGCGGTGTGGCGCGACGAGGCGGCGCGGCTGCTGCCGGAGCTGGACCCGGAGCGGGCCACGGCCGCGGCCACGGACGAATCCCGTCTGTGGGAAGGCGTCTTCCAGCTGCTGCTGACCGTCAGCCGTCAAGCGCCGCTAATCATGTTCATCGATGACGCGCAGTGGGCGGATGCCTCGACGCTCTCCCTGCTGGGCTACCTGGCGCGCCGGGCCGAAGCGACCCAAGCGCCGCTCACCGTGCTGCTGGCCGCCCGCCCCTACACCTCGCGCTCGCCGCTGGCCGCGCTGCTGCAGGCGCTCACGCGCGAGGGCCGCCTGGTGCGGGTGCCGCTGGCGCGCCTGTCCCCGGCCGACCTCCTGGCCCTGGCCACCCACCTCAGCCCGACCTTCGCCCAGCCGTTGGCGCAGTGGCTGCAGCACAACTCCGAAGGCAACCCGTACATCCTGACCGAGCTCGTGCGCGACCTGCTGGAACAGGGCCTGATCCGGGCCGGCATCCTGAACCTGGACCGGCTGGCGCCTTCCCCGGCCGTGCCCCAATCGGTCGCCAGCCTGATCGAGTCACGCCTGGCCCGGCTGAGCGAAGCCGCCCGGCGCGTGCTGGATGTGGCCGTGGCCGCCGGCCGCCTCTTCGAGTTCGACGTAGTCGCGCGAGCCGCCGGCCTCTCCGAGGCCGCCGCCCTGGACGCGCTCGACGAATTGCGCGCCGCACACCTGGTGCTCCCAGCGCCTGATGAGCAGTTCGCCTTCGACCACACGTTGACCATGGAAGTGGCTTACCGGCAGGTGGGCGAGCCCCGCCACCGGCTGCTCCACCGGCGCGTGGCCGAGGCGCTGGAGAGCCTGGGGCGCGACCGCGGCGACGGCCTGGCCGGCATCCTGGCCTGGCACTTCATGGAAGGCGGCGCCCCAGAGCGGGCGGCCCCATACGCGCTGCGGGCTGCGCGGCAGGCCGTGCGGCTGGCAGCCTGGCGCGAAGCCATCGCCTTCTTTGAGCAGGCCTTGGCGGGCGTGGAAGACCGGCAGCGGCTGGAGGTGCTGATGGCCCTGGGCGCGGCCCGCACCCAGGCGGGCCAGGCCGTGCAGGCCGCCGAGGCCTTGCAGGCGGCCCTGGCCGAAGCCGGCCCCGAGCAGCGCCACGCCATCCAGCGCCTGCTGGCCCAGAGCTTCCTCAATCAAGGCCGCTACGCCGACGTCATCGCGTTGGCGCAGGATCTGCAGCGCGAGGCGCCCGAGAACGATGGCTCGGCGGAGCTGCTCTGGGGCACCGCGCTCTCGCTGGAAGGCGCCGACCTGGCCGGCGCGGCCGCGCACCTGCATCGAGCGGAAAGCCTGTTGCTGGCCAGCCCACAGCCTGACCCCGAACGGTTGGCGCAGGCCAAGTTCGAACTAGGCAGCCTGGCGGCCCAACAGGGCGACCTGCCGCAGGCCATTGCCCTCTATCGGGAGGCGCTGGCAGTGGGCGAGAGCGGCGGGCTGGATGTGTGGCAAGTCCTGGCCCTCAACAACATCGCCTATCACCAACTGCTGCTCGGGGACGCAGCCGCCCAGGCCAACGCCCAGCGCGGGCTGGCGCTGGCGCGCGAGCGCGGCCTGCTGGGCGTGCTGCCGTTTCTGTGGTCGACTTTCGGCGAGATTCAACTGGCCGCTGGCGACCTGGCTGCGGCCGAGGCCGCCTTCAGCGAGGGGTTGGAGTTGGCCGAGCAGTTAAGCAACGCCGAGCGGATCGCCGGCCTCACCGCCAACCTCGGCCGCGTGGCGGCCCGGCGCGGCGAGAACGCCCTGGCCATCCATCGCCTGTCCACGGCGCTGGCGCGGGCGGACACCCTGGGCACCCAGCATCTGGCCGCCCAGATCCGGCTCTGGCTGGTGCCCCTCCTCCCGGCGGCCGAGGCCCGCGCGGCCCTGGCCGAAGCGCGCGCCGTGGCCGAGGGGGGCGGGCGGCGGCGCCTGCTGGCCGAAGCCGCCCGCCTGGAAGCGCAGCTGGCCGCCTGACCTCGGTCGCGCCGGACCCCGCTGCCGGCCCGCGCCCGGCAGTCGTGCGGCCGGGCACAGACCCTGCGCCGGCCGTAAGCCTGCTCCTCACTGGACGACCTCGGTCTCAGCTGCCCGCCTCCGATCAGCGGCGGGCTGCCCCAAACTCTGTCTACGCCTCTGTTTACGCTGCCGTTCACGCCGTCGTCATCGTGGCCGGTTATTTTCTCCTTACACACCCCTTGTAAGGAGACTCGCATGACCCTGCCGCTATCCCCAGAACGCATCGCCGTCAGCCGTTTGGCGTGGGTTGGCCCGCTGGCCGTGCTCGGCTCCGTCGCCGGCAACGGGCTGGTGTGGGCCATCGCCCAGGCCGTTATCCCGATTTCACCCGAGTTCATGCCGCTTACCACGGTCGGCCCCACCATCTTCTTCACTGGCGTCGGCGCGTTGGGCGCGGTCGGCGCCTTCGCCTTGGTCGGCCGCCTGGCCAAACAGCCGCGGCCGGCTTTCCAAATAGTGGCCGCAATCGCTCTGCTCATCTCACTAATCCCGGATGTCATGCTGATCGCGGCGCCGGCGGGCGCGCCGTTCCAGGGCATCACCGTGCCGCAAGTGCTGGTTCTGATGGTGATGCACGTGGTCGCTTACGGCATCTGCGTGTACGTGCTCACGCGCTTCGGCATGCAACGCGGCTGAGAGTCGGTCGGACTTTGTCCGAACGACGTTGACGCCGCCGTTTACGCCGCTGTCACGACCGCCCGCTAAACTGCCGCTATCTGAAAGACAGTTCAGTTCACCAACAGGAGTTTTTGCCATGGCTTGGATGATTGATACCTCCCACTCGCAGGTCAGCTTCACGGTCCGCCACATGATGATCTCGAACGTGCGCGGCCGTTTCGAGACCGTCAGCGGCACCGTCGATTTCAACGAGCAGGACCCGGCCCGCTCGAGCGTGGACGTGCAGATCGCGGCCGCCAGCATCAACACGCGCGACGAGAAGCGCGACGGCCACCTGAAGTCCCCGGACTTCCTGGATGCCGAGCAGCACCCGCACCTGACCTTCACGAGCAAGCGGGTTGAAAAGACCGGCGAGGCCAGCGGCCGCATCCTCGGCGACCTGACGATCCGCGGCGTCTCCAAGGAAGTCGTCCTGGATGTGGACTACAACGGCCAGGCCAAGAGCCCGTGGGGCACCGTCAGCGCCGGCTTCACCGCCAGCACCAAGATCAACCGCAAGGAGTGGGGCCTGAACTGGAACGTGGCCCTGGAGACCGGCGGCCTGCTGGTCGGCGACGAGGTCAAGATCGACATCGAACTGGAAGTCGTCAAGCAGCCGGAGGCGGTGGCCGTGGCCGCGGCCTGAGGCCAACCCCCACCCGATCCCGAACCAAATCGAAGAGGCGCCCGCGCGGGCGCCTCTTTTTTGGCCTCCAGCCGGTAAGGTATACTCCCGGCCCGTGAAACGCTCGCCCCTGGTCTTCATCTTCATCACCGTCTTCGTCGACCTGCTCGGCTACGGCATGATGGTGCCGTTGCTGCCGTTTTTTGTGCAGCGCCAGGCCGGCGGCGCGGCCGCGGCCGGCCTGCTCGGCTCGCTGTACGCGTCCATGCAGCTCTTCAGCGGGCCGGTGCTGGGCGCGCTCTCCGACCGCTTCGGCCGGCGCCCGGTGTTGCTGGCCTGTCTGCTCGGCACCAGCGGCGCATACTTGCTGACCGGGTTGGCGGACTCGCTCAGCCTGCTCTTCCTGGCCATCGCCCTGGATGGCCTCACCGGCGGCAACCTGACCACGGCCTACGCCTACATCGCCGACGTGACCGGGCCGGACGAACGCGCGCGCGGCCTGGGCCTGGTGGGCGCGGCCTTCGGCCTGGGGCTGATGGCCGGACCGGCGCTGGGCGGCCTGCTGAGCGGCTTCGGCCTGAGCGTGCCGGCCTTCACGGCCGCCGCCATCGCGCTGGGCAATGTGCTCTTCGGGGTGTTCGTCCTGCCGGAGTCGCTGCCGCCTGAGCGCCGCACCTCCACGCCGCCGCGCCAGCTGCTCAACCCCTTCGGCCAGTTGTGGGGCCTGGTCCGCGTCCCGTCCATCCAGCGGCTGTTGGCCGGCTTGTTCGCGCTCAACCTCGCCTTCGCCGGGCTGCAGAACAACTTCCCGCTCTTCAGCCAGGCGCGCTTCGGCTGGGATGCCCCGCGCAACGGCGTCTTCTTCGCTTTCGTCGGCGTCTGCGCCGTCCTCATTCAAGGCGTGTTGTTCGGGCGCCTGCAGCCGCGCTTCGGCGAACGCGCTCTGGCTCGTGTCGGTCTGCTCTGCATGGCGGCCGGGCTGGCCGGGCTGGCCCTGGCGCCGCAGGACTGGCTGCTCTACCCGAGTGTCGCCGTCGTCGCGCTCGGCACCGGCACCAGCATCCCGTCGCTCACGGCCCTGGTCTCCGGGCGCATGCCCGCTAACGAGCAAGGGCGCCTGATGGGCGGCACGCAGACGCTGTTGAGCCTGACCACGATCCTGGGCCCGACGCTGGCCGGCCTGGCCTTCGAGCGCGTCGGCGTGACGGCGCCCTACTGGCTGGGCAGCGCCCTCGCCCTGGCGGCGTTGGCCCTGGCCGCGCCGGGCCTGCGCCGAGCGCCGCCGGTCACACCCGCGCCTGAATAAGCGCTACAGCCCGCGCCACGCCCGCCTCGGCGCGCAGTGCGGCGCCCAGCGCCTGAGCCCGCGCCCGCGCGGCCCCGTCATCCACGGCCTGGCGCAGCGCCCGCGCCAACGCTGCGGCGGTGAGAGCCCGCTGCGGCACGGGCGGCGGGCCGACGCCCAGCACGGCCACGCGCTCCCCCCAGAAAAACTGATCGATAGCCAGAGGCAGGACGAGCGTCGGCGTGCCGGCGCGCAGGCTGGCCCCGGTGGTGCCGGCCCCGCCGTGATGGGCGGCGGCGGCCACGCGCGGAAAAAGCCAACTGTGCGGCACCGTCTCCACGGGCAACACGCGCTCGGGCCAAGCCGCAGCGCGCCACTCTGGCGGCACCGCCAACACCGCGCGCAGGTCGGCCAGCTCCAGCGCCCGCCGCACGCTGTCCAGCAGGCGCTGCGCCGGCAAAGCGCCGGGGCTGCCGAAGCCGATGGAGACCGCGGGGCCGGCTTCGAGAAAGCGCGCCAATTCGGCCGGCGGCTCCCAGTCCGGCGGCTCGGGCATCGTCCAGTAGCCGGTGAGAGTGTGCCCGGCCGGCCAATCCTCAGGCCGCGGCAAGACGTGCGCGCTGACGCCAACCAGGGCGCTGGCGGTCGCGGCGTGTAGCGCGTCGAACGGGCCGCGCCACGGCGCCGGCGGCAGGCCCAGGTGCCGGCGCCATTGGTTGATCTGGCTGCGCCACGGCTGCCACATCAGCTGCTCGACGACGCGGTGCGTGAGGATGTTGTAGCCGGCGCCCAGCGAAAACCGGAACGGCAGCAGCGCGCTCGGAAAGGCGCGCGTGCGCGACACCGGCTGCAGGAACGCCCACAGGCAAGGTTCGCCCAGCGCCTCGGCCAGATGCGTCCCCCAGGTGGTGGCCAGGCCGGCGACCACGGCGTCGGCGCCGCGCGCGGCCTCGGCGGCGCTCTCCAACAGGCGCACAAAGAGCGGGCGCACGGCGGTCAGGTAGCGGCGCGTGGCCTGCAGACTGCGCCAGGCGTTGCCGTCATAGGTCAGCGCTGATTGACCGCCGGCGCGCGTCATCCACTGGCTGGGGTTACCGTCCAGCAGCGCGAACGGCAGGCCGGCGGCGGCCACCAGCGGCTGGAACTCGGCGTGCGTGGCGACCACGGCCCGCAGGCCGGCCGCGCGCAGGCCGAGCGCCAGCGCCAGGTAGGGCTGAATGTCGCCACGCGTGCCGCTCGCCAGCAGGACGATGGTCTTGGGCATGCCGTGTCAGCGGTCGCGCTCAAACACCAGCGCGCGATAGACGATCAGGCCGTCCCGCAGGCATTGCTGCAGCGCCAGGCTGCCGAGCAGGCTCGGCAGGATCGCGTGGCGCACGGGCAGACGCCGGCCCGCCGCCAGCACCGCCCGCGCCAGCGCGTCCGGCAGCGCGCGCAGACGCAACAGCGGCGTCAGGTCGCGGTCGGCGATCAGGCTCAGGCCGTGGGTCTGCGCCAGGGCCGCGACCTCGGCCACGCGCCGCAGATTGGGCGCATGCCAGCCGGCCTGATAGGCCGCCACCCAGGCCGCGGCTTCGGCGGATGAGGCCGGCGCCAGGAAATCGTCGATGAGCATCAGGCGCCCGCCCGGGCGCAGCAGCCGGCGCGCTTCACCGAGATAGCGGCTCGGCTCGACGGCGTGGACGAAAGCCTCCACTGAATACGCCAGGTCAAAGCCGGTCGGCAGAGGCGCGGCCTGAAAGTCCGCCTCCACGAACAGGCAGCGCAGCGCGGGGTCCAGCTGGCGGCCGCGGCCGAGCGCCAACCGCGCCTGCACCGGGCTGAGCGTGCAGCCCACGCCCAACGTCGGCGCCGGCAGCCGCGTCAGCAGATAGAACAGGCTCCCGCCCACGCCGCAGCCGAGGTCGGCCAGGCGCAACGGACTCGGCTGGTCGCGCTGCCGCAGTGCCTGGGCTTCGGCCAGAAGCAGTTCGTTGGAGTAGTTCAACGCGCGCGTCGCCGTGTCCACGCCTGGCGCCCACAAGGCCCGGTGGATGGTGTCGGTCGGCGGCTGCCCGATGGCCAGGAACAGGCGCGTGTTCTGCTCGTAGTAGCGGCGGATTGAGGCGGTGACGTTGGCAGATTGGGGCATGCGGTGCTCCGAGGCCGGAGTTTACCGCAGTCTCAGCGCCCGCCCTGGCTGGCCGGGCGCGTTCACGCTGCTGTCACGGCCTCGGGGTAGGTTATACCAAGCCTTCGCCATTTGGCGCGCGGCCTCGCCTGGACACCAGGACGCCCCTTAGCCCGGGCGCTATACTTCCCTTATGACACATCCTTCTCTGCCCGCCGCCCTCACCCTCGGATACGTCCACCTCACGGTCGCCAACCTGGATCATTCGGTGGCGTACTATCAGCGATCGCTCGGTTTTCAGGAGCATCGCCGGGAGGGCGCCACCGCCTGGCTCGGCGCCGGCGGCCCGGACCTGCTCGCCCTGACCGAGCGCCCGGAAGCCACCCGGCCGCGCCGGGCCACGGGCCTGTACCACTTCGCCATCCTCACGCCGTCGCGCGCGGCGTTGGCGCGCTCGATCTGGAACATCGCCGAGACCCGCACGCCCGTCCAGGGCGCGTCCGACCACCTGGTCAGCGAGGCCCTCTATCTGGGCGACCCGGACGGCAACGGCATCGAAATCTACCGCGACCGGCCGCGCTCGGAGTGGCGCGACGCGCAGGGCCAGTTCCGCATGGACACGCTGCCCCTGGATATCGACAGTATCATCGGCGAGCTCCCGGCGGGCGGCGGCCATGGCCCCGCCCGGCTCGAACCGGGCACCGTGCTCGGCCACATGCACCTGCACGTGCGCGACACCCGCGAAGCCATCGCCTTCTACGTGGACGTGCTCGGCTTCGACCTGATGATGGATATGGGCAGCGCCGTCTTTGTCTCGGCCGGCGGCTACCATCACCACCTCGGCCTCAACACCTGGGGCACCCAGGGCGCGCCGCCGCCGCCGCCTGACTCGCTCGGCCTGCGCTACTTCACCATCCACCTGCCCAGCGCCGCGGACGTGGACGCCGTGGCGGCCCGCGCCCGCGCGGCCGGCGCCCCGGTGGACGAGCATCCGGCCGGCCAGTTGGTGCGCGATCCTTCCCAGAACGGGCTGGTTTTCACCTCGGCCTAATCAAAGTCGACTAAATTTCTCCACACACCGCGCCGAGCGGTGTTGTCTGTTGGCCCAGCGCGACGTGTTTGGACGTCCGTGGTCCTGACACCTCGCCAGCCTCAGGGAGAAGGCCCTATGCTCCGTTTCCGAAGCGTCGCGCTCCTGGCGTTTGCGGCCATGGCCCTGTCCGCCTGCGCGGCCCCGACCGCACCGCCGCCCACGGCAGTGGCGGTGGCCGCTTCGGCGACCGCCGCCCCGCCCAGCGCCACGGTCACCGCCTCAGCCACGGTCACGCCCACCGCCAGCGCCACGCCAACCTTCACGCCGACCGCCACGCCGACGCCGCACCCGATGTCCATCGCGGCGCTGCGCGAACGCGAGTTCCCGGGCAGCGACATCGTCATCGAAGCCGAGTTGGACCCCGGCGTCAACTATCGCCGCTTCTACGCTTCGTATCTCTCCGAGGGGCTTAAGCTCTACGGCTTGCTGACGGTGCCCAACGGCGAACGCCCGGCCACGGGCTGGCCCGCCATCGTCTTCAACCACGGCTTCATCCCGCCGGACGTGTACCGCACCACCGAGCGCTACATCGCCTACGTAGACAACCTGGCGCGCAATGGCTACATCGTCTTCCGCATCGACTACCGCGGGCACGACCAGTCTGAAGGCGAGGCCCGCGGCGCCTACGGCGACCCCGGTTACACCCTGGACGTCCTGAACGCCGTCGCCGCGCTCAAACGTTACCCGGACGTGGACGCCGGACGCCTCGGCATGTGGGGCCACTCGATGGGCGGCTACCTGACGCTGCGGGCGATGGTGGTTAACGCCGACATCAAAGCCGGCGTAATCTGGGCCGGCGTCGTGGCCCCCTACCCGGACCTGTTCGCGCGCGGCAGCGACTTCCTCACGCCGCCTGCCCCCGGAGGCGGGACACCGGCCGGCGCGGCCGGCAACAACGCCACCCCCACGCCAGGGCGCGGCCGCTGGCGCTCGACCTGGATCGCTCAATACGGCACGCCGGAGGAGAATCCGGAGTTCTGGAACTCGATCTCGTCCAACACTTACCTGGCCGACCTGTCCGGGCCGCTGCAACTGCACCACGGCACCGCCGACACCTCCGTGCCGCTGGCCGCTTCGGAGACCCTCTACGAGCAGATGCTGGCCGCCGGCCAGCCCGTGGAGTTCTACACCTACGAAGGCGACAACCACAACCTGTCCGGGTTCTTCTCCACCGCCATGCAGCGCACGCTCGCCTTCTACGAGCAGTATCTCAAGGGCGACTGAGGGCGCGCGGCCACCTAGCCGTTCAGTCAGGTGGCCCGGCCCCAGCGCGGACCGGCGGTATCATCAGCCCACGGAAACATGTTCTCCCGCTGGGTGGCGCTCGCGCAGCAGTTGACGAAGGTCTGGCCATTTCTCACGTGGGCCAGTCTGCGCCGCGACCTGGCCGGCCTGACAAGGTATGCCCGCCTCATGCAAGGCGCCAGCGAGACAATCCACGCGCACGTGATGAGTTGGCCCGGCGTGGTCAGCCAAGCCCACCGCTTTGGCGGCACAGAGTACCGCCTGGGCGCGAAGCGCGAGATCGGCCACATCCACGGCGATTGGCTGGTGGATATCCCCTTCCCCAAGAAAGTGCGGGATGAGGTGGTGGCCGCCGGCCAGGCCGAGCCGCACCACATCCTGCCGCAGACCGGCTGGGTGAGCTTCTACCTGCGCGAGCCGGGGGATGTGGCGCGCGCCGTGGCTCTGCTGCGGCGCTCTTACGACCTGGCCGCCCGGCAGCGCGGCGACAGCTCGGCATGAACCACGCCGATCACGTAGCCCTGCTGCGCCCCGGCGGGGTCGTCCCGGGCGGCGTGTGGGCCGACCTTGGTTCGGGGACCGGCGCATTCACTCTGGCTCTGGCGGAACTGCTCGGGCCGGGCGGCGTCATCGTGTCCGTGGACCGCGACCAGGCGGCGCTGCGCGAACAGGCCGCGGCCCTGCGCCAGCGCTTCCCGGCCGTGGCCGTCCAGCCGCGCGCCGCCGACTTCACTCGGCCGCTGGCCGGGCTGCCGGCGCTGGATGGCATCGTCATGGCCAACGCCCTGCACTTTGTGCGTGACCAGGCGGCGGTGGTAAGCTTGTGCGCCGGCTACCTGAAGCCGGGCGGCCAGTTCATCCTGGTGGAATACAACGCTGAGGCCGGCAACCACTGGGTGCCCTATCCGCTCTCATACCCGCGCTGGGAGAAGCTGGCCCGCCAGTGCGGGTTCGCCGCGACGCGCCTCCTGGCCACCCGACCCAGCCGCTTCCTGCGCGAGATCTACTCCGCGCTCAGCGGCTGAGACTTACTCAGCGGCTGAACGGCCGCCGCCGCGCTGCCGAACAACTGGAGATCCATGTCCCTGTCCCCGTCCGTCACGGCCCAGGCCTGGCGCCCGTACCGCGCGTCCGGCGCGCCCGCCCGCCACACCGTCGTCGGCGACGTGCGCGTGTGCGCCGACGTCTACAGCCCGCAGCTCGGCAACCGCCGCCGCATCTGGATCTACTTACCGCCGTCCTACGCGCACACCGACTGGCGCTATCCCGTGCTCTACTTCCACGACGGCCAGAACCTGTTTGACCGCGCCACCAGCTACGCCGGCGAGGAATGGCAGCTGGACGAGACGTTGGAGGCGCTCAGCCGGGCCGGCCAGGACGTCATCGGCGTCGCGCTGGACCATGCCCACGATCAGCGTCTGCCCGAGTACAATCCTTTTCCGGGCTGGTGGCCGGCGCGCGGCGAGGACTACGTCACGTTCCTGTGTGACACCGTCAAGCCGTGGATCGACGCCGAGTTCCGCACCCGGCCTGGGCGCGGCCACACCGGCATTGTCGGCTCGTCGCTGGGCGGCCTGATCAGCCTGTACGCGTTCTTCCGCCGGCCGGACGTCTTCAGCCGCGTCGGCGCGTTGAGCCCGGCCCTGTGGCCGGTGCGCGGCGCGATCTACGACTACGTCCGCGCCGCCGCGCAGGTGTCCGGGCGCATCTATCTCGATAATGGCACGCGCGAGAACGACGCGCGCCCCATGGCCGACCTGCTCCAGGCGCGCGGCTATCACCCGCCGGAGACGCTGCGCTACGTGATCGAGCCGGGCGGCGAGCATCGCGAATCAGCCTGGGCGCGGCGCCTGCCGGACGCGCTGCGCTTTCTGCTGTCTGACCTGAAATAGAAAACCGCGCTGATCACAGCATGTCCCGTCTGCTGAGCTTCCTGCGCTCACCGCGCTTCCCGCTGTTCATGATCGTGTTCGTAGACACGCTCGGTGTCGGCATCACCATGCCGGTGCTGCCGCTCTTCGCCAAGAACGAATTGGGCGCGGCGGCCTGGCAGGTGACGGCCCTCACCAGCGTCTACTTCCTGGCCCAGTTCCTGGCCGGCCCCTGGCTGGGCCGCCTCTCAGACCGGGTCGGGCGGCGGCCGGTGCTGATCGCGTCGCAGGCCGGCACGTTAGGCGCCCTGCTGCTCACCGGCGCCGCGCCGTCCCTGCTCTTCATCTACCTGGCGCGCATCGTGGACGGGCTGACCGGCGGCAACGTGTCCGTGGCCCAGGCCTACATGAGCGACATCAGCGACGAGCACAACCGCGCCCAGGGCTTGGGCACAGTCAACGCCGGCTTTGGCCTGGGCTTCATTTTCGGCCCGGCGTTCGGCGGGCTGGTCGCCAGCTTCCTGGGGCCGCGCTGGCCGTTCTTCATCGCCGCCGGCGTCTCCCTGGTCACGGTCCTGCTCTCCACATTCCTGCTGCCGGAATCGCTGCCGCGTGAACGCCGCCAGCGCGAGACCGCGGCCGGCGCCGTCCGCCCGACCGGCAGCCTGGACCTGCTGCGCCAGGCGCCAATCCTGATCTTGCTGCTGGTGGCCTTCATGGGCCAGGTGGCCTTCTTCTCGTTCCAGACCATCCATGTCCTGTGGGCCGAGCAAGTGGTCCTGGCCGGCCTATCCGCCGAGCTCGTCCAGCGCACCGTCGGCGGCGTGTTGACCCTGGTGGGCGTGTGCCAGCTCTTCGTGCAGTTCGGGCTGATCGGCCCGCTGGTGCGGCGGCTGGGCGAGGCGCGGCTGGTGGTGATCGGGCGCGTGGCTGGCGCCGCCGCCTTCGGCTTGATGGCGCTCCTGCCGCGGCCATTGGTGTGGGTTCTGGCGGTCCCATTTGTGGCGTTCGGCAACGGCGTGGCCCAGCCGACCCTGATTGCGCTGCTCACCTACGCGGCGCCGCCGGGCCGGCGCGGCCAGTTAATCGGCCTGCAGCAGTCGTTCGCGGCCGCCGGGTCCGTGTTTGGCCCGCTGCTCACAGGCTGGATTTTCGAGAACATCCAGCCGAACGCGTCGATGGCGGCGGCCTCGATCCTGATGGCGCTGACCGTCCTGCTCGCCCTGAACGTCTTCCGATACCCGCACCAGCGTCCAGCCGCGGTAGACGCGGTCAGACGCTGAAGCCGGGTGGCCGCTCCGGCCCGTTCACGCTATTGTTTATCCGGCGGTCACGCTTGGGCAGCAGAGTGAGACCAGCCACCACAGGGAGCATAGCGTTATGACCATCCTCGGCCTGCATCACATCACCCTGGTCTGCGCGGACGCGCAGCGCACCGTCGATTTCTACACGCGCACGCTGGGGCTGCGTCTGGTGAAGCAGACCGTCAATTTCGACGACCCCGCCAGCTATCACCTGTACTTCGGCGATGAGTTGGGCCGGCCGGGCAGCGCCGTGACCTTCTTCGAGTGGCCGCGCGCGCCGCGTGGCCGCTGGGGCCTGGGCGGTACGCACCATTTCGCCCTGACCGTGGCCGATGACGACGGCCTGCTCAAGTGGAAGCGCCGCCTCACCGACCTGGGCCTGAGCGTGGATGGGCCGTTGGACCGCCACTACTTCAAGTCGATCTACTTCCGCGACCCGGACGGCGTGATCCTGGAGATCGCGACCTACGGGCCGGGCTGGACCGTGGACGAGGCCCCGGACGCGCTCGGCACCGAACGCCGCGACCCGCCGGCCGAGATGGTGGTCCGCAACCGGGACGAGGCCGCCATCGCCGCCCTCACCTGGCCGGAGCCGGTGCCCGCGATCACGCCGGACATGGCCCTGCGTCAGGGCCTGCACCACATCACGGCTATCGGCGCGGACATCCAGCGCACTGACGCCTTCTTCAGCGGCCTGCTCGGGATGCGGCGGGTGAAGATGACCAGCAACTTCGACGACCCGAACTCCGCGCATTGGTACTGGGGCGTCGCGGGCGCTGGCGACGCCATCGCCGGCAGGCCCGGCACGCTGATCACGTACTTTGAGCGCCCGCGCGAGCGCCCGGTCCAGATGGGCACGGGCCAGACCCATCACTTCGCCCTGGCCGTGCCGGATGAGGCCAGCCAGCTCGAATGGCGCGACAAAATTCTGCGGGCCATGGTCCGGGTCTCGCCCGTGATGGACCGCGTGTACTTCAAGAGCATCTACACGAATGATCCCGATGGCCACATCGTAGAATTGGCCACGGCCGGGCCGGGCTTCGCCGTCGACGAGGCCCCCGCGCAGCTGGGGCGCCGCCTGCAGCTGCCGCCCTGGCTGGAGACACACCGGCGCGACATCGAACGCGGCCTGAAGCCGTTGCAGCTGGATTGATCAACACCGAAAGACGGAGGTCGATCGGCGACAGCGTGTCTCGTCCGTCGTCCAGCGCCTCACACTTATGAACGATCCTCACGCCACCCAACCGATCCTGGCCGCCGGCACGCCGCTGGCCCGCGCCAAGTCCGCGCTCGTGCTCGTCCATGGCCGCGGCGCCGACGCCCGGGATATTCTCGGCCTGGCCGCCGAGTTCGAGCGCCCGGACCTGGCCTACCTGGCGCCGCAGGCCGCCGGCAACACCTGGTACCCCAACCGCTTCCTGATGCCGGCCGCCAGCAATGAGCCGTGGCTGTCGTCGGCCCTGGCCTCCGTCGGCCGCGTGGTGGGGCAGATCACGGCCGCCGGCCTCCCGCCGCAGCGCATCGCCTTGCTCGGCTTCTCTCAGGGCGCCTGTCTGGCGCTGGAGTACGCGGCCCGCGCGCCCCAGCGTTACGGCGCCGTGATCGGACTAAGCGGCGCCCTGATCGAGAACGGCGACCAGCCGCGCGCTTACCCGGGTTCGCTGGCCGGCACGCCCATCTTCCTGGGCTGCAGCGATGTGGATTTCCACGTCCCGGCCGAGCGCGTGGAACGCAGCGCGAGCGTGCTGACCGAGTTGGGCGGCCAGGTGACGCTGCGTCTGTACCCGAACCTGGGCCACACCGTCAACGCCGATGAACTCGATTTTGTGCGCGGCCTGCTGGCCGCCCTCTGAGCCACGGCCCGCCACCCGCAGGAATCTATGACCACCCCTGACCCCATGCTCACCATCGTCCCGGCCGACCTGGCCCCGCGCGACGCCTACCGCCTGTTCATCAGCGTCGTCGTCCCGCGCCCCATCGGCTGGATCTCCACTGTTGGCGCCGACGGCGGCCTCAACCTGGCGCCCTACTCCTTCTTCAACGGCGTCGGCGGCAACCCGCCGACTGTGATGGTCTCGGTGGGCCGGCGCCAGGGCGAGCTCAAAGACACGCTTCGCAACGTGCAGGCCACCGGCGAGTTCGTCGTCAACATCGTGGACGAGACGCTGGCGGCGGCCATGAACCTGACCTCGGGCGAATACGAGTCCGCCGTGGACGAGTTCCAATTGGCCGGCCTCACGCCGGCGCCGAGCATGGACGTGCGCGCGCCGCGCGTGGCCGAGGCCCGGGCCGCGCTGGAAGTCAAGGCCACGCAGATCGTGCCCGTGCAGGACACGCACTACACGCTGATCCTGGGCCGCGTGCTGCGCTTTCATCTGCGGGAGGGCCTGCTGCGCCCCAACGGTCTGGTGGATGCGGACAAGCTCCGGCCCGTGGCGCGCCTGGGCGGCGACGAGTACGCAACGCTCGGGCCGGTCTTCGAGATGAAGCGCCCGCCCGCCTGACGGCCCGGCCCCTGTTACAATCGGCGGGATGCTGCGCGATGACCTCCTGCTCCGCGCCCGCCTGACACCGCCGCGCCCCGCGCGGCGCACCCTGCCCCGCCCCGCGCTCACGGCCCGCCTGCGCGAAGCCTTCGATTACCGCCTGACCTTGCTGCAGGCCGGCACCGGCTACGGCAAGAGCACGGCCCTGGCCGGTTTGGCCCAGGCGCTCGCCGCCGGCGATTCAGCACCGCTCATCTTTTGGTATGCGGCCTCCGAGGCCGAGGTTGATCCGCAGCGCTTCCTGGCTTATCTGATCGGCACCTTCCAGGCGCGCCTGGGCGCGTTGTCCGAGTTGCCGCACACGCTCCTGCAGGAGGCCGGCCAGGCCGGCCGCGCCGACGCCTGGTCGCAGGTGGTGGACGCCCTGCTGAATGCGGTGGCGGACGCGCTGCGGGCGCCGGCCCTGTTGATCATCGACGACTTCCACTTCGTCAGCCGCTCGGCCGAAGTGGCCGCGCTGACCGAGCACTTCATCGCCCATCTGCCGCCGGACCTGCACGTCCTCCTGGCCACCCGCTACCCGCTGCAAAGCCCGGCCATCACGGCCTGGCGCGCGCGCGGCGAAGTGCTGGAGCTGACGCGCTCGGAGCTGGCCTTCGGCCCGGACGAGATCGAGCACCTCTTTCGCGAGACCTACGGCATGCAGTTGGCGCGCGAGGAAGTGGCGGCCCTGGCCGACCAGACGGAGGGCTGGCCAATCGCGCTGCAACTGGTCTGGCAGGGTGTGCGCCTGGCGGGCCGCCCGTCCGCCGACCCGCGCCAGCTGCTGCCGGCCGGCCCGGCTTCCAGCTCCTTGAGCACACTCTTCGAATATTTGGCGCACGAGGTGCTGGACCGTCAGCCCGCGGCGGTGTCCGCGTTCTTGCGCCAGACCGCGCTGCTGCGCGAGTTAACGCCCGGCGCCTGCGCGGCGGTGACGGAGGCCGCCGACGCCGAGGCATTGCTGCAGCGCCTGGTGGACGCCGACCTGTTCCTCATCCCGCTCGGCGAACGCCACTACCGCTATCATCATCTCTTCCACGATTTCCTGCGTCAGCAGTGGGCGGCTGATTCAGACGGCGCCCGGGCGCGCCACCGCCGGGCCGCCGCCTACTTCGAGCTTCAGGCCGACGCCGAGGAGGCGCTTTACCATCAGCTGGCCGGCGGCCTATTCCCGGCGGCGGCCGTCACCATCGAACAGATCGGCGACGGCGCGCTGCGGGCCGGCCGGCTGGACACGGTCGCCCAGTGGATCGACGCCCTGCCGCCCGAGACGCTGGCCGAGCATCCCCTGATCCAGCGCTACCTGGGCGACGTCTGCCGTCTGCGCAGCCGCTTCGACGAGGCGCTGGCCTGGTATCGCCAGGCCGAACAGACCTGGCGGGCGCGCGGCGACTCGGTCGGCATCAGCCGCGCCCTGCGCGGCCAGGCCCTGGTTTACCTGGACACGGTCCGCCCGGCCCAGGCCGAAAGCCTGCTGCAGGAGGCGCTGCGCTACACCGACGGCCTGGAGGACCGCGAGTCGCGCGCGCGCCTCTTGGAGCTGCTGGCCGAAAACAAGCTCAACATGGGCAAGCCCGAAGACGCGGAGCGGCTGCGCGCTGAGGCCCGCGCTCTGCGGACCGAAGGCCCGGCCGAGGACGTGCTCAGCGTGCGGGTGCGGGTGCGCACCGGCCGGCTGGACGAGGCCCGCCAGATCCTGGAGGAGTGGGCCGCCGCCGAGCGCCGCCAGGCCGACGACGGACGCCGGCACGCGCCGCGCGCCCATCGCGAGACCGTCCTGCTGCTGGCCCTGGTGCGCGTCTTCCGCGGCGAGACCGAAGCCGCCTTCCAGTTGGCCGAAGAGGGGATCACCGTCGGCGAACGGCTGGAGTCACCGTTCATCACCTCGGTGGCCATGGTCCGGTCTGGCCACGCCTGGCAGCTGCGCGCCGCCGTCGACGCGGCCGAGGCCGCCTACGATCAGGCCATCCAGCATTACCAGACCGCCATCGACCTGGGCGACCGCCTGGCCGTGCGCCGCATCCGGGCGGAGGCGATGTGGGGCCTGACGCGGGCCTACGGCTTCTCGCCGGGGCACGATTTGGCCTCGGCCGAGCGCGCGGCGGCCGAAGGGTTGGAGATCTGCCGCTGGGCCGGCGATCTATGGGTGGCGGCGTTGGTGGAGCTGGCGCTGGGCTCCAGCTACGTGATGGCGCGCCAACCGGAGCGGGCCGTGGAGGTGCTGGGGCGCGTGCTGCTGGCCTTCCGCGAGTGCGGCGACCCGTTTGGACGCGCCGCCGCGCGCCTGTGGCTGTGCCTGGCGCACCTGGAGCTGGGCCAGAGCGAGCGCTTCGCCACCGCCGTCGAGGACCTGCTGACCGTGTGCGAGGCCAACCATTACGACTTTCTGTTCACGGCGCCCACCCTGCTGGGGCCGCCGGACCCGCGCCGGCTGGTGCCGGTCCTGCTGGAGGCCCGCGCCCGGCGCATCCGCCCGGCCTATGTGGCCCGCCTGCTGTCCGAGATCGGCCTGCCGGCGGTGCGCGTCCACGCCGGCTACCAACTGCGCGTCCAGACGCTGGGCGGCTTCCGGGTCTGGCGCGGGGCCGAAGACGTGGACGCGCGCGAGTGGAAGCGCGACAAGGCGCGCCAGCTCTTCCAGCTCCTGCTGACCGAACGCCGGCGCGCGCTCCAGCGCGAGGAGATCGCCGAGCGCCTCTGGCCGGCGCTGCCCCCCGAGACCGCCAACCGCGATTTCAAGGTCGCCTTGAACGCCCTGTACAAGGCGCTGGAGCCGGCCCGCTCATCCGAAGCACCGTCGGCCTACATCGCGCGCGAGGGCGCCACCTACCAACTGCGCCCGGATGCCGACTTGTGGCTGGACGCCGACGAATTCGAGCGCCTGGCCGAGGCCGGGCTGCACGCGATCGAGGCCGGCGAGGTCGACCTCGGCAGCCGGAACCTGCAAGCCGCCCTGCGCCTGTACGCCGGCGACTTCCTGCCCGAGGCACTCTATGAGGACTGGGCCAGCGAGACGCGTGAGCGGCTGCTGGCGCTCTACCTGCGCGCCGCCGACCGGCTGGCCGGGACGCTGATCCGGCGCGGCCAGAACGCCGACGGACTGGCCGTCTGCCAGTTGATCCTGTCCCGCGACGCCTGCTGGGAACGCGCCTACCGGCTGATGATGGTGGCCTATGCCCGCCAGGGCAACCAGCCCCAGGCCCACCGTGTCTACCAGCGCTGCGTGGCGGCCCTGCGGGCTGAATTAGACGTGGCTCCATCGCCGGCCACGGTCGCCCTGTTCCAGCGCCTGACCGAGTTCGGCGATCTGGACAGCGTGGACGTGTAACCGGGGCGTGACCGGACCGGGCTACAGTGGCCCCTGATGACCACCTCATCTGGCAACTTAGAGTCCCTGGCCGCCCCGGAGACGCACCTGGTTTCCTTCGTCGTGCGCTTCGTGTGTGAGCAACCGGTGGCCGGCGCCGTACAGCCGGCCTCCGAGTGGCGCGGCATCCTGCGGCATGTGCAATCAGACGCCGAACTGCACTTCACGCGTTGGGAAGAGGCCGTCGCCTTCATCGCCCAGCACGTCCGCCTGGACGCCCAGCGCGATTGTTGAGCCATTCACTTCCACTTCATCACGCCATGCCCTACCCACAAATCCTCAGCACCGGCAGCTACGTCCCAGACCGAGTCGTCACCAACGCCGAGATCGACACCTTGCTCGGCGAAGCCACCAGCGAATGGCTGGTGGCCAACGTCGGCATCCGCGAGCGCCGCTGGATGGCCCCGGAGCAGACCACGTCTGACCTGATCGTGGCGGCCGCCCAGCGCGCGCTGGCGCGGGCCGGGATTACGGCCGCCGACCTGAACCTGATCATCGTCTCCACCGACACGCCGGACTATCTCTCACCGGCCACGGCCGTCGTCGTCCAGCACAAGCTCGGCGCCGACCACGCCGGCTGCTACGACGTCAACAGCGCCTGCGCCGGCTGGGTGACGGCCCTGGACCAGGGCGCGCGTTACCTGCTCACCGAGTCCACTCCGCCGCAGCGCGGCTCCGGGGATCCGCGACCGGGCGCCCGCTACGTGCTGGTGGCCGGCGGCTACGGCATGAGCCGCTTCCTGGATTTCAAGGACAAGAAGACGGCCAACCTCTTCGCCGATGGCGCCGGCGCGGCCGTGCTGGGAATGGGCGAGCAGCCCGGCTGGCTGGGCAGCAACCTGCTGGCCGTGGGCAGCTTCCATGACGCGCTCGGCATCTACGGCGGCGGCGCGCGCCGGCCCAGCACGCCCGAGAACCTGGCCACCTACGGCCCGCCGAAGGTGGAGTTCGTGCGCAAGTTCCCGCGCACCTTCAACACCGAGTACTGGCCTCGGCTGATCCAGGGCGCGCTGGATAAAGCCGGCCTCACCTTCGACGACGTCAGCCAGTACTACTTCACCCAGCTCAACCTGCGCACCATCGAACAGATGATGGAAACGCTCGGCCAGCCCATCGCCAAGACGCATTGGGTGATGGACAAGTGGGGCTACACCGGCTCGCCGTGTGTGGTGATGGCCCTGGACGATGCCATTGCGCAGGGGCGCGGGCCGCAGCCGGGACAAGTCGTCGTCTTCTGCGCCTCCGGCGGCGGCATCACCATGGCGGCCTCGGCGTGGAAGTGGGTGGGGTAGATGTACATCGGCGATTGGATGGAACGCGGCGAACGCTACTGGCCGGACGCGCTGGCCGTGGTAGACGTCGCCAAAGGCCCGGCCGGACGCTTCACCTACCGCGACCTGAATGCGCGCGCCAACCGCCTGGCGGGCTGGCTGCGCGACAGCGCCGGCGTCGGGCGCGGCGACCGGGTCGGCCTGCTGGCCCTGAACGGCGTCGAGTATCTGGACGCCTTCTTCGCCTGCGGCAAGCTCGGCGCCATCTTCGTCCCCTACAACTGGCGCAGCCATTGGCGCGAGCTGGTCCAGCTGATCGAGGCCACCCAACCCAAGGCCCTGCTCTTCTCGGACGAATTTCGCGCTGGGGCGGCCGAGATCGAGGCCGCCACCCGCGCCACGCCGCACGCCATCGGCCGCTACCTGCACCTGGACGGCGCCGGGATCCCGGGCAGCGCGCCCTATGCGGCCGCGCTGGCCGCCCAGCCGGCGGCGCCGGTCACAAACGCCGCGGTCGAGGCCGAGGACATCGTCTGTCTGCTCTTCACCGGCGGCACCACCGGCCTGCCCAAGGGCGCCCAGGTCTCCTACCGGATGATCGCCTGGAACACGCTCAACACCATCGTGCATGAGCTGCAGCGCGGCGACATCACGCTGACGCACACGCCGATGTTCCACACCGGCGGCCTGCTGGTCTACACCCTGCCGCTGCTCACGCTGGGCGGCACGGTCGTGATCATGCGCAAGTGGACGCCGGACGAGATGCTGGAACTGGTGGAGCGCGAGCAGGTGACGATGTTCTTCTGCGTGCCCACGCAGTACCAGTTGATGCTGCAATCGCCCCGGTTCGCGGCCACGTCGTTCCGGAGCGTGCGCTTCCTCACCAGCGGCGGCGCCCCGCTGCCGGTGCCTGTCGTCCGGGCCTATCGCGCGCAGCACGGCGTGGTCTTCAAGCAGGGCTTCGGCATGACCGAGTTCGGCCCCGGCATCTTCAGCATGGGGCCGGAGTTCGCCGAGCAGAAGGCCGGCAGCATCGGCCTGCCCAACTATTTCGTGGACGCGCGCATCGTCGACGACGACAACCAGCCGGTGCCGGCCGGCACGGTAGGCGAGCTAGTGCTCAAGGGGCCGTCGCTGTGCTCGGGCTACTTCGCCAACCCCGAGGCCAGCCGCGCGGCCATGGACGCCGAGGGCTGGTTCCACACCGGCGACCTGGCCCGCCAGGACAGCGACGGCTTCTACTTCATCGTCGACCGCAAGAAGGACATGTTCATCTCGGGCGGCGAGAACGTCTACCCGGTCGAGATCGAGAAGGCCCTGTACGAGCATCCGGCCGTCGGGCAGTGCGCGGTGGTCGGCGTGCCGGACGAAAAGTGGGGCGAGGTCGGCCTGGCCTGCGTGGTGCTCAAGCCGGGCGCCGCGGCCGGCGCCGACGAGCTGTTGGAGCACTGCCGCGCCCGCCTGGCCCGCTACAAGGTCCCGCGCCGCGTCGTTTTTCTGGAGGCGCTGCCCATCTCGGCCGCCGGTAAAATACTCAAGCGCGACCTGCGCGAACAGTTCCAATAGTCGCCCATCACCCGACCTCAGTCCGCCACTCGCCAAGGAGCTGCTATGCCCACCGTCCCCACCCTGCCCGGCATCACGTCCAAGATGATCGCCACGCCGCGCCTGAACACGCACGTCCTGTTCAGCGGCCCGGACGACGGCGTGCCCGTGGTCTTCATCCACGGCAACTTTTCGGCCGCCACCTATTGGGAAGAGACCATGCTGGCGCTGCCAGCCGGGTACCGCGGCATCGCCCCGGACCTGCGCGGCTACGGCGACAGTGAGGACAAGCTCGTCAACGGCAAGCGTGGGATGCGCGACTGGGCCGATGACCTGAAGGCCCTGTCCGACGCGCTCGGCCCCAAGCCCGCCCACCTGGTCGGCTGGTCGCTGGGCGGCGGCGTCCTCCTGCAGTTCATGCTGGATCACCCGCAGCTGGTGGCCTCGCTCACCCTGGTCTGCCCGGTGAGCCCGTACGGCTTCGGCGGCACCAAAGGCCTGGACGGCACGCCCTGCTACACCGACTTCGCCGGCTCCGGCGGCGGCACGGTCAACCCGGAGTTCGTCAAGCGCATCCAGGCCCAGGACCGCAGCGCCGACGACCCCAATTCGCCGCGCAACGTGATCAACACGTTCTACTACAAGGCCGGCTTCAAGGCCCAGCGCGAGGAGGCCTTCCTCAGCGCGGCCCTGCTGGAACGCACCGGCACCGAGCGTTATCCCGGCGACCTGACGCCGTCGGCCAACTGGCCCAACGTGGCGCCCGGCCAGTGGGGGCCGATCAACGCCGGCAGCCCCAAGTACGGCAACCTGGCCGGCATCGTGGACCTGGCTCAGAAGCCGCCGATCCTGTGGGTGCGCGGCGACTCGGACCAGATCGTCTCGGACAACTCCTTTTTCGACTTCGGCACCCTGGGCAAACTCGGCTTCGTGCCCGGCTGGCCCGGCGACGACGTCTTCCCGCCGCAGCCGATGGTGAGCCAGACCCGCGCCGTGCTGGAGCAGTACCAGGCCAAGGGCGGTTCGTTCCAGGAAGTCGTCATCGCCGACGCCGCCCACAGCCCGCACATCGAAAAACCGGCCGAGTTCCTGGCCGCCCTGACCGCGCACATCAAGTAACCCGGCTTTCAGGCGCCAGTCTCCAGTTACGAGTCACCGGTAACTGGAGACTAGCCTCCCTCAGGATTACCCGATGCCTCCTCGAGCCACCCCCCTTCCCCGCGGCGTCGCCGTCGTCGGCGCCGGGATGAGCCAATTCGGGGCCTTCCCGGACAAGTCTGGGCGCGACCTGTTCGTGGAGGCTTTTCTGGAGATGCGGCGCGCGTTGGACAAGGGCTTCGACCCGGCCAGCGTGGACGCCGTCTACGTCGGCAACTTCTCCAGCGATCTGTTCGAGGGCCAGGCGCACACCGCGCCGCTAGTGACGGACGCCGTCGGCCTGCTGCCGCGCCCGGCCACGCGGGTGGAGGACGCCTGCGCCAGCGGCGGCGTGGCCCTGCGCCAGGGCGTCATGGCCATCGCCTCCGGGCTGGCCGACGTGGTCCTGGTGGGCGGCTTCGAGCGCATGACCAAGCTGCCCACGGCCGAGGTCACCGACACGCTGGCGGCCGCCGGCGACACGCTGTTCGAGACGCCGGCCGGCTTCACGTTCCCGGGCTTCTACGCCGCCATCGCTACGGCCTACATGCACCGCTACGGGATGACGCCCGAGCACCTGATGCACGTGGCGCTCAAGAACCACGCCAACGGCGCGCTCAACCCCAAAGCCCAGTTCAACGTCACCCTCGCGGATTGGATGCGGGGCCGCGTCGAGGCCGCCCGCAAGAAGGGCAAGCCGCTGCCGGCCTGGCAGTCTGAGATGGACTTCTTGCACGACGACGGCGCCAACCCCCAGATCGCGTGGCCGCTGCGCCTGTTCGATTGCTCGCCCATCACCGACGGCGCCGCCTGTCTGCTGCTGGCGGCCGCCGACCGCGCCGGCGAGTTCACCGACCGGCCCATCCACATCATCGGCTCGGGCCAAGCCTCGGACGCCGCGCTGCATGACCGCGACGACCTGACCAGCCTCGGCGCCGCCCGGCTGGCCGCCGGCCAGGCCTACGCGATGGCCGGCGTCACGGCCCGGGACATCCGCATCGCCGAGGTGCATGACTGCTTCACCATCGCCGAAGTGATCGCCACCGAGGACCTGGGCTTCTTTGAACCCGGCCACGGCTACGGTATGGCCGAGGACGGCGTCACCGCCCGCGCCGGCGCCAAGCCCATCAACACCTCCGGCGGCCTGAAGTCCAAGGGCCACCCCGTCGGCGCGTCCGGCGTCGCTCAGGCGGTGGAGGTGTGGAAGCAGATGCGCGGCGAGGCCGGCCCGCGGCAAGTGCCCGGCGATGTCCCGCTGGCGCTCACGCACAACGTCGGCGGCACCGGCAACACCGCCGTGGTCCACATCTTCGAGCGGAGAAACTGACCTCCCAGGGAGACGCCATGCCTGACACCGCCTCACGGCCCTTCACCGCCGCCGCCTTCAACCAGTACCTGGCTGAGCACCAGCTCATGGCCGCCCGCTGCGAGACCTGCGGCGCCCTGCACCTGCCGCCGCGCGCCATCTGCCCGCGCTGCCACGGGGACCAGCTCACCTGGCAGGCCACTTCCGGGCGCGGACGCCTGGCCGCCTTCACCGCCGTCTCCATCGTCCCCACCGCGCTGGCCGCCGAAGGGCACGGCCGCGATAACCCCTATCTCTGCGGGATCGTCGAACTGGACGAAGGCCCCAAAATCAGCGCCCGCCTCCTGGGGCTGGACCCGCGCCATGCCGCCGCCATCCAGATCGGCACACCCGTGCAGGCCGAGTACCTGACGCGCGGCGAAGGCGACCGCCAGACCACGCTGCTGGCCTTCCGCGCCTGACGTCCGTCCCGAGTCTGAGTTTACCGACCGCTGGCCCCCCCTGATCCGGGGGGCCTTTTCGTGTAACCGTCGCGTAACCGCCCGATGATACAGTCCCGACAATCCGCCAAGCCGGGACCAACCCGTACGCCTGCCAGCCTGAGCGCCGCCCAGTTTTCGTCGGCTTCGCCGGTGTCAGCGGGTATTGCCCCGGCCGGCCTCAGCGCCAAAGACCCCGCCCTTAACGGTTGGGAAGCGGGCGGGCCAGCCCGGCCGCCGGTCCCTTATCCTCACGGAGATATCGAGCAGCTATGGCAAGACTCACCGATCGCGTCGTTCTGATCACCGGGGGTGCCGCCGGCATTGGCCAGGCCACGGCCCAGCGCTTCGCCGAAGAGGGCGCCCAAGTCGTCGTCTGCGATATGAACGAGGCCGCCGGCCAGGCCGCCGCCGCGCAGCTCGGGCCGAACGCCCGTTTCTACAAGGTCAACGTGGCCGACCGCGCCGCGGTGCAGGCCTGGGTCGACGCCGTCGTCGCCGAGTACGGGCGCATCGATGTCCTGGTCAACAACGCCGGCGTGCTGCGCGACGCCGCCCTGGTCAAGGTCCAGGACGGCCAGTTGGTCAAGCAGATGGCCGAGGCCGACTTCGACCTGGTCATCTCGGTCAACCTGAAAGGCGTCTTCAACTGCACGCAGGCCGTGGCCCCGGTGATGATCAAGCAAGGCGGCGGTGTCATCCTGAACGCCTCCTCGGTCGTCGGCGAGGACGGCAACTTCGGCCAGACCAACTACGTCGCCACCAAGGCCGGCGTCATCGGCATGACCAAGGTCTGGGCGCGCGAGCTGGGCCGCTACCAGATCCGCGTCAACGCCATCGCGCCCGGCTTCACGGCCACGGAGATGGTCAAGAGCATGCCGGACAAGATCATCGACGGCATGAAGGCGCGCACCCCGCTCGGCCGCTTGGGCGAGCCGCGCGATATCGCCAACGCCTACGTGTTCCTGGCCTCGGACGAAGCCAGCTTTATCACCGGCGTCACCCTGCGCGTGGACGGCGGCATCCGGGTCGGGACCTAGCCATCACACAACCAGCCCTACTGGCCCAACGCTGACCTCGCCCGCATGCACGCCGCCGACCTCCTCAGCAGCCGCGCCCGTTTGACGCCGGACCGCCTGGCCCTGGTGGAACTCGCCACCGGCCAGCGTTACACGTACGCCGAACTGAACGCGCGCGCCAACCGGGCCGCCAACTTCCTGTATGACCGGCTGGGCGTGCGGCCAGGGGACCGGGTGTCCCTGCTGGCCCACAACAGCGTCGTCTACCTGGACCTGTTGTACGGCCTGGCCAAGTTGGGCGCGATCTTCGCGCCGCTCAACTGGCGTCTGACCGCGCGCGAACTGACCTACATCGTCAACGACTGCGAGCCGGCCGTGCTGGTGTGCGGGCCGGAGTTCGCCGGTGTGCTGGCCGAGATGCGTCCGGCGCTGAGCGTGGCCCACTATCTCAGCCTGGAGGCCGCGCCCATCCCCGGCGCGCTCAGCTACGAAGCCGAGGTCGCCCAGGCGCCCAGCCACGAGCCGCAGCGCCCGCCCCTGGAGGGCGAGACGCCCTACTGCCTGCTGTACACGTCCGGCACCACCGGGCGGCCCAAGGGCGCCATCCTGCCGCACCGCCAGGTGCTGTGGAACTGCATCAATACCGTGCTGAGCTGGGGCCTGACCGAGCACGACATCTCGCCGGTCGTCACGCCGCTCTTCCACGCCGGCGGCCTGTTCGCGTTCCTGACACCGCTGCTGTATGTGGGCGGCCGCATCGTGCTGGCGCGCGGCTTCGAGCCGGAGGCCTCGCTGCGCGCCATCGTCGCCGAGCAGTGCACCGTGGTCCTGGGCGTGCCCACGCTCTTCCAACTCTGGCTCAATACACCGTACTTCGCCGAGGCCGACTTCCGGCGCGTGCGCTTCTGGATCAACGGCGGCGCCGCCATCCCCGTGCCCCTGATCGAGGCCTGGCGCGCGGCCAAGGGCGGCGTGTTCCGTCAGGGCTACGGCCTGACCGAGGCCGGCGTGAACTGCTTCAGCATGACCGACGAGGAGTCGGCCCGCAAGACCGGCTCGGTCGGCAAGCCCATCTTCCATGCCGAGATGCGGCTGGTGGACCCGGAGACCGGCCAACCGGTGCCAGCCGGCGCCCCGGGTGAACTGCTGATCCGCGGGCCGCACATCTGCGCCGGCTACTGGCGCAACCCGGCGGCCACGGCCGAGGCCCTGCGCGAGGGCTGGTTCCACACCGGCGACATGGCCCGCCGGGACGAGGACGGCTTTTACACCATCGTCGGCCGCTTCAAAGACATGCTCAAGAGCGGCGGCGAGAACGTCTACGCGGCTGAGGTCGAGACCGTCTTCCGGGATCATGCCGCGGTGGCCGATGCCGCGCTCATCGGCCAGCCGGACGAGAAGTGGGGCGAAGTCGGCCTGATGGTGGTGGTCTTGAGGCCCGGCCAGTCGGCGGGCGAGGCCGAATTGCTGGCGTTCTGCCAGGGCCGCCTGGCGAAGTTCAAGATCCCGAAGCGCGTGGTCTTCGCCGACAGCCTGCCCTACTCGCCGTACGGAAAAATCGAGAAGGTCAAGCTGCGCGAGCAGTATCTGGCCGACCACTGATGAGGGATCACCGGGCACTGACACAGCTGGCAATGCCCGGCCGGGAGCACCTATGCCCACTCTGACTGCCAACGGCATTCCGCTCTACTACGAAACCCATGGCGCGGGTGAACCGCTCGTCCTGATCTCGGGCCTTGGCTATGACCACTACTGGCAGTGGCATCGCCTGATCCCGGGCCTGGCCGCGCACTTCCAAGTCATCGTCTTCGACAACCGCGGCGTGGGCCAGTCGGCCAAACCGGCCGGCCCGTACACCGCCCAACTGCTGGCCGATGACACGGCCGCGCTGCTGGCGGCCCTCGGCCACGCCCGCGCGCACGTGCTCGGCCACTCCATGGGCGGCTTTGTAGCCCAGGCCCTGGCGCTGAGCCATCCCGAGCGCGTGCACAAGCTGATCCTGGCCTCCACCAACTTCGGCGGGCCGCGCCACGTCCCGATTACGCCGGAGGCCATGGCCGTGCTGACCGACACCAAGTCTGAACCGTTGGAGCGCCTGCGCCGGGGCATCGGTGTCAGCACCGCGCCCGGCTGGGCCGACGCGCAGCCGGCCCTGGTCCAGGCCTGGCTGGAGTACCGCGCCGCCCATCCCATCGACCCGGCCGGCTACCAGGCCCAGCTCGCCATCGGCCTGGGCCTGCTGGCCGAGGCGGCCAGCTTCGAGCACAAGCTCGCGGCCGTCCGGGCCCCCACGCTGATCCTGTTCGGCGCGCATGACAAGGTCGTGCCGCCCGGCAATGCCGACCTCTTGGCGGCCCGGATCGCCGGCAGCCGCGTCCAGGTATTGCCGGACGCCGGCCACCTGTTCCCGCTGGAAGTGCCAGACGGGGCCGCCGGCGTGATCAGCGCCTTTCTGAAAGAATAAGCGCGGCGACCTGCCGCCAGCACAGCCAGAGAGGAGGTGACGCCAGCCAGGCACCGCGCAGTTCACAAAGAAGGCAACTTTTTCGCAGCTTAGTTTTCCAAGGAGGAGTTCGCAATGAAACTCACGCACAAGCTGACCTACGTGGTCATGATCGCGGCTTTGGCCCTGGCCGCCTGCACGCCGGCCGCCACGCCCGAACCCACCCCGGC
>CALFZO010000087.1 GCA_937952305.1 uncultured Anaerolineales bacterium | reverse complement strand
GCTGCTGCCCGACATCGGCAAGATGGGGGTGCCCGACCAGATCTTGCTCAAGCCTGGCCCGCTGACCGACGACGAGTGGGTCGTCATGCGGACGCACCCGACGCTGGCCTACGACATGCTGGCGCCGATCGCGTTCCTGCGGCCGGCGCTGGACATCCCGTATTGCCATCACGAGAAATGGGACGGAACGGGTTACCCGCGCGGCCTGCGCGGCGAGGCCATCCCCCTGGCGGCGCGGCTATTTGCGGTGGTGGATGTCTGGGATGCGCTCCGCTCCGACCGGCCCTACCGGCCGGCCTGGCCCGAAACGGAGGTCCACGCGTATCTGCGTGAGCAGGTGGGCCGGCACTTCGATCCACAGATCGTGGAGACCTTCCTCCGGCTGGAGCCGCCGGCAGGGTAATGGCCGGCCCACCCGACTTTCTCACGAGGCCCCGCCGGCCAGACCAAAGGGAAGAACTCGGTTGCAAGGACAACTATGGCATGCGGTATCACCGGACTGGCTGATGCCTGAAGCATGCCAGGGCTGACGCTATAGCTTAGATCGTAGTTCTTGACGGATCGGGAAAGGGCAGTTACTATATTTATAGGAAATATATTTACAAGAAACTCATAAGGGCTCGCATGGACCCAGACCTGCTCAAGCGACTCCCCCTCTCCCCGGCAGCGTTCTGCATTCTGTTAGCGCTCAAAGAAGGAGAAAAACACGGCTACGGCATCCTGCGTGAAGTCGCCGAACAATCGCAGGGCGCCGTGAAGCTTCTGCCCGGCACCTTGTATAACTTACTCAAGCGCATGCTGGACGACGGCTGGATCGAGGAACTGGATAGACCCTCCGCCCCGAAGGAGGATGAACGCCGGCGCTACTACCGCTTGACCGGAATTGGCGAGAAGGTCGTCGGCCTGGAAGCCGAGCGCCTGGCGGGGCTGGTCCGCGCGGCGCGGAGGCGCGGCCTACTGGCCCGCCGAGGCCAGGCTTGAGGCAGTCGCCCGTGCTGACCTTTTCCGTCTGGCTATATCACGTCTTGCTCCTGGCCTATCCGGCTTCTTTTCGGAAACGGTTCGGGGCAGAGATGGCCCAGGTGTTTCGCTCCGTGTGTGAGGCCGCCTATGCGGAAACCGGTGCAGCCGGCGTCGTGCGCTTATGGCCGTCAGTGGTCTGGGATGGAGTGTGGGCGGCGCTTTTCCAGTGGTGGCTGTGGCTGCTCAAAGGGAGGCTACCGGTGCTGCAACCAAATCCGATTGATCAACAGGATGGAAACTCTCCACTCACCGCCTGGCAGGCCGGTATCGCCGTGCTGCCCTTCCTGGCATTTGGAGCCAGTAGCCTGGTGAGCAGGTGGGACTTCTTGAATACGGCCCGCCTGCCCTTCTGGCAGATACTACTGACCCATCCACATCTGGTATTCAATTGGCTGGTGCTGATTGGCCTAGGGGCCGGCGTACTGGCCGGGTTTCCTCGATGGACGTATAGCTTCCTGGGCTGGGCGCTCTTTTTCGTCTGGTGGTGGAAGGATATGGGGTTTTACGGGTATGCCTCGGATTGGCGAATTGGGCTGCCGCTGCTCGCGGTCTTTGCGGTCACGCTGCTCATCCGGCGCTCCTGGCAGCCACTACGCACTTTGTTGGCCGGCTTATGGCGCGATTGGACACTGCTCGCCCTGGGGATTTATATCCTGTACACGTCGGTGACGATGCTGTATGACGAAAATCACAGCCCCTTCTTGTTGATCTTCATCGTGGCCACCACCCTGGCCGTCAGCCTGGGCGCGTGGGGTTACTTCCGGCTTAGAGTGCCACTGCTGCGCGTCCTGGCGTTGATGGGCGGTATCGGGCTGACGGCCATCATCAGCGCGATCAACAACACGACCTGGGACTATCGCGCCTACTATGGTTTGCCGGAAAGCGCGCAGAACGTCAACCTAATCGGGTTGGTGTTTTTCATCGTCCTCAGTTTATTCATGCTGGCAATTGGAGTGCTGGCTCACTGGCGTCAGCGCCGGCCCTCCCGCTTGAAAGAGATTTGAGGGTCGGCACGCGCGGCGGTTGGGCGTAGGCCTGAGTAACGGCTCGCCCAAGGCAAGCGTCGAGCGCTTTGCTAGATTGTGGCCAGGCAGGCCTCCCCAAGCGCCCGACCAGGTCACCCACCCCTGTAGAGCGACCTGAGGCGCGGGGATGTCACCTGGGTCCAGCTCGCGCTCAACCATCGGCCCCTGATTGCGCCCAAACCAGACCCCCACTTAAACCACCTTTATTGCAGGGATGAAATTGTCGTATCGTGGCGACATCCCCCTTGGCGGCTGGCCCCCTGGCCGCTTGACCGCCCGGACTGATCATGCTCAGCCGGGCGGTCACCGTTTCGTGACTTGAATGACACCGTTGGGTCGCGCATATCCAGAGTCAACCAATCGGGATAGGCACGTAAGTCGGTCCCTTTTCACTCAACCTTGAAGTCGCGGTTATTGCCGGCTATCCTGAGGCGCGCGGCGACTCCGGCCGCTTTCATGGACATAGATAGGATCAAACAGACTGATGCACGCAGTTACCGACGCCAACACCGCCGATCCCCGCTGGAAGGCCCTCTACACAATCGGGGGCGCGGCGACCGTGGCCATGTTGGCGCTCATGCCGATTCAGATAATTGTCTTCGCCGCTTATCCCCCGCCCGACACGGCGAGCGAATTCTTCACGCTCTTTCAGAAAAACTGGCTGCTTGGGCTGCTCAGCCTTGATCTACTGTACATCCTGAATAACGCCCTCTTGAGCGTCATCTATCTGGCGCTCTATTTCGCCCTCAAGCGCAGCCATGAAGCGCTGATGGCCCTGGCCTTGACCCTCGGGCTCCTGGGCATTGCCGCCTACTTTCCCTCGAATACGGCTTTCGAGATGCTGTCCCTCAGCCGCCAGTTCGCGGCGGCGACGACTGAGGCCCAGCGGACCATCGTTTTGGCGGCGGGGCAGTCGATGCTGGCCATCTACATCGGCACGGCATTCAATGTGTATTACGTCCTCAACGCCGTGGCCCTTCTGATCATCTCCGCCGTCATGTTGCGGAGCCCGGTCTTCAGCCGCGCCACCGCGTACGCCGGCCTGGTGGCGGGCATTTTGATGACTGTTCCGTCCACGGCCGGGACGATCGGCCTCGTCTTTGCGCTCGCCTCGCTCGCGCCCTGGGCGCTCTTCTCGGTGTTGATTGCCCGCCGGTTCTTCCAGCTCGGGCAGAGCCTTTCCAGGGCTGGCGCGCCTGGAAACGATCACTAGCTGGTTGCCCGCAACCAGGCCACCCGTCGCCCCGCCTGAGAGCGGCGGTGCGGAAGGCCTCGATATCCCCATCAAAACCATCGTCAGTGAATAGGATTGCACATGTCGAAAGTCGTTCTCATCACGGGTTGTTCCACGGGCATCGGGCGCGATCTTGCCCAGCGGTTATCAAGCGCCTGCTATAGCGTGGTAGCGACGGCCAGACACGCCGAAGCCCTGTGCGACCTACCGGCGGCGCTCAAGCTGCCGCTCGATGTCACCTGCCCGGAGTCGGCCGACGAGGCGGTGGCTCTCACCCTCCGGCAGTTCGGACGGTTGGATGTCCTGGTCAACAACGCCGGGTATGCCCTGCGGGGGGCGCTGGAGGAGATCCCCGTCGAACAGGCGCAGCAGATGTTTGAAGTCAACGTCTTCGGGGTATTGCGCCTGATCCGAGCCGTAGCCCCCGCCATGCGCCGGCAGGGCGCCGGACGCATCATCAACATCAGTTCAATTGCCGGCAAGTTGTCGACCCCGGCCAACGGCGCCTATTCTGCGGCCAAGTTCGCCCTCGAAGCGTTGAGCGATGCCCTGCGCCTGGAGCTGGCGCCTTTTGGGGTCCAGGTGGTGGTGGTCGAACCCGGGGCGATCAAGACCCACTTTGACGAGACCGCCCAGGCCCAGGCGCAGGCGATCCTCTCAAATCCCAGCTCGCCCTACCAGCCCCTCTATCAGAAGAGCGACCAGTTTGCGGCCTCCATGCGTCAGCAAGAGGCGGGGCCGGAAGCCGTTTCGCTGGTCATTCAACAGGCGATTGAGGCGCCGCGGCCGAAAGCCCGCTATCTAGCCGCCGTGGCTCCCTCCGGCCAGCTTGTGCTCCTGTTGCGTGACCTGGTTTGGGACCTGGCGCTCCAGCGCTTATTCAAGATCGCGCCGGTCGAAAGGAAAATGGCGTGAACAACACCGTCCTTGTCACCTATGCCAGCCGGGCAGGCTCCACAGCGGAAATCGCTCAAGCCATCGGCCAGACCCTATCCGAGAGCGGCGCACCGGTCGAGGTGTTGGCGATGCAGGCCGTCAACGACCTTGCGCCGTATCGGGCGGTGGTCGCGGGGAGCGCTATCCGCCAATCGAAGTGGCTGCCGGAGGCTGCCGCGTTTGTTCAGACGCAGCGTGTGGAACTTTCACAAAAGCCTTTCGCCATGTTCACGGTCTGCATCACGCTGGCGATGTCGAACTCCGCCCAATATCGTTCCGCTGTGGCCGGCTGGGTGGCACC
>CALFZO010000086.1 GCA_937952305.1 uncultured Anaerolineales bacterium | reverse complement strand
ACAGCATCCGGTGGAGATCACGGTGGTGATGAACAACTTGGCCGGCATCTTCCAGATCGACGACACCCTGACGCGCAAAGTGGTGCGCGGCCCGCTGGCGAAGTGGATCACGGTCACGGCCATCACGCGCCCGGACAGCGCCGCCGACGACCGGATCATCGAGCGGCTGACGCTGCGCAACGGCGTCTTCGTGGCGGCCTGAGCGGCAGCCCGCGGCCGGGCGCGAAGCTGGTACAATCGCGCCTCGTCAGCCATCTTGAGAGCAACGCCACGCATGTTCGAAATCGTCTTTCTCGGCACCTCCGCCTCCGCCCCGTCGATCCACCGCGGGCTCTCGGCGCAGGTGGTGATGCACAATGAGTACCGCTTCCTGATCGACTGCGGCGAGGGCACGCAGCGCCAGATCCTGCACTCCGGCATCGGCTTCAAGCGCCTGGACCGTATCCTGATCACCCACGGCCACCTGGACCACATCCTGGGCCTGGCCGGGCTGGTCTCCACCTTTACGCGCTGGGAGACCGCCGAGAGCCTGGAGATCTGGGCCGGCCGCTGGGCTCTGGAGCGCATCCGCACGCTGCTGTTCGAGATCGTGCTCAAGGGCGCGCGCCCGCCCTTCGACCTGCAGTTCCATGAGATCAAGCCTGGCCGGCTGTTCGAGGACAAGTCGTTCTCGGTCACGGCCTTCCCGGTCCAGCACCGCGGCGCGGACTCGTTCGGGTTCGTGTTTGCCGAGAAGCCGCGCCGGCCGTTCCTGGCCGAGCGGGCCGAGGCGCTGGGGGTGCCGGCCGGCCCGATCCGGCGCGAGTTGGTGGCCGGGCGCCCGGTGACCCTGCCGGATGGGCGGAGCGTGGCGCCGGAAGACGTGCTTGGCCCGGTAGTGGCGGGGACGCGCCTGGTGCACGTCGGCGATTGCGGCGAGACGGCCGATCTGCTGGAAGTGGCCCGCGGCGCCGACGCCCTGGTGATCGAGGCGACATATCTAGAAGCAGAGGCCGACATGGCGCGCGAGTTCGGCCACCTGACGGCAGCCCGGGCGGCCCGGCTGGCGCGCGCGGCCGGCGTCGGCCGGCTCTTCCTCACCCACATCTCCCGGCGCCACCGGGAGCGCGACGTCATCGACGAGGCCCAGGCGATCTTCCCCAACACCGCGGTCGCCCGCGACTTCGACCAGTTCAAGGTTCAGCGCGACGCTGCCTGATCCGCCTCTCCAGAACGCCGTCGCGCAATCCGCTGCGCGCGGCCATAACCTTTTGCCCGCGAACGCGACTGAATCAACGGACGGTCATGCCATTCAGGCGGCCGGCCAGAGTTATGTTCTGCCGGGGTGTTGGGCAGGGTTGTTCCAGCTTATTCGAAGTCTGTCGATCCTGTGTGGACCGGCGCTGGCAGCGGCCGGGTTTCTTCATTTCGGCCGTACCCGCATGGCCGGCGCGGGCTGGGGCTGCTGATATACTGGCCCTCATGTCCGCTGCCGAACTGAGTGAAAAGGCCCTTCTGGAGCAAGCGCGCCGGCTGGATGAACGAGCCTTGAGCCAGATACACGATCGTTATTACCCCGAGATCTACCGCTACGCGCTGTATCGCACCGGCCGGACGGAAGTGGCCGACGATATCGCGAGCGAGGTCTTCTTGCGGCTGCTGGACGCCCTGCACAATGGCCGGGCGCCGCAGACCACGCTGCGCGGCTGGCTGTTTGGGGTGGCCTCCAATTTGGTGGTCGACCATTACCGCAAGGCGCCGCGCGAGAGCCAGGGCTTGGACGAGACGGTGGCGGCGCCGGGCTCCCTGCCGGCCGCCGCCGAGCAGAACTGGCAGCGGCGGGAGGTCCGGGCCGCCTTGCGGCAACTGACGCGCGAGCAGCAGGAAGTGCTGGGGCTGCGTTTTGGGGATGGCATCTCGGTGGAAGAGACGGCGGCGGTGATGGGCAAATCGGTCAATGCGGTCAAGGCGCTGCAATTCCGCGCGGTTGAGGCGCTGCGGCGGGTCCTCGGGGTGTCTGAGGTGAGCCATGAGTGACGCCTTGATCGCCGCCTTCGACGATTGCCTGGGCGCCCTGGAAGCGGGCGCCAGCCTGGACGCGGTGCTGGCGCGTTACCCGGCGCTGGCCGACGAACTGCGGCCGATGCTGGTGGCGGCGCAGGCCGTGCGCCCGAGCGAGCCGCTGCGCGTGCCAAAGCAGAGCGAGGACGCCAGCCGCGCCCGGTTCCTGGCCCGCGCGCGAGTGCTGCGCAGCGCCCGGCGGCCGGCGCCCAGCCTCTTTCCGCAACTGTCGTTGGCGCTGCGGCTGGCCGTGTGGCTGATGGCGCTGCTGACGGCCGGCACGCTGGGAGGCTTCGGCCTGGTCGCAGCCGCTTCGCCCAGCCTGCCCGGCGATCTCCTCTACGACGTGAAACGCTCCGCCGAACAGGCCCAACTGGCGCTGACCGCCGACCCAGCCGCCCGCGCCGCGCTGGCAAACCAGTTCGAGGCCCGGCGCTTGCTGGAGGCGCAAGCCGTGGTGGCGCAGGGCCGGGTGGTGGCCGTGGCCTTCACGGGCGTCGTGGAGCAGCAGGCCGGCGACCGCTGGGTGATCGCGGGGTTGCCCGTGAGCGTACCGGCCGGGCAGGGCGCGGGCGTGGGCCTCGGGCGCCGCGTGCACGTCTCCGGCACCGCGCAGGCTGATGGTGTCATCCGCGCCGACCGGATCGAGCCCGCTGACGACGGCCCAACGCCCCCACCGTCGCCGACTGAGCCGCCCGCGCCGCCGACGACGCCGGCGCCCACGCCAACGTCAGAGCCCAGCGCGACGGCCGACGAGCGCGAGACCGAACGCGCCGAGCCGAGCCGCACCCCGGCGCCGACCCAGACACCCCGGCCGAGCGTGTCGCCGACGAAGACCGGCAGCGGTTCAGCGCCGTCGAATACGCCGCCGCCGGCCACCCTCCCGCCGTCGGCTGATCCGACGCATACGGCCGCGCCGACAGCCAACTCCGGCGGGGGCGGCCCCGCACCGACAGCGACGCCGCCGCCGCCCGGCCCAACGGCCACGGCCGACCCGGAGCCCAGTGAAACTGAGCACCCGGAAGAGGTGGAGTTTTCGGGCACGGTGGAAGCCACCGGCGCAGTCTGGGTGATCTCGGGCCAGGCGGTGACGATTACGGGCGAGACAGAGTTCGAGGACAACCCCGGCTTGGGCGACGAAGTGCGCGTCAAGGCCTGGCGGCTGCCGGACGGCAGCCTGGTGGCGCGCGAGATCGACAAGCGCTGACCGTGGCGTCCTTCAAGATGAAACAGAAACGGCGGTGGCCAAGACAGGCCACCGCCGTTTATTTGCCCTGATCAGTCAGCGCGCCGCTTAGTCGCTGCGGCGCAGGCCGGTGAGCAGAAAGACGTAGTAGAGCAGCGTCGATATCGCCGAGACCAGCGCGGCGACGTAGGTCAGCGCGGCCGCGTCCAGCACGCGCGCCACCCCCGCGCCCTCGGTGCCGGTCACGAAGCCGGCCTGGACCAGGATCTCCTTGGCGCGGCGGCTGGCGTCGAACTCCACCGGCAGCGTGATCAGCGAGAAGAGCGCGGTCGCCCCGAAGAGCAGCACACCCAGCAGGGCCACGTTCCAGCCCAGGCTGCTGCCGGCCGAGGCCAGGAAGAAGCCGCCCATGAAGATCAGCGGCCCCAGGAACGAGCCGAACTGCACGATCGGCACGATGGCGGAGCGGGCCTGCAGCGGCCAATAGCCCTCGGCGTGTTGCAAGGCGTGGCCGGCCTCGTGCGCGGCGATGCCCACCGCCGCCACCGAGGGCGTGTCATAGTTGGCCGGCGACAGGCGCAGCGTGCGGCTGATCGGGTCGTAGTGGTCGCTCAGGAAACCCTGCGTGCGCTCGACGCGCACCTGGTTCAGGCCGTAGGCATCCAGCATGGCGCGCGCCACGCGCGCCCCGGTGGCGCCCCGGCCCGTGTACACTTGCGAATACTGGTTCACGGCCGACTGGACGCGCCACTGCGCCCACAGACCAAAGAGCAGCGCCGGAATCGAGAACAGCAGGTAGAGTGGATCAAAGAAGAACATACCGACCTCCCCGCCTGGCCCGTTCGCCAGACTTGCTGAAAGTATACAAATAGATGTATTAGTTTTCTATCGGCAGCGATTAATGCCGGATGAGATCAGGCTGACAATAGGCTCTCGTCCGGCTGTCAGGTGACCATGTCTAAATTCAATTTATGGCGTCCTGTCTGGGCGATTCTGCTAACGGCGGCCTGTGTGGCTGCGCCCGCCACGCCGGCGGCCCCGACCGCCGTCCCCAGCCTGCCGCCGCCCAAGGTCAGCACGGCCACGCCGGCGGCCCCGGCGCCCGCCACCGTGACACCGGCTCCAGCCGCCACCGAGCTCCCGCCGGCCACGCCGTCGCCGGCTCCCTCACCGACCGCGGCCGTCCTCAACCCGCTCACCGGCCTGGCGCTGGCGGACGCCGCCCTGCTGCAGCGCCGCCCGCTGGCCATCAAGGTCGCGCACTTTCCGCGCAGCGTGCGCGAGCATCAGGTGGGCCTGTCTGGGGCTGACAACGTCTGGGAGCACTACGCCGAGGGCGGGGTGACGCGCTTCACGGCCATCTTCTTCGGCCAAGGCCCGGAGAAGGTCGGCAATGTGCGCTCGGCGCGCCTGATCGACGCGATCCTGGGCGACGCTTACCAGGCCGTCCTGGTGGCCTCCGGCTCGAGCACCGGCACGATGAACCGCCTGCGCGAGAACGACGACCTCTACCCGCGCATCGTGGCCGAGGCCACCGGCTACGCCGAGTGCCCGCTGCTCTGCCGCGAGGAGTCGGCGGCGCTGACGACCAACAAGCTCTTTACTGCGCCCACCGAATTGTGGCGGCTGGCCGAGGCCAAGGGTTTTGGGCCGGCCACCGGCCTGACCGGCTATGCCTTCGGCGCGGCGGTGCCGCCGGCCGGCACGCCGCTCACCACCGTCCACCTCGATTTCCAGCTCAACAACACGGTGGCCGAATGGCGTTACGACGCGGCTAGCGGCCTGTACGCGCGCTGGATCGACACCGCCCAGCTGCCGACCCTGGCCGCGCACGTGGACACGCTCAACGGCCAGGCGCTGACCGCGGCCAACGTGGTCGTGCTCTACGTCACCCACGTCTCCAGCAACATCCGCGAGACCGAGGGCGGCACGCGTTACTTCAGCTATGACGTCCAAATGACGGGGGAGGGCCTGGCGTACGTCTTCCGCGACGGGCAATATTGGGAGGTCCGCTGGCAGCGCGCGGATGCGCCCCACACGCTGCCGCGCCTGGTGGACGCGGCCGGAGCGCCGCTGCCGCTCAAGCCGGGCGTGACCTGGTTCGAGGTGCTGTCCACTACCTCGCCGACGCAGATCGATGCCGCGGCCGGACTGTTCCAGGCGCGCTTCAAGGCGCCCAATCCGTTCCCGGCCACGCCCAGCCCGTAGCCGGGCCGCCGCTTAGGCCGCGCCCAGCACCTGGCGCAGCGCCACCGGGTCGTCGACGATGAGGCCGTCTGCGCCAAAGGCCTGCAGGAAACGATAGGTCAACGCGTGCTCGACGCGGCCGAACCACACGAACACACCGCGCCCCTCCTGGTGAGCCTGGCGGATGAGGCCGGGGTTGGCCAGCACCACTTCGGCCATCGGGCAGACATACTCGGCGTCGGCGGCCGGCCAACTCACGTCCCACTGCCCCCAGCCATACAGCGCCCCCAGCCGCGCCGCCGGTTTGATCTGGCGCAGCCGGCGCAGGGAGTCCCAGTCGAACGACTGCAGCACGCTGTGGTCCAGGTAGCCGGCGTCCTCCAGCTCGGCGATCACGCGGGCCTCGATGCCCGGATACAGGTGCGGCGACTTCAACTCGATGAGCAGTTCCACGCCGGCGGCCCGGCCCAGCTCGATGTACTCGCGCAGGCTCGGCAGCGTCTCGCCGCCGCCCGCGTCCAGCTGGCGCAGCTCGGCCAGGGTGTGGTCTTTCACCCAGCCGGCGCCGTTGGTCGTCCGCTCCAGCGTCTCGTCGTGGATGATCACGGGTTCGCCGTCGCGCGTCAGGTGCACGTCGCACTCCAACATGTCGGCGCCGACCTCGATGGCGTGGGTGAAGGCGGCCAGCGTGTTCTCGGGCGCGTAGCGCGGCCCGCCGCGATGCGCGATCAGGCGCGTGCGCGCCAGCGGCGCGGTCCGGCCCGCATACTGGGCCAGGTAGTAGGCCGAGGCGGCACCCAGCGTCAGCCCCAGCAGGTTCGTCAGACGGCGTGATGACGACATGGCTTTCTCCCTAAAGCGGCCGCGCTGCCGGCGGCGGCCGCGATGATCTCACGGTTTGAAGGCGGTCACAAGGAAGAAGGGCAGGTGGGCGACGTGCGCCCAGCCGGACAACGCCGCGTCAGCGGCGGCGGCCGCCGCCGCCTGGTCGCGTTCGGCCGCTGTCAGCGGCAGTTCGCGCAAGAACGCGAAGCGGGCCGCCTCGGGCGGCGCCAGTTCCGGCAAGAGTTCCACGCGCACCTGAAAGCCGCGCGCGGCCAGCCAGCCCGGCAGTTGCCGGCCAATCACGGGATCGGCGCCGGCGCGGGCCAGGGCCGCCTGCCACACTGCACCGACGGCGGTCGCCGCCGGCGCCTCCATCAGTCCGCCGTAATCGGGTTCGAGAGCTATGAGCACACCTTGCGGCGCCAACACCCGCTCAATCTCGGCCAGCGCCGCCGGGGCCGGCATCCACAGCAGCGCGCACTGGCAGAAGACCAGGTCGAACGCGCGATCAGCCAGCGGCAGCCGCGCCGCATCGCCCGCCACGCGCCCGGCGCCCGCGAACGCGGCCGGGGCGCTCAGCGCGCGCCAGGCCAGGTCCAGCGCCACCACCGGGCCTCCGGCACGCCGGACCAGCTCGCCGGTGACCGCGCCGTAGCCGGCCCCCAGGTCCAGCACGCGCGCCCGCCGCGCGATGGCCACGCGCCGGAGGAGGCGCGCCCGCGCCGGCGCCAGCCAACCGGCCTGCTGCGCCAGCAACTCGGGAGCGGGCAGGCTCGCCGCGGCGACGTCCGTCATCGCCCTCCGCCCGCGCACGCGCAGGCGCAGGCGCAGCCGGCACACGCGCAGGCACAGGACCGCCCGCCGCCGCTGCGGCCGCCACCGCTGCGGCCTCCGCCGCGCCCGCTGCCTCCGGAAGACTCGCCCAGCGCCTTGAAGATGTCGCCGGTCACTTTGTCCGCGCCGCTCAGGTCGATAAAGCCGCCGCCGCCCTTGGGCACCTGCAACGAGCCGGGGGCGATGGCACTGGCCAGGCCGCCCATCGTGTTCTCGGCCCAGCCCGCGAAGCCGGCGGCCACATCACCAACCGAGGTCTTGCCGCCCGCGGCCGGCGCTGCCGGTTTCGCCGGGGCCACGCTCCCGCCAAAACGCGGGAAGGGCCGGGCCCAGATCGGCTGGTAGCGGTAGATCGGCGTGTTCAGGACGGTCGGGAAGCGCTGATCCATCATGATCCATTCCAGATCACGATCGATGACGCGTTCGCGCTGACCCGGCTCGGTGGTGACCTCGCCCACGGATTGGGCCTCCTTGACGGCCCGGCTTACGATCCGGCGGTAATAGTCCTGCGTGTCCGAGAGGTCGAAGCCCTTCATCCGCGCGGCGACACCCTCCACCAGGCCCTTCATCGCCTTGCCGAAGTCCAGGCGCGTCACCGGCCGGTCCTCCGGCGCAGCCTGCAGGATGTCCAGGAAGCCGTGCTCGTATTCGTGCAGGACGAAGCCGCCGACCTGGGCAGCCTTGAGCCGGGCGGCGCGGCGCTCCTCGGCCGGGTTCGTGTTGACGAAGGTCGGGTCCACCCGCACGATCAGCGGCGTGGCCTGCAGCTGCTTGAGCACGCCTTTCTTGAGCAGGCCGAACAGGACCAGCCCGAGCACGCGGCCGAGCGGCAATTCCAGCAGCACGGCGGCCTCGGGCGCCGTCAGCCCGCGCTTGATGCCGCCGCCCTCCACTTGGGCGATGGCGGGCAGATACTGGCGCCGCCGCCGGCGCAGCCCGACCTCCACCCAGATGACGGCCACGACCGCGACCGGCACCAGGGCCAGTTCCACATAGGCGCTGGCCAGCATCGCGATCCCGGCCACGCCGGCCAGCAGCACGAACACCGATAGGCCTGTGCCGCCGGAGAAGCGGAAGAAGGCGACGGCCAGCGTCGCCAGGATGAGCAGGCCCAGGAAGAACGCGGTTCCCGGGCTGTCCTCCAGCCACTTGGCGGCCAGGTCGAGCACGTTCTGCTTGATGACGCCGGCGGTGACACCCTGGCTCGGGAAGGAGACGCCCACCAGGTAGGGGCCGGTGACCTCATAGTTCGGCGCATCCCAGAGCACGACGGCACGATCCTGGAAGAGCGCCTTCTCGCTGAACGGTTCCAGCTGATACAGGGCGTCGTCCGGCGAGATACCGGGCAGCAGGTGGACGGCGATCTGCAGGTGGGTGCGGCCGCTGACGAACTCGTCGTCGAACCAGAACGGCGTGATCCGGAACGACAGGTAGCCCGGGCGGGTCACGTCTGTGTAGAGCAGGCGGCTCACCGGAAACTCCACGTGCAGCGTGCCGCGCCCGCCGGGCGGGATGGCCGGGCTGAGGTTGACGGCGAAGCCGGGATTCACGTACGGCGAGTCGACGATGGAGGTCTGCGGCTCACCGTCCAGGCTGGCCGTGACCTTGCGCAGCGAATAACTGACGTTGGGCGTGCCGATGTCGACGGCGTCGATGGGCGCGCCGAAGCTGGTGTTCTGGAAGGTGATGTCGTAGGTGATCAGCACGCTGCCGTCCGTCTGGACGAAGGCCTGCAGCTTCAGCTCCGGCACTTCAAAGTACAGCGACTGGGCGGCGGCCGGCGGGGCCGGCGGCGCGGCCAGGACGAGCAGCAGCGCGCCCAGCACCAGCGCGCGCCCCAGCTTGGACCAATTGGGGTGGGTCATCTCAGGCCTCCTCCGACCAGCCGGCCGGTTCGCGCGGGCAGTCGGCGGCGCACACCGCGAGCCCGGGACAGGTCGCGCAGCGCGTCGGCGTCTGCAGCCGCGCGCGGAAGCGCCGGAACTCCGGATGGCGCCAGACCGTGGCCCATTCGTCCTTGAGCAAGTTGCCGGCGCTGCGCCACGGCCCGCGCGGCGGGATCACCGTGCCGTCCGGCTCCACGCGGGCGGAGAGATCGTCCGAGCAGCGCGGCCCGCGGCGGACCTGGGCCGCCAGGCTGAGGCTGAGCCGGCGCCGCACGGGCGGGCGCCACAAGTAACGCACCTGGCGGCGGTCGGCGGCCGCCTCCATCAGCGCCGCCGCCTGCGGCATGGCATCGGCGCCCACCGCGTCATCGGCGGTCTCGGTGAGTTCGGCGACGGCGAAGACGCCGACCTCGGCCACGTCCAGGTCGTTGAGCGCGGCGAGCGTCTCATCCAGATGCGGCAGGGTCGCTTCCACCAACGGCACTTCCGCCACCGGGCAGACCTCCAGCGCCTGCAGGCGGCCGAAGACCGCGCGCGCGGCGGCCTGGTCGCCGGCGCCGAAGAGCCGGTCATGCCGCTCCACGTCCGCGGCCGCCCAGTAGACGTTGACGTGGTCCACGCCGGCCTGGGCCAGCTCTTCCAGCAGGCGTCCGCCGGCCAGGTCGCTGGCGCGCCCGCGCACGCCCGTGATCAGGCCGGTGTCCTCGGCCCGCTCCACGGCCCGCAGCAGGGCGCCCGGGTCAGGCGCCTCCGGCACGATCAGCGTGAGGTGCGGGATGCCCACGGCCCACAGGCGCGCGATCAAGGGTGACAACCGCTCGGGCGGGGCCAGCGGGACGTCGGCGTTGAGCGGCGCGATCAGATCGCCGGGCCGCTCCACGAGCGCGGCATCGTCGAAGTTGAGGATCGGGTAGCCGTCGCCGGGCGCGGCCAGGTCGGTGATGAGCGCCTGGACGCGGCCCAGGTCCTGCTCCAGCGCGGCGCGGGGCGCATCCGGGAAGGCCCGGCTGGCCTGAGCCAGCAGAGCGGCGGCCGGCGTATCTTCCAGCAGGCCGCGCGCCATGATCACGCCGATGGGTGAGAGGCGGGCGGCCAGGCTGGCGTTGGCCACCAGCAGGCCGTGCCCGTCCGGCTCGACACGCAGGTGATAGCGGGCCACGGTTCCGCCGGCGGCGCGCTGGTAGTGCCAGAGGCCGGGCGTGAACTCGGGCGGCCAGGCCGGCGGTGCGAAGAGGCGTTGCAGCCAGTTAGGGAAGGTCATGGCGCCCTCTCAGTGCCGGCACCCGCAGGCGCCGGTGTGGCAGGCCTCGCCGCCGCTGACGGGGACGTTGAGCGGCGAGTCGGTGTCCAGGCCGGCCAGCAGCGTCTCGGCCGGGATAAGCGGCATCCGGCCGGAGGCGCGGACGGCGGTGCGGGTGAGGCTGGCGTTGGGGCGGAAACCTTGGGCGGTGTTGACGGGCGCGCAGCCCGCGCAGCCGCCGCCCACACGCTGGCCGGCGCGGGCCTCGCGCTCGATGCGGCAGCCGCCGCCGCACAGCGGCAGGTCCGGGCAGCCCCAGCACTTCTCCGGCAGGCCGGAGCCGCGCGGGTCTTCTTCCCGGTTGCGGAAGCTGTGGAACAGGTCGCTGTGCCAGACGCGCTCCCACGGATCACGCAGCAGGTTGCCGGCCGCCACGTAGAAGCTCTGGCACGGCAGCACATCGCCGTTCGGCTCGACGCACAGCGAGTACTCGCCGGCGTTGCAGCGCTTGGCCCCGATCTCCAGTTCCACCGGCGAGAGGCGGCAATACTCGGTCGGCGTGTACCACAGGAAGCGCATCCCCAGCGCGGCGGCATGGTCGCGCACGCGGATGAGCAGCGGCGCCAGCTCGTGCTCGGCCAGGGCGTTGGGATCGTCGAAGCCGCCGCCCGAGTAGATCATGCCGTTCATGGCGAAGGTGCGCAGCCCGAGCGCGTACAGGTAATCGATGTGCGCTTCGATGTGGTCGGCGTTGGCGCGCAGCAGCGTGGTGTTGGTGATGGTGTGCAGGCCGCTGGCCAGCGCGCTCTCGATGCCGCGCACCGTCTGGTGGAAGGCCGTGGCGCCCATCAAGGCGTCGTGCAGCTCGGCGCGGTGCGAGGCCAGCGTGATCTGGACGTGGTTGAGGCCGGCCGCGGCCAGCGTCTCGGCGAACGGGCGGTGGGCCAGGCGGCGGCCGTTGGTGTTGAGGCCGCAGATGTGGCCGAGGCTGTCGGCGTGGCGGATCAGCTCGGGCAGATCCGGGTGGAGCGTGGCTTCGCCGCCGGTGAAGATCAGGTGCGGCACGCCGGCCGTGTGCAGGATGTCGATGACGCGCCGCCACTCGGGCGTCGTGAGCGACGCCATCTCCAGCCGGCCGGGCTCGTTGTAGCAGTGCGCGCAGGCGTTATTGCAGCCGTAGGTCAGGGCCAGGTCGGCCTTGAAGGGCGCGCTGACCGGCGTGCTGAAGAGGTCGGCCCGGCCGAAATCGGCCAGCGCGCAAGTGGGGCAGGCGGCGCCAGGGTTGGTGAAGCCTTCCACCAGGCTGTACAGCCGCGCCACCTCGGCCGCGATCTGGCCGCGCTCGGCCGCGGCGTAACGGGCCAGCAGCGCGGCGCGGGCCTGCTCGGGCCGGTAACCCTGCAGCGCCAGGTGCACGATGTGCGCGGCGGTCGGGTTCAGGTGGACGACGTCGGTCACGTCGACGAAGAGCACGCCGGCGCCGTCGCGCTCGACGCGCAGGTGGACGCGCACGGTGCCGCCCGGCGGTGTGAACCGGAACGTGTACAGGCCGGGCACGGGCGGGGCCGGCGGCGCCAGGAGGGTGGTGAAGGCGTGGAAATCGTGTTGCAGCCCGGTCCAGGCGCGCTGCAACAGCGGCGGGACAGTCAGGGTCATAGCGCCTCCAGGGTCAGAGCCAGGAAGAGGGACGCAGGCCGCCAGCGCCGCCGGGCGTCACCACTTGGGTTCTTCTTCGAGTTGATAGGCCGTGCCGCAGAACTCGCAGTTGACGAAGACGGCGCCCGCCTTGACGGCGATCGATTTCTCGGTCAGCCGCCCGCCGCAGTTCTTGCAGGTGAGGTTTTGGAGGTTGACGTTGCCGCTCAGTTCGATCTTCTGGACGACGGTGGTGTTGACCTGGCTGGGCTGCGGCCGGACGCGCATCAGGTAGACCAGCACGCCGGCGCCGGCCAGCAGCACCACGCCGACGACGAGCCGCAGCACTTGACCCTGCGACCCTACCAGAAAGACCAGTCCGAAGAAGCCGAGGGCGGCCGCCAAAACGTAAGTGACGATCTGCATGTGGGTCTCTGCCTCCACGCGAGGTTGATCCCCCACACTGTACTACCAGCTGCGGCCGGAGACAATTGTGACGTCTGTCAGTTGACCGACACTGCGCGCACAGATGGCGCGGCGCACCAACCGGGCGACACCCTCAGCGGTAGATGATCTGGCCGCGCTCCGGGCCGACCGAGACCAGGGTCACCGGCAGGCCGGTGAGGGCTTCGAGGCGGTCCAGGTAATGCCGCGCGGCCTGCGGCAGGTCGGCGCTGGAACGCGCGCCGCTCAGATCGGCGTCCCAGCCCGGCAGCGTCTCGTAGACGGCCTGGAAAGGCGAGAGGTCGGCCGGGCCAAGCGGCAATTCGGCGTGGGTCAGGCCGCCCGGGCCGAGGTAGTCCGTGCACAGCTGGATGGCGGGCAAGCCGGAGAGCACGTCCAGCTTGGTGAGGACCAGTTCGGTCAGGCCGTTGACGCGGATGGCGTAGCGCAGCAGCACCAGATCCAGCCAGCCGCAGCGGCGCGGGCGGCCGGTGGTGGTGCCGAACTCATCCCACGGGTTGGCGCCGGTGCCGCGCAGGCGTTCGGCGTCGGCGCCGAAGGCCTCGGTGGGGAAGGGGCCTTCGCCCACGCGCGTCTGAAAAGCCTTGGTGACGCCGATGACGCGGTCGGTGAATTTGGGGCCGAGGCCCAGGCCGTTGAAGACGCCGCCGGCGGCCGGCGAGGAGCTGGTGACGTACGGGTACGTGCCGTGGTCGATATCCAGCAGGGTGCCCTGCGCGCCCTCGGCAATGACGCGGGCGCCGGCGCGCAGCTGCTGGTGCAGGTACAGGGAGGTCTCGGCCAGGTAGGGTGCCAGGCGCTGGGCGTAGTCGGCGTAGCTGGCGGCGGCGGCGGCCGGGTCCAGCGGCGGCAGGTCAGACACCTGCCGGAGGGTGACGTTGGTCTGTTCGACGTGCTCGGCCACCCGCTCGGCCAGGATCTCCGGCTGCAGCAGCAGCTCGGCGCGCAGGCCGCGGCGCGCGATCTTGGCCGTGTAGGCCGGGCCGATGCCGCGCCCGGTGGTCCCCAGGCGGCCTTCGGCGCGGGCGGCCTCCTCGGCCTGATCCAGCGCGATGTGCGCGGGCGTGATCAGGTGGGCGGCGGCCGAGAGCTTGATGCGCGCCGGCGAGATGTCGACGCCGAAGCCGGCCAGCTGCTCGAGCTCGGCCAGCAGCCGGGCCGGGTTGACGACCATGCCGTTGCCGAGCACGCAGGTGACGTGCGGCTGCAGCACCCCGGACGGCAGCAGGTGCAGCTTGAAGACTTGGCGCCCGACGGTGACCGTGTGGCCGGCGTTGTCGCCGCCGGAGTAGCGCGCCACCACCTGGGCCTGTTCGGCCAGCAGGTCGGTGACGCGCCCCTTGCCTTCATCCCCCCATTGAGCGCCGACGAGGATATCGAGCGGCATATGGCCTCCTTGCGCCCAAGCGCTGCCCGCGAACTGATGCTGGCGGAGCTAATACGCGCCGTTCCCGAACAGGAGGCGCGGGATCGTCCGCAGGGCGATCTGCAAATCCAGGCCGAGCGACCAGTTCTCGATATAGTAGATGTCCAGCAGGCACATCTCGTCAAAGGAGAGGTCGCTGCGGCCGGAGACCTGCCACAGCCCGGTGAGGCCTTGCGGGGCCTCCAGGCGCTGGCGGTGCCAGGAGTTCTGGTACTGGGCCACTTCCTGTGGCAGGCCGGGCCGCGGCCCCACCAGGCTCATCTCGCCCCGCAGAACGTTGAGGAACTGCGGCAGCTCGTCCAGGCTGGTGCGCCGCAGCAGGCCGCCCAGGGGCGTCAGGCGCGGATCGTTCTTGATCTTGAACAGCGGGCCGGTGGCCTGGTTGTGGGCGCGCAGCTGCTCCTGCTCGTCTTCGGCGCCCAGCCGCATGGACCGGAACTTGTAGATCGTGAACGGCCGGCCGCCCTCGCCGAGGCGCGTCTGCTGGAACAGCGCCGGGCCGGGCGAATCCAGCCGGATCAGCAGCGCGATCACGAGCATCGGCAGGCCCATCACCAGCAGGACCGTGGCGGCCACCAGAATGTCCAGGACGCGTTTGACCACCCGGCCGGCGCGCGGCAGGGCGGTCTCCTTGATGCCGACCAGCGGGATGCCGCCGATGTCGTCGACGTCCAGGCGGCTGAGCGAGAGCTGGAACAGGTCCGGCACCACGCGCGCCCGCGCGCCGCGCTGTTCGCACGCCCGCACGATGCCCACGATCTTGCGCTGGTACATCCACGGCAGGGTGATGATGACCTCGTCCACGCGCTCGCGCTGGAGCACGGCCTCGACGTCGTCGAGCGTGCCCAGCGCTTTGTAGCGCCCAAGCTCCAGCTTGGCCGGGTCATCGTCGACGAAACCCACGATCTGGTAGCCCAGGCCGGGCTGGGCCACGATAGTGCGGACGACGGTGCGGCCCAGCTCGCCGGCGCCCACGATCAGCACGCGCGCCACCCCGATCCCGCGCCGCCGCAGGGCGAAGCCGGCCAGCCGCCGCACCAGGCGCGCGGCGCCCAGGAAGGCCACGGTCAACGCGATGGCCCAGAGCAGCAGCGCGCGCGAGTAGATGAGCGGGCCGATGAAGAAAACGGCCGCGAACGCGATCACACCGACGGTGGTGGTGGCGTTGAGGATGCGGTACAGCTCGGTGAACCAGCTGCCGCCGCGCTGCGGAGTGTAGACGCCGTCGGCGGCCAGAAAAATCAGCATCAACAGCGTGTAGGCGGCCTGCCAGGGCAGATAGGCGGTGTAGGGCGCCTGGAACGCGTCCAGCACCGGCACGAACAGCTCGAGCGTATAGCGCATGACGTAGGCCAGGCCGAAGGCGAGGTTGATCAGGACGACGTCGACCAGGAGCGTCAGCGCCAGATTGCGATAGCGTTGCATGCGTGGGCGGCAGCCGACGTTGGGCGTCAGGCGCCGGTCAGGGCCTTTCGATAGCTGTCCACGGTGCGGGCGGCGGTGGCCGCCCAGGTGAAGCGCGCGGCCTGCGCCGGGCCCAGCGGCCCCAGCGCCTCGGCTTGGTCCAGGGCCTGGCGCAGGGCGGCGGCCAGCGCCTCCACATCCTGCGGCGGGACCAGCAGCGCCGCCGCCCCGCCCGCTTCGGGCAGGGACGAGACCGTCGACGTGACCACCGGCCGCCCGCACGCCAGCGCCTCCGCCACCGGCATCCCGAAGCCCTCAAACGACGAGGGATAGGCGAAGACCGCGGCGGCGTTATACCAGCCCGGCAGGTCCTCGGCGGGCACGAAGCCCGGAAAATGCACGCGGTCCTCCAGCGCCAGCGCGCTCACCTGGCGGAAGAGGTCGCCGTAGAACCAGCCCTTGGCGCCGGCCACCATCAGATGCACCTCCGGCGCAGTCCGGCGCAGCTGCGCGAAGGCCGTGATGAGCGCGCCCAGGTTCTTGCGCGGCTCAAGCGTCCCCAGGAACAGGATGAAACGCTCCGGCAGCCCGGCGCGGGCGCGGAAGGCCGCGACTGCGGCGGGCGGCCACGGCCGGAAGCGGGCGTCTACGCCCGGATAAGCCACATCCACGCGCGCGGCCTCGATGCCGAGCAGCCGCACCACGTCGGCGCGCGTGCTCTCTGAGATGGCGATCACGCGCCGCGCCCGGCGGCAGGCCTGGGCGGTCATGGCCGACAAGTACAGGCGCTGCGCGGCCGGAAACTTCTCCGGCATGAGCCGGAACGACAAGTCATACATCGTCACCACCGCCGGCACCGGGTTGACCAGCGGCGAGGCGAAGGCCAGCGAGTGCAGCAGGTCCGGGCGGCCGCGCAGCAGCGCCCACGGCTGGACCAGCTGCTCCCACAAGATGCGGACCGGCGGCCGCTGCGTGGGCCAACGGCTGCGCTGGACCGTGGCGCGCGCCATCGCCGGCTGGCCCGCGCCGACATAGACGGTGAAGTCCAAATCTGGGCCGGCCTCCGGCAGGTGCCGCAGTAGATTGTCGATGTAGTGATGGATGCCGGCGCTCCGGTAGGACGCGCCCCCGAACAACAGGTGCGCGTTCAACGCGATTCGGGGCATACGAGGATTATAGCTGATGCCGCCCGCCGTGCGCTCCGCGCCGCTAACGCCATTGCACCAGGGCCACGCCGGCGCCGGCCAGGAGCAGGCCGAAGACGGCCTTGGCCGTCAGCGCCTCCCCTAAGAAGACCCAGGCCAGCAGCGCGATCTGGATCAGCATGGTGCTGTTGATCAGGTTGGACTCCAGCGCCGAGAGTGTCTGGAGCGAGCGGTTCCAGAGCGTGAACGCCACCGCCGAGTTGACCACGGCCAGCCAGGCGATGATCAGCCAGTGGCGCGGCGTGAGCGGCGGCAGGCCCTGCAGCGCCAGGCCGGCGGCCAGCAGCACGGCTGAGCCGATGGCCATGCTGACCGTGGTCACCAGCAGCGGGTCCAGCGCGCGGTCGCGATTGACGCGCCGCCCCAGCACGGCCGCGGCGGCGTTGGCGAGCACACCGCCGGCCGTGATGACGAGCCCCAGGGATTGCCCGGGCGTGAACGCCACCGGGTAGAAGTAGACCAGCACGCCGGCCACATTCAGCGCGATCCCAGCCCATTGCCGGGTGGTGGGCCGCTCACGCAGCAGGCCGATGCCGAACACGGTCACCACCAGCGTGGTCAGATTGAGCAGCAGGCTCACGGTGGTGGCCGGCAGCAGCGCCAGGCCCGCGAACTGCGCGCCTTGCGTGGCCGCGTACAGGAGCAGGCCCAGCAGCGCCAGCTCGGCCCAGCGGCGGCGATCCAGCTTCCGCAGCGCCGCGCGCCGCCCGCCGCGCAGGAGGAACGGCAGCAGGCACAGGGTGGCCAGGCTGTAGCGCAGCCCGGCGAAAGTCAGCGGCGGCAGGTCGGCCAGGCCGAACTTGATCAGCACCCAGGACGTGGACCACAGCCCCGTGACGAACAGGGCCAGCAGAATCGCGCGGGCGTGCGGCGAGAGCGCCATCGTCAGCGCCGGCCCGGCGGGGCGGCCTCCAGCAGCGCGCGGTAGACGGCCACGGTCTGCGCGGCGATCTTCTGCTGAGTGAAGAGGTCCAGCACGCGGGCGCGGCCCTGCGCGGCCAGGCGCGCGCGCAGGGCGAGGTCATCGCGCAGCGCGCGCAGGCGGCCGGCCAGCGCCTCCACGTCGTCTTCCGGGAAGATCAGGCCGGCGTCGCCGGCCACGTTGGGCAGCTCGCCGCTGTCAGACGTGATCACGGGCACGCCGCAGGCCATGGCCTCCGCCACCACCCGTCCGAACTGCTCTTTCCAGTTGGGCCGGCTGCGCGACGGGAGCACCAGCGCGTCCAACTGCGACAGGAACTCCGGAATCTGCGTGGACGGGACCATCCGCTCAAGCGTCACCCGGTCGGCCAGGCGCTCTTGCTTGATCAACAAATCCAGCAGGCTGCGCTCCGGGCCGGCGCCCAGGACGCGCACCCGCACGCCCGGCACTTGCGCCGCCGCCAGCAGCAGCAGGTCCACGCCCTTCTCCGGCACCAGGCGTCCGGCGAAGCCCACGCTGAGCGCGCCGCTGACGCCCGGCGGGCGGGCCTCCGGGCGCGGCCGGAAGATGTCCGGGTCCACGCCGAACTGCGGGATGACGTGCAGCGGGCCGCGGTAGCCCTTGGCGCGCCAGACGGCGTGCGCGGCCTGGTTGCCCACCAGGCCGGCGTCGGCGCGCGCCAGCACATCCTGCTCCAGCCAGCGGAAGGGCGGCGGGTAGCGGCGCAGCAGGTTCTGCCAGGAGAAGAAGAGCGTGCGCGCGCCGCCGCGCTGCGCCAGCCGCAGGGCGTGCCAGGTGGCGAAGTTGTACGGCTCCTCGTCGATGTGGACCAGGTCCGGCTGGACGCGCCTGAGCAGGGCCGCGAAGCGCGGGTAGAAGTGCAGGTGGAAATTGCCGTTGAAGACGATCGGCGTGACTTCCAGCGTGTAGCCCTGCGTGTGGGCGCGTTCCAGGATGAGCGCGCCGCGCTCGTCGTGCCACTCGGGCGGCACGGCCACGGTCAGGTCGACGCCCAGCGCCGCGATCGCCTCCAGCTTGCGCTGGTAGGCGCCGACGACACAGGCTTTGGAGAGCATGAGGATTTTCATGGCAGCGGGGTGCGTTCCAGCGGTCAGAAGTATAATCGCTCGCGTCAAGCCCGCCGCCCCGGAGGCCGCATGCCCAGCAAACTCTGCCCGCACTATCTCGGCAACACCGCCGACCTGCGCCGCTTCGTGGAGGCCGGCGCCCCGCTGGTGAAGCTGGCCGGCGTCTTTGGGCCGGCGGCCGAATTGCGCGCGCTCAACCCAGATCTGCTCATCGTGGGCCGTGTGGTCGAGGCGGAAGATGTGGGCGCCCTGGCGGACAGCGGCCAGGCGGCGGCCGCGGCCGCGCGCGCGTTGGTGGACCGGCAGCGCGCCGAGTATGCGGCCAATCCCGCCATCCAGATCTGGGAAGGCCCCAACGAGCCGGTCTTCGGCCCGGCCAGCGATCCGGCCGCCATGCGCCGCATGGCCTGGTACGCGGCATTCGAGGCCGAACGCCTGCGCCTGCTGGCCGACCTCGGTCTGCGCGGAGTGGTGGGCAACTTCTCCACCGGCACGCCCGACCTGCCGCTGTGGGCGGCCTTCCTGCCGGCGCTGGACGCGGCCGAGCAGCGCCAGGGCTACCTGGGCCTGCACGAGTATGCGTCCCCGTTCATGTGGTCGCTCACCGGCCGCTACCAGCTCGCCAACTGCGACGCGGAGGCTGGCGCAGACGAGGGCGACTCGGGCTGGACGACGCTGCGCTACCGCAAGGTCTACCGCCACTCCCTGGCGCCGAACGGCCTGGCCGGCCTGCCCCTGATCATCAGCGAGTGCGGCCTGGACCGCATCGGCGCGGTCTGCCCTGGCCAGAGCGACGGCTCATGGCGCGTTCACGGCGATTACTGGGCCAGCTGCGACGGCGCCCGCGACCCGATCGATTATTGGCGCGGGACGGAGCGCGACCCGGAGCGCTACTACGCCGAGCAGCTCTTGTGGTATGACCGCGAGCTGGAGAAGGACCCGTTTGTCGTCGGGGCCGCCCTCTTCACGGTTGGGACGACCGAACAGTGGCAGGGCTTCGACGTGGCGGGGACGCGCGTGGTGGAGACGCTGCTCACAGATCTACGCGCCCGCCGGACCGCCAGCGCGCCAGGGCGGCTCACGGTGACCCCGCCCGAGCCGGCCCCGGCACCGCCGCCGCAGACCATCCGCGTGCCGCCCGGCCCCGAGACCGCGCCGGCGCCGCGCACGCCGGTCAACCTGCTGATCAACGCCGGATTTGAAGAGGGCCAGGCCTACTTCGCGGACGCCACCCGTGAGCGGGCCGTGCCGTCCGGCTGGCTGCTGGAGTGGGCCGGCCCCGGCGAGGCGCGCCAACCCGGTCAGGCCCTGGCCTTTGGCTTGCCGATCACGGCCCTCATCAACAGCCGCGCGGTTGTGGCGGAAGAGCGCGGCCGGATTTTCGCCGAGGGCGTCTATTGCTGGAAGGTGTGCGGCACGCGCGCGCCTTTCCGTGTGCGTCTGTGGCAGGCGCTGGCGGGACTGGAAGCGGGCCGCCCGCATCGCTTCGCCGTCAACGTGCTGCCCGATGTCTGGGCGCAGGCCGGGCCGGCGGCGCGTTACGCGGCCGAGCCGCTGGCCAGCGAGGTGCGCTTGACTGTGGATGTGGGCGGCGAGCGCGCTGACACCGGCTGGTTGACCGGCGCGGAGATGCCCTACGGGCGCTACCACCGCCTGACGCTGGATTTCGTCCCGGTGGAGGGCCGCGCCGTGGTCGCTGTGGAAGTCAGCAGCCGCTTTGCGCTGCCGTTGGCGGCCTGGTATATCGACGAACTGAGCGCCGCGCCGCTGTGAGCCGCGGGCTCTGGACCTTGGGCGCCAGGTCGGCAAGCAACAAGACGCCGAGCCTCGTACTTCCGGGCTCGGCGTCTTGTTCTCGCCGGCAGGGTCGGCGCGCCAGGCTACGGCAGCAGCGCCGGCGTCTGCGCCCAATCCTTCAGACCGCTGATGCGCAGGTCGATGAGGGGCTGGGTCAGCGTGAACCCGGTCTCGCAGCAGATGACGTCGCTCTGATACGTCTCCGTCCCCAGCCGTGACACAAAGTAATACTGCGCCGGCGGGCTCTGCGTCAGGAACGAGTACGCCTCGGCGTTGCGCAGCTCCACGGTCTGCGTGCTGTCCTGGCCGTTGGTGGTCACGGTGGCCACCGGCGTCCCGGCGCGCGTGGCCTTGTAGATGACGACCTCGTCCACGGTGCCCGCGACGCTTATCTCCACCCGCGTCGTGCGCGTGTTGACGAAGCCCATGAACGAGGTCCAGGCCAGAAAAACCAAGACGAGCCCGCCCACGACCAACCAGACTGTGCGTGACATGCCGATACTCCTCCTTGTTGAATGCGGCCCGCGCTACTTGAGCCGCGTGTTGGCCAGGTCGAATAACGGTTCCGGGCTCACCCGCGCCGAGAACCGGTCACCGAGAAAGTATCCGTCCACGGGCGTGCCCGGGGCGGCGTGGGCCAGCGGCAGATAGGCGTAGCCCAGGCTCTGGCGCACCGAGTAGCCGTAGTTGGCGCTGGTGAGGTAACCCAGGACGGTCTCGGTGCCCGGCGCGAAGACCGGCTCCTTGCCCAAAAACGCGGCCTTCGGGTCGTCGAAGATCAGGCAGCACAGCTTGCGCTGGATCCCGGCCGCCTTGATCGCCTGCAGCGCCGCCCGCCCGATGAAATCGCCTTTGTTGAGCCGCACCGCGAAGCCCAGACCGGCCTCGTACGGGTTGTAATCCGTGTGGATGTCCGCGCCCCACAGCCGATAGCCCTTCTCCAGCCGCAGCGAATCGAAGGCGCCGCCGCCGGCCGCCACCACGCCCAAGGGCTGGCCGGCCGCCCACAAGGTGTCCCACAGCGCCAGGCCATACTCGCTCGGCGTATACACCTCCCAGCCCAGCTCACCGGCGTAAGAGATGCGCAGCGCCGTCACCGGCACATGGCCGATATAGGCCTCGCGCGCGGTCAGATAGGGAAAGGCGGCGCTGGACCAGTCGTCGGCGCTGACCGACTGCACCAGGTCGCGGGCGCGCGGCCCCCAGACGCCGATCGTGGTCCACGCCGACGAGATGTTGTGGAGGTGCACCGAGCCGTCGGTGGGGGCGTGGGTCTGCAGCCAGGCCAGGTCCATCGGGCCGGTGCCCCCGCCGGTCACCACCCAGAAGCGGTCGGACGCCAGGCGCGTCACGGTCAGGTCGCACTTAATGCCGCCGTTCGGCGTGAGCAGGGCCGTGTACGTGCACCGGCCGACCGGCTGGTCCATCTGGTTGGCCGTCATGAGCTGCAGGAACGCCAGCGCGCCCGGGCCGGCGACCTCGATTTTGTAGAAGTTGCTCAGGTCGAACAGGCCGACGCGCTCGCGCACGGCCAGGTGCTCGGCGCCGATGACCGGCGACCAGAAGCGGGCCGCCCAGCCGGCGCGCACCGGCCAATCGATGGCGCTGGCGTGCAGCAGCTTTTCGTTCGCGTTGAACCAGACCGGCCGCTCCCAGCCGGCGCTCTCGGTGAAGTAAGCGCCCAGCTCCTTGAGGCGCGGGTAGTACGGGGCCACGCGCAGCGGGCGCGGGTCCTCCATGGGCTGGAGCGGGTGCAGGATGTCGTAGACCTCGATGTACTGGCGTTCGGCGCGGGCTTTGAGATAGGCGCGGCTGCCGGCATGCGGCGCCAGCCGATTGACGTCCAGCTCGCGCAGGTCCAGGCCGGGGTCGCCGTTGACGATCAAGTTGGCGACGGCGCGCGCCGTCCCGCCGGCGTGCGTCACCCAGACCGCCTCGGCCAGGATGAAGTTGCGCACGCCGGCCGGCTCGCCGAAGAAGGTGTTGCCGTCCGGGGTGAAGGAAAAGCAGCCGTTGAAATGCTCGGTGATGGGCACCCGTTCCAGGGCCGGGAAGCGCTCCACGGCGTGGCCCCAGGAGTGAGCCAGGTGGTCCTCCAGCGCCGGATAGAGCGCGGGGTGGTCGTCCGCGCGCAACTGATCCGCGAACACGATCAGCGGGTCATGCGCGTACGAGCCGAAGCCGTAGCCCTGGCCGTGCTGGCGGTAATACATGTCGCGGTCCTGGTCGCGGATGATGGGGTGGCGGACCTCCTCGGTCTCCCCGGCCAATTCGGCCAGCGGCCCGGTCTTCACGTACAGGTGCTGGCACGGCGTCATCGGCAGGGTGAGGCCCACCATCTGGCCGATCAGCGGCCCCCACAGGCCGGCCGCCGCCACGATGGTCTCGGCCGCGAGGCGCCCGCGCGGCGTCTGCACTGCGACGGCGCGGCCGTCTCTGACCTCGATCCCGGTCACGGGCGTGTTGGCCTCGAACTGCACGCCGGCGGCCGCGGCCAGCTTGGCGAGCGACTCCACCACCTTGACGCCGCGCACATCGCAGTCGGTGGGGACGTAGAAGGCGCCGTACAGGTCGTCGGTCTTCATGATCGGCACCAGGCGCCGGACTTCCTCCGGGCCGACCAACTCAGCGCCCAGGCCCCAGGCGCGGGCGTTGCCGAGCTTGCGCTTGAGCTCCTGCCAGCGCGCGGCGGTGTGGGCGATCTCCAGGCTGCCCACCTGGAACACGGTCTGGCCGATGCCGGCCGCGGCCTCGGCCGCCCGGTAGGTCTCGACGCTCCATTGGGCCAACTGGCAGATGGCCCGGGAATTGTTGTGCTGAAACATCAGGCCGGGCGCGTGCGACGTGGACCCGAGGTTGCGGAAGAGCGGCCCCATATCCAGCACGACCACGTCCGTCCAGCCTTGCTGGGCCAGGTGATAAGCAGTGCTGACGCCGACGATGCCTCCGCCAATGATGACGACGCGCGCCTGGGTCTTCATAGCAGGTCCCTCACAGGAGTGGTGAAGCGGATGGGATGACGGCCGCTCACGCCTGGCCGAAGACGGCCTGGGCGAAAGTCCGCAGGGCGTGCAGGTGCTCGGCCGGCGTGCGCAGGCCTTTGCCCATGGTGTTCAGCGAGAGGTGGGTGGCGCCGAGGGCCGTCCACTGGCGCAGCAGGCCGTCCCAGGCGGCCGGCTCGTAAGGCAGGCGGGCCTCCACGCCGAAAGCCGGGCGCGCCCGGCCGGCCTCCGCCAGGTAGCGGTCGAGCGTCTCCAGGGTCGGGCCGGCCTCGGCCAGGTTGCGGAAGTTCGGCAGCCAGCCGTCGGCCAGGCGCGCGGCGCGGCGCAGGACGTTGTCATGCTGGCCGCCCATCCAGAGCGGGATCGGCTGCTGGACCGGCAGGGGGTTGAGGCCGGCGTCCGGGAGCGTGTGCCAGCGGCCGTGGCGCGTGACCAGCGGCTGCGTCCACAGCGCGCGCAGGAATTCCACCTGTTCCTCCAACCGCCGGCCGCGCGTATGAAAGTCCTCATTCAGGGCCGCATACTCCACTGCGTTCCAGCCCAGGCCGACGCCCAGGCGCAGCCGGCCGCCGCTGAGGACGTCGACCTCCGCCGCCTGCTTGGCCACCAGGGCCGTCTGGCGCTGCGGCAGGATCAGCACGCCGGTGCACAAGCCGATCCGGCGCGTGACGGCGGCCATGAACCCGAACAGGACGAAGACCTCGTGAAACGGATTCCGGTGCGTATACGGGCCGCTCCAGCCGCCCGGCCGGTCCGGGTTGGCGCCGAGGACGTGATCATAAGCCAGGATGTGGCTGAAGCCCAGGGCCTCAGCGGTCTGAGCGTAGTCCCGGAGGGCGGCCGGGTCGTTGCCAAATTCGATCTGCGGAAAGACGACACCAATCTGCATGGCGGCACTCGGGCGAAGCGGTTCAGGCGGTTGAGGTTCTGGGGAGGCCGGCCTCCGCGCGTTCAGCGCCGGCCGTCGACGTTCGGCGGCCACTCGTCGTCGATGGGGCGCTCTTCCACCAGCACGGCGCGCACCATCAAACGGTTGGCGTACAGTAACCGATCGAAGTCCCAATCGGTGCAGGTCACCAGCAGCAGGCTGCGCCCATCAGGCACATAGAGCTTGCTCACGCGGTCCGGCTGGACGCGGCCCTTCTCGCTGACGGTGTACCAGTACTCCGTCCCGTCCGCCCGGTAGAGGATGTCGGCGCCGGATTTGATCTTCTGCAGATTGGCGAACGGGCCGTGGTCGGCGGCCGTGGTGGTCAGATGCGCCACCAGCACCATGGCCAGATCATCGCCGGGGAAGGCGCCGGTGGTCTCAAGCCAGCCGACGCCCAGCCCGAGGTCGCGCAGATCCCAGCGCCCGTTGCGGATGAGGACGGGCTGGATCGGCTCGTTCACACCCAAGGACGGGATGATAAGCCGCGGCGGCTCGACCGGCGGGGGCACGGCCGTGGCGCGCGGCGGCAAGCGGGTGGGCGCCGGGCTGGTCGCGGTCGCCGGCGTCGTCGCGAACGTCTTCAGCGGCCGCGCTGGCGCGGTTACAGTCGGCGGCGCCGGCTCAACGCCCGTGCGCGCATTGACGGCGCGGTCCACCGTCCACAGCTTAGTGGCCAGCAGGGCGCCGGCCAGGGCCAGCGCCAGGCCGGGCACGATCCACAGGAACAGGCGCGTGGTGGGGTGGCGGTCCCCCGCCCCGCGCGCTTCCTCACGAGCGGCCAGGCCCGCCGTCAGCGCCACGCCGACGCAGAAGGCGGCCAGGACGACGACCCAGTCGATCATCCCTTGTGCGGGGTGCGGCGCAGCAAGCCCCAGACGGCCAGCGGGCTGAGCGCGGCCAGCGCGGCCGCCAGCGTCGTCAGCCACAGGCTGGTCTCAGGCGAGACGCCGGCCGAAGGCAGCGCGCTCGGGATCGTCTGGATCGTGGTGCTGGCGGTGCTGGTGCTGCTGGAGCCGCCGTCGGAGAAGACCTCAGCCGAGTTCACGATCTGGAACGGGGCCTGGGCGCGCTGGTTCACGCGCGTCCGGACGGCGATCGTCACGGTCTGGGCTGGGCCAAGCGTGCCAATGTTGATCGTCAGGGTGTTGGTGGCGGTGTCAAAGGATGCCGTGCCCTGGCCCGGCGTCGCGCCGCGGTAGTTGAGCTCGGCCGGCAGGCGGTCCACCACGACCACGTTGAGCACGCTGACATCGCCGCGGTTGGTGACGGTCAGCGTGAAGTCCACGGGATCGCCCACCTGAGCCACCTGGACATTGGCCGATTTGCTGATGAACGGGTTGCCGAAACCGGTGCCCGTGTCATTGGGCGGCGGCACATCGGTGACCGTGATCGCGGGCGGCGTGGGCGTGTCGATGGGCGCCACGCCGGTGCTGGTGGGGGTGCTGGTGTTGGTGGGGGTCGGGCCAACGCCAGTGGCGGTGGCCGTCGGCGTTGCCGTGGCCGGCACGGTGTCGGTGGGTGTCGGCGTGAAGCCGGCCAGGACGGCGGCCGGCCGCGCCAGGAGCAGCCCGATCACGGCCACGGTCAGGGCCAGCCAGCCGGCCAGAGGGTAACGACGCATAAGAGCCTCCTTCACGAGTGCCCCGCCCGCTGATTTGAAGCAGACGGGGGTGACCGATGGACGGCGGCCTGTCAGCCGGCGCGCCTCGGCCCGGTCAGTCACAAGGTCTTCAGCGCCGGATGGCGGGCAGGAAGACCTCGGAACCCAAACGCTCAGTCAGGACCAGGCGCGTCGCCGGGTCGCCGAGCAGCGTAAACGTATCCAGCAGATCGGCGGCTACCGGCTGCTCGGCCGCCAGCGTTAACTTGCCGGCCAGGATGGCCTCGCCCAGGCCGGCGGGGCCGGCGGCATAGACGGCGTCCAGGAAGCCGCCCGCCAGCGAGAGGTGGCCGGTGGCCACGCCCAGACCGGTGGGGCCCCAGACGGCCACGGCGCCGCCATTGGGTTGGCGCACCAGGGCCTCGTCCAGCACCGGCAGACCCGGCGTCTGGAAGGCGCCGGTGAAGCAGGTGAGCTCTAACACCACCGGCAGCCGGCTGGTGTTGGTCAACCCGGCCACGTCGTCCAGATGAAAGGCGCGCTCCTCCGCCCACTGGTGGATCGAGCTGTGGCCGTTGAAGACCATGAGCCCGGCGCCCTGCGCCCAGGCCGCCTGCACCGCCGCCTGCGTGGCGTCCACCGGCGTGCTGACGGTGATGAAGCTGGCCCGCGCCGGCGGACCCAAATGCTCGGCGGCCAGGTTCTGCGAGTCCAACGGGAAGTCGCCGGCCTGGTCCGGGGAGTTGTCTGAGATGAAGAGCACGTCCGTGTTCCAGCGGCCCGGCCTCGGCGCGGTGGCATACGCCACGAGCTTGGCGACCACGGCCTGCAGTTCGGCCGGCGAGTTCACAGGCAGCCGGCCGATGAGCATATCGGGCAGGGCGTCGGCGCCGTGCACGGTGACGTAGCGGTTGTCGGCCGCGGTCTCGCCCGCCCACGGGTCCACGTCCGCGAGATACGGCGGAATGTAGGTCTCCGTCGAGTCCGGCCGGTAGCGGCGCGGGTCGGCGGTGCCATCGCCGACCAGGAGCACGTAGGCAGGCCGCGGCGTCCAACTGGCGTAGGCGTCCGCCAGGAAAGCGCGAATGGCGTCCGGTGTCGGGCGGCCATCGTAGGCGTCGTAGACGGCCTGGACATCCTCGGTCACGACCTGCAGGCCCTGGCCCTGGCGCAGCGCCACAAGATCGGCCAGGCCTGGGATGAAGGCGGCCGGCGCGAGGACGAGATAGTCGGCGCCGGCGGCCCCGCTCAGCGAGGCGGCCAGCCGCACGTTGGCCGGAGCCAGCAGGCCGGCCTCGGCCGCCAGCGCATAGCGGCGCGGCCGGTCCGCGCCGGGGTCGCCGAGCGTCACCGCGCCGCCGCTGACGCCGACGCCGGTCAAGCGCTGCGGCTGCGCGCCGGCGGTGACGTCGTATGCGCGCAGACCGTTCGTCTCGGCCAGCGCCACGCTGTACTGGCTGGCCGCGCTCTCGCCGGTAAAGAGGGCCGTCGTGCCGACGGCGCTCGCGCCGCGCGCGAAGCGGACCGCAAAGGCGTCCAGCCAGGCACCCTCGATCGTGACGCCGGGCAGGCCGGGCAAGGCCAGGCCGAGCGCATTGTCGCCGGCGTGCAGCACACCGGCCGGGATGGTGAGTGTGCCGGTCACGGCCTGCTGCCCGTCCCAATCGACCGCGCCGACGGCGGTGCCGTTGGCGCTGACCGTGACGTGGTGATCCGGGTTGGGGATCAACAAGGCGGTGTAACCGATCAGCCAGACCGTCAGCGTGGCGGGCACGGTTGTGTCCAGAGAGGGCAGCGTGAACGTGATCGTCTTGGTCTCGGCGGCTGGGTCGGGCCGCCGCAGGATTTCCCAGGCCCAGCGGTCGCCGTCGCGGCCGGCCGGCAGATGCCCGCAGTAGCACTCGGGCGTGTAAAGCTGGTTGACCTCGTAGGTCGTCGTGACCCAGGCGCGGCCGGCCGGCAGACTGCCGGGATTGGCCGAACGCGTCGACATGCGCAGGCCGGGCGTGGCGGCCTCGCTCAGGAAATACACGTCGGCGGCCGTGTACCGGCTGAAACGCGGCTCGGCGAAAAAGAGCAGGCGCTCGCCGGGATCGAACTGCGCGCCGCCCGTCCACTCCAAAGCGCTTTCAACACCGCCGCGCGTCAACTGCAGGCGCGCGGGATCCACCTGAGCCACGGGATAACCGCTGGCCGCCAGCGCTTCGTACGTGATCGCCGTCAGCCCGGTCGCCGTGACTTCGATGGCGGCCCGCGGCGCGGCTGCGCCCAATGCCTGGGCGGGCGCCTCCCGAGGCGGGGCCGCCGGCGCCAGGTCGGCCGGGTTGACCACGAGCGCCTGGAGCGAGGCCAGCAGCGGATCAGACACGGCCGCCAGCGGCTGGGCCAGACGGGCGGCGCCAAAGCGCACCCGCGCCCGGACCTGTGTGGTCACCTGCAGATGATCGCCGGCCGGCCGCACCGGATAGAAAGTCAGCCGCGCCAGGGGCGCGCCGCGCACAATGCCGAGCGGCGTGACGCTGACTGTCTCGAACGCAACGGGCGGCGTCCAGGCGCCGGCCGGCAGCGGGACCGCGTGCTCGGCCTGTGACTCAATCACAATCTCGGGCACGGCCTCGGCCGGCAGGGCGATCAGGACCGCGGCCGCCGGCCACGTCGAGCCATCGGGTTGGCGCTGCGGCGTGAACCCCGGCACGGCCACGCTCAGGGCACCCGCCTCGTCGAGCGACCAGCGGGCGTCGGGCGCCTGCCACTCCACGCGCAGCCCGTCAGCGGTGGCCGTCACCCGCGGCTCAGGCTCCGGCAGCCCGGCGGCGCGGGTGGGCGCCGGCCACAGGCCGCCGAGCAGGGCCAGCGCCAGTAACGCGCGGGCCAGGCGCATTACCGGCGGATGGCGGGCAAGAAGAGCTGATGCAGGCCGCCGGTCCCGCCGAACGCCGTGGTCACGGGCGCATGCACACGCTCGACGCCGGTGACACTGACATCCACGAGCCAGTACCACCACGGGCCGCTGCCGGGCGCGTAATCCGTCACCGTGTAGGTGGCGCCGGTCTGGCCGCCCGAGGCGCGGACGGACGAGGGCACGAAGCGCACCTGGACGGCCTGGTCCCAGTTTTCGCTCGGCGCCCGGTACAGGCGGAAGCCGAAGTTGTCTATTTCGGCGGCCGTGGCCCAGGACAGCGTCACCGTCCCGGCGCTGGCGTGATCGACGCGGAAATAGAGCAGTTCAACGGCGGTCGGGTTGGTGGCGAAGCCGAAGTCGTAGGTATGGCGGTTGGCGCCCGGTCCGCCGGTGTTGACGGTGGTGCGCGGGAAGCCGCCCACCAGCAGGCCGTCGGAGTCGCGGCTGTCGCCGTTGGCGCCGGGGAGGTTGTCCACCAGCGTCGGGCTGAGGCCGGCCAACGGGCCGCCGCCGGTGTAATCAGACGGGTTGTCCAGGCGCACGGTGTAGCCGGTGGTGTTGAAGGTCAGGCCGGTGATGCCGTAGAGCGCGTGGCCGGAACTGGAGCCGGTGGCCGACGAGAAGTAATACTCGCCGCTGGCGTTGGTGACGGCCGTGGCCAGGAGCGTGCCGTTGGGCGCGTACAGGCGCACCGTCACGCCGGCGATGGGCGTCTCCTCCGGATCCTGCTGACCGTCTTTATCGGTGTCCAGCCAGACACGGTTGCCGATCTCAATCGGGGCCGCGTCACAGAAGGCCACCAGGTCGCCCAGGCTGGCGGCCTTGCCAAAGGAAGGCTCGGCCGGGAAGGCGGCGTTGCCGCCGTCGAACAGGCGGTAACCCTTAACGAAGCTGCCGTCGGCGTTGGCATTCCAGCGGATGCCGCCGTCGAAGGTGCCGACGTTGGGCGTGGCGTTCGGGGCCGGGATGAAGATCGGGTCGAAGACGGCCGAGAGCAGGTCCGGGAAGCCCGCGATCTGGAGCAGGCCGCCGACGTGGACCTCGTCGTGATAAGGCGCGTAGTAGTCCTCGAAATAATACTCACCGCCGCCGGGGCCCTCGCCGGTGTTCTGCGGGGCAGCGCCGGCGCCGCCGCAGCGGCCGTTGGCCTCCAGCGTCCAGGTGCCGCCCGAGGCGCAGGCGCGCAGGGTGTCGCCGCCGGAGAGCGCGATCAGCTCGATCGAGCCGGGCGTGGGGTCTTCGCGGCCGCGCGCGCCGGTCAGGTCGCCGAGCCGGTCGCGCACGCCCAGGAGCAGGTCGCCATTGGTGTCGAAGGTGATATCGGTCAGCCAGGGCTGCGGGTAGATCACGAGAGCGGTGCTGGAGCCGACCGTGCCGTTGAAAGCCGGGACCCACGGCAGCCATTCGACGTGGCCGAAGCTGCCGGTCTCCACCAGCGCGCGCGGGTAATCCAGGCGCAGCGTGAAGATCGGGCTGGCGCCGAAGGCCAGCGTGGCCGGGTCGACTTCATAAACGAAGGCTTGCAGCTGGCGCGCGTCGCCGTTCAGGGTGTAGACGCCGTTGCCGTCGCCGTCCACAAACGGCTCAGGCACCTGGGGGTCGTAGCGGCCGTTGGCGTTGCTGTCGGTGAACGAGTCCGCGTCCGCGGACGACTGGGCGGTGCAGGTGAGGCCGACGTAGACCTTGCCCAGGTGATAGGACACCGCGAACGGGCGCACATCGCCGGCCGGGCAGGTGGCCACTGGGGACAGCGCTTGCAGCGGCAGACTCAGCGGGACCGGCTGGCTGGTGATGACGGCGCCGGTCGTCGCGTTGAGCGCGTACAGGCGGCGGTTCTCCAGGTTCATCACGTACAGGGTCGTGTCGTCGTCGGAGAGGGCCAGGCCGCCGAGCGAGGTCTGGCCAACGCCGGCCCAGGTGGTGTTGAAGGCGTCAGCGATGTAGTCGGCGGTGTCGTGGCCGTTGACGGTGATGCCCGGCACCGTGAAGACGTCGGCGACGGTGTTGCTGGCCGGATCGATGACGTAAATGGCGGCCGGGTCGTCGGCGGTGTTGATGACGCCGTCTTCGCCCGGCCCGTAGCCGGCGTGGCCCTTGAAGAAGCTGGCCGCGTACAGCCGGCGCGTGGTGCGCGCCCAGGCCAGGCCCCAGGTGGTGCCGACCTGATTGGCGCGCAGGGACACGGAGTGGCTGGCGGGATTGTCGATCCCGGCGACGTTCGGGCTGCCGGCCGAGTAGGGGAAGCTCACGATGGTGGGCCGAGTGTTATTGGGGCCGTTGACCTGGTCGCCAAACACGTAACAGTTCGTGACGACCAGCGGGTTGTTCTGGCAGAAATCGCTCGGCCGGTTGATGCCCAGGTCAATGCCGGAGGCGCCGTTGGTGTTCACGAAGCGGACGGTGGTGCCGTTGTTGGTGCCCTGCGCGCCGGGTTCATAGCCGGCCGGCAGGTTGGTGAACTCCACGCGGTAGGGGGCCACGCCGGTGGCGTTGATGAGATAGGTGCCGTCGGCGGCGGTGGTGTCGGAGCCGACGTTGTTGTTGCCGGAGTCGTAAACGGTGACCGTGATGCCGGCCACGCCGCGGTCCACGGCAACCCCGACGTTGCCCGCGCCGTCGTTGGTGATCGTCGTCGTCGTATCGCGGACACCGTTGTCATTGAAATCCTGGAAGACCTGGCCGGTAAAGGCGCCGGCGGCGCGGGCCGTGGGCAAGGGCCCGGCCTGCATGACGACGCCCAGGAGCAGGCCAAGGCCGGCCAGAACGCGCAGGACACGATGAACCGACAAGGTGCGCAGGCGTGGCATAAGCTTCCTCTTCGACGGGCAAGGCAGCGGCTGGCGCCGAGTCGATGCCTAATCAACTCGACGCTGACTTCCCCCGCTTCTGATGATCGGACGGATTAGGCGGTACAGAGACCTCTGGGTAGACGATAAACGCCCGCCGCGCCAGCGTCAACCGAATTATCGCCCGGCCGGCCTCCGCAAGAACCCGGTCTGTTAACGCCGGGTGGGCGCTGCTGGAGCGAAAATTGCAACGATTATAAGTTTGGCTCAGCAAAACAGGCCCTTATTGTAACTGCGGAATCGGGTAACCTGGCCGGCGGGTTGGCTCAAAAACCCTACCAGAAAGTTTGAATATCGTTAGTTGATCCGGATTTCCTGGTTTGAACCTGGACAGCGGGTTGGACTGGGGTGTGAATAGCCGCCCCGGTGGGCACGCCGTCCAACTGGAAGGCCGGATCGGTGAAACGCCGCAACTGGAACAGGCGGATGTCATGCCGGGTCTGGCCACGCTCGGCCAGGTCCGCCACCACCTCGCCGACCACGCTGGCGAATTTGAAGCCGTGGCCGGAGCAGGGTGAGGCGACGACAACTTGCGGGAACTCGGGGTGCAGGTCGAGGATGAAGTGCCGGTCAGGCGTGTTTGTGAACATGCACGACTTCAGCATCATGGTCGGACCGGCGCCGTCCGGGAAGTAGCGGGCCGCGAATTCGCGCAGGACGCGCTCGTCGTCGGCGTTGGGGTCGCGCTCCCATTCGTCCGGGTCCACGATTTCCTCGAAGTGATGGTAACGCCCGAACTTGAAGCCCGGCACCGCAAACTGCGGAAAGCCGTAATAGCGGCCCTCATCCACCAGCAGGTTGAAAACCGGGAAGCGGTCGCGGTGGAAGTGCTCGGGCTTCTGCGGCTGCAACCAGGCCAGCACCTGGCGCTCCGGCACAGCCAGGCCGGCCAGTTCCGGGATCAGGCGGCCGGCCCAGGCGCCGGCGGTCACCACGAGTTTGTCGGCGTGGTACTCGTCCTGGTCCGTGACGACCTTGACGCCGCCGTAGTGCGGCTCCCAGCCCAGCACCTGTTCGCGGGCGTGGATCTCGGCGCCCAGGCTTTGGGCGGCCAGCACGTAGTTGACGATGCAGCGTTCCGGGAGCAAGAAGCCGCCTTCCGGCTGGTGCAGGGCCAGCGTTTCGGCTGGCAGATGGTAGCCCGGGAAGCGGCGGCGCAGCTCGGCGCCGGTCAGGATTTCGTGCGGCAGATCGTGCTCGCGCGCGGAACGCCAGGCGCCTTCGAACACCCAGGAGCCGGGCGGGCCGGCGTCCAGCGAACCGGTGATATAGAGCAGCTGCTCGCCGACGGCGGTCTGGATCTCGCGCCACAGCTCGTACGAGCGCCGCAGGAGGTCCACGTAAGACGGGTGTTCGTAGTAGGCCAGGCGGATGATGCGCGTGTAGCCGTGGGACGAGCCCTCCAGGTGCGGGATGTCGAAGCGCTCCAGGCCCAGGACGCGGCGCCCGCGCCGGGCGAGCTGATAAACCGTGGCGCTGCCCATGCCGCCGACGCCGATCACAATCACGTCGTAATGCTTGGGGATCTCTTTGAGCATAGGGTTATCTCTGTCCAGTGTTAACGAGCGCAGCTCGCCTTAAGCCGCTGGCGAAGCCGGCGGCCGTCAGCCGCGCAGCCGGGCGTTGTCCGGATCGAAGAACGGCATCGGCGCCACCGTGCACGCCCGCGCCCGGCCGTTGACCACGGCAGCCAGACGCGCGCCGGGATAGCTGTGCGTGGTGCGCACGTAGCCGGCGGCCAGGATTTTGCCGACGCTGTGGCCGCGCGCGCTGGACGTGACCCGCCCCACCGCCTGATGGCCGGCCGCCACCCGGTCCTCGGCCTGGCCGGCCTCCGGCCCGCTCTCGATCAGGTCTTTGAAAACGGCCAGGTCGCTGACGGCGTAGAGCTTGTCGCCGGGCTTGAGCGGGACGTCGGCGTCGACGGTCAGGCCCACCCAGCGCTCGGCGATCCCGCGCTCCTGCACTTTCAGCAAGGCCTCGCGCCCGAGGAAGTCGCGCTTCTCGAACTTGATCCAGCGCTCCAGGCCGAGGTGGAAGGGCGTGATCTCCGGGGAGATGTCCGGGCCGTAGAGCGGGTAGCCCTTCTCCAGCCGCAGGGACTGCATCGCCAGGACGCCGTACGGCAGCAGGCCGAAGTCGCGGCCGGCCTTGAGCAGCGTCTCCCAGACGACGCCGGCCTCCTCCGCGGGCGTGTAGAGCTCGTAGCCCAGTTCGCCGGTGTAGCCGGAGCGCGAGAGCAGCACCTCCGTCTCACCCAGGGTAGCGCGCATGAAGCGGAAGTACTTCAGCGCCGCCAACGCGTCGGCCTCCTTGACCACGGTCTTGAGGAAATCACGTGACTTCGGCCCCTGGACCACGGGCAGGGCGATCCCGGCCGAGATGTCGGTGACGTAGGCGGCGTGGCTGGCGGCCTGCTCGGCCAGCCAGCGCGCGGTCTGCTTGCGCGGGCCGGACGAGGTCACCAGCAGAAAGTGCTCGTCGCTGAATTTATAGAGCGTGATGTCGTCCAGGATGCCGCCCTGCTCGTTGACGAGCGTCGAGTAGCGCATCTGGCCGGGGACCAGGTCTTTGACCTCGTTGACCAGCAGCCGGTGCAGCAGCCGCTCGGCGCCGGGACCTTTGATATCCACCTCGCCCATCGATGAGAGGTCCTGCAGGCCGACGTTGGCGCGCGTGTTGAGGTGCTCCTCGGCCGCGCCCGTGTACTGGGCCGGGAACAGGTAATCGCCGCCGCCCTTGAGGAGCTGCGCCGAGGTCCGCAGGTGGTAATCGTAAAGCGGGCTGCGTCGTTCCATGCTGCCTCCTGATTGGGCCACAGAGACGCAGAGGCACAGAGACGGACTAGAGCGGTTCCCGATATGACTTACGCTCGGTCACTCCGGCGAAGGTCGGAATCCAGCCGATTTTGGCGGGCCTTGGACCCCGGCCTTCGCCGGGGTGACGTCAGCGCAAGCAGAAATTGCTCTAAATCTCAGTGTCTCCGCGTCTCGGTGGCAGAATGCGCGATAGCCGCAGGCTGGACTGTCGCAACAGTGTTCCCGTGCGCCAGAAGGCGACGGCGGCCATCCCATGGGCGAGCACCGCAAACAGCGGCGGCGTCTCCAGCGTGTAGTAAGTCCAACAGGCGCGCGTGGTGCCCCACAACTCCAGGAAATAGCCCAGGCCGCTGCCGGCGGCGAAAGTCAGCACGGCCGCGCGCTGGTCGCCCGGCGACGCGATCAGCAGCGCGCACAACAGCAGCGCGGCCAGCGTCAGCGGCTTGTCCAGCGTCGGCCAGACGAAGGCCAGCAGGAGGGCATAGAAGGCGGGGAAGACGGCCCAAAAGACGATTGCCCAGGCCCGGCGGACGAAGGCCGGAAGACGGATGACGAATGCGGGTCGGGCCACTTTGGCGTCCGTCACACGTCCTTCGTCTTTGGTCAGGCGATCCAACGCCCGATATAACCGGTCGATGGCCAGGCTCGCGATCGGCCAGGCCGGGATGATCCACAGCGGCGGGCGCTCGTTGGTGTAGTACGTCCACAGGCTGGTCTGCGTGCCCCAGGCCTCGATCACCAGCCCGCCGCATAGGCCCACGAACACGATCAGGGCATCGGCCTTCAGGTCGGCGCCGGCCATGATCAGCAGCGACATGACCAGGAAGATGCCGATCAGCAGCCAGTCCACCTGCACCCACCACGGGTAGAGCGGGCTGAAGGTGGCCAGGTAGTCGGCGGCCAGCGGCCACCACACGTAGCCGATGACGAAGAGCGTCACCAGGAAGCCGCTCAGCAGCACATAGCTGTGGCGGTTCCAGCGCAGGGTGCGCGCCAGGAATTGACGCATATCAGCGGGCCTCGGCGTTGGCCGGGTGCCGGTAGAAGGGCACGGCCTCGGGCGGCAGCGGCGTCGCGCCCAGGATCAGGTCGGCGGCCTTCTCGGCCAGCATCATGGTGGGCGCGTAGATGTTGGCGTTGGTGACGTAGGGCATGGCCGAGGCGTCGGCCACGCGCAGACCGTCCAGGCCGCGCACCCGCATGGTCAACGGATCGACCACGGCCAGGGCGTCCACGCCCATTTTGCACGTGCAGGAGGGGTGCAGCGCTGTCTCACCGTCGCGGGCCACCCACTCCAGGATCTCGGCCTCGCTGGCCACCTGGGGGCCGGGCGAGAGTTCGCCGGCGTTGTAAGGCGCGAAGGCCGGCTGGGTGAGGATGTGGCGCGCGCAGCGGATTGCCTCCACCCACTCGCGCCGGTCCTGGCTCGTGGACAGGTAGTTAAAGCGCAGCGCCGGGTGGATGGCCGGGTCGGCGCTCTTGATCTTCACCGAGCCGCGCGCGTCCGAGTACATCGGGCCGACGTGCACCTGATAGCCGTGGCCGCGCCGCGGGGCCGAGCCGTCGTAGCGGATGGCCAGCGGCAGGAAATGGAACATCAGGTTGGGGTAGGCCACCTCGGCGTTGCTGCGGATGAAACCGCCGGCCTCGAAGTGGTTGGTGGCGGCCGCCCCGCGCCGGAAGAACAGCCACTCGAAACCGATCCAGGGCTGGTTGTACCAGAGCAGGGCCGGCGCCATGGACACGGGCTGCTGGCACGCGTACTGCACGTAGACCTCGAGGTGGTCCTGCAGGTTCTCGCCCACGCCCGACAGGTCATGCACCACTGGCACGCCCAGCGCCTCCAACTCACGTGCCCGGCCAACGCCCGAGAGCTGCAGCAGTTGGGGGGTGTTGATGGCGCCGGCGCTGCAGATCACGTCTCCGGCGTAGGCGCGCTCCGTCCGGCCGCCGTGCCGATACTCCACGCCGATGGCGCGCCGCCCGTCGAACAGGATCCGGGTGGTGAAGGCGCGCGTGAGCACGGTCAGGTTGCGGCGGCCCTTGATCGGGTGCAGGTAAGCGCGCGCCGCGCTCAGCCGCCGGCCGCGGTGGATGTTGCGGTCGAACTTGGCGAAGCCCTCCTGGCGGTAGCCGTTGACGTCGTCGGTCAGCGGATAGCCGGCCTGCTGCACGGCTTCAAAAAAGGCCTGGAAAAGCGGCGACTCGGCCGGCCCGCGCTCCAGCACCAGCGGCCCGGACGTGCCGCGGAAGTCGTCGCCGCCGGCCAGGCAGGTCTCCAGGCGCTTGAAGTAGGGCAGGCAGTGGGCGTAGTCCCAGGTCGCCAGGCCGGGGTCGCGGGCCCAGCGCTCGTAATCCAGCGGGTTGCCGCGCTGGAAGATCATGCCGTTGATGCTGCTGGAGCCGCCCAACACCTTGCCGCGCGCGTGGTAGATGCGGCGGTTGTGCATGTGCGGCTCAGGCTCGGATTGGTAGCGCCAATCGTAGAAGGCGTTGCCGATGGGCGTGGCCAGGCCGGCCGGCATGTGGATGAAGATGTCCCAGGCGTAGTCCGGGCGCCCGGCCTCGAGGACCAGGACGCGGGCCTCGGGCACGGCGCTCAGCCGGTTGGCCAGGACGCAGCCGGCCGAGCCGCCGCCGACGATGATGTAATCGAAAGGCTGGACCGACGACGGCATAAGGCTCCGCTCAGCGCTCCGTCCGGCGGGACACGGACAGGAACTCGGCCTGGAAGTTGGCGACGTGGGCGCGCATGTGCTGGGCGGCGCGCGCGCCGTCGCGGGCCTGCACGGCCGCGATGATGGCCTGGTGTTCGGCGACTGCCTCGCGCAGCCGGCCGACCTTGGGCAGGGACACGTACCACAGCCGCAGCACGTGGCTGTAGAGACGCTCGAGGGCGGCCTCCAGGAATTCGTTGTGGGCGGCCTGCGCCAGGAGGCCGTGGACGCGCTGGTCGCCGGCGATCAACTGGCGCGGGTCGCCGGCGGCCACCAGCGCCGCCAGGCCCTGCGCTAGGGCCGCCAGGGCCGCGCGCTGGTCGGGCGTGGCGCGCTCGGCGGCCAGGCGTGCCGCGCACGGCTCCAGTTCCAGGCGCAGCTCGCCGATCTTGTCCAGGTCGCTCGGGTTGAGGTCGGCCACCAGCGTGCCGCGCCGCGGATAGATCACCACCAGCGCCTCCTGCGCCAGGCGCTGCAGGGCCTCGCGCAGGGGCGTGCGCCCGAAGCCCAGCTCGCGCATCAGGCGCGTCTCGTCGATGGGCGTGGCCGGCGGCAGCTCCAGCGTGATGATCATGGCCTTCAGGCGGGCGTAAGCCTCGGCGCTCTGCGAGCCGGCGGCCGCGCGCTCGCGCTGCTGGGCAGTGAGGATGGAGGTCGGCAGCATACTGGTATGGGACTGATATATCAGACGCCGGGCGCGGAGTCAATAGCAAGACAAAACCACCCCAATTTGACAGCTTTCCACCCAAACCTTAGAATCGCCTCTAAACCGGTCCCTTCCTCAAGGAGAAAAGAAGATGCGCTCACGAAGTGCCCGATTGGGGTGGACGACCACCGCGGCTCTGGCCGTCGTCGCGATTCTGCTCGCCGCCTGCGCGCCGGCGTCCACGCCGGCCCCCACGGCCGTCCCCAAGATCACGCTCAAGCTGGCTGCCAATCCCTGGACCGGCTCGCAGGTGAATGTGCTCGTCGCCAAGAGCATCCTGGAGAAGGAGTTGGGCTACTCGGTGGAGATCGTCGACATCGACGAGAACGGGCAGTTCCCGGCGCTGGCTACCGGCGACCTGAGCGCCACGCTCGAAATCTGGCCGTCCGGCCACGCCAAGGACTACGACGAGTACATCAAGACCGGCAAGCTGGAGGACCTCGGCCCGCTGGGCGTGGTCGGCAAGATCAGCTGGTACATCCCCACCTACCTGCTCACGGATCATCCCGAGTTGGCCACCTGGGAAGGCTTCAAAGACGCCGCCAACGCCGGCCTGTTCAAGACGGCCGAGACCGGCGAGGCCGGGCAGTTCCTGGGCGGCGACCCGTCCTTCGTGCAGTACGACGAACACATCATCCAGAACCTGGGCCTCAACTTCCAGGTGGTGGTCGCCGGCTCGGAGCAGGCCACCCTGGCCGCGCTGGACGCCGCCTATGCGCGCCAGGAGCCGATCCTGTTCTACTTCTGGACGCCGCACGCCATCCACGCCAAGTACGATCTCACGGCCGTGCAGCTGCCGGCCTACAGCGATGAGTGCTACGCCAAGGCCCCGGACGGCGTGGACTGTGATTACCCGCCGGACGTCCTCTACAAGGCCGCCTGGGCCGGGCTGAAGGACGCGGCCCCGGACGCCTACCAGCTGCTCAAGAACATGAACTACACCACTGAAGACCAGATCGCGATGCTGGCCGACATCGCCGACAATGGCAAGAGCCCGGAGGAAGCGGCTCAGGCCTGGGTGGACGCCAATAAGGCCGTGTGGGAGAAGTGGCTGCCGTAAGCCTTTCACGGGCGGTAGGCAATCCGCAGTCAGGGAGCCGGCGTCTTCGCCGGCTCCGTTTATTATGCGCCTGTGAGGCGGGGTTGCGTTCAGCGCGATCAGCGCCGGACGAGCGGCAGATAAAGCTGCTGGGGTGGGAGCGTCAGCGGCGGCAAATTCGTGATCGTGACCGGGGTCGTCGCTGAGACGGAGCCGGCGGTGTTAGTGGCCGTCACGACGACGGCATACCTGCCGGCTGAGGCATAAGTGTGCGCGACGCTGCTGCCGTCGGCGCCGAGGCCATTGTCCCCGAAGTTCCAGACGTAGACGACATTCGAGCCGCTGGTCACGCTGGCGGTGAACAGCGTGGTCTGCCCGAGGCTTGTCGGGCCGCTATTCTCGGCCGATAACCCGGCGATGGGTGTCTCGCTGGCAGAAAGCTCGTAAGCGCCGACATCGTAACCGGCGCCGTAAGGGCGCGGGTTGCCGTCCAGATCCGCGGTCAGGCCGGAGGGCCAGGCCGCATCGGCGGCAGGGCTGCCCAATCGCAGACGATAGTCGCCGGCGCCGGGGTCCACAAAAAGCGGATCGCCGTAGATGTTGTTTGTGCTGCCGGTAACGGTGCCGCTGAAGTTCAGGCCGTTGCCGAAGAACAAGTTGTAGTCTTCGTGGACCACGTTCGGAAGGAGCGCTGACCTTTCCAGCCCAACCGCGGAGTTGGCGATAATGGAATTCGTGATGTCCACCTGACTGCTGAACAGGGCCGAGACGGCGGCGCCCGGCTCGAGACCAGAGCCGACAATCGTGGTGTGCAGGACCGAGGCTGGCCCGCGTCCCACGTCAATGGCGCTGCCGCTGCTGGCCGAGTTCCTGACAAACAACGAATTGGCCACCGCTAGCGACCCGCCCGCGCACACACCCCCGCACACGGTCTGAGCCCGGTTGTTCACAAACTCGCTATCGCGAATAGAGAGACTCCGGAGCGCGAACGCCCCGCCGCAACAGCCGGCTGCTACGGTGTTGTCCACAAAGCGCGTGCGGGTTAAGACCAGGCTGCCGTAGACGGAGCTTGCGCCGCCTCCATACTCCAGCGCGCGGTTGCCCTGGAAGAGGCTGTCCGTTAGGCTGGCCACCGACTCGGTCGCGACGACTGTGAACCCGGCGCCGTACAGAGCCGTATTGCTCAAGAACTCGGAGCTGGTGATCGTCGCCGTGTAATAGCTGTACAGACCGCCGGCAAAGCGGCCGGCGTTGTTGCCCTCAAAGCGGCTGCTCACGACCTCGATCCCGACCGGGGTCAGGTCGACGGCGAACACGCCGCCGCCATCGCCCGCCGCCGTATTGCTGATGAACTCCGTCGCGCTGATATGCAGTGGGCCAAAGATCAGGAGCAGCCCGCCGCCCCCGCTGTAAATGTCGGCGCTGGTGGCTACATTGCCCTGAAACCGGCTGCCCTCGATCCAAGCCTCGGGGGCATACACACCGCCGCCATTGGCGGCCGTGTTGCTCAGAATGCTGACGTTGGTCAGGGTCACTGCCCCGTAAGTGGCGATGGCGCCGCCCAGCGGTCCGCCGTTGCCGTCGCGCAGAGTCAGCCCGCTGACGGCCAGGTCCGCGTCCCAGGTGGTGCTGAGGACGCGAAAGGTGTTCGCGCCGCTGATGGCCAGGCTGTCCGCGCCGGGACCGCTGATCACGATGTTCTGGGCGATGGCGGGCAGGGCCGTCGTCAGTGCGATTGTCCCGGAGACGCCCGGCGCGAATGAAACCGCGTCTAAGCCTGGCGCCGCGTTGGCGTCCAGGATGGCCTGGCCCAGTGAGCCGGGGCCAAGGGTGTTGAGGTTGGTGACGACGAGGGGACTGTTGGCGCGGACGGGCCGGGGCGTGAGCGCGAAGAGCAGGCCGGCCGCGAGGACCAACCCGAGTGCGCTGGCGGTGACGAGCGCCAATAATCTGGAAAGGAGATGGCGTGAAGCTGGCGACATTCCCCCTTTGTACAACTTCTGGTCCGGCGGCGTCAGAGTACCAATGGCTAAGAAAACGCCGCAATCTCAGCTACTCAACTCTCTATTCTCCAATTCCTAGCCCTGCCTCCGCGCCGCCCAGGCCTGCGTGATCCGGTCCATGGTCACGGCCAGCAGGACGATGGCCAGACCCGCTTCCAGGCCGCGGCCGGTTTCGCTTCGCACCAGGCCGTTGACGGCCTCCAGGCCCAGCCCGGCGCCGCCGACCATGCCCGCGATGACGACCATGGCCAGCACCATCATGATCATCTGGTTGACGCCCAGCAGGATCGACGCCAACGCCATCGGCACCTGGACGCCGGCCAAGGTCTGCGCGCGCGTCGCGCCGAAAGCGTGCGCGGCCTCCACCGCCTCGCCCGCCACGCCGCGGATGCCCAGGTCGGTGAGCTTGACGCCCGGCGCGATGGCGTACAAGACCGCGGCGATCAGGCCCGGCACGCGCCCGATGTTGAAGAGCATGATCACGGGCACCAGGAACACGAACGACGGGATGGTCTGTAGGAAGTCCAGGACCGGCCGCAGGAAGTCGCGCACGGCGTTGTTCTGCGACGACCATACGCCCAGCGGCAGCGCGATCAGGCACGTGATGAGCATGGTCACCAGGATCTGGCTCAAGGTGTCCATGGCAAACGGCCACATGCCCAGCAGGCCGATGGCGAAGACGCCCGCGCCCGCCAGCAGCGCCAGCCGCCCGCCGCCGGCCCAGCCGCCCAGCGCCGCCGCACCCAGCACGACGACGGGCCACGGCAGGAAGGTGGTGAACAACGACCGCAGCGGGTTGAGCAAATAGAGCGTCACAAAGTCGCTGAGCGGCCCGGTGCCCACGGTGAGGGCGCCCAGTTGGATCTCGAACACGTTGTCGCGCAGCCACAGGACCAGCGCGTCGGTGGGCTGGCGCAGGTACCAGCGCCAGCTTTCCGGGAAGGTGCCGACGTTGAAGAGCAGGTCCACCAGGACGAGCGCCAGCACGGCCAGGCCCAGGTTCACCAGGCCGGCGTAACGCTCGATCTCCGGCCGCCGGGTGAGGGCGGCCAGCCACTGGGCCGGCATCGCGGCGGCGCGGCGCAGGACGCGCGCCGCCGCCAGCCAGGCTGGCTCCCAGCGGGCCGGCAGCCAACGCGGCGCGGCCGGCGCCAGCAGCGCGCGCCCGAGGTCGGTCAAGTCAATCCGGCTCAGGCCTTCACTCAGCCGGTCCAGCACGATGGCCAGCAGCACGATCGCCAACCCGGCCTCCAGCGCCTTGCCCACCTGCAGACGCTGCAAGGACACCAGCACTTCGCGGCCCAGGCCGCCGGCGCCGATCAGGGCCGCGATCACGATCATGCTGAGCGCCATCATGATGGTCTGGTTGACGCCGGCCATGATGGCAGGCAGGGCCAGCGGCAGCTGGACCTTAACGAGCAGCTGCCAGCGGGTGGAGCCGAAGGCGCGCGCCGCCTCGAGGGCCGGCGGGCTGACCTCGCGCAGACCCAGGCTGGTCAGGCGGATCATGGGCGGCACGGCGTAGATCAACGTCGCCACCACCGCCGGCACCCGCGCGATGCCGAAGACCAGCAGCACCGGGATCAGGTAGACGAAGGTCGGCATAGTCTGCATGCCATCTAAGACCGGGCGCAAAGCCCGGTCGACCCGGTCACTGGCGGCGGCCAGGACGCCGAGCGGCAGGCCGATCAGCACCGCCAGCCCGACCGCCACGATCATCAGCGCCAGCGTCTGCAGGGTGGGCTCCCACAATCCGAACAGGCCCGTGATCACGGGGCTCAGGCCGCCCAGCAGCGCCAGCCGTGTCCCGCCCAGCAGGTAGCCGAGCAGCGCGCCGGTGCCCACCACGCCGATCCACGGGGTCGCCAGCAGGAAGTCCTCGGCCCAGCGCAGGCCGACGTCGATGAGGTCGCTCAGCGGATCGAAGAAGTATTGGAAGACCGGGATCGTCTCCCGGTTGGCGATGACGGCGCTTTGGAACTCGTCGATCGGGGCGCGCAGGCCGAGGTTCCAGGCGGCAGGAAACTGCGCCGCGTCGGCCGGCCACACCGCGGCCAGCGCGAACAGGCCAGCGACGACGGCCCACGGCGCGTAGCGCTGCAGCGGCGCGGGCCAGGGCCGGGCCAAGGGGCGAGTCGTCATCTCAGGCCGCGATCAGGGCTTTCATCACGCTGAGCCGGTCCACGAGGCCGGCCAGCGCGCCGGCCTCATCGCGCACGCACACCGGGCCGTCGTGCGCGGCCACCAGAGCCAGGCAGTCCTCCAGCCTGGCGTCGGCGCGCACCGCTGGCTGGCCGTCCGGGTCGAAGCCCGGCGGGCAGGGCGTCATGATGGCGGCGGCCGAGACCACCTTGCCGCGCGGCGCGTCCTTGGTGAAGGCGGCGACGTAATCGTTGGCCGGGTTGAGCACCAGCTCTTCCGGCGTGCCCACCTGCACGAACTGGCCGTTGCGCATGATGGCGACGCGGTCGCCCAGTTTGAGCGCCTCGGCGAAGTCGTGCGTGATAAAGACACTGGTCTTGTGCATGGTGGCCTGCAGCCGCAGCAGTTCATCCTGCATTTCGCGCCGGATCAGCGGGTCCAGGGCGCTGAACGGCTCGTCGAACAGCACGATCTCGGGGTCCACGGCCAGGGCGCGCGCCAGGCCGACGCGCTGCTGCATGCCGCCGCTGAGCTGTTTGGGGAAATGCTGGTCCCAGCCGCGCAGGCCCACCAGTTCGATCATCTGCCGCGCGCGTTCCAGCCGCTCGGCGCGCTTGACGCCGCGCACCTCCAGGCCGTAGGCGACGTTGTCGATCACGCGCCGGTGCGGGAAGAGGCCGAAATTCTGAAAGACCATGGCCAGCTTGTGCCGGCGCACGGCCCGCAGCTCGGCCTCCGCCAGTTGCAGCAGGTCCTGGCCGTCGATCAGCACGGCGCCGCGGGTGGGGTCGGTCAGCCGGCACAGGCAGCGCACCAGCGTGGATTTGCCGCTGCCCGAGAGGCCCATGACCACGAAGGTCTCGCCGGCGCGGACGTCGAACGAGACCTGGCGCACGGCCACCATGTGGCCGGTCTGCTCCAGGATTTGGGCGCTGGTCTGTTCGGGGGTCAGGCGCTCCAGGACGCGCTCCGGCGTCCGGCCGAAGATCTTCCAGATATCGCGGCCCGCGATCTTGGCGGGCGTTGACGCGTTGGCGGTGTGCCCGGGGGTCATGTGGGCAAAGTATAGGGGCAATCGCGCGCAGGCGGAAGAGGCGCGCGGCCTCTTGGCGGCCGGGTTTGTGCCGGCGCGCACAGACTCGAGTCGGCCGTTGTCCGGCGCGCACACAGCCCGGAAGACAAGTTTGTGCCCGGCGCCGGGCCGGCCTGTGGTAAAAGGGAGCCATGCCTTTGCCGTGCCGTCGTCAACCTATCGGCTCCGCCGGCCCCCCGCCGCCGGCCCGCCCAGGAGTTGCCTTATGAGCGTCGATCAGGACCGCCTGGCCCGCCGCCGCGAGCGGCGCGAGGCCCGCCGCCCCGGCTCGGCCGGCCGCCCCGCCGGCGTCCAGGCCCTCGTCAGCCGCCTGCCCATCGCCACGGTGTTGTCCGAAGAAGGCGTCCAAATGATCCACGCCGCCTCCATGCGCCTGCTCCAGGAGCCCGGCATTCTGATCGTGGATTATCCCGCCGCGGCCGAGACCTTCCGCCAGAACGGCGCCACGGTGACGTGGGTGGAGAAGACGGTGACCTATCCCAACGGCGACACGGTTGAGGTGCGCGGGCACCTGGTGCGCCTGGACGAGGCCACGCTCCTGCACTTCGTGCGCCAGGCGCCGCCGACGTTTACGCAGCTGGCGCGCAATCCGGCCAACAATCTGGCCATCGGCGGGCGCCATCTGGTCTTCGCCCCGGTCTACGGCCCGCCCTTCGTCGGCGGCCTGGATTTCGGCCGGCGCGCGGCCACGCTGGAGGACTTCCGCAACTTCGCGCGGCTGACGGGCATGGCCGAGCACCTGCACCACGGCGGCGGCACGCTGGTGGAGCCCAACGACGTCGACGTGCGCGAGCGCCACCTGGATATGTTGCTGGCGCACCTGACGCTGCACGACAAGTGCTTCATGGGCTCGGTCACGCACGCCGACAACGCCCGCGACACCGTGACCATGGCCGAGATCGTCTTCGGGGCCGAGGCCATCCGCCAGCAGCCGGCCGTGCTGGCGCTGATCAACGCCTCCAGCCCGCTGCGCTTCGACGACCGCATGTTTGGCGCGCTGGAGGTGTACGCGCGCGCGCGCCAGGCCGTGCTGGTGACGCCGTTCCTGATCGCCGGCGCCATGTCGCCCAGCACCATGGCGGCCACGCTGGCCCAGCAGAACGCCGAGGCGCTCTTCGGCATCGCCTACGCCCAGATGCTCAACCCCGGCACGCCCTGCCTCTACGGCTCGTTCCTGGCCAACATCGACATGAAGAGCGGCGCGCCGTGTTTCGGCACGCCCGAGGACGCGCTGGCCCTGTACGCGGGCGCGCAGATGGCGCGCTTCTACAACCTGCCGTACCGCTCGGGCGGCAACTTCACGGCGGCGCGCACGCCGGACGCCCAGGCCGGCTACGAGTCGGCCGGCACCTTCTGGCCCACCGTCCAGGCCAACGTCAACTTCGTCCTGCACGCCGCCGGCTGGCTGGAAGGCGGCCTGATCGCGGGCTACGAGAAGTTCGTCATCGACCTCGAGCTGTGCGGGATGATGGCGCGCTTCGTCAAGGGCATCGGCCTGACCGACGACGACTTCGCCTGGGACGCCTACGTCGAGATCCCGCCCGGCGGCCACTTCCTCGGCGCCAACCACACTCTGCGCCACTACGACACGGCCTTCTACTCCCACAAGGTCTTCAGCATGGACAACTACGAGAAGTGGGAGGCCGAGGGCAGCGTCGATACCTACCGGCGCGCCAACGCCCTGTACAAGAAGATGCTCAAGGAGTATGAGCCGCCGCCGCTGGACCCGGCCGTGCGCGACGAGCTGGAGGCCTTCACGGCCCAGCGCCGCGCCGAGCTCCAGGCCCGCCGGCCGCGCACGGAATGGAAGCGCTGACGCAGCAGCCGACGAAGGACGATTGACTGAGACCGAATAACGGCTAGACTTCCGTCATCCGTCATCCGTCATCCGTCATCCGTCATCGATGCTCACCCTGCGTCAGGCGCTCCAATTCCTGGTCTTCGCCAAAGCGCGCGTCGTCGCCGGCGAGCGCGGGCTGGACCAGGTCATCCGCCGCGTCCACGTCGTCGACATCCCGGACGCCGAGTTCCACGTCTACGGCGAGGGGCTGCTGCTCTTCACGTCCGGCTATGGCATCAAGGACAAGCCGGCCGAAGTGGCCAGCTTCATCCCCAAGCTCGTGGACAGCGGCCTGATCGGCCTGATCTTCTCGCTCGGCTGGTCGTTCGATGAGGTGCCGGCCGTGATGCGGGCCGAGGCCGACCGGCTCGACTTCCCGCTCATCGTCGTCCCCGCCGACGTCAAGTTCATCACCCTGATCGAGCGCCTGTACGTCGAACTGGTCAACGAGCAGGCCGCCGTCAAGGAGCGCGCCGGCGAGGTCCATCGGCGCCTGATGCAGCTGGTGCTCGAGGGCGGCGGCCTGGAGGCGGTGGCGGCCACGCTGGCCGACCTGCTGCGCCGCTCGGTCCTGTTCGAGAGCCTGGCCTTCGAGGTGCTGGCCGCGGCCCAGCACGGCCCCGTCGACGAGAACCGCCAGCGCGCCGTGGCGGCCGGGCGCACGCCGCCGGAGATGGTGGAGCGGCTGATGGCGCGCGGCGTCTACGGCGACCTGGACCGCCAGCTGCGCGCGCTGCGCCTGCCGGCCATCCCGGACCTGGGGATGACGATGGAGCGCGTCGTGGCGCCCATCGTCGTCGGCGGCGAGGTGTACGGCTACATCTGGATCGTGGCCGGCGACCGCCCGCTGACCGACCTGGACGAGCTGGCCCTGGACAACGCCGCCATCGTGGCGGCGCTGGTGCTGCTCAAGGAGCAGGCGGTGCGCGAGGCGCGCCAGGCCGTGCGCGGCGATTTCCTGGCGCAGCTGCTGCGACCGGAGTTCGATCCGGACGGCGCCCCCGACAGCGGCTGGCGCGAACGCGCCCACCTGGTGGGTTACCATTTCGACCAGCCGCACCAGGCCTTGTTTGTGCGCTGCCCGGCCGCCAGCGGCGCGGCGCTGGCTCACCTGGTCGCCCGGCTGGAGCGCTGGTTCAAGGCCCAGGCGCTGTGGGGCTTGGTGGTGGCGCGCGAGCGCGGGCTGGCCGTCATCATCGAGTCCAAGACCGACGCCGCCGGCCAGAGCCTGGGTGAGCGGCTGGTGGCCGACTTGAGCAACCCGGCCCAACCGCTGCTCGTGGGGGTGGGGCGGGCTTACGCCGCGGCGCGCCAGCTGCCGCGCTCGTTGGAGGAGGCGCGCGAGGCCGTCGAGATCGGCGAACGGTTCGGGCGGCCGCCGCGCCTGACCTGCTTCTGGACACTCGGCCTGCTGGATTGGCTCTATCATCTCCCGCCGGAGGTGCTGGCCGCCAACCCGTTCCTGAGCACGGTCCAGCGCCTGGCTGAGCATGATCGCCGCACCAACGGCGATCTGGTCCGTACCCTGGACGCCTACCTCGAGCATGGCGGCGCGCTCTCCGAGGCGGCCGGCGCCCTCAACGTCCACCGCAACACGCTGCTCTACCGGATCGGCCGGATCGAGGAGATCACGGCCGTGGACCTGAAAGACATAGCCCAACGCCTCAACCTCCACGTCGCCCTCAAAGCCTATTTGCTCCGGCGCTGACGGCGGCGCGTCGGTCCCGGCCTCCGCGCTGATCCGGGCCTTGTGCAATCGGCACAAGCAGCCCGCCTGATTCTGAGATCGCCACCCGTAGAGAAGTCGCCCCCCTTCATTTATAATTCCAGCCAGATTGGCAGGTTCAGAGTGATGACAGACGCGAACGCTGATTTTGTGACTATCGCCCTAATGCCGTCCGGCCGGCGCGGCCAGGTGCGGCGCGGCACCAATTTGCTCGAGGCCGCCCGCCAGCTGGGCGTGGAACTGGAGTCGATCTGCGCCGGACGCCAGACGTGCGGCAAGTGCCAGGTGGCGGTGGAGGCCGGCCAGTTCCCGAAGCACGGGCTGACTTCGTCGGCCGACCATCTCACGCCGCCGGATGGGCGCGAGGCCAAGTACCAGCACGAGCACATGCTGGCGGCCGGGCGGCGGCTGGCCTGCGCCTGTGAAGTCACCGGCGACCTGTTGTTGCTGGTCCCGGAGGAGAGCCAGGCGCGCAAACAGATCATCGCCAAGGCTGCCACCGACCGCGCCATCGACGTCCAGCCGGCCGTGCGCCAGGTCTACGTCGAGGTCGAGCCGGCCACGCTCGAGGGCCACAGCGGCGACTGGGAGCGCCTGGAGCAGGCGCTGGCCGCCCAGCACGGCCTGCGCGGCCTGACCCCGGACGCGCTGGCGCTGGCGCAGCTGCAGCCCGCGCTGGCCCAAGGCCGCCACGCCGTCACCGTCAGCGTCTGGCAGGACCGCGAAGTGCTGCGCCTCCAGCCCGGCTACTGCGAAGGCGCCTACGGCCTGGCCGTCGACGTCGGCTCCACCACCATCGTCGCGCACCTGTGCGATCTGCGCACGGGCGCGGTCAAGGCCACCGAGGCCAGCATGAACCCGCAGGTCCGTTTCGGCGAGGACCTGATGAGCCGGGTGAGCTACGTGATGATGCACCCGGACGGCACCGAGAAGATGCACCGGGCCGTCATTGCCACCCTCAACGACCTGGCGCGCAAAGCGGCGGCCCGCGCCGGCATCAGCGTGGACGACGTCCTGGACGTGGTGCTGGTGGGCAACCCGGTGATGCACCATCTCCTGCTCGGCCTGAGCCCGGTGGAATTGGGCGGCACGCCCTTCGCGCTGGCCCTGAGTTCGGCCCTCGACCTCAAGGCCCGCGACTTGGGGTTGAAGCTCAACGGGTGTGCGCGCGTGCACGTCCTGCCCTGCATCGCCGGCCATGTCGGCGCCGACAACGTCGCCGTGCAGCTGGCCGAGGCCCCGCAGCACCAGGACGATTTGATGCTGATCGTGGACGTCGGCACCAACGCCGAGATCGTGCTGGGCGACCGCACGCAGGTCCTGTGCTGCTCCAGCCCCACCGGGCCGGCCTTCGAGGGCGCGCAGATCACGCACGGCCAGCGCGCGGCCCCGGGCGCCATCGAGCGCGTGCGCATCGACCCGGTCACGCTGGAGCCGCGCTTCAAGATCATCGGCCAGGCGGAGTGGGTGGAGCCCGGCCAGGCCGGCGCGCCGTCGGCGACCGGCATCTGCGGCAGCGGCATCATCGAGGTCATCGTCGAGCTTTTCCTGGCCGGCGTCATCGACCAGGCCGGGCGCTTCAGCGAGGCGGCGGCGGCGCGCAGCCCGCGCGTGCGCTTCCCCACCCGCACCGGCGAGTACGTGCTGGCCGACGGCGCCCAGACCGCCAGCGGCGCGCCCATCGTCGTGAACCAGAACGACGTGCGCGCCATCCAGCTGGGCAAGGCCGCGCTCTACGCTGGCGTCAAACTCCTGCTCCAGGCGCGCGGCGTCAGCGCCGTGGACCGGATCGTGCTGGCCGGCGCTTTCGGCAGTTACATCGATCCGCGCTACGCCATGCTGCTGGGCCTGATCCCGGATTGCGACCTGGCCAAGGTGACGGCGGTCGGCAACGCCGCCGGCGACGGGGCGCGCATCGCGCTCCTCAACCGCGCGGCGCGGCTGGAGGCGGCCCGGCTGGCCCGCGCGGCCGTGCACGTCCAGACGGCCGTGGCCGCCAACTTCCAGGCGGAGTTTGTGAGCGCCCTGGCCCTGCCGCACGCCAGCGATCCCTTCCCGCACCTGGCCGGCCAGCTGCCCGAGCCGGCGGCCGGCGCGGCGGGCGGCCGGCGCAGCCAGCGGCGGCGGGCGGCCCCAGCGCAAGCGGCGTGATATGATGCGGATCTCACGGGAGCCACATTTCAATGAGCGATGACCTGACCCAAATCCCCACGGATGAATTGATCCAGATCATCCAGGACGACCTGTACGACGGCCTGGTGGACGGCGTGGAGGCCGGCACGCACGAGCTGCTGCGGCGCGGCCTGACGCCTTACGACGTGATGACGCAAGCCCTGGTCGGCGGCATGGACATCGTCGGCGTGGACTTCCGCGACGGCATCCTGTTCGTGCCGGAGGTGCTCATGGCCGCCAAGGCCATGAAGGCCGGTATGGAGATCCTGCGCCCGCTGCTGGCCCAGACCGGCGCGCAGCAGATCGGCACCATGATTGTCGGCACCGTCAAGGGCGATATCCACGACATCGGCAAGAACCTGGTGGCGATGATGATGGAGGGCGCCGGGTTCAAGGTGGTCAACCTGGGCATCAACTGCGACGCCGACAAATTCCTGGCCGCCTACCAGGAGCACCAGCCTGAGATCGTGGGCCTGAGCGCGTTGCTGACCACGACCATGCCGTACATGGACGTGGTCATCAAGCGCTTCAAGGAAGAGGGCCTGCGTGACAAGGTCATCTTCCTGGTGGGCGGCGCGCCGCTGAACGCCGCCTTTGCCGAGGAGATCGAAGCCGACGCTTATTGCCGCGACGCGGCCGTGGCGGTGGAGACCGCCAAGAAGCTGATCGCCATCAAGCGCGGCGTCAAATGAAGGACGGAGGACCAAAGACCAAGGACGAACCTGGGCCAGTGACGGCCGGCGCTCGTCCTTCGTCGCTCGTCCCCCGGTCGCAAAGATGAATAAGTGGCAACAACTCCTGGCCCAGCCGGGCCCGCTCGTGGCGGACGGCGCGATGGGCACGCAGCTCTTCGCGGCCGGCCTGCAGTTCGGGGACCCGCCCGAGACCTGGAACGTCCTGCACCCGGATATCGTGCGCGGCATCCAGCGGCGCTACATCGACGCCGGCGCGCAGATCATCCTGACCAACACCTTCGGCGGCAGCCGCTTCCGGCTGGCCATGCACAACCTGCAGGGCCGCGTGGCCGAGCTGAACCGCACCGCCGCCATCCTGCTGCGCGCCGAGATCGAGGCCGCCGGCCGGCCGATCCTGGTGGCCGGCGACATCGGCCCGAGCGGCGACATCCTGGCGCCGGTGGGCACGCTCAGCTACGCTGAGGCCGTGGACGGTTTCACCGAGCAGGCCGAGGCCCTGATCGCCGGCGGCGCCGACATCATCTGGATCGAGACGATGTCGGCCCTGGAAGAAGTCCAGGCCGCGCTGGAGGGCGTGCGCCGGATCTCGGCCGAGATCCCGGTCATCACAACCCTGTCCTTCGACACGCACGGCCGTACCATGATGGGCGTGACGCCCGAGCAGGCGCTGGCCGTGCTCACCGAACGCGGGGCGGCCGCCGTCGGCGCCAACTGCGGCAACGGCACCGATGAGCTGCTGGCCGCCATCCAGCGCATGCAGGCCGCCGGCCCGCGCGTGCCGCTGGTGGCCAAGTCCAACGCCGGGATGCCCGAGCTCGTCGGGGGCAAGGCCGTCTACCGGGCCTCGCCGGAAGTGATGGCTTGCTACGCCCTGGACGTCTACCGCGCCGGCGCGCGCATCATCGGCGCCTGCTGCGGCAGCTCACCCGAGCACATCCAGGCCATGGCCGCGTCCCTGCGCACGGCCGATCTGAGCGCGGCCCCGGCCGGGACGTCCCCGCTGCCCGCCGCGGCGGCTGAGGCGCGGCCGGCCGCGGGTGACCGGGCCGCCCGGCGCGCCGCCCGGGCCGCCCGCCAGCCCGGCACTGATAAGGCGGAGACGGAGTGAAGCGTCCGGCATGACCACGGCCCTGATCGTTTGCGGCGCCCTGGCGCGCGAGGTGTTGGCGCTGCAGGCCAAGCACGGCTGGGACGCCGCCGTCCTGGGCGTGCCCGCGCTCCTGCACAATACACCGCAGGCCTTGCCGGCGGCCGTGCGCGAACGCGTGCGGGCCGCCCAGGGCCAGTATGAGCGCGTGGTCGTGGTCTACGGCGATTGCGGCACCGGCGGCCTGCTTGACC
>CALFZO010000085.1 GCA_937952305.1 uncultured Anaerolineales bacterium | reverse complement strand
CGCCGATCTGGAGTACGCCGAGATCGAGGATTGTTGGCGGCGGGTGTTGTCCCACAGGGGCGCCCCGGCGCCGGCCGTGCCTGGTGCTGGCGCCGCTCCGGCCGGCGGGCCTGCGTCGGCCGCCAGCGAGTCTGACCCACGCCAACCGTCGGCGCCCCTGGAGACCTCGGTTGACGGTGCTGGGGCGGAGCAGGTTGCCTCAGCCGTGGAGGCGGCGCCGGCGCCTTTCGACGAGCTGCTCCGGATCCTGCGCGCGAAGTTGGTGGAGGCGGATATGGGCATGCCGCGGCCCAATTGGCCCGCCGAGTATGTCAGCCAGCACCCAGGCGCGCCTCAACTCACTCTGCTGGGCCAGCCGGAGGCCGGGGTCCAGGCGCTGCCCTGGCAACTCTATGTCCCTCCTCGGCTGGGGGCCATCCACCTGGCTCCTCGGGTGCCCCAGGCGGCAGATTGCGGCGAAACGACCCCGGCGATGCTGGCCGATGTTGAGCAAGTGGTTGTCGTCGGCCAGGCCGGCGCCGGCACGACGACCCTGTTGAGGCACATGGCGCATCTCACCAATTCTGAACCGGCTCAGCCGGGCCGGGCCCAGCTCATGGTGATCATCGAGGCGCCCCGCTATCTGCACGACAGGGCCTCCGTGCGCCTGCCGGCGTATGGGGCTCAGGTGCTCGCGGAACGCGGGCTCGTTCCCCCAGGCGTCGCTCCGGCTGAGTTGGCGTCCGCCCTGGATGCATGGAGCAAGCTGGGGATGATGCGGTGGGGGATCGACCAACTGGACGTCCTCGGATCGGAGTCGTCCGATAGCCTGTTGGTCGAGGTCCAGAAGCTGCCGGCCTACGTGCTGGCCGGCCGTTCGGCTTCGACGACGAGCCTCCGCCAACTGCAGGCGCGGCTGGGCAATCTCGAGAATTTCGTCGAACTACTGCCTGCGGACGAGGCCTGGGCAGCGAATTTTTGCGAGAACTACGCCGCGCTCGTGGCGGCCGCGACCGGCGCCGACGCTAAGGCGCCGGCCTTGCGCGCAGCAGCCGCCCAGGGCGGCCTGATGCGGACCCCGCTCCAGTGGGTTCACGCTGCGGCCGCCTGGGAAAACGGCGGCCGCGGTGGCGATGCCGCGCTGAACTATACGTTGGACCGCCTGACGCGGTCGGGTGTTGAGGTCGACGGCCTGCGCCAGTGGCCCGACGACCGCGCGCCGGCCGTGGCCATGCTCTGCCTGGTGGCCGGCACGGGCTCTGAGAGGCACCATCAGTCGCACCCAGCGGTGATTACCGGGGCAACGCTCCCGTTGTCCATCCCATGGTTGTTTCAGTGGTTGCGGGGGATGTATCCGAACTGGGATGCTGGGTCCGTGGTGAACTGGACTCTCCAGTCCCGGCTCCTCGAAGTCATTGATGACACCGATCAGTTGGTTTTCTGTGACGCCGCGGTCTATCATACGCTGCTCGGTTTGCACTGGCTGAACGACACCATCCTCGCGCGCCGGGCTGAGGGCATACCGTTCGCCAAGATTGTTCACCCGACTATGCCCAGCATCGTCGTGGAACAGATGGAGCGCCTATATGCGGCCGGGGTGGGCAGGGTCAAGCACGCTAATGGCAAGCGCCAGTAGAGGATTCTGGAACTGATGGCCAGCGGGCTCTTGACCCGCTGGCTGTCAGCGCGTCCACGGGCGGACGGTTTGGCGCGGCACCCGCAGTCTGCCTTTGAACCAGCGTCGCCAACCGGCTGGCCACAGGCCGGTTGGCACTTCCTCGAACTCATTGGGGCAACCCGGTCAACCGGCTGTATCATCATCGTGTTGACGGTCACACTCTGACACGCTGGCCGGTGGCATTGTTGGCCGGCGCTTCAAAATCCAGTAGCGCCGACTGCGAGACCGGTCACTGGAGCAGCGGCGCTGCGCGTTTGTGAGGAGGCAAAGCCCATGCTGCAGGCGTCTGAGCAAGACCGGGAGCTACTTGCCAATATTCAAGCCCAGCTGCCGGAACTCACCGCTCTGCTCGCCAGGATGAACTCACACTGGATGTATGAGGACCCAATCTACCGGTTCTACCACCAGTCGTTCAAGGTGTATCGGCTGCAGGACGAGACCATGGAGATCATGGAAGCCCTGCGGGGCATCGCGCCGGCCGGGACCACGTTCTGCGCCATGTTCGACGAGATCTGCCAGGCCGGCGCCGGCGGCAAGCGATTCGAGATGGAACATAATCGGCAGTGGACGGCCCACACCCGGCCGTTCTTGGAGGCTTTCTTTCACGCCAAGTTTTTCCTGGAGATGGCCGTGAAGTACGGCCAGGAGCTCAAGGAGGCGCCGGCGATGCTGCCTTCCGGCTGGGCGGCCCTGCTCAGCCTGTACGACATCCGATAACCGTGGCCGCGCCAGTGGCGGTGCAACGCTATCAGCAACATTTGGCTGCGCTCAGCCGGGCGCCGGGCAAGGTTGTGATCCGGCTGGCCTTTCAGCGCGCCGTCACGACGGGCGGCCTGGTCGCCGTCTTGGGCGCTGTCTTTGATGAGCTGGCGACCGACTACGTATTGCCGGACAAGGGCGAGGCAGCCGGCGCCGCCCACTATTGGCTGACGCCGGCCGGTTATGGGCTGCGCCTGGCGCGCGAGCAGACCGGAGCCGTGCGCGGCGACGCCTACACCGATTACCTAGACCTGCTGCTGCCGAGCGGAGCGTTGGTGTCGACAGACATCACCGAGGACAGCTATCAGCCTGATCTGGTGCTGACCCTGACCGGGCCTGACGCCGGCGCGGTGGACCGCCTAGCAGCCATCCTGGAGCGCCGGCTGCGCCAGGCCGGTTGCGAACCTCGGCCGGGCTGACTCCACCCTCAGTCCTGAACCAGCACGTCCGGCTTTCCGCGGCGGCATCCAGGAAGGTGATACCACGTTCATACCCCGCCCCGGTCTTCATCTCGGGCAACCTGAAGTCAGCCTGACCTTTTCCACAGTGATGCTGTGCGGCTTTCTAAAGATTGAACGCTGAGGCCCGGGTGGCTGTCAGACAGCAATGTTCACTGGTCGGACTGCCCACTGGCGAGAGAGCTTGAAGGATTGAACGCTGCGTCCGAGGGCACGCATTAAACTTTTGATGGACAGCCCTGCGGTGCATTGACTCGAATCTTAAATTTTCAACGCAGTGGTTATTGCGTGTTGACTCGCGGTGCATTTTGGCTATAGTGACTGTACTGGCCTAAACATCACCCAATTCCCCGGAATACGGGGATGCTCCGATGGGTGTGGTGGTGTTGACTGGGTGCGGGTTAACCTCCCCGGCATACGGGGATGTTCCGGATTGGACGCTAAGTCCTAGAAACACCCATCTCCTCCCTCCCCGGTATACGGGGATGTCACGGCCGGCCAACAGGAAACCCCTCCCATCATCCAGGAGGGGTTTTCTGTTGAGATGGGCGTAGATCTGTGCCCCCGACCGCTCGGGCAGTAATGATCCAGCGCTGTCAATAGCAGCTGGCCATGCCGGACCGGGCGCCAAGCAAGGTCGCGATCCCACCTGCCTCTCAGGGCGCGATCAACCCGAGCAGCCTGTCCCACGTCGAGCGCAGCCCTAGGATGCCGATGGCGGCGCGTAAACCAGGTCCTCGGCGCGGCTGGCCAGGGTGTAGATATACGACCGGTCTCAAAGTTCAAGATCACAGCCCGCTCCGAGTCGTCGATGGCGTAGAGCAGGACGTGACCGTCCGGCGTCAGCGCCACCGGCGGCGGATCGCGGAAGAACCAGTTGCTGTTCAAGCCGGGCAGCCGGGTCGTCGTGACCCGCGCCGAGGGAGGGTCTCCGAACATGATTGACGCGCATGAGCTTACCCGCCTGCTCGGCGATCTGGTCGCCGTCAACTCCATCAACCCGGACCTGGTGCCCAGCGCGCCGGGTGAGGCCGAGGCCGCCGGCCACATCGCCCGCTGGCTGGAGGCGGACGGCCTCGAGGTCCGCCTGGACGAGGCGCTGGCCGGCCGCCCCAACGTCATCGCCCGGGCGCGCGGCACGGGCGGCGGCCGGACCCTGCTGCTCAACGGCCACATCGACACGGTGGGCGTGGGGGACCGGTCCGAGTTGCACAAGCCGCGCGTGGAGGCCGGCCGGCTGTACGGGCGCGGCGCCTACGACATGAAAGCCGGCGTGGCGGCCTGCATGCTGGCGGTCGCGGCCGCCCAACGGCACCGGCTGCGCGGCGACGTGCTCTTCACGGCCGTCGTCGACGAGGAGTATGCCGGGGCCGGCACGCAGGCCGTCGCCAGGCGATACCGCGCCGATGGCGCCGTGATCGCCGAGCCCACCGAGCTGCAGCTGGTGGTGGCGCACAAGGGCTTCGTCTGGCTGGACGTCGAGACGCACGGCCTGGCCGCCCACGGCTCGCGCCCCGACCTGGGCGTGGATGCCATCGCCCACATGGGCCGCGTCCTGGCCGAGCTGGAAGACCTGCAGCAGACGCTGCAGGCCCGGCCGGCCCATCCCCGATTGGGTCACGGCTCGCTGCACGCCTCGCTCATCCAGGGCGGGCAGGAGCTGTCGAGCTACCCCGAGCGCTGCCGGCTGTCCATCGAGCGGCGCACGCTGCCGGGCGAGACACCCGAGAGCGTGACGGCCGAGTGGCAATCCCGCCTGGATCGGCTGGGCCGCGCGGACCCGGCCTTCCGGGCGACGCTGTACCCGGGCCTGGCGCGGCCGCCGCTGGAGACCCCGGAGGACGCCGCCATCGTGCGCGCCGTGCAGCAGGCGGCGGCGCCGCTTCTGGGCCGGCCGTGCGCGTTGACGGGCGTGCCGTACTGGACGGACGCGGCCACGCTCTGGGCGGCCGGCATCCCCGCCGTGCTGTTCGGGCCGGCCGGGGCCGGCGCGCACGCGGCCGAGGAGTGGGTCGACCTGGAGAGCGTCCGCGTGTGCGCGGAAGTCTACCTGGCCACGGCCCTGGCCTTCTGCCCGTGAGTGTGGCCACGGGCGCAATGCTGCACGAAGAGTGATCTTCAGAAAAGTTGACATATAGGCCACATTGGCGTACTCTTATTGAGCGTTTTCATCAAATCGCTTAATAAGATCGGCCCCTGTTAAGCACCTGCGCTTCACCACAACCGACATGCAGCGAAACGCCAGCGGCCAGTATCGCGTCTCCGTCGTGGGCGGCGAGCCCATCCGGGCCTTTGTGCCCGACCCTCTGCCGCCGCAGCCAGCCCTGGATTTGCCCGGGCCGCGCCAGCGGTTGCTGGAACAGGCTACCATCGCCATCGGCCGCCTGGACAGCCTCACCTTGTTGCTGCCGGACCCCAACCTGTTCCTGTACGCCTATGTGCGCCGCGAGGCCGTGCTGTCCTCTCAAATCGAAGGCACCCAGTCGTCCCTGTCCGACTTGCTGTTGTTCGAGTTGGAAGAAGCGCCCGGCGTCCCCTTCGACGATGTCACCGAGGTGTCCAACTACGTGGCCGCCCTGGAGCACGGGATGGCGCGGCTGCGCGACGGCTTTCCGCTGTCCAACCGCCTGGTCCGGGAGATGCACGCCAAACTGCTCGCCAGCGGCCGCGGCAGCGAGAAGACGCCGGGCGAGTTCCGGCGCTCGCAGAACTGGATCGGCGGCACGCGCCCCGGCAACGCCCAGTTCGTCCCGCCCCCGCCGGACGCCGTGGAGGCATGTATGGCGGCGCTGGAGCGCTTCCTTCATGACGAAGCCAGCCCGTATCCGGCCCTGGTCAAGGCAGCGCTAGCGCATGTCCAATTCGAGACGATCCACCCATTCCTGGACGGCAACGGGCGCGTCGGGCGGCTGCTGGTGGCGCTGCTGCTCCACCACAGTGGCATGCTCACCCAGCCACTGCTCTACCTGAGCCTGTATTTCAAGCAGCACCGGGCCGAGTATTACCGCCTGCTCGATCTGGTCCGGGCGGACGGCGACTGGGAGGCCTGGCTGGACTTCTTTCTCGAAGGCGTGGAGAGCACCGCCGCTGGCGCCGTGCAGACGGCGCAACGGCTGGTGGCCCTGTTCAGCGCCGACGAGGCGCGGGTGCGCGCTTTGAAGCGCGCCGCCCCCAGCGCGCTGCGGGTGTTCAACGGCCTGCGCGAGCGCCCGGTCGCCACGCTGGAGACAGTACGCCGGCAGGCCGGCATCGCCTTCCCGACCGCGGCCAAGGGCATGAACGCGCTCGTGGACCTGGGGATTGTCCGAGAGATGACGGGCCAGCGTCGCAACCGGGTCTTCGCCTATGAGCAGTATCTTTCAATCTTGAATGCCGGGACCGAGCCATTGTGAGGTCAGGGGGTCAGGTAGCCTTGACCCGCGGTTTGTCCGCTCCACACTCCCGCCGATAATGCCGTTCATTACATCTGCCCGGCAGGGCGCGGCTGGCTAGAGCCGCGGGCAAGACCGCCGACCATCAACCTTCATGCAACAACGCCCTTAAGACTTGTAAGTTGTTCTCCCGTTTATAGACCTTCACAACGAAAGGCCTGCGGGATCCCGAAGAATCCCGGAGGCCATATCGGTTGACAGCCGACTTTCAATACAGCTACGCACCCGGTGCGATAAAAATCATCATCGATGCAAACGGTTCGCTGATGAGTACGGCCAGGCTGTGTCCCAGGATGACGGGCGTAAGGCTGCGCTTACCCCACAGGAACAATCCGCCCAGCAGCAAACCGTACACCAGGCTGAAGATGAAGGAAAATACGTTGAAGCCCCAAAGCGTGTGATACAGGGCGAACACAAGGGAGGAAACGATCACCTGGACCCAGTTCGAGATCCCAATTTGCCGCATCTGGTTCATCAGGAAACCGCGCGTCACCAGGTCTTCCAGCAATGTGCCGCCCACAGCCATCAGCGCGGTCAAGATGCGCAAACCGTTTAGCTGGGCGATATTGGTATCCGGGGCAAACTGCAAGATGCTGGTCAGGAACAGGAAGCCCCACAGCAATCCCAGCACGGCTCCGGCAATATTCGCACCCAGGCGGGAGGGGGCGCCGAGCCCGAGCGAGCGCAGCAGTTCGCCCGCCGGCACCCCGGGGTTCATCCGCAGGATGACCGCCAGGATGATGGAGAAACCGATCAGGAACGACGCCAACAAAGCGACGACGGCCGCCTCCAGCGACAACCCCTGGCCGAGCAAGGCCGGGAGGGGGCCAAAGTTCGGTCCGATCAGCAGGACCAGCAAAACGATCACGACTGCCAGGCGGCGCAAAACAAGGTTACGATCGAGCGCAAGGGTGGTCATACTTCCTCCAGGAACTTCTAAGTTGAGCGAAGTATAGGCCGCCTGTCCTGAGCCGACATCGGACTTCGGCTAGATTTTCTATCAACCGAACGGTGGATAGCGCAAACAGCGCGAGGCAGAGGACGGGAGTTCAACCCACCAGCAGCACCGCGAGGAAAAGACCAGCCCTGCCTCACCGTTCCTCCCCTGCCTGTGAACCAGCGTGCAGAAGGCCGTCAAAGAGCGCAATCGGAGGGCTTGTCGCCTTCGCACGGCTCCCTATTCCGAATCCAAAGCTCGGTCTCCTCTGCCTTCACGGCGCGCTCCCACCGGCCTTCGGCCGCGCAGGCTCGGCCGCGCTCGAGATAGGTGGCGGCGGTGGGCGCGGCCAGGCGCGCCTCGCACGCGGACACCGCCCAGGCTGGGCGGATGGCGAACAGGGCCAGCAGCACCCCGGCCAGGCCGGCGGCGGACGTCATTCTGAGCAGGTCGAGCGTTGGATGTGGGCGCATCTATAGCGTCTCCCTTGGGGCTTTGCCAAAGTGTGAGGCCGGCCGGTCACCGCCGGAATTCGAGAGGGTTACCGGCCGGTAACTGCCGGCGCTCGGGTACAATCCATCGAAGCCGGGCGATGGATCGCCTGGAGAAATCCTGTCGCGGCGGCAGGATCACCCGTGCCATACTGGTCGACTTGCCCCCGATGGCCGAAAGGCTGGAGTATGCAGTCGACGGCCTGGCCGGCCGGAGAGTAGACCGATCGCGGAACCGTGAGCCAATGTCCCGAGTATTGGTGCAGGCACTTATTCAACAGATCCTGGAACAGCGCCGCGGGTTGGTCCGCCTTGCGGCCAGTCAGCGCAGCAAGTTTGAGCACTGGCTCAAACTGGAGTTGGCCGCGGCCCTGGAACCGATGCCGAGTGTCAGCCAGGTGCGCCTGGAAGACTCATACGGCCCGCACCACGGCCGCGCCGACGTGTCCTTCACGGAGCACAACGCCCGCTGGCATGTGGAACTAAAGACGTCCAACGTCAACTGGCGAGCTGAAGGCGTTGAGAACCGCACCCGGCCGATTACTAAGAACATCGACTCGATTGCCGCCGACGTGCTCAAGCTGCGCGCTCAATGCGGGGCGGCCGGCGGCTTGGCCGCCTTTGTCCTTTTTCCGGTTCCGCACCGCATCTGGCGCGAGGAGCGCGCAAAGCTGGATTACCATTTGAGCCGGATCGAACGCGAGTGCGGGCTGAAGCCGGGGTCTCTGGCAGAGGCGGCCGGGTTTGTGGACGTCCATCCCGAGTACGGGTTGGCGGTGTTTGTCGTTGAAGCGGCGGAGCCACGATCCGGGAGTGAGATAACCCCACGATGAGCGCGTCAGCCTATTCCTCCCCGGTCGATCGCTTGCTCCACCAAGGCGACGCCCATGGCAACGCCGAGTGGCTCGACTACCTCGCGCTCGGCCTGTGGGCAAGCCCCTGCTGGGGTTTGATCTGCGCGAGGCATTCGACCAGGCCGCTCGGAGCCAGGCCGCCCCAACGTCGCGGAAGGCCTTTGAACTGCGCGCCCAGAAGGCCGTCCTGAACACCGCGCTGCGGGCCGAGGCCGGCTCCCGGCGCAAGCGCCGCCGCGGCAAGAAGAAATGAGCCAGCCTTCGGGCGAGTCTCTCGCTCAACGGCTTCCGGACCTGCCCCGGTGGGTGGAGGCCCGCGCATTGCTGCTCTCAGGAGATGGCGAAGTCCTTGCCGTTCAGGATGACCCGGCGCTGGCGCTCGTCGTCTGGGACGCGGATACGCACACGGCCTTCGTCATTGGCCGGCCGAGCCTGGCCGCTCTGCCTGCCATCCTTCAGAACAAGGCGCCCGTCCGCGAAGTGATCACGGCCTGGGAGCAGGCGGCCTGGCTCGCCGGCGCCCTGCCAGGGTGGGCGCGCTCCCGCATCATCGTCCATCAACTGGTGGAGCCGGCCCGTCTGCCGGAGGCGCCGGCCGGCAGGGTTGGCTTCCTGGACCCGGCGCGGCTGAGCGAACTCACGCTCCCGGCCGACCTGCGCGAGGAGCTCGAAAGCGGCGCCGCCGGGTCGCGGATCGCGGCCGCGTTCGTGGCGGGGCAGCCGGTCTCCTTCTGCTATGCCGGCGCCGTGACCGAGACGCTGTGGGACATCTCGATCGATACCGTGCCGGAGCACCGCCGTCAGGGCCTGGCGGCGCTGTGCGTGGCGCACATGATCCGCCACATGTTGGCCGAGGGGAAGCGGCCCGTCTGGCAAGCGGCCCGTCTGGCAAGCGGTCGAGGAGAACCCGGCTTCCTGGCAGCTGGCGCAGAAGCTCGGCTTCGCGCCGGTGGATGAACTGGCGCTGTTCGCGCTACCGGAGCGGGCCGGCCAGTAACCGTCCGACGCCGGCCCTCAGGGTTTGGCCTTGTCTCTGCGCGCCGGCGGAGTCTTCAGGTGAGCATAGATCAGCACCCCGACCGACAGCGGGCCGCCGATCAGGACATTCAAGGTCTCGAACTGCGCGAGGACGCCCAGGACCGCCTGAAGCAGCAAAGCGCCGGTCAGGATGGCCATCAGCAGGGCCGAACCGCGGCGCCGCAGAAACCATAATTCGGCGATGTAGGCGAGCAACAGTGCGACACACAGGTAGGCGAAGTCAGTCTTGGGCATGTGGGGTCTCCTGCCCATCACTGTACGGTCTCTGCTCCGGATTGTCGCGGATCGGCCAGGGGAGGTACGCGTAGGCCGCGTCAGGGCCGGCGCTGGCGCGCGCGCCGGATACGTCGGTCGAGGATGCGGCGCACATGCCGGCGGACCAGCTTGAAGTCATAATAGCCGGCCAGGATCCAGCCTACCATCAAGACGCTCATCGCGCCCCAGCCCAGCTGCGGTAGCAGAGACTCCGAACTCAGAGCCAGGGTCGCGAAGGCCAGCATGCCGGCCACGCCCGGGACAGCCGGCGCCAGATCGACGACAATGGCCTGCCAGTCCTCCTCATAGTGGAAGTGCGTCAGGCCCCTCTCCAACTCGATGCGCGCGTAAAGGCCCAAGGCGCGGGCCGCCAGGTAGTGCCAGATCTCATGCAGCCAGACCAGGCCGAGCATCAGACGATACAGCACCTCGCTGCGGCCGCGTACGGCCAACAGGAGCGTGTCGTTGTCCAGCATTTGCAGCCAGGCGTCGATGAAGCGGTTGTCGGTCATCGGTTGGCGGTCCCCGGCCTGGGACTTCACACGGTTTCGCTCAGCGACGCAGATCAGGCGTGATTTGTTCCGGGTCAGAACGGTATATCGTCCCCGACGGCCTCGCCCGGCGTGATGAGCGGTCCGTCTCCGCCATATTCGACCTCGATCCAATCAAACGGGCTGGAGCCGTCGGTATAGCCGTGCTCGTAAAGCCAGGACTGGAATCGCTCCCGGCGCCGGTCGAAGTCGTCGGACTCCGGCCAGTCTTCCTTGCTGCCGTCCGGCGGGATCAAGAAGGACACGTAGCCGTTCATCCGCGACGGGATGAGGTTTGAGACCCGCTTCGTGAAGATCTTGCGCGCCTTTTTGTGCGCCCGGCGCATGGCGGCGTGATGCGTGCCTGTGACAATGAGGGCGTGATGTCGCATGCGGCCCATGAACTCGTTACCTCCCTGCTGTTGCGCTCAGGGCTCAACGGCCCCGTCGACGCCGGGCGGCACGGCGACCGTTGAATAGCAATGCCACTCGGCCAGGTAAGTCCGGCCGCAGGCCGCGCAGCGGTGGATCAGGCCGTGGTCGTCCAGACCGATCAGCAGGCAGAGTGCGCCGCATGGGCAAAGCCCCTCCTGCGTGGCGGTGGGCCATCGGGCGGACACATGGGGGGCATACCGCCGCAGCCAGTCCCGGTTATGTTCGCGCACCAGCTCAGGCGTCCATGGGATTTGGCCCAACCGCGCCGCTTTCATCGCGGCATACAACGCCAGGGCTTCCACCTGGCGCACCAGCTGCCATAGCGCGAGCATCGCCGGGACCCACGCCGGGGCCTGGGACCTCCACGCCGCAGCGCGGCGCGTGGGGGCCACAGTGTCCGCGTTTACCTGTCCGCCTCCGGCTCAGTTAACCGCAATTCGAAGAAGCCGGCCCCCACGTTCAATGGGTTATCCGCGAGGCGCAGCAACACAAAGCAGCCGGCGTCGGTGCCCCCCACGTCGCCCACGGCGATGGCTTTCATATCGGTGCTGCCGTCGGCCAACTCCGTCGACACTCGCAGCGCCCGCACGCCCCCAATCACCAGCACGAACTCGACGTTTTCACGGCGCAGCAGCGCGGCCAGGTTCTGCAGGCGCGGGGGCCGGCTGGCCCCCATGTCCTCCGTCGGCGCCGCGTGGGGGCCAGGCCCGGCGTTCGGGTCGAGACGCTGGTGATTTGCCGAGGTACCGGGTTGGCCGGTGCCGGCGGCCGGCGCGCCGTTCTTCCCAACGGAAAACATAGTATTGCCTCCCCGAACCGTTTTTGTTGCGATAAACTTTGCGCTCGATCCGACCCCCACGCGCCAGGCCCACGATCTGCGCCGCCTGCCCGGCGTGGGGACCGTCCAGGTCTTCCAGGGAGTCGCCAACGTCAAGGCGGCCACCCTCTTGCTCGCCGGCCCCCATGTCACTGCCAGCTCCCCGTAAATTGGCGGCGTGTGTGTCAACAACTGGCGCCAGGTTGTGTTTCGAGCGTGCTCGTAGCGGGCTGGCGGCCGAGGGGCCGCTCAGGCGTTTGGGGTTTGGCCCTCGTCCAGCTGGACCTTGTGGCCGTTGGGTGAGACCACCAGGCGCGGTGCCGGCCCGGCCGGCAGCGCGCCGGCCCCCACGGTCTGGCCCACGAT
>CALFZO010000084.1 GCA_937952305.1 uncultured Anaerolineales bacterium | reverse complement strand
CTATGACAGTCGATCGTATCCGTGATTGTATCCAAAACGGCTACCTGCCCCGCCGGTGAACGTGCTGTAATGGCGGCCAGAAAGGAGCCTTTACCATGTCAACCACCGCCATCGCCGATACCGTCCGTGACGCCGTTCAATCGATCCTGGACGCCTGGATTGCCGGGGTCGAGCAGGAGAACCTGGGCCTGCTTGCCCAGATCGTGGCGCCCGACGAAGAGGCCGTGTTCATCGGCTCCGGCGCCGCTGAACAGATCCGGGGCTGGACGGCCCTGCAAGCGGCTTTGAAGGCGCAGGCCGCCGGCGTCAAAGACATCCGCATCACGGCCGACGCGCCGGAGATCCACCTGCTGGCCGGCGGGCAGGCCGCCTGGGCGACCTCAAACTGGAGGTTCGCGGGCCGGCTCGGCGATCAGATGATCTCGGCCCCGCTGCGCTGCACCTGGATCTGTGAGCAACGCGGGTCGGAATGGGTCTTGGTGCATTTCCATAAATCGATTGGCGCAGCCGGCTGATCGGTGTATTGTCCCAGATTAGGCCCGCACCAGCGCGCCCGCCATGATGCCTGTCATGGCGGGCCGCCCCAAGTTTTGGCACCATGAGAACATCGCGTTTTTTCGCCACCCATTGACAAGGAGCGGGGTGATGGAAGATTACGCGCACCCCAACAGCCTGGTCGATACGCGCTGGATTGCCGAGCATTCCCGCGAACAGGGCATCCGTTTGGTGGAGATCCTGTGGGGCGACTCACCGTTCTTCGGCCGGCCGGCCTATGCGAGTGGGCACCTGCCCGGCGCTCTGGCCTGGGATTTTGAAACGGACCTGCAAGATCCGGCGCGACGCGACATCGTAGACCAACCCGGCCTGGAGGCCCTGCTCGCGCGTTCGGGCATCGCGCCCGGGACGACAATCGTCGTCTACAGCGGCCTGACCAACCTGCTCGCGACCTTCGCGTTCTGGGTGCTGAAGATCTACGGCCACCGGGATGTCCGGCTGTTGGACTGCGGCCGGCAGAAGTGGCTGGACGAGGGCCGGCCAACCGAACAGGACGCGCCTGCCGTGGCGCCCTCCACCTATCAGGCGCGGACGCCGGATTGGAGCCTGCGCGCCAGCCGCGCCGATATTCTTGGAGCCCTTGGCCAGGCAGACCGCCGCCTGGTGGACGCGCGCTCGGCCGAGATGTTCGCCGGCCAGGAGAACGCCGGGGCCGCCCGCGGCGGACACATCCCGGGCGCTGTCAATCTCCCCGCCGTTCGAGAAATCAATCCCGATGGGTCGTTCAGGGCCTGGCGCGTCCCCACGCTCCGGGCGGACGGGACGTTTCGGCCTGCGCCGGAACTGCAGGCCCTGGTCGAAAACCTGGGCATTACGCCCGAGCGGGAGATTATCACCTATTGCGTCCGGGGCGGCCTCTCGACCCACGCCTGGTTCATGTTGACGCAGTTACTTGGATATCCCCGGGTGCGCGAATACGACCGTTCCTGGGCCGAGTGGGGCAACCTGCCGGAGGTGCCTATTGAGAATTAGACGCAAAGGGCGGGCAGCTCTGTACGACCACGGACAGCAGTCAACAATACCCCATTCACGAGCTTGGGTATTCCGGCGCAGAAGGTAGGCGAACCGGCGCGTTTGCTCTCTTGACAGCGCCGGGATAATGAACCTGCCCTTTTTGGAAAGGAGGCTTCCGAGATGGCAAGGACTTTCAACCGGATGGTGGCCGAAGCCATGGCCGACGTGCCCGTGATCAGTCCGGCCGAGGCACACCGACGGATGCAACAGGATCCACGGACCCTGGTCATCGATCCCCGCGACGCCGCGGATATCCCCGTGACGGGGATTATCCCTGGGGCCGTGAACATCTCCTACGGCGCCCTGACCTACAAAGCGGACGACGAAGTCCCTCCGGCATGGCGTGAACCGGAACTCCAGGATCGTTCTCGGCCCATCATTGCGGCCTGCGAGGTCGGACCGCTTGGGGCGCTGGCCGGCAAGCTCCTCAAGGATATGGGGTTTTTGAACGTCTCGATCCTCGCGGGCGGCACCCAGGCCTGGAAGGAGGCCGGGTTCCCAACCCGGTGAGGCGTTCGCCGTCAAAACCCGGCGCACGCGGCCCACAGCTCCGCGAGGCTGTTCGACCGGCGCTGATCGAACAGCCTCGGAGCGATTAGGAGACGTCAGCCGACGCTCAGACGCGGGAGCCTTCTCGGACAGGCCCGCGCGTGATGGCGGTGAGGTGCTCCATCACATCGAACATCTTGGCGCTGACGTCGCTGAGGGCGGGATTGCTCTTGACGGAGGCCACAATCGGCCCGGCCAGGAAGGCCTGCCCGGAAGCCTCATCGTCGAAGAGATAGAGGCCGCCGGCCTCACGTTCGGCCTCGTTGATCAGCCAGACTTTCCAGCGCAGGCCGGGGGTGTCCGCGATGGGCTGGGCCGCCGGCAGACAGGCCTGCTCGTAGTCCTTCGCCGACACACCGAGTTTGAAGTTGATTTGCAGGATCTTCTGGGACATGAGGTCTTCTCCTGGTGGAACTGTTGATGGCACTGTAGCGGACGACAGCCCCAACACCGTCCGAAAAAGCGTCCCGGTTTGCCCGCTTTGGCTGGAACAGGTCTGCCTACAATACCCTCATGCCTGATTTGTCACTTTTCTTGTTGGGCATACCGCGCCTCGAACGCGGGGACCGGGTGGTGGCCGTGGAGCGCCACAAGGCCCTGGCTCTATTGGCGTACCTGGCGCTGACCGGCACTCCCCACCGCCGCGACGAGCTGGCCGTTCTGCTCTGGCCAGACCTGGACCAGACGCGCGCCCGCGCCGCCTTGCGCCGCACCCTCTCAACCCTCAACGTCGCCCTCGCTGGTGAGGGGCTGGCGGCCGACCGGGAAACGATCGGCCTGCTGGCTTCACCGACTCTGTGGCTGGACGTGGCTCACTTCCGCAGCCGGCTGGCGGAGTGCCGAGCACATGGTCACCCAGGAACCGAGATTTGCGCGGACTGCCTGGCGCCGCTGGCCGAAGCCGCCGCCCTGTATCGCGGCGATTTTCTCGCCGGCTTCACCCTGCGCGACGCTCCGGCCTTCGACGAATGGCAGTTCTTCCAGGCCGAGACCCTGCGCCGCGAACTGGCCTCCGCGCTGGAGCGCCTGGCACACGGCCACAGCGTTCGGCGCGAGTTCGAACCCGCGATTGGACATGCGCGGCGCTGGCTGGCGCTCGACCCGCTTCACGAACCGGCGCAGTGCCAGTTGATGCGGCTGTATGCCTGGACCGGGCAGCGCCACGCCGCCCTGCGGCAATACACCGAATGCGTGCGCCTCCTGGAACAAGAACTGGGCATCCCGCCGCAGCCGGCGACTACGGAACTCCACACTGCCATCAAGGAGAACCGCCTGGCGCCCATCGCCGAACTGCCTTCATCTTCCCCAGCGCCGTTCACCTGGGTGATGGGCGCGCTGCTGCACAACCGTTATCGCCTCGAAGCCGAGCTGGGGCGCGGCGGCATGGGGATGGTGTATCGCGCCCACGATACCCTGCTCGACCGACCGGTGGCGATCAAGGTGCTCGGCGAGGCGGGCGGCGGCACGGAGGGTCGCCTGCGCCTGATGCGCGAGGCCCAGGCCGTGGCCAAGCTGGATCACCCGCACATCGTCCCCGTGTACGACGCCGGCGAGATTGACGGTACGCCCTTCATCGTCATGCAGCTCGTAGCGGGCCAGACCCTGCATGAGGCCGGGCGGCTGCCGGTGCCGCAGATCATCGCGCTCGCGAGCCAGCTGTGCGCCGCCCTCGGCCACGCCCACCAGCGCGGCGTGGTGCACCGGGACGTGAAACCCGAGAACGTGCTGATCGCCCCAAACGGCGCGGCCCAACTGATGGACTTCGGACTGGCCCATTCCCAAAGCGCCTCGCGCCTGACGCAGGAAGAGACCCTGATGGGCACGCCGGTCTATCTCGCGCCGGAACAAATCCTGGGCCAGCCGGTCGACGGCCGGGCCGACCTGTACGCCCTGGGCGTCATCCTGTACGAATTGACGGCGGGCCGCCTGCCCTTCATGGGCGACGACGTACTCGGCGTCCTGTCCCAACACCTGCACACCCCTCCCGACTCGCCACGCGCACACCGCGCCGACCTGCCGCCCGCGCTGGACGCCCTCATCGTCCGCCTGCTCGCCAAACGACCCGAAGACCGGCCGGCGTCGGCCGAGGAGGTCCGGGCCGTGCTCGAAAGCCTGTGGCAACCTGCCGCCGCGCCGCCCACGCCGACGGCGGCGTATTCGACGCTCGACCGCATCGTGCGTGGCCAGTTGGTGGGCCGTGAGCGCGAGCTGGCCGAGGCCCAGGCCGTGTGGTGCCGGGCCGTTTCCGGCCAGAGCCAGGTGCTGCTCGTGAGCGGCGAACCGGGCATTGGCAAGACCCGCCTGGTGCGTGAGCTCGCTGGGATGGCGCAGGCGGCAGGGGCCAGAGTACTGGCGGATGGCTGCCATGCCGAGGGCGGCCCGCCCTACGCGCCCCTGGCCGGGATGATGCGGCAGATGGTTGAGACCCCTTCCGGCCCCGACCTGCCCGACTTCATCCTGGCGGATCTGCTCAGCCTCGCCCCGCACCTGCGTCCTCACTATCCGCACTTGCCGCCCAATCCGCTACTCGATCCAGAGTTCGAGCAGCAGCGGGTGTTCGATAGCTTCACGGCCTGGTGCGAGACGCTGGCCGCTGAGGCCCCTCTGCTATTGCTCGTGGAAGATGTGCACTGGGCGGATGGCAGCACGCTGGCTTTACTTCGCCATCTGGCCCGGCGGGCGCGCCGGGCGCGGCTGCTCGTGGTCATGACCTACCGGGATGCGGAAGTGGAACTGGATCAGGCCCATCCCCTGAACGCTGTCTTGCTCGACCTCAATCGCGAACGGCTGGCCGAGCACCTTCGACTCGGGCGCCTCAGCCGTGAGCACACTCGGGCTCTGCTGGCCGCGATGTTGTCCAACGTCGGGGACATCTCACCGGAGTTTCTCGACGGCCTGTATCGCGAGACCGAGGGCAACCCCTTCTTCGTCGAGGAAGTCTGCAAGGGGTTGATCGAGCAGGGCAAGCTCTATCCTGCGGGGGGAACCTGGCGCCGGTCCGACATGCGGGCGATCTTCATTCCACCCAGTGTGCGGGGTGCCATCCTGGCGCGCGTGGCACGTTTGCCCGCCCCGGCGCAGGACGCCCTGCGCGTGGCCGCCATCTTCGGGCGCGAGTTCGATTTTGAGACTCTGCACGGCGCGACGGAGCAGGATGAAGACGCCCTGGTCGCCGCGCTGGAGCGGGCGGAGCGGGCGCAACTGATCGGCGAGGCGCCGCGCGCCGGCCGCGTCGCCTTCAGCTTCGCCCACACCCTCATCCCCTTCGCCCTGCGCGAGAGCTTGGGCAGCCTGAGGCGCCAGCGGCTGCACCGCCGCGCCGCCGCCGTCATCGAGGCCCAACGCCCCACTGACGTCGAAGCGTTGGCCTACCATTACGCCGCCGCCGGCGAGCAGGACCAGGCGGTGGCGTATGCGCGCCGGGCGGCCGAGCGGGCCGTGGCGCTCTACGCCTACGACGCCGCCGTTGGGCATCTGCAGACGGCTCTTGAACTGATTGATGCCGGAGAGCAGGCCGAATCCCGTCTGGCGCTGCTGGAGACCCTGGCCGACGTGCACCGGCTGCGCGGCGAGCGGGCAGACGCGATCCTGATCTATCAGCAGGCGCTCGCCATCTGGCCGGACCTGGCGAGCGCGGACAAATGGATCGCCGTGCGCCTGCACCGCAAGATCGGCGAGACGTTTCTCCGCCTCAAGTCATCGGCCAACCGCGAGCGGTTCGCCGCCCTCGCGCAGACCAGCCTCGACAGCGGCCTGCGGCTCGTCGAAGGCGAGCCGCCCCACCCCGAATGCGTGCGCCTACTGACGACCCTGGCGAATGACCGGTGGAGTGCACAGGCACAGCAGGATTGGGAGACGGCGGAGCGTTACGCCCGCACTGCGGTGGCGATGGGCGAGCAACTGGATGCGCCGGTCGAGCTCTCGGCCGCGCTGGGCGCGCTGGATACGGTGTACGGGGCGCGCGGGCTATATCGCGAGCGGGTGCAGCTCGCGCAGCGGCGACTGGCGCTCAGTCGCGACCCGCGCTTCGGCGATCTGCGCGAACGAATCGACCTGTTGTGTCAGGCGGGCAACGCACTCGCGTTCGTGGGCGACCATGCCCCGGCCCTGCCGCACCTCCTGGAAGCCGAACGCCTGGCGGAGCGGATTCGGGATGTGAGCCAGCACGTCTACGCCCTGGGCCTTCAGGCGCAATGCTTCTTCGGGCTGGACCGGTGGGACGAGATGCTGCAAATCGAGGCCAAACGGCTGGCGCTGGAGGAGCGCTATGGCCGGGACCGGGTGGACCGAATGTGTTTCTACTGTGGGCTGAGCGCTAACGTCCTGGCGCTGCGGGGCGAGGTTGACCAGTCCCATGCGCGCCGCGACGAGGCCTATGCCACGATGGTGGGCTTCTGGGGCGGGCCGCCGGAGGCCTGGGCGCCGGTCGGCCATTACTGACTGGGCAAGGCCCTGATGGGAGAGGGTGAGTTCACCCTCATCCGGCAGCACCTGAAGGCCGCGCTCGGCCTGTCGCTCTCGTGGATGGGCGATCACGACGTCTATGCCGCGCTGGCGGATGCGGCGGCCCGCGAGGGCGATGCCTCCGCCATCCGCCAGTACGCGCCGCAGGCCGAAGCGTTGGCGGCGCGCTACGGCCACACGCTGTATCACGCCATCGCCCACCGCGCCTGGGGCGTGGCCCACCGGTTGGCGGGCGAATATCGAGAGGCCAAAGAGCGGCTGAGCCAGGCGCTGGATCTGTTCAGCGGCCTGAACGCGCGCTGGCAGATCGGGCGCACGCTATTTGAACTGGGCGAGCTGGCCGCCGCGCAGGCGAACACCGCCAAAGCCCGCGACGATTACACTCAGGCCCTCGCGGCGTTTGAAACGATGCGGGCCGTGCCTGATGCGGCGCGGACACAAGCGGCTTTGGAAGGACTTCCCGGATGACTGCAAGCACCCCGCGGCCTCGTTGCAGCCAGGCGCAGATCTGGATCCCGCGCCGCGGGCCGGCCATCTCCGTGCTGGCCAGCATATGCCTGATGACTGGCCTGATAGTCGGGGCGGCCGCGCCAGCGACTTACGCCGCCCAGGCGGCGACCCCTGTGCCAGTCGCCACGGTGGTCGCTCCGCCAGTAGAGGCGAATCCGTTCGGCCTGGACACTGACGTGACCGTCGCGCTGATCAGCTTCCTGGCCGGCAGTTTTGTGGCGCTCCTGGGCGTGCTCTCCAAATATCTGTTGGATTACCGGCTGGAGAAGCGCAAACTGGAATTGCAGGAGCGGCAGGACATCGCCGCCGTGATCGGCCCGAGCCAAGCCAACCTGATCCGGGCGGCCCGTGACCTGTTTCGCTGGCTCAGCAGCTTCTTTGACCACCCGGATAGCTCGCGCCACTGGCTGATCAAAGGGCCGGACCGGGCCAGGGATGCGCCCTCCCTGCGCGAGTGGGTGCGGCTGCTGTTCAACTTCATCGCCTGGGGACGGATCACCCAGGATGCCATCAACGGCTTACCGGCGGTGGTGGCCAAAGAGCGGGCCGACTTGCAGCAAGCTTGCGTCTTTGCGGACCTGGTCAGTGACCGGCTGGCGTCCGGCGGCCTCTTCAAGGGCGTCGAGCTGTACGAGCCCGACAGCCGGACGATGCGCCTGTTCTTCAAGCACATTGAGGCGCTGGCAGGGGCCGGTATTCGTCTGTGGCAGGCCAACGAGGGGGCGATCACGCGCACGGCCGTGGACGAGCTGTATCAGTCACCGGGGTCAGCTCTGCTGCTATTGCGGGAGTTCGTGCTGGTCCTGAACGGGGAGGCGGCGCCGGCGGCCGGCTTCATCGTGGCGCGGTTGGCGGCGGTGCGGGCCGTCGCCGTCGGATTACTCCTGAGCTATCCCTGGATCCTCAAACTGCCAGACCAACGCGAAGTTATCAACGAACTCCAAGCCCACCTGGCCCACGCCGCGCGGATCAGCGGCGCCAATCTGCCGTTCGGGGAATGCGTCTCGCGCAACCTGACCCTGTTGCTCGAGCGTAATCGCTGCGGCTTCCTGAGCCTGCCGCTGGTGTAAACACGCGCCCATGGCCGCTTTCGCGCCTCAACCGGTTGTGGTTGCGTTGGCCGCGCAGGCGACCGGTATGGCCGCCTCTGGCCTCGATTGGCACGCCGAAGGGGCGGCGGCGCCGTTGACACGGCTCTGGTGCAGCTGTGACCAGCGCCTCGTTGAGGGCGGTGCCAGGGTCCATCGGCTGGAGGGGGAAACGGCCTGGCTGGCGTGGTGGGAGGGCGCCGCCGCCCTGGGGCTGGCCGTGAACGCTGCCTTAGCCCTGCAGGCCGAGGTCGAGGCCTTTCGCGCTCGGCTGCCTATCGCGGTCGCGCTGCGGATCGGCATCGGCGTTGGGCCGGCCCAGCTGAGCCTATCCACTCGCCCGGGCGTGCGTGGCGCGGCCGTTATCGTGGCCGAACGCCTGGCGCAGATCGCGCCGCCAAGCGGCGTTTTGATCATCCCAAGCCCGGGCGCGACCGCGCGCAGACTTATATAGCGAGGTGCCGATGGAAGACCTGACTGGCCGGCAGTTTGGCTCGTACCAGATCGTTGCGCCGCTGGGCGAGGGCGGCCTGGCCGCCGTGCACAAGGTCTACCAGCCGGCGCTGGGGCGTCACGGGGTGCTGAAGGTCCTGCCGCGCCAGCCCACAGATGCATTATTCCGAGTTCGGGGGCGGGTACAATTCCTCGAGCCGGCGCGGCTCGCTGGCGAACGACCCGCTGGGCACACGTGCTGCCTGACCCCAGCCGCCGTGCCGAGGACAGCATGAGGCGGACACAGATCATCGAAGCCAACGCCATCGCCTACTACCGGGAGCTCTCCCGCTGTTTGGGCGGCCAGTTCAGCGAGCAGGCTGAGATCGTCTGGTTCGCCACCGGCCGGCGCAGCCTGCCGCGCTTCAACGGCGTCCTGCGCACCGTTGTCGCGCGCCCGGAGGAATTGGGCGGCGTCGTGCGGCCAGTCCTGGATCTCTTTCTTGCCCGCGACCTGCCGTTCTTCTGGGTGGATTGGCCGGCCGTCGGCACGCCGGGCCTGGGCCGCCACCTGCAGGCCAGCGGGCTCGCGCTGACGGCGATCACGATGCCGGCTATGACCCGCACGCTGAAGGCCCTGCCGCGCGCCCCGCTCCCGCCGGAGGTCGAACTTAGCCGGGTGCAGACGGTGCAAGATCAGGCCGCCTGGCTGAACGTGTTTATGGCCGGCTCTGACCTGCCCGCGCCGGCCCGGCCCGATTTCGGCCAGTTCCTGGCCGGATCGCTAGCCGAACCGGCGCCCGTGTTTAATCACTTCCTGGCGCGTTGGCACGGCGAGCCATGCGCCGTCTCCACGTTGTTGCGGGCTGGGTCAGCCGCAGGAATCTACCACGTCGCCACGCTGCCGGCCTTCCGCGGGTGCGGGCTGGGGACGGCGCTCACCCTGGCCGCCATGCAGGCCGCCCAGGCCGTCGGGGCCGAGACCGCGATCCTGTTCGCCACGCCGTCTGGTTTTCCCGTGTATCAGCGGATGGGGTTCGAGACCGCCTCAACCGCCGATCTCCACATCTGGACCGGTGCTGGATCGCCAGCATCCGGCTGAAGACCTTAGCCCTAGCGGGCCCGGCAGGGAGTTCTTGTATGGCGACCTTCGTCCTCGTTCACGGCATGTGGCACGGCGGCTGGTGCTGGCGAAAGGTGACGCCGCTGCTGCGCGCGGCCGGTCAGGCGGTCTATTCGCCGACGCTCACCGGCCTCGGCGAGCGCGTCCACCTGCACTACCCGGATATCGATATGCACACGCATATCCGCGACGTTGTGAACGTCCTGGTTTATGAAGACTTGCGCGAGGTCGTGCTGGTAGGACACAGCCTGGCCGGCTTCATGGTCCCGGCTGTCGCCGAGCATGTCCCCGAGCGCATCGCGCACATGGTGGACCTGGATGGGCCGCTGGCGAGCGACGGAAAGGCCTTCAAGGACGTATTGCCAGAATACTGGGAGGACTTTCGGCAGCGCGGGCGAGCCGCCGGCGACGAAGGCTGGGCCCCGCCTGTCCTGGAATGGACGTTCGGCGTGAGCGGCGCCGACCTGGAGTGGCTGAGGTCCAAATTGACCCCGCAGCCGTTGAAAACCTGGGAAACCCCGCTGCACTTTGCCAACCCCTCCGCCCGTTCCATCCCGCGCACCTTCATCCACTGCACCGAAGGCCTTTCAGCCGAAGCCATCGCGGCTGAGGAGAGACAATGCGCCGACCAGGGCTGGAAGTATCGCTCTATCGCAGCCGGACACGATGCGATGATTACCGCGCCGGACGAGCTCGCTCAGTGTCTGTTGGGGCTGGAGTAGCTGGACGCCATGAACACGCCAACGCCTCCCCCGCCCGTCAACCCCTGGGCCGATGATGAGAACGCCCGCTTTCTGCGCCTGCGGATGAAGACCTTCTGGAACCGCGATTACTTCGAGCGGATCATTCTGCCGCTGCTGGGCCTCCCCCAGGGCGGGGGCGTCCTCGACGTAGGGTGCGGCAACGGCGGGCTGGCGCTGCTGCTGGCCGAGCTTCGGCCGGATCTCGCCATCACCGGCGTGGATTTCGAGCCCGGGCCGCTTGAAGACGCGGCTGCTTTGGCCGGGCACAGCGGGCTCACGAATCTGCGCTTCGAGCACGGTGACGCGCACGCATTGCGCTTCGCTGAAGACACGTTCGATGGGGTCGTCTGCCAGACGGTGCTCACGCACGTTCGCGACGCGCCGGCGGTTGTGCGGGAAATGGCGCGGGTGCTGAGGCCGGGCGGGGTCTTCTTCGCGGCCGAATACACCGACGGCGGCGCACTCTCCGTTTACGACAACGTCCACCTGGATAAACGCGATGACGCCTGGAAGCGCGAGTATCTACGCCTCAATCAGTTGTTTGTGAAAGGCAAGCAGGCGCTTGGGCGGGGCGACGACACCGTGGGGGTGCGCGTCCCGCTGCTGGCGACCCAGGCGGGATTGGACGTGTACGACGTGCGCCTGAACGACCGCGCCATGCACGCCTTTCCGCCATATCGTCACGAGAAGCAGCGGCAGTATCTGGAGCTCTCCAAGACCGCCAACGCGCCCGACACCGACGGCAAATGGCTGAGGCGGATCATCGAAATCATCATCGCCGGCGGCGGGACGGAAGAGGATGGCCGCTGGTATCACGCCGCCGTCGACAGCGCCGGTGTAGTGCGCGCCATCGACGAAGGCGTCTTCACGGCGACCGGGTCATTCGCGCTGTATCTCACCTTCGCCAGAAGGTAATGGCGCGCGCTGTGGCAGAGGCGGCATGCCAGTCGCCGGCGTCGCGCTCGTCTCCAGCGCGGCGGACCGCCTGGATGGGCCGGCAAATCAGCGTCGGCGACAATCTGGGCGCCAGGCTGCGCCGGGTAGAGGAGATGCAATGCAGGTCACACTGCTCGCCATCGGCACCTGGGGGGACGTTCATCCAGTGGTCGCGCTGGGAGCCGCGCTCCAGGGCACCGGCCGGCATACCGCGCGCCTGGTGGCGCCCGACGACTTCGCGGCGTTGGCGCAAGGCGCTGGCCTGGACTTCCGCCCGCTCGGGCTGCGGGTGCGCGACCTCCTGCGGAGCCCGGCCCTGCGGCCCTTCATCGCGCCCGGCGGCAGCCTGCTGGCTGGCATGCGGGACCTGCTCCGCCTGCTGCGGCCTATGCTTGACCGGCTGATGGCCAGCACCTGGGAGGCCTGCCAGGGGGCGGAGGCCATCGTCTACTCCTCGCTGGGGCTGGGCGCCTATCATGCCGCTGAGCGGCTGGGGGTGCCGGCCTTCTGGACCATGCCGTTCCCTAATGGCCGGACGCGCGCCTTCCCCAGCGTCGCCTTCCCGGCGCTGCCGCTGGGCGGGGCGTACAACGCGCTGACCCATGCCCTGGGCGAGC
>CALFZO010000083.1 GCA_937952305.1 uncultured Anaerolineales bacterium | reverse complement strand
CCGGTTCAGCCGACGCCGGTCCCGCCGACTGTGGCGCCCCCAACCAGCCCGCCGACCGAGCCGCAGCCCAGCGACCCCGGGCCGGGCGATTCGGGCACCGCCACCCCGGTCATCATCCCCTGAGGTTGTGATGGTGAATACCACCGACCGTCGTGTCAGGTCTTCGCGCGGGCACCGCCTGAGCCGGATCGCCTGGCGCGTGGGGTTCAGCCTGGTCCTCACCCTCAGCCTGGGGCTGCTGCCGGCGCCGCGCGGCGGACCGAGCCTGCGGCCGGCGCGGGCCGCCATGATCCTGCCCGTCACCAGCGCCCTCGACGAGCATGACTCCGACCTGAACAACCCGGCCTGCCAAACGGCTTCCGGCGGCTGCACGCTGCGCGCCGCCATTGAGCAGCTGAACTTCTCCGGCGGCGGCACGATCCTGTTTCCGTCCGAGCCGGCCACACCGATCACCTATACGCTGAACGCGGCTCTGGGGACCTTGGTGCTGGAGGCCGATACCGAGATCCAAACGCCGCTGGGCGCTGGTCCGCGCCTCATCGACGGCGACGGACTGGCGACCGGCGCGGTGCTGGCGGTGGCCGCCGACATCACGGCCACCCTGTCCGGCGTGACGATCAAGAACGGCGGCCTGGGCGGGCTTTCGATCCAGACCGGCGCCCGCGTACGCCTGACCGATGCCGCCGTGACCGGCAACGCCAACACCGGCGTCTTGAACAGCGGCACGCTGGCGATCACCAACACGACGGTCTCCGGCAACACCGGCAGCGGCCTGTTCAACTTCGCCGGCGCCACGCTGACCGTGGCACACTCCACCGTGGTCTCCAACACCAGCTCCACTTCGGCCGGCGGCGTGCACAACGAGGCCGGCGGAGTCGCCACGCTGATGAACACGGTGGTGGCGCTCAACGTCGCCAGCGGCCGCCCGGATTGTTTCGGCGCGCTGACTTCGGGCGGTTACAACCTGATCGGCAACAACCAGGGCTGCACCGTCACTGCCGGCACCGGTGACCTGGTGGGCACCAGCGGCGCGCCGCGCGACCCGCGCCTCGGCCTGCTTCAATTCAACGGCGGCCCGACGCCCACGCATGCTTTGCTGGCGGACAGCCCGGCGCTTAACGCCGGCGTGCTGAGCGGCTGCCCAGCCACCGACCAGCGCGGCGTCACCCGCCCGCGCGGCGGACGCTGCGACATCGGCGCGTTTGAGGTCCCGGCCGTGCGCTTCCAGGCCTCCGGCTTCGCGGCCAGCGAGAGCGCCGGGACGGGCGTGATCACGGCCACGTTGGATGCCACGGTCCCGTTTACGCTCCTCGCCAATTTCAGCACCGCCGACGGCACGGCGCTGGCCGGCAGCGAGTACGCGCCGGTGGCCAACGGCGTCATCACGTTCCCGCCGAGCACCCTGGCGGCCACAGCCACGGTGCCGATCACGGCCAACGCCCTGTACACCGGCGACAAGTGGCTGAGCGTGGCGATCACCGCGCCGCCCGGGATAAGCCTGGCGGCTCCTGAAAACGCCAACCTGACTGTGATGGACGCGCAGGCGCCGCCTCTGGCGAAGGTGCAGCCGGGCTCGGTGGCCGTCCTGAAGTCGTCGGGCCAGGTGGTGATTACGACGACGCTGAACACCGTCTCCGGCATCACGGCCACCGTGCCTTACACGACGCTGGGCGGCAGCGCCGTGCCCGGCCGCGACTACGCCGCCGCGACGTCGGCCGTGGTGTTTCCGCCCGGCCAGACCACGCGGCCGCTGACGATCACGCTGCTCAGCGACGGCCTCTACTACGGCGATGTGACCTTCAATGTCGTCCTCACCGCGCCGGTGAGCGCCACCCTCGGTTCGCCGGCGCTGGCCGCTATCACCATCCTGGACGACAACCCGCGGCGCGTCTATCTGCCGATCACGCAGCGCGAGTATGACCCGGTCCGCGAGGTGGAGCCGAACGACACGCTGGCGACGGCCACTGGCCCGATCGACTCCGGCGTCACGTACAAGGGCTCCAACAAGGGCGCGGCCGACCCCGATATCTTCTTCTTCGGCTCGAACGGCTTGGGCACGATCCGGGTGCGCGTGGGCAACCTGGCCTATGACCCCGCCAAGCCGGCCCTGAACCCGCAGGTGCAGCTGCGCAGCGGCTCGCGCATCCTGACCGACGACGACGGGAATTGTTTCGCCGGCGGGCCGCCGTTCGAAATCGAGTGCGAAGGGGTCAGCGCCGGCCTCTACAACGTGCTGGTCTACACGCCGGCAGGCTATCCGGGCGGCACCTACACGCTGACGGTCACGTATCCGTAGTGGCCGCGCGCATCACTCTGGCGGAGGCAGGGCGACGCCTGTGGCGCGCGCTGTTGTTGGGGCTGGCGTTCGGCTCGCTCCAGCCGCCGCCGCCGCTGGTCGTGCTCGGCCCGCCGCAGACCGTGGCCACGCGCCACCCCGTCGTCTGCACCCACACGCGCCTCACCGATGAAGTCGAAGCCTGGAAGATCCTGCGCACGCTGGAGATGGTGCGCGCGTTGGGCGCGCCGACCATCACCGAGTACTTCCCCTGGGCGTATTATGAGGGCGAACCAGGGCAATACAACTGGGCGCATGCCGATCTGCGCATCGACTATGCGCGCAACCAGGGTCTGACCGTGATCGCGCGCTTGGGCGGGCTTGTGCCTGAGTGGGCCCGCCGGCCGGAGGGCCAGGCCGCCGCCGGCGCGCCGGTGGTGGATACCTCGCTGCCAGAAGAACGCTACACGGCGTTCGGCGATTTCGTCTACGCGTTTGTGACGCACTTCCGCGGCCGGGTGGACCACATCATCATCTGGAACGAACCCAACGTCACCGCCGAGTGGGGCTTCCAGCGCGTGGACCCGGCCGCGTATGCGCGCCTGCTCCAGATCGCGTACACGCGCGCCAAACAGGCCGACCCCGGCATCGTGGTGTTGGGCGGAGCGCTGGCGCCCACGCTGGAACCGGAGACCAGCGAGCTGGCGCTGAATGACCTGCTTTACCTCGAACGCCTGTATGCGGCTGGCGCCGCGCCGTACTTCGATGCCCTGGCCGCGCACGCCTATGGCCTCAAGTTCCCGCCGGAAGAGCCGCCGGCGCCGGACGTGCTCAATTTCCGGCGCGTGGAGCTGCTGCGCGCCATCCTGGACGCCCACGGCGACGCCGCCAAGCCCATCTACGTGACCGAGTCCGGCTGGAACGACTCGCCGCGCTGGACCCACGCCGTGCGGCCGCTGGCCCGCGCGGAGTACACGCTGCGCGCTTTCCAGTGGGCCGAGGCCAACTGGCCCTGGGCGCCCGCCGTGTGCGTGTGGGCATTCCGGTATCCGGCGCCGCAGCGCAGCTATGGCGATTACTTCACTTTAGTGACGCCCGAGTTCGCGGCCAAGCCGATCTACGACGCGATCCGGGCCTGGACCCAACCCTGAATGAGTCCTGACGATCTGGAAGCGAGGCCCACGCTGACGGCGGCGAAACCGCCGCGCCGCCTGAGTTGGCGCGCCGGCGCATTCGGGCTGGCGCTGGCGATCGGCCTGACGGCTTTGTTCGCCTGGGCCGTTAACGTGGCCACCCACCCGGAGGATGAGGCCTGGGCGCGCCTCCAGGCGCGCGGCGTGCTCGTCGTCGCCACCGACGCCAGCTTCCCGCCATTTTCGGCCGTGGACGCGGACGGTGCGCTGTTCGGGTTCGACATCGACCTGGGCGACGAGTTGGGCCGGCGGCTGGGCGTGCGCGTGGAGTACGAGAACATCACCTACGACGCGCTGCTGTCGGCAGTGGCGGCCGGGCGGGACGACGCCGTGATCTCAGCCTTCGTCCCGCAGCCGGAGCGCTTGAAAGAAGTCTCGTTCACGCGGCCGTATTTCGTGGCGGGGACGCTGGCGGTGGCGCGCCTGGGCGATCAACCGCAGAGCGACGATGAACGCGACTGGCAGACCTGGGCGGCCGGGCGCCGCCTGGCGGTGGAGTTCGGGGCGGGCGGCGATGTGATCGCGCGGCGCTGGGCGCGCCAGGGGGATGGGCTGACGGTGCTTGCGCAACCCACGGCCCTGGAAGCGCTGGAAGCGCTGGCCGCCGGCCAGGCCGAGGCCGCGCTGGTGGACGCGGTCACGGCCTACGAATTCTTAAGGACACACCCGGACCTGGCGCCGGCCGGGCCGCCGCTGGACCCCGAGCCGTACGCCATCGCCGTCAGCGCGCGCAGCCGCGAGCTGTTGCAGGCGCTCGAGCGCGCCCTGGAGGCTATGCAGCAGGATGGGACGCTGGCAGCGCTGCGCGTCAAGTGGTTCGGCGCGGCCGTGGAAAGCGGCCAGTAACCGGCCGTTCCTCTGACTAAGGCCGCAGCCAGACGAAGTTGACGGCCCCGGCCTGGAGCGGGGTGTTGGCGCGCAGGACTTGCCCCTCGACCGTGGTTTCCAATTCACAGAAGCCGGCCGGCACATCGGTCAGAGCCGCGTTCTCGCCGTAGCCGTCGTCCGGGTTAACGCCGGGGTCCCAATACGTGTCCAGGAAGCGCGCGGCGCCGTCTGAGCACACGATGGTCACGCGCCGCCCCGGCAGGTACTGGCCGCTGGCGTTGGTCACCCGCACGGCCAGCGTCCCGCGGCCGGCGCCGGGGGCCACCCACAGCTCCGGGTTGCGCGTAGTCCAATACGAGTCCGGATTGTCCAGCCGCACTTCCAGGTGCAGGTGCGGGCCGAGGGCCACGCCGCTGGCGCCGACGGTGCCGAGCAGATCGCCGGCGTTGACGGCCTGGCCGGCGCTGACCACGATCTGGTCCATGTGTCCGTACAGGGCGAACACCGGCCGGCCCTGCCAGGCCTCGGCCAACTGCAGGACCACCAGATTGCCGTAGAAATCCAGCTGCGGTCCGAACTGCCGCTCCAGGTCGGTGCCGGCATAGTAGATGATGCCCGGCGCGACCGCCACGAGCGGTACGCCGAGGGGGTTGGCGAACTCCACACCGTGGTGCGTCTCCAGCTGGTTGCTGAGCGTCGAGCCGTAGCGGTAAGACGAAGCGACGAAGACGTTGCCGCCCGCGCCGATGGGGCGCGCGAAGAAGAAGTGCGCGTCGCCGCCGAATGTGTCCGGCGGCCGGCGGAAGCGCGCCAGATCCACGGTCGGGAAGGGCGTCGGCGTGATGGTGGCGCTGGCGGTGGGTGAGGGCGTGGCCGTGGCCGTGCCCGGCGGTGTCGCGCTGGGCGGGAGCGGCGTCGCCGTGGCGGTTGGCGCGGCGGCGGCCTCGGTGGCCGCGCTCTCGGTCAGAATGGCGGCCACGCGCGTGGCCAGGAACTCCGTAGCGGCCCGGCCGGGCGTCGCGCTGGGCGGGGCGGCAGTGGGGGGCGGCGGTGTGCACGCCGCCAACAGCGCCAGGCTAAGGCCGAGGCTGGTGAGAACGGTGCGCGACCGATTCATGGCGCGGCCGGCGGGTTGGGCGGCGGCGGCTTGACGGAGAAGGTGACCCAGGTCAGCCGGCCGGGCGTGATGACGACGGTCTGCTGATAGAACTTGCTGGTGTTGACGGCGACGCTGTAGACGCCGGGCGGGAGATCGCCGATGGCGAAGGTCTCCTGCAGCCGGTCGTCGCCGTTGAGAGACTCGTGCGCGTAGGTGGTGATGTATTTGGCGCGGGTCGGCTCGTTCACGTCCACCGGCCGGATCACCACCGACTGGCCATACAGCACGTTGCCGTCCAGGTCCACGAGCCGGCCCGCCAGCACCCCATACTGTTGATCGTTGGCCGCCGGCAGCGGCTTGAGCCACAGCTCCGGGTTGCGCGTGTGCAGGTAGGTGTTCCGGCCGACCCGCACTTCAAAGTGCAGGTGCGGGCCGATGGCCACGCCGGTCTGCCCGATGGCGCCCAGGAGTTCGCCGGTGCGGACACTCTGACCGACCGCGACGTCGACGCGCGCCAGGTGCGCGTACAGCGTGAAAACGGGCTGGTCATTCAGCGTCTGGTCCAATTCCACGATGACGAGTTGTCCGTAGAAGCGGGTGGCCGGGCCGTAAGCCACGGTCGCGTCGTCGCCGGCCACGACCACGGTGCCGGCGCCGGCCGCCAGCACCGGCGTGCCGGAGCGGTTGACGAACTCCACGCCGTGATGCGGTTCGCGCAAGCCCTGCTGCGTGGAGCCGTAGGCGTACGTCCGGTCCGCGTAAATCATAGCCTCCGGCGGCACCGGGCGTGCCAGCCAGAAATGCTCGGCGGCCGAGGCGCAGGCCTGGTCCGGGCAGGGCAGGCCGGGCGTCGGCGGCGCGTCGCGGGTGGGCGCCGGCGTCACGGTGGCGCCGGACGTTGGCACGGCCAGCGGCGTCCGGATGGGCGTCACGGTCAGGAATTCCAGGCTTGGCTCGACCGGCGCGGTGGCGGCCTCGGTCGGCGCGGACGCGTCCGTGGGGGCCGGCAGCTCAGCGGTGGCCGCCGCTTGCGTCAGGACATCGGCCACGCGCGTGGCCACAAAGGCGGTGGCGGCACCGTCCTCGGCCTGGGCTGAAGCGGTGCTGGACGACGGCGCACAGCCGGCTGCCAGGGGCAACAGCAGGCCCAGCAGCACGAGGCCCCGCGCCCAGGCGGGCCAGGGGTGGAGACGAGGAGAGGCCGCCAGGCTCATGGGCTACTGCCGCGTGCGCAGCGTATGCTCCAGGTTGGCCAAGGTCTCATTGGCGCGCGCCTCCAGGCCCGCGATCTCTTTGAGCCACGCGGCCGCCGTCCCGCGGTCACGCACCACGCCGGCGTTGGCGCGGACGTTGAGCGCGGCCCCGGACAGCGCGGCCCGCGCCAGGTAAGCGGCGCTGCCGGCGTCCGAGATGGCGTTGACGTTGCCCTGCTCGGCGGCGAGGGCGGCTAGGGCGAGCGCGGCCACGGCGTCGCGCGCCACCCGCATGGGGACCTCGGCCGCATGCACGTAGGCCTGGTCGACGGCGGCGTCGCGCGCCGCGCTCTGTTCCTCAGTGCCTTTCGGCAGCTTGAAGGCGTCCATCACGGCATCGAAGGCGGCCGAGTCGGCCTCGACCGCGGCGGCCAGGTCGGCGCGCAATTTGTCGGCGTTCTCGAGCACGGATTGCATCTGGGCCTCGACTTCGACATACTTCTTCTTGCCCAGCGTCAGGCGCGCGACCATGCCGACCAGGCCGGCCGCCATGGCGCCGGCATAAGCGGCCGCCGCCCCGCCGCCCGGCGTGGCCGTGCCGGCCGCCAGCCGCTCGATGAAGACGGTCTCGTCGGGCGCGGCCTCGGCCTCGCCCACCTCGGTCAGGCGGTTCTCGAGGATCATCTCCGGCGTCAGGTTGTCCAGCTGCAAATACCACTGGGCGGCGTCCACCAGCGCCTGCTGCGGCAGCATACCCACCAACTCGGCGCGCGTGAGGGTGCAGCCGTAGCGCGCGGCTTCGCGGCGCACGAACTCCTGCACGCGCGCAATGGGCGTGCGCGTGAAGTCCGTCAGGTTCATGCTGACCTGGGCCTGGCCGTCCACCAGGAAGCCTTTGGCTTTGACGAAGCGCAGGCCGCCGGACAGGTGACGCACGGCCTTGGCGACTTTTTCAGCGATCGTGACGTCGCCGGTGTTGAGGTAGAGGTTGTAGGCGATCAGAAACTGGCGCGCGCCGATGACGGTGGCGCCGGCTGGCCCGACGCGCTTGGGGCCGAAGTCCGGGGCGCGCTCCGGCTTGGTGGCGATCTCGTCTTTGAGCGCCTCGTACTCGCCTTTGCGGATGTTGGCCAGGTTCTCGCGCTCCGGGCGGGTGGCGGCCGCTTCGTACAGGTAGACGGGGATGGCCAGTTCGCGGCCGACGCGCTCGCCGAGGCGGCGCGCCAAGGCGATACAGTCCGCCATGCTGGTGCCGCGCAACGGCACAAACGGCACCACGTCGGTGGCACCCAGGCGCGGGTGCTCGCCCTGGTGATGGTTCAAGTCGATCAACGTCGCGGCCTTGGCGATGCCCGCGAACAGCGCGCCCTCGACGCCGGCCGGGCTGCCGACCAGGGTGACGACGGTGCGGTTGTGGTCCACGTCCGAACTGACGTCCAGGATTTGAACTTCGCCGGCGCCGCCGTCCTCCAGGGCCGTGACGATCGCCTCCACCACCTCGGGACGGCGGGCCTCGGAGAAATTCGGAACGCACTCGACGAGCTGACGCATGGCGTGTTCCTTCCCCGGCGGGCGTGCGACGCCGGCGACGCAAAATGCCGCCAAGAAACTCAGCGGCAGGCGGATTATACCAAAGCGAGACGCCGCCGCCCGCGATTATGGAAGCGCACAGCGGGCCGGCGCGTTATAATCCCCGACATGCGTGCGCTCAAAATCAACTGGGTCTTGTGGATCGCGCTGGCCTGCCTCCTCGCCACCGGCGCTTACCTGTATTTCCGTCTGACGGCGGCCATGCCGCCCAATAACGGCAGCATCGTCTACGCCTTTCTGGTCGCTTACAACTACACGGCGCTGCCGGTGTCTATCACGGTGGTCCTGGCGGCCTTGATCGGGATCTTCCTGTGGCTCCCGGAGTTCATGGTCCGGGCGCCGGGTTTCGGGCGCGACGGCGTGCTGCTGGTGCTGGCGGTGGGCGCGGCCGTGCTCGCGGTGTGGGTGGCGCTCCCGCTCGGGCGCGAAATTTACCGCGAGGTCCCGAACGGGACGCTGGCCGCGACCGGCCGCACGTATCACCTTGGCGCGCGCGTCTCGCCGGACCCGGACCAGAACGCCTACGTGTTGTGCGTGTGCCCGGGCCTGGTCTGCCAGTGCCAGTACCTGTATGACGAGAGCCTGCAGACGCTGGAGCCTCTGCCGGAGTTGAAGCTGGCGGCCGATGGACGCCTCATCGTCCAGGTCGCTGACCGTGTCCTGTATGCCGGGCAACCGTAAGGCGCGCCGCCGGGGCGTCTGGCCCGGCTGGGCGTTGGCGGCCGCGCTGGGCGCGCTGCTGGCGTGCGCACGGCCGGACCTGGTGGTGGACTACGCCAACGTGACGCCGGTGGGCGGCGCCGCGCCAGCGGCGCTGACGCCGTCGGGAGAGGCGCCGGCGGCGGCCGCACCCACGCTGTCCGGCCCCACGCCGGTTATCCCCGGCCTGCCCACGCGCCCGGCGCGTCCCACTCTGGACGTGGCGCTCTCGCCCACGCCCGATCCGCCCCGGCCGCAGGCCGCCCCGCGCCAGACGATCGAGCAATATACAGTCCAGCGCGGCGACACGCTCAACCTGATCGGCGCGCGCTACAGCGTCACCGCCGACCAGATCGCGGCCGCCAACGGCCTGAACCTCGTCGACACGCTGTTCGTCGGCCAGGTGCTCTTGATCCCGCTGCCGGAGACAGCGGCCGTGGGGCCGGACCGGAAGCTGCTGCCGGACAGCGCTTTCGTCTATGGCCCGGCCGACGCCGGCTTTGACCTGACGGGCTATGTGCAGTTCCGGGGCGGCTACCTGGCCGCGTACTCCGAGACGGTGCCGGCCGAGCTCTTGGATGGCCTGAGCGCGCAGACCCTGGCCGGCGCCGAGATCGTGCGGTTGGTGGCCACGCGTTTCTCCATCAGCCCGCAACTGTTGTTGGCCGTGCTCGAGTATCAGAGCGGCTGGGTCACGAACCCGCGTCCCGGCGACAACACGCTGGCGTTCCCGCTCGGCCGCGTGGAAGTGAGCCGCCAGGGCCTGATTCGTCAGTTGAGTTGGGCCGCTGACCAACTCAACCGCGGCTACTACGGCTGGCGCGCCGGGTGGCTGGTGACGCTGCCCTTCGCCGATGGCACCCTGCGGGTGGCGGCGCCCGGCCTCAACGCCGGCACAATCGGCGTCCAGCACTTCTTCGCGCAGTTGTACACGGCCGATGCCTGGGCGCGCGTCGTCGCGGCCGGCGGCTTCGAAGCGACCTACCAGCAGCTGTTCGGCAACCCTTTCCGGCTGGCTGTGGAACCGCTGGTGCCCGCCGACCTCACCCAGCCGGCATTGAACCTGCCGTTCGAACCGGGCAAACTCTGGGCGTTCACGGGCGGGCCGCACGGCGCCTGGGCCTCCGGTTCGGCCTGGGCCGCCCTGGATTTCGCGCCGCCGGCCCTGGCGGAGGGCTGCCTCACGTCCGATGAGTGGGTGACGGCCGCGGCCGCCGGCCTGGTGGTGCGCGCCGAGCACGGCGGCGTGGTGGTGGACCTGGACGGCGATGGCTGGGAGGGCACCGGCTGGGCCTTGTTTTACATGCACCTGGAGACGCGTGACCGGGTGGCCGTGGGCACCCGCGTGCAGGCCGGCGACCGGCTGGGCCACCCTTCGTGTGAGGGCGGCTTCTCCAACGGCACGCACGTCCACCTGGCGCGCAAATACAACGGCGAGTGGATCGCCGCCGATGGCTCGATCCCGTTCATCCTGGATGGCTGGGTCTCGGCCGGCCTGGGCCAGGAGTATGATGGCACGCTCAGCCGCGACGGTGTAACGTTGGAGGCCTGTGACTGCCGCGCGGCCGGAAATGAAATCTCACGTTGACCACCGGCGCTGGACGACGGACGAGGGGCACCCGCCCACATCGTCCGTCCACCGTCCGCCGCCTGTCCTTGTATGAGTGAACGTCCGCGTCATCTCACCCACGTCGTTCGGCGCCGCCCGTCCGGGCAGCGCGGCCGCGGCGATGGGCCGAGCCTGCGCTCCGCCGCCGCCCTGGGCTTGCTCGGGTTGACCGGCCTGGCGCTGGCCCTGCTGGTCTTGCGCTCCGGCGAAGTGGACACGACGGCGGCCGCAGCCGCGACGGCGGCCTTCCGCCAGACTCAGGGCGCCGCCGCCCTGCCGGCTACGCCTACCCCGGAGCCGCCCCAGCCCACCAGCACTTTCCTGGCGCCGTCGCCCACGCCCACCCGTTTGGCGGCCACCGGCGCCGGCGCCGCGCCGACGCAGTTTTACACGTCACAGACCGGCGACACGCTGTCCGCCATTGCCGCGCGCTTCGGCGTCAACCCGGACGACATCCAGCTGCCGTTTGGCTTCACGGCCCAGACCACGCTCAACCCCGGCCAGCGCTTCATCATCCCCAGCGTGCTGGACCCCGGCGCGGTCAGCCCGGGCGTGCGGCTGGTGCCGGACGCCGACGTGGTGTTCAGCGCCTCGGCGGCCAGCTTCGACCCGGCGGCGTTCGCGCGCGAGCTGGGCGGCTACCTGGCCGGCTATCGCGGCTTCGCGGACGGCCTGACGCGCTCGGGCGGCGACATCGTCCTCAGCGTGGGCCGTCAGCACTCCATCAACCCGCGGCTGCTGCTGGGCTTGCTCGAGCACCTGGGCGGCTGGGTGAGCAACCCCGCCCCGACCGGCACGGCCCTGACGCGGCCGCTGGGCTACGCCCACCCGTATCGCGACGACCTGACGCCGCAGTTGAGCTGGGCGGCCAATCAGCTCGCCATCGGCTACTACGGCTGGCGGGCGGGCACGCTGACCGAGCTGACCTTCCCGGATGGCTCGCGCCGGCGCCTGAACCCGGCCCTCAACGCCGGCACGGTGGCCGTGCAGTATTTCTTCGCTCAAGTGTACAGCCCGCCGGAGTGGGATGCGGCGGTGGGGCCGGACGGTTTCCCGGCCACCTACGCGCGGTTGTTCGGCGATCCGTTCGCGCGCGAGCTGCCCACGCTGATCCCTGGCGACCTGGCTCAGCCGCCGCTGGCGCTGCCGTTCCAGCGCGGCACCACCTGGTATTTCTCCGGCGGCCCGCACGGCGCCTGGGAGAACGGCGGCGCGCAGGCTGCGCTGGACTTTGCGCCGGCGTCCATCGAGAGCGGCTGCGCCCAATCCGACGCGTGGGTGGCGGCGGCCGCGGCCGGCCAGATCGTGCGCTCCGAGCGCAACGCCGTGGTGCTGGACCTGGACGGCGATGGCCGCGAAAGCACCGGCTGGGTCATCTTCTACTTCCACATCGCCGAGCAGGACCGCATCGCGGCCGGCACCTTTGTGGAGCAGGGCGACCGAATCGGGCATCCGTCCTGCGAGGGCGGGCGCGCCACCGGCACGCACGTCCACCTGGCGCGCAAGTACAACGGCGAGTGGATCCCGGCCTACGGCCCGCTGCCGTTCAACCTGGAGGGGTGGGTCGCCGAGCGCGGCGAGGGCGAGTACCTGGGGATCTTGACGCGCGACGGCCAGACGATCCGGGCGTGCGCGTGCACGGCCGCCTGGACGGCCATCACGGCGGGACGATGATGCCGACCCGCCTCCCCGGTGGTCTGGCGATCGGCCTGGCCGCCGCGCTGCTGGCGGCCTGCGTGGCCGCGCCGACCGCGCCGCCGCCCGCCAGCGCCACCCCGCCAGCGCCCACCCTCACGCCGACGATGGCAGCGCCCACGCCGGCCGGCCCGGTGCCGACGCCGCTGCCCACGCGCACGCTCTTCGGGCCCGGCGAGCGCCTGCCCTACGTGGTCCAGACCGGTGACTACGTGGCCGCGCTGGCCGCGCACTTCAACACCACGGCCGCGGAGATCCTGGCCGCCAACCCCGGCCTGCCGCCCACCAGCACGCTGCCGGTGGGGATGACGCTGGCGATCCCGAGTTACTACTTCCCGCTGGGCGGCTCGCCCTTCCAAATCATCCCAGACAGCGAATTCGTCTACGGCCCCGCGCAGCAAGCGTTCGATCTGCGCGCCTACCTGGCGCAGCAACCGGGCTTCCTCCGGGGCCTGAGCGCCTTTGTCAACCAGAAGCAGCGCGATGCGGCCGGCACGATCGACTACGTGGCGCGCCAGTATTCGCTCAATCCCAAACTCCTGATCGCGCTGATGGAGTGGCGCTCTGGCGCCCTCACCGACCCGGCCGCCTCGGCCGCAGCCCGCGCCGCGCCCTTCGGCCCGCTCCCGGACCGGGCCGCCAAAGATTGGTACCTGCAGATGCTGTGGGTGGCCGAGCAGCTCAGCGAAGGCTATTACGGCTGGCGCACCGGGGCCTTGACGACCATCCACCTGCCGGGTGATTACCGCGTGCGTGTCGACGCGTATCAGAACGCCGGCACGGTTGCGCTGCAATCCCTCTTTGCGCAGTTGGTGGCGCGCGAGGCGTTCGAGGCGGTCAGCGGCCCGGACGGCTTCGCGGCCACGTACCGCGCCTTGTGGGGTGACCCCTGGGCCGACCCCGGCGAAGTGCTGACCGGCGGCCTGGTCCAGCCGCCGTTGGCGCTGCCCTTCGAGCCGCAGCGGGTCTGGACCTACACCGGCGGCCCGCATCCGGCCTGGGGCCGCAAGGTGCCCTGGGCGGCCGTGGACTTCGCGCCGGCGGGCGTCTCCGGCTGCCAGAGCTCGGCCGAGTTTGTGCGCGCCTCGGCTGCCGGCGTCGTCGCGCGCAGCGGCGATTCCACCGTGGTGCTGGACCTGGACGGCGACGGCTACGAGGGGACCGGCTGGGTGCTGTTTTACTTCCACATGGCCGAGCGCGACCTCATCCCGGCCGGTACCACCGTGGCGGTGGGCGATCCGCTCGGGCACCCGTCGTGCGAGGGCGGCACGGCCACCGGCACGCACGTCCACCTGGCGCGCCGCTACAACGGCGAATGGCTGCTGGCCGATGGCGTCCTCCCGTTCGACTTGGGCGGGTGGCAGGCGCAGAGCGGCGGGCAGCCCTATGTCGGCCGGCTGATCCGGCTGGGCGCCTGGGTGGAGGCGTCCACGGCCAGCACCGCCCAGAACCGCATTTACTGGGTGCCCTGACCGGGCCGCCGGGGTGGTCGCCGTTGTCGGGCGGCGGCCGTTTGTTTGACGGAACCTGGCGCGCATGGTACAACCGCTTCAACTGGCTCCGGCCGTGTGGCTGCGGGCATCCGCGCTCAAACGCAGGCTGAACGCCTTGCCGAAAACAGTCCATCTGTCTCGTCAATTGCATTGGTGGGCCCTGGCCCTGGCGCTGCTGGCGGCGGCCGCTGGCGTCCGGCTCAGCCGCGCCGCGCCGCTGGCCCAGGCGCCGGCGGTGCTCATGGTGGCGCGCGCCGGCTTCGACGGTTATTACCGGGACGGCCAGTGGCTGCCAGTGCGGGTGACGCTGGAGAACAACGGCCCGGATACGCGCGGACGCCTGCAGATCGCCACCCCGCGCGGCTTCGGCGGCAGCGAGATCCTCTACACCCGTGACTTGGAACTCCCCAGCCAGTCCCGGCGTGAATTCTTCATCTTCCTGGCCCCGGAGGGCTTCGCCAGCTCGGTGGAGATCAAACTGCAGGATGGCGCGACGGCGCTGGCGCCGCCCCTGACCGAGCGGTTGACCCAACTGGCCGCCACTGACCTGCTGTACGGCGTCCTGGCCGGCAGCCCGTCGGCCTTCAGCGTGCTCGCGGACGTCGATCCCTACAACGGCCAGGCCTATGTGGCCCAGCTGCAGCCAGAAGACCTGCCCTCGGCGGCCATAGGCTGGCAGGCCCTGGACGTGCTGGTGGTCTCAGACGTGGACACCGGTGCGCTGACCCCGGAACAGCGCGCGGCCCTGGCCGGCTGGGTCCAATCCGGCGGGCGCCTGATGGTGATGGGCGGCCCCGGCTGGCAGAAAGCCGCGGCCGGATTGAGCGCCTTGGTGCCGCTGACCCCGGATCAGGCCCAGCCGGTGGCGGATGTGCAGGCCCTGGCTGCCTACGCCGCGACGACTGCGGTGCCGGCCGGCGAGGCGCTGGCGGCGGTGGGGACGGTGAGCGACGACGCCGTGACGCTCGTGGAAGCGGCTGGCGTGCCGCTGGTGGTGGCGCGTTCGCAGGGTTTCGGGCAGGTGGTGTCCGTGGCCGTGGATCTGGCCTTCGCGCCGCTGCGGGCCTGGGACGGCGCGGTCGATCTCTACCGCCGCGTCCTGTCGGTGCCGGTTGACCGGCCGAGCTGGGCGCCGGGCCTCACCAACTGGTCGTCCGCACAGAGCGCCGTGGACGCCCTGCCAGACCTGCAGCTGCCCAGCCCGCTGCTCATCTGTGGTTTCCTCGGGCTGTATCTGGTCATCGTCGGTCCGGCCAATTACCTGGTGCTGCGGGTCCTCAAGCGGCGCGAGCTGGCCTGGCTGACCATCCCGGCCACCGTCGTTGTCTTCAGCCTCATTGCCTACATCTTCGGCTATGGCCTGGCCGGCAGCCAGCCCACCTTGCACGAGTTGGCCATCGTCCAGGTCTGGCCGGGCGCGGCCCAGGCGCGCCTGGACCAGGTGGTGGGCGTGTTCTCGCCGCGGCGCAGCGCCTACGACCTGGAGTTCGCGCCTGGCCTGCTGGTGCGCCCGCTGCCGGGGCTCACCCTGCCGGGTTCGGCGTCCCTGCGCGTAGAGCAGGGCGAGCGGACACGCCTGTACGGTGTGCGCACCGAAATCGCGTCCGTGCAGACCTTTGCGGCGCAGGGCCTGGTGGCGGCGCCGGTGATCGAGTCTGACCTGCGCCTCGAGTGGATCGCGGGCTCGGCGCGCCTGTTGGGCACGGTCACCAATCAGAGCTCGCTTACGCTGCAGGAGGCGGTCTTGCTGGCGCCGGGCGGCACCCTGCGCCTGGGCGAGTTCCGGCCGGGCGAGACGCGCAACATCTCGCTCATCCTGAGCAGCGGCCGCGCCTCGTCGACGGCGCCCAACAGCGTTGTGCCGTACCCGGTCAGCCCGTTGAAGCCGGGTCCGTCCGCGCCGTATTACCCCGGCACGGTCTACGACACGACCATCGACGACATCCTCGGCAACACCAACTACTATTCGGACCGCGTGCAGTATCGGCGCTACTCGCTGCTCTCGGCGGCCATCAACACCTATAACAGCACCACCGGCCTGGGCCGGGGCGGCGGCCTGTACCTAACCGGCTGGACCGCCCAGGTGCCGGCGCCCACCAGCGTGGTGGACACGGCCTTCAAGACCGAGGCCGAGACCGTGTATTTGATCGGGCTGGATTCGACCTTGGAGGCCGGCGGGCAGACGGTGACGGTGGGGCCGGGCCTGATGCTGTGGATGCCGCTAACCTCCGGCCAGGCCAGCGGCGCGGTTTCGCCGTACGATGTCACGCTTTATCCCGGCGACGAGATGGCCTTCCGCTTCACGCCGATCCGGCCGGTGCTCTTCCGCCAAGTGCGCGAGCTGCGCCTGCTGCTGTCTGGCAGCAGCTTTGCCGGCGTGAACGGCCCGCCGCCGGACGTGGCGCTGTGGGATTTCGGCGAGGCGCGCTGGGTGACCCAGGACGTGACACAGTTCGGCGAGCAGGCCGTGCCGGCGCCGGAGCGCTACGTCGGCGAGGGCGGCGAGATCCGCGCGCGGCTGATCAACCCCGGCCCGGACGCGCTCAACCTGAGCGCGCTTGAATTCACGCTGACGGTGGAGCCGTAACGTGTCCGTCATCCTGGAGACCCAGAGCCTGACCAAGCGCTACGGCCAATTCACGGCCGTCAACGACCTGTCCTTGCAGGTGGAGCAGGGCGCCATCTACGGCTTCGTCGGCCCGAACGGCGCCGGCAAGACCACGACCATGCGCATGCTGACCACGCTGCTGCGGCCCACCGCGGGCGAGGCGTTCGTGGCCGGCCACTCGGTCCGCCGCGCGCCCCAGGCCGTCCGGCGCGTCATCGGCTACATGCCGGACTTCTTCGGCGTGTACGACGACATGACGGTCTGGGAGTACCTGGATTTCTTCGCCGCCTGCTACCAGATCGGCGAGGCCCAGCGCCAGCACCTGATCAACGACCTGCTGGAGCTGGTGGACCTGGCCCACCGCCGCGACGACCAGGTGGACACGCTCTCGCGCGGCATGAAGCAGCGCCTGTGCCTGGCGCGCACGCTGGCCCACGATCCGCAGGTGCTGATCCTGGACGAGCCGGCCTCCGGCCTGGACCCGCGCGCCCGCATCGAGATCCGCGAGCTCCTGATGGAGCTGAGCCGGATGGGCAAGACCATCTTCTTTTCCACGCACATCCTGGCGGACGTGGCCGAGATCTGCACCCAGGTGGGCATTGTGGAGGCCGGCCGGCTGGTGGCCCAAGGCAGCCTGGCCGAGATGCAGCGCCGCCTGCGCCCGCACCGCACCCTGGCCATCACGCTGCTGGACCGAGGCGCGGAGGGGGTGCAATCCGCGCTGTTCGGGCGCGACGGCGTGTTGAGCGTGCGCGTGGCGGACCAGGCCCCGCAAGGCCAGGCCGAGCACGCCGTGGTGGAGGTGGATTTCGCCGGCGACGACGCCGCCGTGAGCGCGCTGCTGCGCGAGCTGGTCGGCGCCGGCTTGCCGGTGCTGCGCTTCGCGGAGACGATGCACGACGTGGAAGACGTCTTTATGCAGGTGACGAAAGGGATTGTCTCGTGAGCGATACGGCCGCCACCGCCCCGCATCCGGCCGTGCCCCGGCCGCCCAAACGCGCGCCGCGCTCGCTGCGCGCGTGGCTGACGCGCAACCCGGTCGTGCTCAAGGAGCTGCGCAGCCGCATGCGCGGCGCGCGCGCCTTCGTGGTGCTCACCGTCTATCTGCTGCTGATGAGCGCCTTCATCACGCTGCTGTACACGGTCTACCTGTCGTCCAACGCCAGCGTCTACAGCCGGCCGGACCGGATGCTGCTGGGTAAGTTTGTGTTCGGGGGCGTGGTCGGCATCGAGGCGCTGCTGGTGTGCTTCATCACGCCGGCTTTCACCGTCGGCGCCATCGCCAGCGAGCGCGAGCGCCAGACCTATGACCTGCTGCGGACGACGCTGTTGTCCGAGCGGGCGCTGGTGCTGGGCAAGCTGGTGTCGGCGCTGTCCTATGTGCTGCTGCTGCTGGCGGCCGCCCTGCCGCTGCAAAGCCTGGCCTTCCTGCTGGGCGGCGTGGCGCCGGAGGAGGTCTTCATCGCCACGCTGCTGCTCATGGCCACGGCCTTCCTGTTCAGCGCCGCCGGCCTGTTCTTCTCGTCGCTGATGCGGCGCACGCTCGGGGCGACCATCCTCACCTACGCGTTCGCGCTGCTCACCACCGTCGGGCTGCCCGTGCTGCTCTTCCCGGTGGCCCTGCTCGGCCCGGTCTTCAGCTACAACACGCCGCCGCTGTTCGTGCAGGCGGCGCTGGTGTACGCCTTCGGCCTGCTCATCGTCATGAACCCGGTCGCCACGCTGATCGCCACGGAGCTGGTGCTGGTGAACGAGCAGACCGTGTTCTACTTCACCACCACCCTCTACGACCCGGTCACCAACAACCCGGTCGTCCTGCCGCTGTTCTCGCCCTGGCTGCCGTTCACGCTGTTCGCGCTGGCCGTGGGCGGGGTGCTGGTGCTGCTGGCAATCCTCAACGTCCGCCGCATCGAAAACTAAGACCCCGCCCGCCCGGACGCGCGCCGCGGGGCCGGGCCAGACCCGACTGAGTTCTTCAAGCCAACGCCGCCGCCGCTCCCCGTTCGGCCGCTTAAACGCGCCCCCCGCCGGGGATTGGCGGGGGGGCGTTTGCGAGGTGGGGGGAGTGCTTCACCGGCCGGGCGGCGGGTAGGGCGCCGCCCGGCCGGGCAACACGTGCGGTTAGCGCCGGACTGCGGGCAGGAAGAGCTTCAGGTCTTGCAAGTCTGCCGGCGGGATCACGGCCTGCGGGTCGGCCAGCGGGTCAAGCCCGGTCTGGGACAGGATCGGGTTCCAGGGCAGGTCGGCCTTGACGGCGCTGACGCCCTCCAGGCCGGCCGGGGCCAGGGCGCCGCCGGCCGGGGCGATGGTCAGGTCGTAGGTGGCGGCCAGGTAGCCGTGCACCAGGATCAGGTACACGCCGGTGCGCGGCGCCGTGAAGCTGACCGCGTCGACGGCGGTGCCGTCATTGGTGCTGCGCAGGTCCGGCCGGCCGAGCCCGCCCGGAGACCACACATACAGGTCGGCGTCGCCGCTGCTGGGCGCGAGCGTCACCTGCACCGACGCGCCGGCTGAATAGTGGACCAGGTACGGCACCAGGCCGCCGGCGTCCACGCTGGCGTCGGGCCGCACCAGGCTGGCGAAGTCCACGGCCTGCCGGCCCAGCCGGGATTTGTTGCCGGCCGCGTCGGTGACCCACACGCCGATGAAGTGCGTGCCGTCGGCGTCGCCCAACTGCCAGGCGACCTCGGTCTGGAACGGGATCCAATCGGTCTCGCGCACCAACTCCCAGCGCGGGAGCGGGCTGGTGCCGAGGCGCCACTCGCGGATGAGCATCTTGGTGACGCCGACGTTGTCCTCGGCCGTGATGTGCACGGTGACATCGCGGCTGGTCAGGACGTCGCTGTCGCCGAGGCGGACGTCCATCACGTGCGGCGGCCGGACATCACTGGTGGGCGGCGCCGGCAGCAGCGCGATGCGGACACTGCGCTCATAGGTCTTGCCGTCGGCCACGATCAGGGCGGTGTTGGTCACCGCCAGCGGCCGGTCCACGGTCAGGGCGGCCTCGACGTCGAAGGTGAGCAACTTCTGGCTGCCGGCCGGCACCGGGACATCCGTCCAGGTGAGCCGGTGGGCGGCGGCGTCGTACACGCCGCCGTCGGAGGCGCTGCCGGCCACATAGCTCAACTCAGCCGGCAGGTTGTCGGTGACGGTGGCCGTGACGGCCTCCGCCCCGCTGTTGATCAGGTGCAGGGTGTAGGTGAGCGCCTCATCCGGCCCGAGGGCGTGCGCCGACGCGGACTTGAACGACCCGCCCAGGCCCGGCACCGGCGTCCGGCTCGGCGTGGGCTGGGTGGGCTGCGTCTGCGGGGTGGGCGAGTTCTGCGGAGCGGGCGTGCCGCCGCCGGCATCGCTCAGCTTGAGCAGGAAGCCCTCCATCATCCCCTTGCGCGTGCCCTGCAGGGCGTTCTTCACCGGGAAGCTGCCCGAGGTGAAGCCGCCGATCAGGACCACGCCGTCCTCGGCCAGCGTCACGCTGCTGGCGACGTCCGAGGCGCTGCCGCCCAGGAAGGTGCTGTACGTGACCGCGCTGCCATCCGCGCTCAGCTTGAGGGCGAAGGCGTCGCCGCCGCCGCCATATTCCTGCAGGAAGTTGTCGGCCGGGAAGTTGTTGGAGTCGGTCGAGCCGACGATGTAGGCGTGCCCGCCGCCGTCCACGGCGAGGCCGTAGCCGTAGTCGTTGCCGGCGCCGGCCAGGTAGGTGGCGTAGACCAGGCTGGTGCCGGCGGCGTTGAGCTTGGCCGCGAAGGCGTCATTGCACAGGTTGGGGGTGAGCACCACCGTCGGGCAGCCGCCGTTGCCGCGCTCCGTCTGGAAAGCGCCGGCGGTGGCCGGGAAGTCGGCGGAGGTGGTGTAGCCGGTGAGGTAGGCGTTGCCGGCGCCGTCCACGGCGATGCCCTCGCCGGAGTCGTTGGAGGCGCCGCCCAGCCGCGCGCCGTAGGTCAGAGCGCCGGTCGGGCTGAGCTTGGCCGCAAAGGCATCCAGGTTGGCCGAGGCCGCCACCGCCACGCTGGTGAAGGGGCTGGTGGAGGCCGTGGAGCCGGCGACGTAGATGTTGCCGCCGCTGTCCAGGGCGACGTCGCTGGCGTCATCGAACTTGGAACCGCCCAGCAGCTTGCCGAAGACCAGGGAGGCCGCGCCGCTCTGGGTGGTGTCCAGCTTGACGACGAAGGCGTCCTGCTCGCCCGCCAGGGTGAGCGTGGCCGCCGGCTTCAGGAAGTCCGGCGAGAACGTCCCGCCCACGACGACGGCCAGGCCGTTTCCGTGCACGGCGACCGCCGCCGCCTCGCTCACACTGTTGCCGCCCAGATAGGTGCCGTAGACCAGGCCGCTGCCGGCGGCGTTGAGCCGCACCAGGAAGCCGTGCCACAGGAAGTTATCCTGCGTAGACAGCGCCGCCTGGACCGCGTTCTTGGTCGGGAAGGTGTCTGAGCTGGTCTCGCCGACGACGTAGGCGTTGCCCTGGCCGTCGACGGCCACGCCGTAGCCGGCGTCGTCGTCCTCGCCGCCCAGGAAGGTCCCGTAGAGCAGGGCTGAGCCGTCGGCCTTGATCTTCAGGACGAAGGCGTCCTCGTCGCCGCCGGGGCGCGGGGTGGGCAGGAAGTTGCTGGAGCTGGTAGTGCCGGTGACGTAGACGCTGCCGTCACCGCCCACGGCCACGTCGGCGACGTCGTCCCAGTTGGTGCCGCCGAGATAGGTGCTGTAGACGATGGTCGGGTCGATCACCAGCGCGTGGGCGCGGTCATAGCCCTGCGGCAGGTCGAAGCGCACACTGCCGTCGGCGGCCAGGGCGAAGCGGATGGGCACAGCCACCTGGCGGCCCTCGATGACCTGCCAGGCGATCGGCGCTTCTTCGATCAGGGTCTGGCCGCGCGTAGCGCCATGCGTCTTGAAGAGCGTGATGTGGAGTTGGCCGGTGGCCGTGTCCAGCTGCACGCCGGCCGCGCCGGGATGCCGCCAGACGATCTGCCCGGCGTCCGCGCCGGCCGCGATGGTGTAGGTGGCCTTCAGCCGGCCGCTGGTGCCGTCGTAGCGCAGGTCGATGCCGGGATAGAGCTCATCGTAGACGACGGCGGCGTAGGTGGGCAGGTCCGTCTGCCACAGGGCGGGGTCGTCACCTTGCAGGTAGCTGAAGGTGCCGAGGGCGCGGTCGGCCCCCTGCACGGTGGCGCCGGCGTTGGCGCCGGCAAACTGCAGGCGCAACGTCTCGTCCGGCAGAGCCACCTGCACTTCATCCGCCGTGAAGAAGAGGGTGTGGCCCAGGTCGTGCGCCTGGAAGGCGACGACCGGGTCGCTCTGGCCGGCGTTGGGCACAAACGACAAGGGCAGTTGGCCGAAGCCGGCCTCGCCCCGGACAGTCAGCGCCGCCGGGTTGGTTGGGGCGCCGCCCAGGCCGAGCAGGCTGAGGGCGACCAGGGCGCCGACCGTGACGACGGCCAGGGCTCCGCCCAGAATTGGCAAGGCCAAGCGCAGTGACAAAGTCTTCATGTAACCGTTCTCCTGTTGGGTTTCCCCGGCAAAACCGGGGCTACACCGCACCCGCTATTCGCCAGCAGGCGATCCGGCAATCAGTCAGCCTAACGGAATCGGCTGTGACCACCTCCTGTCTTGCAAGAGCAGCCGGCTGTCTGGCCAGGCGCTGAGCCTGACGTTGTCTTTGGCTTGTCGAAAGAATCCGAAGTACGTGAACGTCCCCCCGACCGATTAAACGAGCGTCCAACCGCTTTGTTACAGATCGTTTCCCGTTTTCAGGCCAGCCCGCTTACGTCAAGCCTGGGCGCTCAGACATCCAGCCGCCAGCAGTCTAAAGGCCGGGGCCGGAAGTCCGCGGCCAGCGCGGCGACATAACCTTCGGCCGGCGTCAGCGCCGTCAGCGTCCAGCGCGCGGCCTCGGCCGGGTCCGGGCGCGTGTGCAGCAGGGCCGCCGGCGCGCCGGGCGCCAGTGACACGTCGAAGGCCTTGAGCGGGAAGGACAGACCCTCGCCGCGCGCTTTGACGAAGGCCTCTTTGCGGGTCCAGCAATTGAAAAAGGCCGACACTCGCTCGGCCTCCGGCAGACCACGCAGGGCCGCCACCTCGGCTGAGGAGAAGAACTGTTCGGCGATGGCCAGGCCGGCCAGATCAGCCTGGGCGGCCTCGATATCCACACCCAGCCGGCCGGCGGCCGCCACCGCGATCAGCGCCACCTCGCCCGAGTGGGAGAGGTTGAAGCTCAACGGCGCGTCCGGCAGGGCGGGCTTGCCGTAGGCGTTGTACGTGAAGGTGATGGCGGCGGCGGGCCGCCCGCAGTAGCGGCCGAGCAGAGCGCGCAGCTGGCCGTGCGCGGCCACAAAACGGCGGCGGTCGCGCTCAAAGCGGAAGCGTTCGGCCCGTTCGCGCTCCGCGAGGCTCAGACTCGCCCACCAGCGTTCAGGCGCGGAGGCCGCCTCGTCCAGGGCCAGGGCCCAGACGTGGACGGCGCCCTCGGCCAGGCGCGGCGCGTCAGGCGGCCGGGCCCACTGCAAAACCGGGGTCATGGGCCTGGCCGGTGCGCAGCCACTGGTCCAGCTCGCGCGCCACCATCCGCAGCAGCAAAGGCCGCGCGCTGTTGATATAGAAATGGTCGCCCGGGAACAGGCGCGCCGCAAACGTCCCGCGGGTATGTTCGCGCCAGGCCTCCAGCTCATCGCGCCGGGCGTGCGGGTCCTGCAATCCGCCGAAGGCCGAGAGCGAGCACGGCAACGGTTCGCCGGGCGCGAAGGTGTACGTGTCACAGACGGTGAAATCCGCGCGCAGGATCGGCAGCAGCAGGTCGCGCAGCTCGGGGTGTTCCAGCACCTCCGGCGGCGTGCCGTTGAGCTGGCGCAGGCGGGCCGTGAACTCGGGCTCGGGCAGGTTGTGGATGGGCGCTTCGCGGTCCGGCAGCTGCGGGGCGGGATGGCCGGACACGAACATGTGGACGGGCGGCGTGCCCTCGGCCTGCAGGCGGCGCGCCAGCTCATAGCTGACCAGCGCGCCCATGCTGTGGCCGAAGAACGCGAACGGGCGCCCGGCCAGCTGCGGCCGCAGCGCGGCGTGCAGCGCGGCGACGAGCGGCGCCATCTGCGTGAAGGCAGGCTCAGACAGGCGCGCCTCGCGGCCCGGCAGCTGCACGGCCCCGACCTCGATCTGCGGCGGCAGCGCGGCCGCCCAGGCCGTGAACGTGGACGCGCCGGCCCCGGAATGCGGGAAGCAGATCAGGCGCAGGCGGGCCTGCGGGTTGGGGCGCGGGACGACGAGCCAAGGGCTGGTGGCGCTCATGCCGCGGCAGCCTCCTCCGGGGCGGGTTCAAACGCCAGAAACCGGCGGATGGGCTGGTTGAGGCTCATGCCGATGGCCAGCAGCAGCTGCGCGCCGCTGCACACGCCATAGATCAGCGGGATGTTCTGGCCGGTCTGATCGGCGACGACGCCGGCCAGGCCCATCGCCAGGGGCGCGATGGCGCCAGAGAGGGTGGTGAGCAGGCCGAACACGCGGCCGCGGATCCCGGTGGGCGTGGTCATCTGCATCAGGGCCGTGATGTTCAGCGTGAAGAAGCTGCCGGTGGCGCCGGCCAGCAGCCACAACCCCAGCGCCGCGAACGGCGTCTCCACCCAGACCAGCCCGCCATAGGCCAGCGCGTCGACGAGGATCGCGGTCAGCATGGCGCCGGCGCGGCGCCGGCCCGAGAAGCGCGTCAGGCCCACGGTGACGTACCCGATGATCGCGCCGACGCTGGCCGCCGACAGCAGATAGCCGTACCAATCCTCGGTCACCTGCAGGGTATTCTTGACGTAGAACGGCAGCAGCAGCAGGAATGGGACGGAGAAGAAAGTGCTGAGGGCCGAGACCAGCACCATGCTGCGCAGGCCGTCTGACGACCAGACGTAGCGCAGGCCCTCGCCCAGGTCGTGCCGGAATTCGGCCAGGCGCGCCTGCCAGTGCGGGGGGTGGGCGCTGAGCCGCTGCGGGATGCGGATGAACGTCGACGCGCCGCCGGCCAGCAGGTAAGACAGCGCGTCAAAGAGCAACATGGCGGGCGCGCCCAGCAAGCGATAGAGCGTGCCGCCCAGCGCCTGGCCGACGATGAGCGAAAACTCGCTGGAGAGTTGGCCGAGGGCATTGGCGTTGGGCAGACGGCCGACCGGCACCAGATCTGGCAGCGAGGCCATGACGGCCGGCCCGAAAAACGGGCCGATGATCGCCAGCACCAGCGCCACGCCGATCAGCCAGGCCAGGTGCAGGTTCGTCTGGCCCGGGGTGAGGAAGAGGACTGCGGCCAAGGACAGCACGGCCAGGCCGCGCAGCAGGTCGCTGATCACGATGATGGCGCGCCGCGGATAGCGGTCCGCCAGCGCGCCGCCGATAGGCGCCAGCAGCAGCGCCGGGATGCTGGCCAGGGACAGGATCAGGCCCATCAGGGTGGCCGAGCCGATGGTCTGTGTGATCCACAGCACGATGGCGATGTTGAAGGCCTGGTCGCCCAGCTTGCTGACGAACTGGCCGGACCACAGCAGCACGTAGTTCCGGTTCCAGAACTTCGTCGGGTGCGCGGCCGCGTAGGGCGGCGCGAGTGACGCCGTTTCTTCAGTCATGGTTGTGTCCCCGGCTCAGACCGAGTACCCCCAGGTCTGAAAGTAGCGGTCCCAGGCTGCGGCGACGCGGGTGCGCAGCGCCTCCGGCAGGGTCGCGTGTTGGTTCTTCTGATAGCCGGTCTTGGCGGCGGCGTAGGCCTCCAGCTTGGGCCGCACCTGCCCGAAGCCGGGCAGGTTCAGCCGGGTGTAGACGTGTTCCACCTGGCCGACCAGGTCACGCTCCAGGTCTTCAAAGCGGACCTCGCAGAACCGGCCGGCCGGGACAAGCGCCAGGTCCTCCAGGTAGGCGTCGTACATCGCCGCGTAGCGCCGCAGGATGCCGTCGTCCACACGCGCCAGGTCGGGCTGCTGCAGGTAGGAGTAGGGCACGGCCTTGGCGTACAGGTTCTGGGTAGAGCGGAAGACCGTGTACGGCTCGCGCATGATGTGCACAAAGCGCGCGTCCGGATACAGCTCCAATAGAGTGCGGATGCGCCCAGTGTGCGGCGGCGACTTGAGGACCAGCGGGCGCCGGTATTTCCAGGTCAGCTTCTGGTAGAAGCGCTGGCAGGCGGCCTTCCATTCGTCGATCTCGGCCTGAGGCACGCCGCGGAAGGTGTAGTAGCGGTCGTAGTGCGCCTCACGCCGCGGGAAGGCCCAGCCGATGAGCGGCGAGCGCAGGCTGGTGACGGCCATGGCGGCCTCGTCCTCGCCCGGGCTCTGGAACGTGACCTGCATGTTGTCCATCGGACGCGCCTGGGCCGGGGCGTCCTTGAGGGCCTGGGCGGCCTCCTCAGCCCGCGACAGGCAGCTGTGCGGGTTGGCCACTTCGAAGACATTCGGGTAGGCGAACTGCTCGTCCATGATCAGCAGTTCGTGCAGGAGCGTGGTGCCGTTGCGCCAGTGGCCGAGGATGAAGAGCGGCGGTTGGACGCGCGTCGCCCGCACTTTCTCGGCGTACAGCCGGTCCTCGCGGCGCCGCTCCTGGCTGTTAGACAGGCTCATCAAGGTGACCGCCAGGGCGCGGCCCCAGTAGGGTTGGTCGATGCGGAACTGGTTGTCGCGCAGCAGCCGCAGCCACGCGCTGAACGAGACACCTCGCAGATTGTCCACAGTCAATCGTCTCCCAAGCTCAAGCCCGCCGCTGGCCCAACGGCCAGCGGGTCTGCCCCCGCGGCGCCAATGCGCTGCGGGCCCGGCCGCGCCGATTTCGCCGGGCGGCGCGTTGATGGTCAGCCGTCCGGTCGAGCGGCTGGCGCAATAGTTGTCGGCCCGCGCGGCGGGCCGCTCTCACCTGTTTCCTGGCGCGGCCACACCGGCCAGGCTGGCGGCCAGCAGCCGGCGGAGCGCGTCCACAAAAGCCTCGGCCAGGCGCTCGATGGTGGCGCGCTGATGCCGGCCGGGGCTGTAGCTGAACAGTACGTCGAGCGTGCCGGCGCTGACGGTGCCGACGACGTAGAGCTGGGCGCTGCGGCGCCCGTCCGGGAACTGCTCTGGCCCGGACGACTCCGGCGCGATGCTGAAGGGCAGGGCGGTCACCGGCATGGCGTCGAACTGCCCCAGGTAATTGAAATTGACGTCCGGCGCGGGCGCGGCCCGCAGTTCCGGCGCGTTGGCCAGATAACGCAGCAGCCCGTAGCCGACCCCGCGGCGCGGCACGGCGCGCAGCTGAGCTTGCACGGCGCGCACGGCCGCGGCCGGGTCCGGCGCGGCCTCCAGATCCAGGCGCACCGGGAACATGCTCGTGAACCAGCCCACCGTGCGCGAGACGTCCACACCCGTGAAGAGGTCCTCGCGGCCATGGCCTTCCAGCTCCACCACCAGCGCCCGCCGGCCCGTCCAGCCCGCCAGCGCTTCCACCAGGGCTGCCAGCAACGCATCCTGGATCTGGGCGCCGGTGGCGGCCGGCAGATCGCGCAGCAGGGCGTGGGTGGCGGCCACGTCCAGCGAGACGACGACGCGTTCGGTTCCGCCGTAGGTGTTGGGGCCGTCGGCGAAGTCGACGGGTAAGGCCGGGAGATCAGCGCCCGTCTGGCGCCGCCAGAAATCCAGTTCGTCCAGGGTCTCGACCGCCTGAGCGTGCGCGCTGAGCCGCGTCGCCCATTCAGTGTACGGCGTGGTCTTAGGCGGCAAGGCCGGCCCGTCGCCGCTGTGCGCGTACAGCCGCTGCAGGTCCTCGATGACCAGCCGCAGCGAGACGCCGTCGAAGACCAGGTGATGGAAGACCAGCAGCAGCCGCGCAGACTGGCCGGGGCCGCGCGTGAAGACGGCCACGCGCACCAGCGGCCCGTGCTCCAGGTCCAGGCTGGCCTGCAGGCGGGCGGCCTCAGCCTCGATGACGGCGGCCTGGGCCTCGGGCGGCGTGCCGCTCAGATCGAAGTGGCTGAACGGGACGGCTTCGTCCGGCGCCGTGATCCGGGCCTGCCAGCCGTCCGGCCCCGGCGTGAAGCGCGAGCGCAGAGCGTCATGGTGGGCCAGCAGTTCCTGGACGGCGCGTTCCAGTTGGGCCACATCCAGCGGCGCCCACACTTCCATCAGGAGCGACGTGTTCCAATGGTGCGGCGCGCGCGGATGGTGCGCGAAGAACCAGCGCTGGATGGGCGTCAGCGGGTAGGCGCCGCTAATTACGCCTTGTTCGCTCGTGGGCGCCGGCTCGCTCTGCGCCAGGGCAGCCAGCCCCTCAATTGTCGGGTTCTGGAAGAACATGCGCGGCGTCAGGCGCAGGCCGGCCTGGGCCGCCTGAGCGATCACCTGGATGCTCAGGATCGAGTCGCCGCCCAGCTCGAAGAAGTTATCGCGCACGCCGACGCGCTCCACGCGCAGCAGCTGCGCCCAGACGCGGGCCAGCGCGGCTTCGGCCGGGGTGCGCGGCGCCAGGTAGTCCGTGCCCAGGTCGCGGCGCGCGGTGTCCGGCGCCGGCAGGGCTTTGCGGTCGATCTTGCCGTTGGGCGTCAACGGGAAGGCCGGCAGCACCACGAACGCGGCCGGCACCATGTACTCGGGCAGCTTGGCCTTGAGCGCGGCCCGCAGGTCGCCCACGGTAAGGGTCGTGTCCGGGCTGGGCACCAGGTAGGCCACCAGGCGTTTGTCGCCGGGCTGGTCCTCGCGCGCCAGCACCAGCGTCTCGCGCACGCCCGGCTGGGCGCCGAGCAGGGCTTCGATCTCGCCCAGTTCGATGCGGAAGCCCCGGATCTTCACCTGGTGGTCGATGCGGCCGAGGTATTCCAGATCGCCGTTGGGCCGGAAGCGCGCCAGGTCGCCGGTCTTGTACAAGCGGAAGGATTGCGGATTGGCGCTGGAGAGTTGCGTGTCGGTCAGTCTCCAATCGCGCATCTCCACAAATCTCTCCGCCGTCAGCTCCGGCCGGTTGAGATAGCCGCGCGCGACGCCGGCCCCGCCCACGTACAGCTCGCCGACCACGCCGATCGGCGCCGGCTGGCGATGCCGGTCCAGCACGTACACCTGCAGGTCCGGGATCGGGCGGCCGACCATGCTCGGGGCGGCCTCTACCAGATCGGCCAGAGACACCGGGCGGTAGGTGACGTGGACGGTGGTCTCGGTGATGCCGTACATGTTCACCAGCTGCGGCCGTTGGTCGCCGTGCCGGTCGAACCAGGGTCTCAGGCTGCCGAACTCCAGGGCCTCGCCGCCGAAGATCACGGCGCGCAGGGCCAGGCCGGCGGCGGCGGCGCGCGTGTCCTCGACGCGGATCAGTTGCTTGAACGCGGACGGCGTCTGGTTGAGGACGGTGACGGCCTCCGTGTGAAGCAGGTCGTAGAAGGCCTCCGGCGAGCGGCTGGTGAGGTAGGGCACGACGACGAGGCGGCCGCCGTACAGCAGCGCGCCCCACAGCTCCCAGACCGAGAAGTCGAAGGCGTAGGAGTGGAACAGCGTCCACACGTCTTCGGGTCCGAAGTGATACCAGGCCTCGGTGGCCGTGAAGAGGCGGATGACGTTGGCGTGCGTCACCATCACGCCTTTGGGCCGGCCGGTGGAGCCGGAGGTGAAGATGACGTAGGCCAGGTGCTCGGGCGCGGCGCCGCTCTCCGGGGCCGTGTCCGGCAGGCGCGCGATCTGGTCCCAGTCGCGGTCGATCCACAGCACCTCGGCCGTGGTCGCCGGCAGCCGGTCAGCCAGCGGCGCCTGGCTGATGAGCACCGGCGCGCGCGCGTCCTCGATCATGAAGGCCAGCCGGTCGGACGGGTAGGCCAGGTCCAGCGGCAGATAGGCGCCGCCGGCTTTGAGCGTGCCCAGGATGGCGACGACCATGTCCAGCGAGCGCTCCAGGCACAGCGCCACCAGCACATCCGGGCCGACACCGCGCGCCCGCAAGGCCTGCGCCAATTGGTTGGCGCGCCGGTCGAGCTCGGCATACGTCAGGGTCTGGCGTCCGCCGCCGTCGTCGAACGAAACCGCGACGGCGTCGGGCGTGCGCGCCGCCTGGGCCGCGAAGCGTTCGGACAGCGTGCCGTCCGCGTCGAAGTCGGCCGGCGGGTTCCAGTCCACCAGCAGCTGCCGGCGCTCGGCGTCGGTGAGCAGCGGCAGGCGGCTGACGGGCGTCTCCGGGCTGGCGGCTGCGCCGGCCAGCAGGTTGTGGAAGTGGACGGCCAGCCGCTCAATCGTCGCGGCGTCGAACAGATCGGTGTTGTACTCGAAGGCGCCGCCCAGGCCGTCCGGGCCTTCCATCATCTCGAGCGTCAGGTCGAACTTGGCGGTGCCGCTGTGCGCGTCCAGGGACGTGATGGTGAGCGCGCCGGCGGTCTGCGGCGCGGCGCTGAGCGCGTCCAGGCGGCCGGTGTTCTGGAGCGCGAACAGCACCTGGAAGAGCGGCGGGTAGCTCAGGTTGCGCTCGGGCTGGAGCGCGTCCACCACCATTTCAAAAGGCACATCTTGGTGGGCGTAGGCGCCCAGCGCGGCCTCACGCACGCGCTTGAGCAGGTCGCGGAAGCTCGGATCATCCGAGAGGTCCGCGCGCAGGACGAGGGTGTTGACGAAGAAACCGATCAGGCCTTCGGTCTCGGCGCGGTTGCGGTTGGCGATGGGCGTGCCGACGGCGAGGTCGTCCTGGTTGCTGTAGCGGGCCAGCAGGGCCTGGAAGCCGGCCAGCAAAGTCATGAAGAGCGTGGCGCCGGCCTTCTGGCTCAACGCGCGCAGGCGGTCGGCCAGTTCGCGCGGCAGGCTGAAGCTGTACGTCGCGCCGCGGAAGGACTGCACGGCCGGGCGCGGCCGGTCGGTGGGCAGCTCCAGCAGCGGCGGCGCGCCGGCCAGCTGACGCCGCCAGTAAGCCAGCTGAGCGTCCAGGGCCTCGCCCTGCAGCCAGCGGCGCTGCCAGCCGGCGAAGTCCGCGTACTGGAGCGGCAGCGCCGGCAGCGGCGCCTGCTCGCCGGCCTGGTAGAACGCCAGCAGTTCGCGCACCAGCACTGTCATCGACCAGCCGTCGGCGACGATGTGGTGCAGCGTCAGCAGCAGGGCGTGGTCGTCCGCGCCCAGGTGGAGCAGGCTGGCGCGCAGCAGCGGGCCAGCGGCCAGGTCGAAGGGGCGCTGGGCTTCCGCGCGGGCGCGGCGCCGGGCGGCGGCCTCGCGCTCGGCCTCGGGCAGCGCGGTCAGATCTTCGCGGCCCAGCGTTAAGGTCAACGCCGGGGCGATGACCTGGTGGGCGCGGCCGTCGGCGGTCATGGCGAAGGTGGTGCGCAGGCTGGCGTGCCGGGCGACGACGGCGTTGAGGGCGCGGGCGAGGGCGTCCGCGTCCAGCGGGCCGCGCAGCCGCACGGCCGTGGGGATGTTGTAGAGCGGGCTGCCGGGTTCGAGTTGGTCCAGGTACCACAGGCGCTGCTGGGCGAAGGACAGCGGCCGCTCCCCGGCCTCGGCGGTTGGCTCGAGCGGCGGCGGCAGTGTGCCGGTGGCGGCGCGCTGCGCGGTCTCGGCCCGCGCCGCAAACTCGGCCAGGACAGGGGCTTCAAACAGGTGGCGCAGCGGCACTTCCACGCCGAGCGCGTCGCGCAGCCGTGAGATCACCTGGGTCGCCAGCAGCGAGTGGCCGCCCAGCTCAAAGAATTGATCGAAGACGCCCACGCGCGGCAGGCCGAGCACGGCCGCCCAGACGCTGGCGATGATCTCCTCGGCCGGCGTGCGCGGCGCCACGTAGGCGGCGGCCGCCGCCAGGTGGCCGGCCTCGGGCGCGGGCAGGGCGGCGCGGTCCACTTTGCCGTTGGGGGTGAGCGGGAAGCGTTCCAGCGCCACGAAGGCCGCCGGCAGCATGTAATCGGGCAGGCGGCCCTTGAGGGATTCGCGCAGCGCGGCCGGGTCCGGCGCGGGCGCCTGTGGGTCCGGGACGAAATACGCCACCAGGCGTTTGTCGCCGGGGGCGTCCTCGCGCACCAGAGCGGCGGCGTCCTGGACGGCCGGGTGCTGGCGCAACGCGGCCTCCACTTCGCCGAGCTCGATGCGGAAGCCGCGCAGCTTCACCTGGTAATCCAGGCGTCCCAGGAACTCGAGGTCGCCGGACGGCAGCCAGCGCACGCGGTCGCCGGTGCGGTAAAGACGGAGGCCGGAGGCCGATGGACGAACGTCGGCACTCCCGCCTTTCGTCTCGTGTCCGTCGCTGAGCGTCAGCGTCACAAACTTCTCCGCCGTCAACTCAGGCCGATTGAGGTAGCCGCGCGCGACGCCGAGCCCGCCGATGTAGAGTTCGCCGGGCACGCCCACGGGCACGGGGCGCTGGCGCGCGTCCAGCACGTAGACCTGGACGTTGGCGTTTGGTCCGCCGATGGGCACGCTGGCGGTGTGCGGCACGCGCTCCGTCACCTGGTAGTAGGCCGCGGCGACGGTGGTTTCGGTGGGGCCGTAGCCGTTCAGGAAGCGGCGGCCCGAGGCCCAGGCCGCGGCGATGTCCCAGCCGCAGGCCTCGCCAGCCGAGACCACGGTCGTCAGGGCCGGCAGCTCGTCCGGCGGGAGCACGGCCAGCAACGACGGCGGCAGGGTGACGGTGGTGACGGCCTCGGCGCGCAGCAGGCGCAGCAGGTCCGGCGGCGAGGTGAGCACCTCGCGCCGCGCCAGCACCAGCGTCGCGCCGGCGGCCAACGCCATCACGATCTCGGACACGGCCGCGTCGAAGCTGAAGGACGCGAACTGCAGGACGCGGCTGGCCGGCGTGATCGCGAACTTCTCAATCAGGACGTCGGCCAGGTTGGCCAGGCCGCGGTGCTCCAGCAGCGTGCCTTTGGGGCGGCCGGTCGAGCCGGACGTGTAGATGACGTAGGCCAGCGAGTCTGGCGCCGGCGGCAGGGCGTCAGAGGCGGAGGGCGCGCGGGTTTCCCAATCCGCGTCGAGGCGGAGCGTTTGAGCCGGGGTGCCGGCGAGCCGGGCGACGAGGGCGGTTGTGGTCAGCACCAGCGGCGCGCCCGAGTCCTGGAGCATGAAAGCCAGGCGGTCGGCCGGGTAATACGGGTCCAGCGGCAGGAAGGCGCCGCCGGCTTTAAGCGTGGCGAGCACGGCCACGATCATGTCCGGCGACGGCTCGCAGCAGACGCCCACGATCTGGTCCGGCCCGATCCCGCGCTGGCGGAGCGCGTGCGCCAGCCGGTCGGCGCGCGCGTTCAGCTCGGCGTAGGTGACCGTCTCGGCCTCAAACCGCAAAGCCGGCGCGGCCGGGTTCCGGGCGGCCTGGGCCTCGAAGCGCTGATGGACGAGGCCGGGCGTGGTCGGCCGCTGGGTGGCGTTCCAAGTCAGCAACACCTGCTGGCGTTCGGCCTCGGTCAGCAGCGCCAGCGAACCGAGCGCCTGATCCGGCGCGGCGGCCAGGCCGGTGAGCAGCGTGGCCAGGTGGCCGAGCATACGCTCGACAGCGGCGGCGTCGAAGCGGGCGGTGTCGTAGGCCAGGCGCAGCGCCAGCTCGTCGCCGGGATACGCCACCAGCGTCAGCGGAAAGTTGGTCTGCTGGACGTCCTGCACGTCGTCCAGGGTCAGCGCCGCGCCGGCGCCGGGCGAGGCGGCCTCGCGCACGGCGGCGCCGACCGGGAAGTTCTCGAAGACCAGGATGCTCTCGAAGAGCGGCTGGCCGCGCGGCACGGCGCTCCAGCCCTGCACCTGGACGAGCGGGCTGAACTCATATTGGCGCGTGTCCAGCTGCTGGGACTGCAGGGCCTTAAGCCAGGCGGCGGCCGGCTGGTCCGGGTCGAGGCGGGCGCGCACCGGCAGCGTGTTGATGAACAGGCCGACCATGTGCTCGGCGCCGGGCAGCTCGGCCGGACGGCCGGAGACGGTGGCGCCGAAGACCACGTCGGCCTCGCCGCTGTAGCGGTGGAGCAGCAGCGCCCAGGCGCCCTGCACGAGGGTGTTGAGCGTCAGCGCGCGCTGGCGCGCCAGCGTCTTCAGGGCGTCGGTGACCGCGCGCGGCAGGAGCGTCATACGCTCTACGACGCCACCGGCGCCATCTTCGGCCGGAGCCGGGCCGTGATCGATGACGAGCGGCGTCGGGGCCGTGAAGTCCTGGAGCAGGCCGCGCCAGTGGGCCTCGGCCTTGGCCAGATCCCGTTTGCGGAGCCAGGCGATGTAGTTGCGGAAGGGCGGGGCGGGCGGCAGGGCCAGATCCTGCCCGGCCTGGAAGGCCTGGTACAGAGCGAAGACTTCACGCAGGAGCAGCGGCAGCGACCAGCCGTCGAACAGGAGATGATGATAAGTCCAGACGAAGCGGTGGCGGTCGTCGGCCAGCTGAATCAGGGCCAGGCGCAGCAGCGGCGCCTGGTGCAGCGTGAACCCGCGCCGTTGGTCAGCGCGCAGGAAGTCTTGGAGTTGGGCGGCCTGCTCATCCGGCGCGGCCGCGCGCCAGTCCAGTTCGGTCCAGGGCAGAGTCACCTGGCGCTGGACCACCTGCACCGGCTCCTTGAGGTCGCCCACGACGAAGCCTGTCCGCAGCACGGCGTGGCGTTCCACCAGGCGCGCCCAGGCGCGCTGGAAGGCGGCCACGTCCAGGCGTCCGCGCAGCGTGGCGCTCATCTGTCCCACGTACACGCCCGACTCGGGCGCGTACAGGCTGTGGAACAGCATGCCCTGCTGCATGGGCGAGAGCGGGTAGAAGTCTTCGACGTTCTTCTGGGTCATACCGTGGAATCGCCGTTCAGCTAACCTGACCTAGGTGGAAGGATCAGACCAGGGGGCGACTGGAACGCCGCCCCCTGGCGTCTGTGGGCGCACATGGTCCGCGGCGCCCGGCCGCGCCCAGCCCTCCCCCGCCGGGCGGGCACGGGGGAGGGCGCAGGGCGGTCAGGCGCGGCGGAACTGCGGTTTAGCGGTAGGTCACGCGCACGGCCACCCAGTCCAGCGAGAAGTCGCGGGCCGTGTTGCTGGCGACCATGCTGATGCGGACGCGGAAGCCGGTGTTGGCCAGCTCACCGACGGCCCAGGTGCGGCCCCAGTTATCAGCGGCGCCGCCCAGCAGGTAGGTGGCCTGGCTGGTGGTCAGCGTGCCGGTCTGCTTGGCGGTCGTCCAGCTGGTGCCGCCGTCCCAGGAGAGCTGCACGCAGAAGCGCGGCGCTCCGGCGATGCGGTCGGCCAGGCCGTCCAGCCGCACCTCGATGCCGTCGATGGCGGTGGCGCCGGGCACGCTGACGTTGTAGTTGTAGTAGACGTGTTTGTCCTTGCCGGTATTGGTGCAGGACGTGTTGGTGTTAGTGCCGCTGTTGGTGTCCACGGCCAAACCGCCGCCGTCGGCGTAGGCGTTGGCCGGGTTGGACTGGAAGCCGTTGTTGTCGCCGGCGCTGCTTGTGACGGCGGCGTTAGCGCTCGGGTTGAAGTAGGCCGACGTGATCGGGCCGGGGCTGGTCGCGGTCGCGGTCGGCGTGTTGGTCGGCGGCAGCGGCGTGTTCGTGGCCGTAGCGGTCGCCGTGGCGGTGGCCGTCTGGGTCGACGTCGGCGTCGGCCCGACCGGCGTGTTGGTGGGCGTATTGGTGGGCGTGAAGGTCGGCGTGTTGGTCGGCGGGACGGCCGTGTTGGTGGGCGTGCTGGTGGGGCCGGTGCCGAAGCTGCCGTCCACGACGAGCGCGAAGGGCTGCGGGCCGTTGGGCACGTTGAAGCCTGTGATCTGGATCGTCCAGGTGCCGGCCGCGGCGCTGGCGAGGTAGACGTTCTCGACGTTGTTGCGCCGGTCCGCGCTGCCGCCGGTGGTGCTCCAGCCGCCGCTGAAGACGTTGCCGCGATACTGCGTGCCGCCCGGGGCGGTCACGAGCACGTCCAGGTCGTTCACCAGCGTGACGCTGGCGTTGGCGGCGGCGGCGTAGTCGCTCCACACCACCGTGAACTTGAGCGGGGCGCCGGCCGTGCCGACGTTGTACTGGTAAGAGACGCTGCCGCTGGTGGCCAGGCCGGGCGTGTTCTGGACGTAGACGGCTGTGCCGTCGGTGGCGTTGTTCAGATCCACGCGCCCCCAGCCCTCATGGTAGTTCGGGATGGGGAAGTCGTTGTCGTTGGCGCCGTCGTTGTTCTCGTCCGGGATGTCCACGGCCGAGTTGATCAGCGTAGCCTTCACCAGTGCGGCGCTGGCGGTGACGCCGTAGGCCTTGCTGTAGAAGTCCTTGATCACGGCCGCGCCGCCGGCGGCGAGCGGGTTGGACATGGACGTGCCGCCCATGTACTTGTAGTAGGTGTTGAGCGGGAAGCCCCAGCCGTCGTACTGGAAAGCGCCGTTGCGCGGGTTGACGGTGGTGCCGTAGCCCTGCTGGTACAGGCTGGAGTAGCCGGACAGCACCCAGGTGCCGGGGGCGACCACGTCCGGTTTGATGCGGCCGTCGTCCGTCGGGCCGCGGCTGGAGAAGGCCGCCATCTGCCCGGCGTTGCCGGCCGACGGATCGTCCTTGAGCGGATTGGCCGGATAGTCGTCGGGCCAGGCCACGCCGTAGGTGAAGGTGTCGTTCAGGCCGCCCAGGCTGTTGCAGCTGTTCGTGCCGCCGGACGGGATGTACGTCAGGCTGCTGTCGCAGGCGAAGTTGTCGGCGCGCTGGTTCTCGCTGGCGCCGACGGTGATGACGTTTTTGGAGGTGGCCGGCGCGCCGATGGAGTCGTTGTCGACCACGCCGTCGCTGTTGGCGTCGAGGCCGGCGTTGCCGGCCGAGAAGGTGATGACCATGTCTTTGTTGGTCCAGACAAAGTCATCGGTCTCCTGGCTGTTGTCCGTGTACTGGCCGGCCACCGCCGAGCCCCAGGAGTTGGAGTGGATGCGCGCACCGGCGTTGAAGGCCTGCTGGTAAAGCTGGCGCAGGTCGCTGGGCAGGCCGGTGAGATAGTAGCCGTCGGCGTACAGCAGGCCGCAGATGCCGGTGTAGTCGACGTAGTTCTCGGTGGCCTGGAAGACCAGCCGGGCGGCCGGAGCCGTGCCGCGGCCCTCGCCGCTGGCGCCGCCATCGCTCAGCACGGACGCGGCGGTGTGCGTGCCGTGGCCGCTGTCCACGTCGATGGCGCCGTCGTTGACGACGGTCTGGCAGCCGGTGGTGGCGCCGGGCCAGTTGTTGACGGCCACAACGCGGGCGGCCGGGATGTCGGCGTGCGCGCCGGCGGCGGTGCCGTTGCCCAGGCCGGTGTCGGCTACGGCCACGATCTGGGTCGAGCCATCATAGCCGCGCGCGTTCGCGGCGGCTGCGCCGATAATCTGGCCGCCACCGTATTCATTCTGCAGCGCGCCGTGGGTCTCGGGCAGCACCAGGTTGTCCACCCAGGCCACATCCAGCACCAGCGCGATCAGGTCGATCTGGGCGGAGGTGGCGCCGACGAGCAGCTCGCGCCCGTCCGCGGCCAGCACTTCCACGCCGGCCGCCTGCAGGGCGGCGGCCACGACCGCGCCGTCGGCGCCCTGTTCCAGGGTGACGACGTACGGCCGCGCCTCGCCGGAGCGGATCAGGTCCGGATTGAGCTTGAAGGCCGGGTGGAAGATCGTCACCGACCCCACGCTGGCCAGGCGCCGCACCTGCGCGGCCTCGGCCGGCGTCATGCGCACCTTGAAGGCGAAGTCCGGGATGTAGTCCAGGAGCTCAGCGCCGACGGCGGTGACCTGGTCTTTCCAGGCCGCCTCCACCGGGCCGCGGAACTGGACGATGAAATAGCCGCGCTGGGCCGCGCCGTAGCCGGACAGGCGCAGGGCCGCCGGGATGTTCGGCGTCTCGCCCAGGGCGGGCGTGAACGTGGCCGCGCGCAGGCGGATGGGCGCCGGCGTGGATTGCGCCGACGTCGCCGCCGGGGCGGCGCTGATATTGAGCAGCGACGCGATGAGCGTCACGGCCAGTAACAGACGATAAGGCTGAATACGCATCGAAGTCTCCTCGTCCTAACAGGCGCCAGGCCCGAACCGAACCAATGCTCCCCAACAGCTCACCGGTGCCCGGACGGCTGGGCAGCCGACCGGGCCGGCTCGCGGACCGGCAGTAGATCCTCTGACGTGATGGCCGTCACCGAGCGGCGGCCGCGCGCCGGCCGCCGTTGGCACCGACCTCTGGCGTGCCCTCCGCCGAGGTCACCCCGGCAGTCTGGTGGGCGCGCACGAAACCTTGCTGAATGAGATAGTTCAAGATGAAGCGGGCGTTATCCGCCGGCGTCCGCCCGACGGTGTCCAGCACCAGCTCCGGGCGCTCCGGCGGCTCGTAGGGGTCATCGATACCCGTGAACCCCTTGAGTTCGCCCCGGCGCGCCTTGGCGTACATGCCTTTGACGTCCCGCTGTTCGCACACCTCCAGTGGCGTGTCCACGAACACTTCGACGAAGTGCTCGGAACCGACCATGTTGCGCACGTCGTTGCGCGTGGACCGATAAGGGCTGACGGCCGCGGCGATGACCAGCCCGCCGTGGCGGACGATCTCGGCGGCCACAAACCCGATCCGGCGGATGTTGACGTCGCGGTCCTCCTTGCTGAACCCCAGACCTTTGGACAGGTGGGTGCGGACCACGTCGCCGTCCAGCATCGTCACCTGGCGGCCGTGCTCCAGCAGCAACACGGTGAGCACCTCGGCGGTGGTGGACTTGCCGGCGCCGCTTAATCCGGTGAACCAGACGCACGCCCCCTGACGGAAGCGCGGCGGATAGGTCTCCTGCAGGATGTCCGCCACTTCCGGCCGGGTGAACCAGTCCGGGAGCTTTTTGCCGTTGTTGAGGAACTCTTCGCGAACCTGGGTGCCCGAGAGGGAGGCCGTGCGCGCCTGCGCCGGCACTTTGGACACTTCTTCGTAGCGCTCTTCGTCGGGAAGATACACCAATTCCTGGAAACGTACCATACCCACTTCTAACTCGGCGCTGTGCTGGGCGACCAACTCCTGGGCCGCGTACGGACCGTAGAAGGGGTGGCCGTCCGAGTTGGCGCCCGGTCCGGCATGGTCGCGGCCGACGATGAAGTGGTTGGCGCCGTAATTGCGCCGGATCAGGGCGTGCCAGAGCGCCTCGCGCGGGCCGCCCAGGCGCATGGCCAGCGGCAGCAGGGCCAGCACGATCCGGCCCGGCTCATAGTGGTGCTCGGCCAGGGCGCGGTAGGTGCGCACGCGGGTGTAGTGGTCCACGTCGCCGGGCTTGGTCAGGCCGACCGACGGATGCAGCAGGAGCACGCCGTCCACGTTCTGAACCGCGCGCTTGGTCAGTTCCTCGTGCACGCGGTGGAGCGGGTTGCGCGTCTGAAAGGCGACCACGTTGGCGCGGCCGGCCGCGGCCAGGCGCGCCCGCGTCTGCGCCGGCGTCAGGCGCAGTTCCTGGAAGTCATAGTGCGGCGGCAGCTGCAGCACGCGCAGCCGCCCGGAGACGTTGACGCGCCCCCAGCTTTCCATCTCGGCCACCAACGGGTGGCGCATGTCGTAGGCGCCGAAGACCTGCTCGGCCGTGGCGCGCCGGTCCCATGGGTAAACCTCCTCGATGGTCATGACCGCCAGCAGATCGTTCTTGACGCTACGCAGGGCCACCTCCTGGCCGAGGTGGACGGCATCGCCGGGCTCCACGGCCAGGGTGATCGGGATCGGGAAAAGGTGGCCGCTGGCCAGGCGCATCTCGGCCAGCACGCGCTCAAAGTCGGCCTGGCCCATGAAGCGGTCCAGCGGCGAGAAGCCGCCGACGGCCAGCAGTTCCAGGTCACAGGCGGCGCGCTCGGAGATCTGCAGCGAGGGCAGGCGGCTGGCGTAGGCCTTGACCGCGGCCAGTTCCTCGGCCGGCACGCGCAAGTCCACGAGTTTGCCGCCGCAGGGCGGGACCAATTGAACAGACGAGGGATGGTCGGTCACGATGGCATGGCTCCTGTTCGAGCGCGAGGCGGCGCCCCGCGCGATTAAGCGAGCTTGTCGATGGCGCCCAGGATGTCGTTCAGGTCGTCGTCATCCCAGCCGAAGTCGCCGGCGGCCGGACCCGCCTCGGCGCCGCCCGCCTCAGCCGGCTGCAGCTCAGGCTCGGCGGTGACGGCCGCGGCCGCGGCGGCCAGGCCTTCCACGGTCGGCGTCTCGAACACCTGGCGCGGCGTCAGGTGCAGGCCGGCCTGGCGCGCGCGCGCGATGATCTGCAGGCTCAGGATCGAGTCGCCGCCCAGGTCGAAGAAGTTGTCCTGGATGCCGACGCGCTCCAGGTTGAGGACCTCCGCCCAGACGGCGGCCAGCGCGGCCTCGGCCGGGTTGCGCGGCGCGACGTAGGCGGCCGCCGTCCCGCGCGCGGCCTGGTCCGGCGCGGGCAGAGCCTTGCGCTCGACCTTGCCGTTGGCGTTGAGCGGCAGCGTCTCCATCGGCACGAACGCCGCCGGCACCATGTACTCGGGCAGGCGTTCGCGCAGGAACTCGCGCAGCTCGGCGGCCAGCCCGGCCGGCGCGGCGCCGCTTTGGGCGGGGACGATGTAGGCGGCCAGGCGCTTGTGGCCGGCTTCGGTCCAGACCCAGACGACATTCTGCTTCACGCCCGGGTGCTGGCTCAGCGTGGCTTCGATCTCGCCTAACTCCACGCGGAAGCCGCGGATCTTCACCTGGAAGTCCAGGCGGCCCAGGCATTCCAGGTTGCCGTCGGCGCGGTAGCGGGCTAAGTCGCCGGAGCGATACAGGCGCCCGCCGGGCCGGAACGGGTCCGGCCGGAAGCGCTCGGCCGTCAACTCCGGCCGGTTGAGATAGCCGCGGCCCACCTGGACGCCGCCGATGTACAGCTCGCCGGCGACGCCGATGGGCACCGGCTGGAGGTGCTCGTCCAGCACGTAGAGCTGGGTGTTGAGGATCGGCCGGCCAATGGGCACGACGGCCGCGCTCGGGCGGGCCGGGTCTTCGGTGTACACGCAGCAGCCGACGACGGTCTCGGTGGGGCCGTACTCGTTGACCAGGGCGGTGTTCGGCGCATGCCGCAGCCAGAAGGCGACGTGCTCGGGCAGCAGGTTCTCGCCGCCGATGATGAAGGCGCGGGTCTTGGCCGGGGCCTGGTCCGGGCGCAGCTGATCGCCGACGAGCTTGAGGTGGGCCGGCGTGATCTTGATCAAGCTGAAATCGCCGGCGCGGTTGAGCAGGTCAGACAGCGCCTCCACGCCCAGGTCGTCCGGCAGCAGGTGGACGGCGCGGCCGGTGGTGAGCGGCGCGATCAGGCTGGTGACGGTCAGGTCAAAGGCGATGGACGAGTGGACGGGCGAGCCCGCGCCGGCGTGGAGCGGGTAGGCCTGCCGGCACCAGGTGAGGTAGTTGACCACGCCGCGATGCTCGAGCATGGCCCCTTTGGGCGTGCCGGTGGAGCCGGAGGTGTAAATGACGTAGGCCAGCGAGTCCGGGGTGGCACGATTGGGCGGCGGGGCGGCCGGCGCTTGGGCGATGAGCGGCCAATCTGCATCGAGGCACAGCACGCGGAAGCCCGGCAGCTGCAGGTGCGCGCCCAGCGATTGGGCGGCGCGGCTCCACAGGCCGGCCTCGGTCAGGACGACCGGGGCGCGCGTGTCCTGGAGCATGAACGCGATGCGCTCGGCCGGATAGCCGGGGTCGATGGGCACGTAAGCGCCGCCGGCCTTGAGGACGCCCAGGATGGCGATCGGCACGGCCGTCGAGCGCGTCAGGCACAGGCCCACCAGCGTCTCCGGCCCGACGCCCAGCGCCTGCAGGTGGTGGGCCAGCTGGTTGGCGCGCGCGTCCAGCTCGGCATAGGTGAGCGCGGTCGTGGCGTCCACGGCCGCCAGGGCCTGCGGGGTCAGGGCGGCCTGCTGCTCGAAGAGCTGGTGCACGAGCAGGTGATCCGGGAAGGGGGCGTCGGTCTGGTTCCACGTCACCACCAGTTGGCGGCGTTCGGCCTCGGACAGCAGCGGCACTTGCGCCACCGGGCGATCCGGCTCAGCGACCAGGGCGGCCAGCAGGTTTTGGAAGTGGCCGGCCAGGCGCGTGATGGTGGCGGCGTCGAACAGGTCGGTGTTGTATTCGAGCGCGCCGCTGAGCGTCTCGCCTTCTTCGACCATGAACAGGGTCAGGTCGAACTTGGCCGTGCCGCTGTGGGCCTCCACCGGCGCCAGGCTGAGCGGCGCGGTGCCGGCCGATAGGGTGACCGCGCCCAGCGGCGTGTTCTGCAGCGCAAACATCACCTGGAAGAGCGGCGCGTGGCTGAGGTTGCGCTGCGGATGCAGGGCGTCCACGACCATCTCAAACGGCACGTCCTGGTGGGCGTAGGCGCCCAGGGCCGTCTCGCGCACGCGCTGGAGCAGCTGGCGGAAGGACGGCGCCCCGCTCAGATCGGCGCGCAGCACCAGCGTGTTGACGAAGAAGCCGATCAGGCCTTCGATGTCGGCGCGGTTGCGGTTGGCGATGGGCGTGCCGATGGTGAAGTCGGTCTGCCCGCTGTAGCGCTGGACCAGCGCGGCGAAGGCGGCCAGCAGTGTCATGAAGAGCGTGGCGCCTTCGCGCTGCGTGAACGCCTTGAGCTGGCGGGTAAGGCTGGCCGGGAGCGTGAAGGACTGGTACGCGCCGTTGAAGGTCTGCACGGCCGGGCGCGGCCGGTCGGTGGGCAGTTCCAGCACGGGCGGCGCGCCGGCCAGCTGGCGGCGCCAGTAGCCGAGCTGGGTCTCCAGCACTTCGCCCTGGAGCCAGCCGCGCTGCCAGGCGGCGAAGTCCGCGTACTGCAGGCGCAGATCGGGCAGCGGTGACGGCCGGCCGTGGCTGAAGGCATCGTACAGGGCGGCCAGTTCTTGGGTCAGCACGCTGCTAGACCAGTCGTCGCCGACGATGTGGTGCAGGGTGAGCAGCAGGATGTGCTCGGCGGCGGCCAGGCGCAGCAGGCCGGCGCGCACCAGTGGGCCGGCGGCCAGGTCGAACGGGCGCTGGGCCTCGGCCGTGGCCAGGCGCGTCGCCTCGGCCTCGCGCTGCGGCGCGGGCAGCGCGCTCAGATCGGTGACGGCCAGCGCCAGCGTCAGGGCCGGGGCGATCACCTGCAGCGGGCGGCCGTCGGCGGTGAGCGTGAAGGTGGTGCGCAGGGCCTCGTGGCGCCGCACGATTTCGTTCAGGGCGCGCTCCAGCGCCCCCACGTTCAAGGCGCCGGTCAGGCGCACGGCCTCGGGCAGGTTGTAAGAAGCCGAGCCCGGCTCGAGCTGGTCCAGGAACCACAGGCGCTGTTGGGCGAAGGAGAGCGGCAGGGGCTGGTCGCGCGGCACCGGCACGATGGGCGGGACGTAGGCGCCGGTCTGCTGCTGGCGCGCGGCTTCGACGGCCTCGGCCAGCGTGGCGATGGTGGGCAGCTCAAAGACCTTGCGCAGCGGCAGGTCTAGCTGGAAGGCGTCGCGCACACGCGAGACCAGCTGCGTGGCCAGCAGCGAGTGGCCGCCGAGCTCGAAGAAGTTGTCGTGCACGCCGACGCGCGGCAGCGTCAAGACCTGCGCCCACACGCCGGCCAGCGCTTCTTCGGTGGGCGTGCGCGGGGCCACGTACTCGACGCCGGTCTCGGCTTGGGCCAGATCCGGGGCCGGCAGCGCCAGCCGGTCGATCTTGCCGCTGCTGTTTAGCGGCAGGCTGTCCAGGATCACGAAGGCGGACGGCACCATGTAATCCGGCAGCTTGGACTTGAGGAAGGTGCGCAGGTCCGCCAGCGAGAAGCGCTGGGATTGGCGGAAGGCTTCGACGCGCTGCTGCAGGCGGGCGCGGGTCTCTGGCGTGGTGTTGAACTTGACGCCAGCGCGCTCGTCGCGGTGCCACCAGACCACGCCGTCCAGCCAGAGGGCGTCCGGGCCGTCGCAGCCGCCGCCGTCCCCGGCCAGCAGGCACAGCCGCAGCGGCAGGCCGCCCTTCCACAGCTCAGGCTCGGCCAGCAGGCGCGCGCCGCCCACCGACAGGTTTTCGACGACCAGTTCCCGCGTCCGGCCGTCCTCAAACTCGACGCGGCAGGTGGCGCGCAGCGGCACGCGCGGATCGGACCCGCGCAGGTCGGCCACCCGCAGGTCATCTTCGGCGGCGACGTGCTTGAGGCTCTGGCGCAGCAGGGCCAGCTGGGCCGGCTGGCCGGCGTCCAGCATGACGCCGGCTTCGTGGCCGCGTTTCCACAGGATGGTTCCGGTCATCTCCGGCGCTTCGGCCACGCCGGGCAGCTGCGGCTGCAAATGCAGGCTGTGGCCCGCCGCCCAGGCATCCGGCACATCGGCCAGGGCCAGGCCGCCGGAGGAGAGGTCCAGCATGGGCAGGTCCAGCGCGCCGGCGCCGTCCAGGTGGCCGTTGCCGGGTTGGGCCAGAGCCGCCCGGCAGCGGCTTTCGATCGGGACGCGGTCCACGGCCAGGTCGGCGGCCAGGTAGGCCACCAGGCGGCCGTCGCGCGCCAGGACCACGGTCTGGCGGACGGCCGGGTGCTGGCGGATGACGGCCTCCACTTCGCCCGGTTCGATGCGATAGCCGCGGATTTTCACCTGGTGATCGGCGCGGCCCAGAAACTCCACGTTGCCGTCGGGCAGGTAGCGGGACAGGTCGCCGGTGCGGTAGAGGCGGATGGAGGCCGCAGGACCACCGGCGAGCGTCAGCGTCACGAACCGCTCGGCCGTCAGCTCCGGCCGGTTGAGGTAACCGCGCGCCACGCCCAGACCGCCCACGAACAGCTCGCCGGGGACGCCGACAGGCACGGGCTGGAAACGCTTGTCCAGGATGTAGAGCTGGGTGTTGGCGAACGGCCGGCCGATGGGCACCAGCCGGTCGGCGTGCAGGTCCAGCTGCCGGCTCTCGAAGAAGGTGCTGTCGATGGTGGCTTCGGTCAGGCCGAAGGAGTTGATGAAGCGCGTGTCCGGGCCGCAGAAGCGCAGGAATTCCTGGTACTCGCGCACGTACCACGAGTCCGAGCCGCAGAGCAGCAGACGCATTTGGTCCAGCGCCTGGTCGGTTTCCTTGAGGTGCTCGATGAGCTGGCGCAGGACGGCCGGCACGAACTCGGCGCACTGCACGCCCTCGCGGCGCAGCAGGGCGTACAGCTCCTTGGGCTGGAGCAGAAGCTCACGCGGGCAGAGCACGAGCGTGCCGCCCGAGCACAGCGCGCGCACGAAATCGCCCGAGAAGACGTCGAAGGCGAAGTTGGCCATCTGCAGGTGCGCGCGCACCGCGGCCAGTTCGTAGGCTTCCTCCCAGGCCAAGTATTGGTTCACCAGGCTGCGCTGCGCCAGCAGCACGCCCTTGGATTTGCCGGTGGAGCCGGAGGTGTAGATGAGGTAGACCAGATCATCCGGGCCGCTGCGCGGGCCGGGGCTGGCCGCCGGCTGCCGGGCGATGGCGTCCCAGTCCGTGTCCAGGGCGATCAGGCGGGCGTCGCCGGCCAGCGGCGTCAGCAATTCCGTCAGGCGCGCCTGGGTGAGGACGACGCGCGCACCGCAGTCGGCGAGCATGAAGCCCAGCCGGTCAGCCGGGTGGGTCGGGTCCAGCGGGACGTAGGCGCCGCCGGCTTTGAGCACGCCCAGCACGCCCACGATCATCTCGGCGGACTTGTCCAGGCACATGGCCACGGTGAGGTTCGGGCCGACGCCGAGCGTGATCAGGTGCTGGGCCAGCTGGTTGGCGCGCCGGTCCAGTTCGGCATAGGTCAGGCGCACCTCGCCCGGCCGGTCGGCGGTGCCGGGCCAGACCACGGCTTCGGCGTCCGGCGTGCGCGCCACGGCTGCCTCGAAGAGCTGGGCCACGGTCCACTCGGCCCGGTCGTAGCGCCGGGTGGTGGCGTTCCAGTCCACCAGGAGCTGCTCACGCTCCGGCGCGGTCAGCAGCGGCAGCGTGGCGATGGGCTGGTCCAGGCCGGTGCTGGCGGCCTGCACCAGGGTCTCGTAGTGGCCGAGCAGGCGCTCGATGGTGGCGCCGTCGAACAGGTCGGTGTTGAACTCCACCGAGACGTCCAGGCCGGTGGCGGTCTCGGAGAGCGAGAAGGTCAGGTCGAAGGTGGCCGTGCCGGTGCCGATCTCAAGCGGCTCCATCTGCAGGGCCGGGCCGTCGGCGGCTGGCGCGGGCGCGCCCCGGCGCGGCAGGCCGGTGGGCGCGTTCTGCAGGATGAACATCACCTGGAACAACGGGCTGCGGCTGAGATCGCGCTCCACCTGCAGCGCGTCCACCAACATCTCGAACGGCAGGTCCTGATGGGCGAAGGCGCCCAGGGCCGTCTCGCGGACGCGGCGCAGCAGCTGGCGGAAGGTCGGGTCGCCGTCCAGCTGGCCGCGGAAGACGAGCGTGTTGATGAAGACGCCGATGAGCGGCTCGATCTCGGCCCGGTTGCGGTTGGCGATGGGCGAGCCGACGGTCAGGTCGGTCTGGCCGGTGTAGCGGTAGAGCAGGACGTAGAAGGCGGCCAGCAGGCCCATGAAGAGCGAGGCGCCCTCCTGACGGCAGGCGGCCTGGAAGGCCTCCAGCACCCCGGCCGGGATCTCCCGCGCGCGCGCGTCGCCGAGGCTGGATTGGACGGGCGGGCGCGGCCGGTCGGTGGGCAGGTTGAGGACGGGCAGCTCGCCGCCGAGCTGCTGCTTCCAGTACGCCAATTGCTGCTCCAGCACGGCGCCGGTGAGGTATTCGCGCTGCCACTCGGCGAAGTCGGCGTACTGGATGGCCAGCGGCGGCAGCGGCGAGGGCCGGCCATGCGCGAAGGCGTCGTACAGCGCGCCGATCTCGCCGACCAGCACGCCCATAGACCAGCCGTCGGAGACGATGTGGTGCATCGTCAGCAGGATGACGTGCTCCTGTGCGCTCAGCCGCAGCAGCCGGACGCGCAGCAGCGGGCCGCGCGTCAGGTCGAAGCCGGTGCGCGCCTCCTGGGTGGCCAGCCGCAGCGTCTCGACCTCGCGCTCCGTCTCGTCCAGCCCGCTCAGGTCCACCAGATCGACCGGCAGGTGCAGCGCGGGCGCGATGACCTGGACCGGCTGGCCGGCTTGCACGGCGAAGGTGGTGCGCAGGGCCTCGTGTCGGCGCACGATCTCGTCCAGGGCGCGTGACAGCGCGCCGACGTCCAGCGCGCCCTTGAGGCGCACGGCCGTGGGGATGTTGTAGAACGGGCTGCCGGGCTCGAACTGGTCGAAGAACCACAGGCGCTGTTGGGCGAACGAGGTCGGGAAGACGAAGACCTCGTCGGCCGGCAGCGTCGGCGTCCCGGCGTAATCGGGCACCGTCATAGCCTTATCCTTGCCTTTCACGGTCCGGGCCGCCCGGCCCGCCGAGGTCGGCGCGTTTCATGCGGCGCGCCTCGCGGGAGCGGGCCGTGATGGCCGGCGTCTGCGCGTCGGCGCTGACGCGCGGCAGCTGATCCACGGCCTCGGCCAGGCCGGCCACGGTGGGCTGCTCGAACAAAACGCGCAGCGGCAGTTCGGCCTGAAAAGTCTCGCGCACGCGCGAGATCAACTGCGTGGCCAGCAGCGAGTGGCCGCCCAGATCGAAGAAGTTGTCGTCCACGCCCACGCGCTCCAGGCCGAGCAGTTCCTGGCACAGCGCCGCCAGCCGGCGCTCGGTCTCGGTGCGCGGGGCCACATAAGCGCGGCTCTCGGCGCGGCTGAGGTCCGGCGCCGGTAAAGCCTTGCGTTCCACCTTGCCGCTGGGCGAAAGCGGCAGGCGCTCCAGGTAAACGACGATGGTCGGCACCATGTACTCGGGCAGGCGCGCGCGCAGATGATCGCGCAGGGCCAGGGTCAACGCGTCGTCGCCGGGCGGGGCGCCCTCGGCTCGCGCTACATAGGCGGCCAGGCGCTTATCGCCGGGCCGGTCTTCGCGCGCCAGCACAGCGGCCTGGGCCACGGCCGGATGCTGCTGCAGGGCAGCCTCGATCTCGCCGAGTTCAATGCGGAAGCCGCGCACCTTCACCTGCTGGTCAATGCGGCCCAGAAACTCGAGGTTGCCGTCCGGGCGGTAGCGCACGAGGTCGCCGGTGCGGTAATAACGCTGGACGGCGCCGTCGTCGTCGAGCGGCAGCGTCACGAACTTCTCGGCCGTCAGCTCCGGCCGGTTGAGGTAGCCGCGCGCCACGCCGGCGCCGCCGATGATGAGCTCACCAGGCACACCCACCGGCACCGGCTGCTGATGCTGATCCAGCACATATAGCTGGAAGTTGAGGATCGGCCGGCCGATGGACGGCGGCAGCGGATCGGCGGGATCGCACTGCGCCCAGGCGGCACAGACGGTAGTCTCAGTGGGGCCGTAGGCGTTGAAGAAGCGCCGGCCCGGCGCCCAGCGCGCTACCAGTTCCCGCGAGCAGGCTTCACCGGCCGAGATCACGGTCCGCAGCGCCGGGAGCGCCTGCGGCGTGAGCACGGCCAGCACCGACGGCGGCAGCGTCACGGTGGTGACGGCCTGGTCGCGCAGCACGCGCAGCAGGTCGCCGGTGATGGTCTCCTGGCGGGCGAGCACCAGCGTGGCGCCGTTGAGCAGGGCCATGACGGTCTCCCAGACGGAGGCGTCGAAGCTGAAGGGCGAGAACTGCAGGACGCGGGTGCCGGGCGTGATCTCGAAGGCGCGGCGCTGGGCTTCGGCCAGGTTGCCGAGGCCGGCGTGGCGCAGGAGGGCGCCCTTGGGGCGGCCGGTGGAGCCGGAGGTGTAGATGACGTAGGCCAGGTGGTCGGGCGAGACGTTGACGGGCGGGCGGGTGGCCGGATGCTGGGCGAGGGCGGGCCAGTCGGCGTCCAGGGCCAGGACGGGGACGGTGGTGCCGAGGGCCTGGACGACGGGCCGGAGATGCTGCTGGGTGAGGACGAGCGGCGCGCCGGAGTCCTGGAGCATGAAGGCCAGGCGGTCGGGCGGGTAGGCGGGGTCGAGGGGCAGGTAGGCGCCGCCGGCCTTGAGGATGCCGAGGAGGCCGACGACCATGTCGAAGGCGCGGTCGGTGCACAGGCCGACGAGGGTGTCTGGGCCGACGCCGCGGGCGCGCAGGGCGTGGGCGAGGTGGTTGGCGCGTTGGTCGAGTTGGGCGTAGGACAGGGACTGGTCTTCGAAGACGAGGGCGGGGGCGTCCGGGATGCGGTCGGCCCAGGCTTCGAAGAGCTGGTGGACGGTGCGGTCGGTGGGGGTGGGGGCGGTGGTGGCGTTCCAGTCCACCAGCATCTGCCGGCGCTCGGCCTCGGTCAGCAGCGGCAATTCGGCGATGGGCCGGTCGGGGTCGTCCAGCAGGCCCGTGATCAAGGTCTCCAGGTGGCCGACCAGGCGCTGGATGGTGGCGGCGTCGAACAGGTCGGTATTGTACTCAATGTAGCCGCCCCAGCCCTGGCCGTCCTCGCGCATGGACAGCGTCAGGTCGAAGGAGGCGGCGCCGGTCTCGGCCGCTACCGGGCTGAGGCGCAGGCCGGCCAGGTCGAAGCCGCTCAACGGGGCGTTGTCCAGCACGAACATCACCTGGAAGAGCGGCGTGTGGCTGAGGTTGCGCTCCGGCTGGAGGGCCTCCACCAGTTTCTCGAAGGGCAGATCCTGGTGGGCGTAGGCGCCCAGGCTGGTCTCGCGCACGCGCGCCAGCAGGTCACGGAAGGAGAGGCCGGCCGGCTCGTCCAGGCGGGCGCGCAGGACGAGGGTGTTGGCGAAGAACCCGATCAGGCCTTCTAGCTCGGTGCGCGTGCGGTTGGCGATGGGCGTGCCGACGTTGAAGTCGGTCTGGCCGGAGTAGCGATGGAGCAGCACTTGGAAGGCGGCCAGCAGGCCCATGAAGAGCGTGGCGCCTTCGTGCTGCAGCAGGCGCTTGAACGGATCACGCAGGGCGCCGGCCAGCCGGAAGGGCAGCGTGGCGCCGCGCGAGGTCTGCACGGCCGGGCGCGGCCGGTCGGTGGGCAGCTCCAGCAGCGCCGGGCTGCCGGCCAGTTCATTGCGCCAGTAGGCCAGCTGCTTATCCAGCGTCTCGCCCTGCAACCAGCGGCGCTGCCAGTGGGCGAAGTCGGCGTATTGCACCGGCAGCTCGGGCAGGGGCGAGGGCGCGCCCGCGGCGCAGGCCTGGTAGAGCGCGGCCAACTCGCTCACGAACAGGCCCATGGACCAGCCGTCCGAGATGATGTGGTGCGTGGTGAGCAGGGCGATGTGATGATCCGGCGCCAGGCGCAGCAGGCGCGCGCGCACCAGCGGGCCGCGCGCCAGGTCGAACGGGGCGCGGGCCTCGGCCGAAGCCAACCGCAGCGCCTGCGCTTCGCGCTCGGCCTCCGGCCGGTCGGACAGATCCTCCACGGGCAACGCCAGCGTCAGCGTGGGCGCGATGACCTGGACGGGCTGGCCGTCCACGTTGGCGAAGGTCGTGCGCAGAGCCGCGTGCCGGCGCACAATCTCGTCCAGGGCGCGGGTGAGCGCGCCGGCGTCCAGCGCGCCCTGCAGGCGCACGGCGGTGGCGATGTTGTAGTCCGGGCGGTTCGGCTCGAGTTGATCCAGGAACCACAGCCGTTGCTGGGTGAAGGCGACCGGGGCGGCGCCGGCGTCTTGGCCGGCGACGAGGGCGGCCAGGTCCGGGTCCACCGGCAGACCGGCGGCGTTGCGCGGCAAGGGCGCGATGGGCGGGGCGGCTTGGCCGTCGCCGGCGCGCCGGGCGGCGTCCACGGCCGCGGCCAGGCCGGCGACGGTGGGGTCGTCGAACAGGCTGCGCAGCGGCAGTTCCACTTGGAAGGCTTCGCGCGCGCGCGCCACCACTTGCGTGGCCAGCAGGGAATGGCCGCCCAACTCAAAGAAGTTGTCGCGGGCGCCGACGCGCGCCTGGCCGAGCACGGCCGCCCACTGGCCGGCGATGATCTCCTCGGTCGGGGTCTGCGGCGGCACGTAGGCGGCGGCGACGACGTCGCCGGCCTCCGGCGCGGGCAGGGCTCGGCGGTCGATCTTGCCGTTCGGCGTCAGCGGGAACTGGTCCAGCGTCACGAAGGCGGCCGGCAGCATGAAGTCCGGCAGGCGCGCCTTGAGGAAATCGCGCAGGGAGGCCGCCGGCGGCGCATCGGCGCGGGCGGTCAGGTAGGCCACCAGCCGCTTCTCGCCGGGCGCGTCCTCGCGCGCCAGGACGGCCGCCAGCGCCACGGCCGGGTGCTGCTGCAGGGCGGCCTCGATCTCGCCGAGTTCGATGCGGTAACCGCGCACCTTCACTTGGAAGTCGAGGCGGCCCAGGAACTCAAGCTGGCCGTCCGGGCGATAGCGCACGAGATCGCCGGTGCGGTAGACGCGTTGGAAGGCGCCTTCGTCGTCGAGCGCCAGCTCAATGAACTTTTCGGCCGTCAGTTCCGGGCGGTTGAGGTAGCCGCGGCCCACCTGGACGCCGCCCAGGCAGAGCTCACCGGGCACGCCCACGGGCAGCGGCCGGCGCTGCGCGTCCAGCACGTAGGCGCGCAGGTTGGCGATCGGGCGGCCGAGCGTGACCGGGTTGCCGGGCGCCAGCCGGCTGAACAGCGCGCCGACCGCGGTCTCGGTGGGGCCGTAGCCGTTGAAGAAGGCGCGGTCGCCGCCGCTCCAGCGCGCGGCGATGTCGGGCGTGCAGGCCTCGCCGGCCGAGGTCACGTTGCGCAGGGTCGGCACCGCGTCCGGCCGCAGCAGGCTGAGCACGGTCGGCGGCAGGACCGCAACCGTAACTTGTTCCGACTGGATCAGGCCCGCCAGGTCCGGCATCGCCATCATCGTCTCGCGCGGGGCCAGGCACAGGCAGGCGCCGTTGAGCAGGGCGATGAAGATCTCGGCGACGGCGGCGTCGAAGCTGAAGGACGCGAACTGCAGGACACGGTCGTGGGCGCGAACGCCCATCGTGTGGGCGAAGGCCTGGCAGAAGTTGCTCAGGCCGCGGTGCTCGAGCAGGGCGCCCTTGGGCGTGCCGGTGGAGCCGGAGGTGTAGATGACGTAGGCCAGCGCCTCGGGCGCGGACGCCTCCGCCAGGTCCGTGTCGGCGTTCGCGGCGATGGCCGGCCACTCGGCGTCCAGGGCCAGCCCGCGCGTGTCCGCGCCAGCCAGGGTCTGGACGAACGGGACCAGCGCCGCCTGGGTCAGGATCAGGCGTGTGCCGGAGTCGGCGATCATGAAGCGCAGGCGCTCGGCCGGATAGTGCGCGGCCAGCGGCAGGAAGGCGCCGCCGGCCTTGAGCGCGCCCAGCACGGCCACGATCATCTCGAACGATGGCTCGACGCAGACGCCGACCAGGGTCTCCGGGCCGACGCCCAGCTTCTGCAGGTGCCGGGCGAGCTGGTTGGCGCGCCGATTCAACTCAGTGTAGGTCAGCGTCTGGCCGGCATAGCGCAGGGCCGGCGCATCCGGGGCTTGCCGCACCTGGGCCTCAAAGAGGCGCGGCAGGCTGGCGATGGTGCCCGCGACGTCGGTGGCGTTCCAGTCCGCGAACTGGCGCCGCTCGGCCGCGGTGAGCAGCGGCAGGGCCCGCACCGGCCGCTCCAGGTCGGCGGCCAGCCCGTCCAGCAGCGTCAGCAAATGGCCGAGCAGGCGCTGGATGGCGTCGACGTCGAAGCGCCCGGCGTCATAGACCAGCTCCAGGCCCAGCTCGCGGCCGGGGCTGACCACGAACGTCAGCGGGTAGTTGGTGCGCGCGAAGGACGCGCGCTGGCGCAGGCCGAGGCCGCCGCTGCGCGCCTGCAGCGCCGCGTCCACGGGGTAGCTCTCAAAGACCAGCAGGCTCTCGAAGAGCGGCGTGCCGCGCGGCACCTCGCTCCAGCCCTGGATCTGCACCAGGGCGGAGTGCTCGAACTGGCGCTGCTCGGCCTGCTGAGCCTGCAGCCGCTTCAGAAAGGCCAGCGCCGTCTCGTCCGAGTCGATCTGGACGCGCACCGGCAGGGTGTTGATGAACAGGCCGATCATGGCCTCGGCGCCGGGCAGGTCGGCCGGGCGGCCGGAGACGGTGGCGCCGAAGAGCACGTCTTCATCGCCGCTGTAGCGGTGGAGCAGCAGCGCCCAGGCGGCCTGGACGAAGGTGTTGAGCGTCAGCGCGTGCTGGCGGGCCAGGGCCTGCAGCCGGGCGGTGGCCTCGGCCGGAAGGCGCGCGCCCGCGATGCGGTTGGCGGCCTCGTCCAGCGTGGCGGGCGCGCCGGCCCGGTCCACCACCAGCGGGGTGGGGCGCGCGAAGCCGCGCAGCGTCCGCCGCCAATAGGCCTCTGCCGCGGCCGGGTCTTGCTCCGTCAGCCAGGCGATGTAATCGCGGTACGAGTGCGCGGGCGGCAGGGCCGGCGTCCGGCCGGCGCGCAGGGCGTCGTAGGCCAGCAGCACTTCCTGCATCAGCAGCGGGCCGGACCAGCCATCCAGCAGCAGGTGGTGGTGGCTCCAGACCAGGAAGCTCACGGCGCCAGCGCGCAGCAGGCTCAGGCGCATCAGCGGCGCCTGGGCCAGATCGAAACCGCGCGCGCGGTCGGCCTTGAGGAAGGCCTCCAGGCGCGCCTCGCGTTCGGCCTCGGCCACATCGCCCCAGGTCTGCCCGTCGAAGGGCAGCGCCACGCCGCGCTGGATCACCTGCACGGGTTCGTCCACGCCCTCCCAGACGAAGGCGGCGCGCAGACTGGCCTGCCGTTCCAGGGCCAGCTCCCAGGCGCGCCGCAGGGCGGCCTCATCCACAGCGCCCTGCACTTCCCAGCAGGTCTGCTCGAAGTACATGTTCGCCTCAGGGCTGTACAGGCTGTGGAACAGCATGCCCTGCTGCATCGGCGACAGCGGAAAGATATCTTCGACCTCGACGGCCGGCGCGGGCTCAACGCTCATCGCTTGGGGGTGTCCTTTTTGCCGACCTTCGCCAGCACTTTGTCGAGCTTGCGCTGGTCGAGCTTGGCGAGTTTGAAATCGGACGGCGTATGGCCGCCGGCCTGCGGCGCCTGGCAGTGCGCGATCAGGTCGCGCAGCGCCTGGGCGAAGTCGCCGGCCAGCCGCTCCACGGTGGCGCGCCGATGGCGGGCGGCGCTGTACGTCCACTCCAGGCGCAGGCAGCCGGCACTGATGCCGCCGTTGAGGTCCAGCCGATGGCTGCGCGCGGCGCGCGGGCTCTGCGCCAGGCCGGACGACTCGGCCGCCGGCTCGAACGGCGTCGGGCCGCCCGCTTCCGGCGCGGCCTGGCGCCCGAACTGGCCCAGGTAGTTGAAGCTGACCGGCGCCTCCGGCCGGCCACGCAAGGCGGGCTCAGCGGCCAGGTAACGCAGCAGGCCGTAGCCCAGGCCGCGGCCGGGCACGCGCCGCAGCTGCTCCTTGACGGACTTCAAAGCTTCACCGGGCGGCAGGCCGGGCCGCAGCTCTAGCCGCACCGGGTAGACGCTGGTGAACCAGCCAACCGTGCGCGAGACGTCCACGCCGGGCAGCACGTCTTCGCGGCCGTGGCCCTCCAGGTCGATCAGCGCCGCGCGCGCGCCGGTCCAGCGCGTCAGCGTCTGGGCCAGCGCCGTCAGCAGAGCGTCGTTGATCTCGGTGTGGTAGGCGCGCGGCACGTCCTGGAGCAGGGCGCGCGTCTCGTCGGCCGTGAACGTGACGGCCACGCTCTGCTCGGAGGCTACATCATCGTCGCCGTCGACCAGATCGACCGGCAGGCCGCCGGCGCCGGGGGCGAGCGTCTCCAGCCAGAAGGGGAGTTCGTTCTGGACCGCCGCCGTCCGGGCATAGGCGGCCAGGCGCTCGGCCCAGGCTTTGAACGACGTGGTCTTGGCTGGCAGCTGCGGCGCCGCGCCAGCCAGGCGCTGTTGGTAGGCCGTCTGCAAATCTTCCAGCAGAATGCGCCAGGAGACGCCGTCCACGGCCAGGTGATGGATGACGATCAGCAGCCGCGCCGGGCGGCCCGCGCCGCAATTGAAGTACACGGCGCGCAGCAGCGGGCCTTCGGCCAGGTTCAGGCTGGCTTGAGCCTGGGCGGCGTGCGTTTCCACGGCCGATCCGTGCTCGGCCTCGGGCTGATCGCTCAAATCAATCCAGGTCAGCGGGACGCCGCCGGCGAGGTCGGCCAACTGCGCCTGCCCACCGCCGTCGGCCGCGCTGAAGCGCAGGCGCAGGGCGTCGTGATGGGCCAGCAGGTCGCCGAGCGCGGCCGTCAGCGCGGCGCGGTCCAACGGGACGCGCACGCCGAACAGGACGGCCTGGTTCCAATGGTGGGGGTCCGGGAAGGCCTGTTGGAAGAACCAGCGCTGGATGGGCGTCAGCGGCAACGAGCCGGTGACCAGGCCCTGCTCGGCATCCACGCGCACGCCCACTGCGGCCACAGCCGCCAGGCCGGCTACGGTGGGATGCTCGAAGAGCTGGCGCGGCGTCAGGCGCAGGCCGGCCTGCGCGGCGCGCGCGATCACCTGGATGCTCAGGATCGAGTCGCCGCCGAGCTCGAAGAAGTTGGCGTGCACGCCCACGCGCGGCAGCCCGAGCACCTGGGCCCACACGGCGGCCAGGGTCTCTTCCGTGGGATTGCGCGGGGCCGTCTGGCCGGCCGGGGCGGAACTGTCTGGCGCGGCCTCGGCGACGCGCGCGGCCAGCGCCCGCCGGTCCACCTTGGCGTTGGGCGTCAGCGGGAGCTGGTCCAGCACCACGAACGCGGTCGGCCGCATGTACTCGGGCAGGCGTGCCTGGAGGTGCGCGCGCAATTGCTCCGGCAGGGCGGCGCCCTCGCCGTCCGCGGGCACCACGCACGCCACCAGCTGCTTCTCGGCGCGGCCGCGGGCCAGCACGGCCGCCTGCTTCACGGCCGGATGCGCCAGCAGCGCGCTTTCCACCTCGCCCAGCTCGATGCGGAAGCCGCGCACCTTCACCTGCTCATCGCCGCGGCCCAGAAACTCCACGTTGCCGTCCGGGCGGAAGCGGGCCAGGTCGCCGGTGCGGTAGAGCCGTTGGACGGGGGACGGCGGACGACCGTCGGCGGCTTCGTCTTCAATCCTTCGGCCATCGTCGAGCGCCAGCTCAATGAACTTTTCGGCCGTTAACTCCGGCCGGTTGAGGTAGCCGCGCGCCACGCCGCGTCCGCCGATGTGCAGTTCGCCCACAACGCCGACGGGCACCGGCTGCTGCCGCGCATCGAGGATGTAGAGCTGGGCGTTGGCGATGGGCCGGCCGATGGGGATGGCGCGGCCGTCCAGGCCGGGTTCGCGCGGCTCGTAGAGCGAGGCGATGATCGTGCCCTCGGTGGGGCCGTAGGTGTTGAGCCAGCGCACGCGCCCGCCGGCTCGGCGCCGCCAGGCAACCAGCCGCTCGGCCAGCGCGGCCTCGCCGCCGACGACCACCAGGCGCAGGCTCTCCGGCAATTGCGCGCCGCTCAGTTCCAGCTCGCCGACCCAGGCATGCCAGTAAGCGGTCGGCAGGTCCAGCACGGTCAGGCCGCGGTCGGCGCTGAGCTGGCGCAGCTCGGCGCCGCTGGGCGGCGGCCCGGCCGGGCGCAGCACCAGCGTGGCGCCGGCCGCCCAGGTGGGGAAGATCTCCTCGGCGGCGGTGTCGAAGTTGAGCGTCGCGAACTGCAGCACGCGGTCGGCCGGCGTAAGGCCGAAAGCCGCCACCACGGCCAGGTTGTGGTTGACGAGGTTGCCATGCGTCACGGCCACGCCCTTGGGCGTGCCGGTGGACCCGCTGGTGTAGATGACGTAGGCCAGCGAATCCGGGGTCGTCTGGGGCCAGGAGTCAGTGGCCGGGGTTTGAGCGATCGTGGGCCAATCCGCGTCCAGGCGGAGCGTTTGAGCCGCTGAGGCGGGGAGCAAAGCCGCGAAGCGCGACTGCGTGAGCACCAGGCGCGTGCCCGAGTCCTGGAGCATGAAGGCCAGGCGCTCGGGCGGGTAGGCGGGATCAAGCGGCAGGTAGGCGCCGCCGGCCTTGAGGATGCCGAGCAGGCCGACGAGCATCTCCGGCGAACGCTCCACGGCCAGGCCCACCAGCGTCTCCGGCCCGACACCGAGGCCGCGCAGGTGGTGGGCGAGCTGCTCCGCGCGGCGGTCGAGCTCGGCGTAGGTCAGCGCGGCGCCGGCGGCCTCGACGACGGCGAGGGCGTCCGGTTGGCGCGCGGCCTGGACCTCGAAGAGGTGATGGACGCAGCGGTCGCGCGGGAAATCGGCGGCGGTGGCGTTCCAGTCCACCAGGATCTGGCGGCGCTCGCTGTCCGAGAGCAGCGGCAGGGCGGCCACCGGCTGATCCGGGTCGGCCAGCGCGCCGGCCAGCAGGGCGCGGAAGTGGCGGGCCAGCCGCGCGATGGTGGCCTCGTCGAACAGGTCGGCGTTGTACTCGATCGCGCCGCTCAGCCCGGCGCCGGTCTGCTCCAGGGCCAGGGTCAGGTCGAAGTTGGACGTGCCCATGTGCACGACCAGGGGCTCGAGCGTCAGGCCGGGCACGGGCGTCACGGCGCCGCGCGGGCGGGCCGCCGTCTGCAGGATAAACATCACCTGGAAGAGCGGCGGGCGGCTCAAGTCGCGGCGCGGCTGCAGGGCGTCCACGAGCTTCTCAAAGGGGACGTCCTGGTGGGCGTAAGCGCCGAGGGCGGCTTCGCGCCCGCGCCGCAGCGCCTGGCGGAAGGTGGGCGTGTCGGCGAAGTCGCCGCGCATCACCAGGGTATTGACGAAGAAGCCGATCAGGCCTTCGACCTCGGCGCGGGTGCGGTTGGCGATGGGCGTGCCGACGTGGATGGCGGCCTGCCCGGTGTAGCGGTGCAGCAGGGCCTGGAAGCCCGTCAGCAGCGTCATGAAGAGCGTGGCGCCCTCGGCCCGGCTCAGGGCCTCCAGCCCCTGCAGCAGAGCCGCGTCCAGCGTGAAGGGCAGGAGCGCGCCGCGGCTGGTCTGCACGGCCGGGCGCGGCCGGTCGGTGGGCAGGTCCAGGGCGGGCGGGTCCTCGCCCAGCGTGCGGCGCCAGTAGTCCAGCTGGGCCGCGAGCACGTCCCCGTGCAGCCAGCTGCGCTGCCAGGCGGCGTAATCGGCGTATTGCAGCGGCAGCGGCGGCAGCGGCGAGGGCGCGCCGGCGGCGAAAGCGCTGTAGAGCGCGGCCAGCTCGCGAGTGAGCACGCCGCTGGACCAGCCGTCGGAGGCGATGTGGTGCAGCGTGAGCAGGGCCAGGTGCTCGTCGGCGCGCAGCCGGAGCAGCGTCGCGCGGAGAAGCGGGCCGCGCGCCAGGTCGAACGGGCGGCGGGCCTCGGCGTTGGCCAGGCGCAGGGCCTCGGCTTCGCGCTCGGCCTCCGGCCGGTCGCTGAGGTCGACGATCGGCAGCGGCACGCTGAGCTCGGGCGTCACCACCGGCACCGGCTGACCGTCCACGGTCGGGAACGTGGTCCGCAGGACTTCATGCCGGCGCACGATCTCGTCCAGGGCGCGCGCCAGCGCGTTGATGTCCAGCGTCCCGCGCAGGCGCACCACGTCCGGCAGGTTGTACTGGGCGCTGTTCGGTTCGAACTGGTCGATGAACCAAAGGCGCTGCTGGGCGAAAGAGAGCGGCAGCGGCGCGGGCCGGCCGTCCGGCGTGGTGCGCGGCACCGGCACCAGCGGCGGCAGGGCCAGGCCGCGCCGGGCGGCCTCGATCTGTTCGGCCAGGCCGGCTATCGTCGGCTGCTCGAAGACGGCGCGCAGCGGCAGCTCGACGTCGAAGGTCTGGCGCACGCGCGAGATCAACTGCGTGGCCAGCAGCGAGTGGCCGCCCAGGTCGAAGAAATGATCGAGCGCGCCGACGCGCGAACGGTTGAGCAGGCGCGCCCAGACCTCGGCCAGCAACTCTTCGGTGGGTGTGCGCGGCGCGACGTAGGCGGCGGCCGGCGTCTGGTCAGAACCCTCCGGCGCGGGCAGGGCGCGGCGGTTGACCTTGCCATTGGGCGTCAGCGGCAACTGGTCCAGCGCCAGCCAGGCGGCCGGGAGCATGTACTCGGGCAAGCGCGCCTTGAGGAAGGCGCGCAGCTCGTCCGCGCTGGGCGCCGCGCCGGCCGCGGCCGGGACGATGTAAGCGGCCAGGCGCCGGGAGGCGCCCGCGCCGAGCGCGACCACCACGGCCATCTGCACGGCCGGGTGCTGCTGCAGGGCGGCTTCGATCTCGCCCAGCTCCACGCGGAAGCCGCGGATCTTCACCTGCTCGTCTGCGCGGCCGACGAAGACCAGATTGCCATCCGGCCGGTAGCGGCACAGGTCGCCGGTCTTGTAGAGACGAACGACGGAGGCCGAAGGACGACTGTCGGCGAATCCGTCTCTCGTCTGCTGTCCATCGTCAAGCGCCACCTCAACGAACCGCTCCGCCGTCAGCTCCGGCCGGTTGAGGTAGCCGCGCGCGACGCCGAGGCCGCCGAGGTACAGTTCGCCAGGCACGCCCACCGGCACCGGTTCGCCGTGGCGGTCGAGCAGGTAGGCGCGCACATTGGCGATCGGCCGGCCGATGGGCGGGACGGTGCGTGGGTCAGCGGCCGCGTCCAGCACGTAGACGGTGCTGACGACCGTGGTCTCGGTGGGGCCGTAGGTGTTGAGCCAACGCACGCGCTCGCCGGCCAGGCGCCGCCAGGCGGCCAGCGCCTCGGCTGAGGCGGCCTCGCCGCCGACGATGACCAGGCGCAGGGAGGGCGGCAGGGGCCGGCCCAGCGTCTCCAACTCGGCCACCCAGGCGTGCCAGTAGGCCGTGGGCAGATCGAGCACGGTCAGCGCCTCGGCCTCAGCCAGGGCCAGCAGTTCGGCGCCGCCCAGCAGCGGGCCGGCCGGGCGCAGCACCACGGCCGCGCCGCGCGCCCAGGTGGGAAAGATCTCTTCCACGGCCGCGTCGAAATTCAGCGTCGCGAACTGCAGCACGCGGTCGGCCGGCGTGAGGCCAAAGGCCTCGGCCATAGCCAGGTTGTGGTTGACCACGGCCCGGTGCGGCACGAGGACGCCCTTGGGCGTGCCCGTGGAGCCGCTGGTGTAGATGACGTAGGCGAGGGAGTCGGGGCTGAATGGGGCTGGCGCCTCCACGTCGCTGGCGGAGGCCGCAATCTTTTCCCAGTCTGCGTCGAGGCAGAGCGTTTGGGCGGAGGTGCTGGGGAGCCGCGGAGCGAGCGCGGCCGTAGTGAGCACCCAGCGCGCACCCGAGTCCTGGAGCATGAAGGCCAGGCGCTCGGCCGGGTAGTCCGGGTCCAGCGGCAGGTAGGCGCCGCCGGCTTTGAGGATGCCGAGCAAGCCGACGAGCATCTCCGGCGAGCGCTCGACGGCCAAGCCCACCAGCGATTCGGGTCCGACGCCGAGGCCGCGCAGGTGCCGGGCGAGCTGCGCGGCGCGCTGGTCCAGTTCGGCGTAGGTGAGCGTCTGGCGCGGACGGCCGGCCTGAGCGGGCACTACGGCGGCGATAGCCTCCGGCGTCCGCGCGGCCTGAGCTTCAAAGAGCTGGTGGACGCCGGCCGCCTGCGGGTAAGCGCGCTCGGTGGCGTTCCAGGTCTCCAGCACCAGGCGCCGCTCCTCGGCCGTGAGCAGCGGCAGGCGCGTGATCGGCCGGTCCGGCTCGCGGACGGCGGCCTCCAGCAGGACGCGGAAGTGGCCGATCAGGCGCTCGATCGTGGCCGCGTCGAACAGGTCGGTGCTGTACTCGAGCGCGCCGTGCAGACCTTGCGGCGTGTCGGTCAGGGACAGCGTCAACTCAAACGTGGCCGTGCCGCTGTGGGCCTCGATGGGCGTCAGGCGCAGGCCGGTGGCCGGCAGCGGCTGAGCGCCGGCGGCGGGCGCGTTCTGGAGCACGAACATCGCCTGGAAGAGCGGCGTACGGCTCAGGTCGCGGACCGGGTGCAGGCGCTCCACCAACGTCTCGAAGGGCAGATCTTGGTGGGCATAGGCGCCCAGCGTCGTCTCGCGCACGCGCTTGAGCAAGGCCCGGAAGCCCGGCGCTTCGGCCGCGCCCGGCTCGGAGCTCAGGTCGGTGCGCAGCACCAGCGTGTTGATGAAGACGCCGATGAGCGGCTCGATCTCGGCGCGGGTGCGGTTGGCGATGGGCGAACCGACGCTGATGTCGGTCTGGCCGCTGTAACGGCTGAGCAGGATCTGGAAGCCGGCCAGCAGGGCCATGAAGAGCGTGGCGCCCTCGGCCTGGGCCAGCGCGTTCAGGCCCGCCGCCAGCTCGGCCGGGAACACGAAGCCGTGGTGGGCGCCGCGCGCGCTGAGGATGGCGGGCCGCGGGCGATCGGTGGGCAGTTCCAGCGGCGGCGGCAGGTCGCCGAGTTTCTGCGTCCAGTAGGTGAGCTGTTGCTCGAGCGGCGCGCCGGCCAGCGTGGTGCGCTGCCAGTGGACGAAGTCGGCGTACTGGATCGGCAGGGGCGGCAGCGGGGATGGCCGGCCGCTGGCGTAGGCGTCGTACAGGATCGCCAGTTCGCGCAGCAGCACGCCGATGGACCAGCCGTCGGAGACGATGTGGTGCAGCGTCAGCAGGACGACGTGGTCGTCGGCGCCCAGCTTGAGCAGGCTGGCGCGCAGCAGCGGGCCGCGGCGCAGGTCGAAGGGGCGCTGCGCTTCGGCGTGGGCCTGGCGCCGGGCCTCGGCCTCGCGCTCGGCCGCGGGCAGGGCCGTCAGGTCGGCGTGCGCCAGCGCCAGCGCCAGGGACGGGGCCACCACCTGCACGGGCTGGCCGTCGCGGGTCTCGAACGTGGTCCGCAGGGCCTCGTGCCGGCGCACGATCTCGTTGAGCGCCTGCTCCAGCGCACCGGCGTCCAGGCGCCCGGTCAGGCGCACGGCCTGCGGGATGTTGTAGAGCGGGCTGCCCGGCTCGAGCTGGTCGAAGAACCACAGGCGCTGCTGGGCGAAGGACAGCGGGAAGGCGCCGCCGTCCCGGCGCACGGGCAAGATGCGGTTCGGCCGCTGGCCGACGCCTTCTTGTTTGAGGAGCTTCTCCAGCAGCGCCCGTTTCTCGGGCGATAGATTGGCGATCTGCTGCGACAGGTCAGCCATGCCGTGCTACCAGCTTGTCTCGGCGACGAGGCTCAGGCTGCCTCCAATAACCGCTTGACGTCTTCATCGGATAAGTCTTGGACTTGCGCTAACAGCGCCGCGAGGCGGGCGTCGTCGTCGGCGGCGGCCGTCTGGCGCTGCTGGTCGATCAGCGCGGCCAGGCCGGCCACGGTGGGCTGCTCGAACAGGGCGCGCAGCGGCAGCTCCACCTGGAGGCGCTCGCGCACGCGCGAGATCAACTGGGTGGCCAGCAGCGAGTGGCCGCCCAGTTCGAAGAAACTATCGTGCACGCCCACCAGGCGCGCGCCCAACAGCTGCGCGCAGATCTCGGCGACGGCCTGCTCGGTCTCGGTGCGCGGGGCCACGTAGGTGACCGTGGCCGGGCGGTCGGCTTCCGGCGCGGGCAGGGCCTTGCGCTCCACCTTGCCGCTCGGCGAGAGCGGGAAGGCGTCCAGCAGGACGAAGTGGGCGGGGACCATGTACTCGGGCAGCCGGCCGCGCAGCCCTTCGCGCAGTTCGGTGATGACGGCGGCGCGGTGGCCGTTGAGGGCGGCCGGCTGGCGGTCGGGCGTCGGGACCACGTAGGCCACCAGGCGCTTGTCGCCGGCCACCAGGTCCTCGCGCGCCAGGACGACGGCGTCCTGCACGCCGGCCAGCCCGCGCAGGGCGGCCTCGATCTCGCCCAGCTCGATGCGGAAGCCGCGCACCTTCACCTGCTGGTCGAGGCGGCCGAGGAACTCCACCTCGCCGTCCGCGCGGTAGCGCACGAGGTCGCCGGTGCGGTAATAACGCTGGACGGCGCCGTCGTCGTCGAGTGGCAGCGCCACGAACTTCTCGGCCGTTAACTCCGGCCGGTTGAGATAGCCGCGCGCCACGCCGACGCCGCCGACGACGAGTTCGCCCGGCACGCCCACCGGCACCGGCTGCTGATGCCGGTCCAGGATGTACAGGCGCGTGTTCAGAATCGGCCGGCCGATGGTGGGCTCGCCGGTCTCGGTCGGGTCGCACAGCTTCCACGAGGCGCAGACGGTGGTCTCGGTGGGGCCATAGGCGTTGAAGAAGCGCCGGCTTGGCGCGGCGTCGGCCGAGCGCCTGGGGCACCAGCGCCGCATCAGTTCGGTCGTGCACTTCTCGCCGGCGGCCACCACCACGCGCAGGTCCGGCAGGCCGGCCGGGTCCAGGACGTTGAGCACGGACGGCGGCAAGGTGACCACCTGGATGCGCTGCCCGTGCAGCAGGGCGTGCAGATCACGCGTGATGGTTTCCTGGCGGGCCAGCACGAGGGTGGCGCCGTTGAGCAGGGCCATGACGGTCTCCCAGACGGAGGCGTCGAAGCTGA
>CALFZO010000082.1 GCA_937952305.1 uncultured Anaerolineales bacterium | reverse complement strand
TTCTTGATTTTGACAAGAAAGAGGCCGCCCACTTTGAGGGTTGGAATGGCGGCCGGCGCTGGCAAGTTTTCGGTTTTGTCTGTCCGGCTTGGCGCTTCCATCCAGGTGAGCCTTCAACTTCTTCGGAAGCCAAATCTGTTCCTGCTGCAGTTGAAATGAAGCAGTGGCTGTCCGCAACAGAGTCGCCAAGATTTGAGTGGGAGTGGCGGGCGGCGGTGCTGGATTATGACTCACAAGATCGGCCTCCTCGGTCATGAGAATAGTGAAGCCGACTCCTCCGACTTAGCGGGCCCTCGGCCACAATGGATGGTATCCCAGGCTATTCGCTTTCAAATCCCTGGCTCGTGAATTTTAGCGTCCGGCTATTCTCGGTCACTGTGCGCACCACGTGGTCCGGTACGCCGCCCGGCACCGAGGCCTCAATCTCCAGAGTGACCGTCACGTTCGCGTCGAGCAGACCGGCCAGATGGGCGATGACTTCCTCACTGATCTTGCCGGCATCCCGGCCAGCCCGCCTGGGGTCCAATTTTACGCTGCCGTGGAATCGCTTGGGCTTCACAGCCAACGCCGGAGGCACGCTCCCGCCCTCATTACCTTTCGTAGAACCGCCGGTATTGGTTCCGCGAGAGCCGCCGTCGGGCAGCGGCCCGGTGCCCGGCACTTTGCCGCCGCCCGGCGTGGCCGCCTGCTGGGCCTGGGCTGCATCTGGATGGACCAGCAGGCCGGCCAGGTTCGCCTCGGACAGGGTGATGTTCTGGGCTGCTCGTAAGCCTCGATACCGGCCGGCCGCCTCGTCGTAGCTTTCGGCGTAGGCAAAGGAGTCCTGGGTCCAAGTCAGCAGGGCCACGCCGCCCTGAATGGCCTCCACCAGCACCGCCGGCGAGGTGAGCCGCGGCAGATACAGGTAGCGTGCGAAGTCCTCGGCCAACTGTTTGACGGCCACCTGCTGGCCGCGCCACAGTGGCACGCGATCCAACTCCATTCGCAGGCGCGAAGGCCCAAAGGCCGTCAACAGCAGTTCGTCGTTGCGGAGTTTCTTGCTGGCCCGGACGGCCAGGGCATCCGAACCGGTCAGCCGGAGCGGCTGCCAGGTAACCGGGGACTGCGGCGTGGCCTGCGCGGGCACCAGCAGCCACTGGTAGGTCTCAGGCAGGCGGGCGGTCACAACGCTGTCCGCGGAAGCCCGCTGGGTCTCGGCCTGCTTCACCTGCTGGGGGTCCAGATTGAGTTCTAGCTTCTCATCCAGGATCGAGTCCCATGCCAGGAATTTCCGAGCTGCCTCATCTAAGTCCTGTAGGCGCGTTTTGTCCGCGGCCAGGAAGACCAGGGTGTTACGATACAGGCGCGGGGTGTTACCGCGCGACTCGAGGATCGCCTGGGCCGCGGCCTCGGCCGGGCTCTGGCCATCCTTGTGGTAGGGGTGATCCGTGCCAAGCACAACCAGTCGGGCGTCGTAGTCGTCGGGCACATCCTGGCCGGACTGCGGCATGGGGTGGATGCGGCTGAAGTCGCCGGCCCGCCGCAGATCCAGGCGCAGGCGTTTCTCCAACTCGGCCACGACCTTGTCCGTTTCACGCTTGAGTTGCTCGGCGCGGTCCTCGGCCAGCTTGGTCACCGTGGGCTGGGTGGAGTACCAGTAGCGCGGGCCATCCTGGTAGAGATAGGTGGCCGCGCCGGCCAGCCGTCGTAGGGCGTCCCCGAAGACGGCCGGCGACTCGCCCGGCATGACGCACCCCAGCTTCACACGCCGGTCCTCCAGGCCCCGGTGGGCGGCCTGGGTGAGCGGGGCCGAACCCAGATAAATGGCACGCGCCACGCGGCGCGTAGCGGCCAGCTTGCCCAGGTTGGGCACGTCGGCGTCCAGGCGCAGCGGGAGCGAGCTGGGGCCGTCCACGTCCTTCTCGATCACGGGCACCCAGTTGTCCGAGAGATAGCGCGTCAGCTCGAATTGCACGCGCGGGTCGTCGATGGAGAGGTTGGCCGGCAGGATGAGCGGGTTGCGGTCACCCTTCTCCCACAGGCTGTGGATGACGGCCGCCATCAGGCGCAGAACGCCTCGGGTACGTTGGAACTTCACCAGGGTGGACCAGTCGGTGTAGAGCCGGTCGAAGATCTCGGGGTGGATGGGATATGCCGCCTTCAGCCGGCCCTCGTAATCGGCGTCGCGGCACTCGGGCGGGAACTCGGCCGATTGCGTGCGGTACAGATC
>CALFZO010000081.1 GCA_937952305.1 uncultured Anaerolineales bacterium | reverse complement strand
TGCGCCGCCACCTGCACGAGATCTGGAACCGGCGCATGTTCAACGTCATCCGCGACGTGTACGCACCGGATGTTCTCTTCCATCAGACCCACGGCCGGAGCGAGTACGGGCGCGGCGACTACACCGCCTTTGTGCTCGGCCTGCTGGCCGCCTTCCCGGACGCGCGCTTCAGCATCGACCAGCTGTATTGGAACCAGGAAGGCCCGGACACCTACCGCACGTCCATGCGCTGGAGCCTGATTGGCACGCACACCGGGCACGGCCGCTTCGGCGAGCCGACCGGCCAGCGGGTGCGCGTGTGGGGCTTGACCCAGCACTTGATCCGGGCCGGCCGGATTGTGGACGAATGGACGCTGATCAATGAGCTGGCAATTTTGAAACAGCTCTACCTGGCCCGCCGGGCCAAGGCCTAAGGACACTGCCATGGATAACGAGCCCCAGGATCCCCGCCAGTCGTTGAGTACCACCCTCGCCCGGCCGGACGCCGCCGGCCTGCCGGCCGAGAATCGCGCCCGGCTGGAGACCCATGTCCTGCGGCCCCACGGCCAGCCACGCCTCAACCCGCCGGATTATTCCATCTCCGTGCGGACCAAGTTCGGCTCGGACCAGCTCCTGCATATCCCCGGCCAGCGCCGGCAGAGCCTGCGCGGCTTTGAGGACCACTACGCCGACATCATTGACTTCATCGTCCGCGCCACACACTTTGTGTGGGAGGAGAAGAACGTCGGCTACATCTACGAGTTCTACGGCATGGAGTCCAAGGTGCAGGATGACTCTGGCCAGCAGTTCGGGCGCGAACGCGTGGTGGCCGGCACCCTGCAGGCCATCAACGCCTTCCCGGATTTCCGCGGCTACGCCGACGAGGTCGTCTGGGCCGGCGACGACGAAGTGGGCTTCACCACCTCGCACCGCGCCGTGCTCCGGGGCACCAACACTGGCTATAGCGCGCACGGCGCGCCCACCGGCCGCAAGGTGCACTACTGGCTGATCGCCGAGTGCTGGACCATCGCCAACGAGATCCGCGAGGAGTGGGTGCTGTACAACACTTCGGCCCAGCTCCAGCAGTTGGGCTATGACGTGCGCGCCAAGGCGCGCGAGTTCGGCAGCCAAGTCCAATGGGACAGCGTGCTGGCCCCGCGCCTGGGCGAGCCGGACCGCCAACTGGGCCACCGCAAGCCTGAGTACCTGCCGGCCCCGACGGGCGGCTTTGACCCCGGCGACTTCCTGCGCCGCGTGTACCACTACATCTGGAACTGGCGCATGTTCGGCAAGGTGCGCGACGCCTACGCGCCCAACATGCGCTTCTTCGGCCCCAGCGACCGGCAGGGCTACGGGCGCGGCGAGTATCAAGCCTTTGTCATCTCCCTGATCTCCATGTTCCCGGACCTGATGGTGACCATCGACGACCAGTACTGGATGGGTAATGAGCGCGAGGGCTTTACCACCTCCACGCGCTGGAGCATGGTGGGCACGCACACGGGGCCGGGCGTCTATGGCCAGCCCACCGGCCGGCGCGTCTATATCTGGGGCATTACCCAGCACGTGATCAAGGATGGCAAGATCACGGAAGAGTGGATGATGTTCAACGAGTTTGAAGTGCTGGCCCAGATTCTCAGGGAGTGACCGTGGCCCGCTCCACGCGTTCCCGCACCCCTCAGCCAGGAGAGCCCCTCATGTCGGAACAGCCCGCCGCCGCCCCCGTCGAACCGTCGCCGACCAGCGCCACGCCAGCCAGCGCCTACCTGCCGCCCGAGAACGCCGCGCGCCTGGACACCCACGCCCTGCGTTATCAGACCGGCCCGCGCCGCAATCCCACGGATTACAGCATTTCCCTGCGGACCAAGTTCGGCACCGATCAGCAGCTGTTGCGGCCCGGCCCGCGCCGCCAGAGCCTGCGCGGCTTCGAGCCGCACTACACTGACATCATCGACTTCATCGTCCGCGCCACCCACAAGGTCTGGGAGCAGAAGGACGTCGGCTATATCTATGAGCTGTACAGCCACCGGACGCCGGTGACCGACGACTATGGGCTGAATTGGGGGCGCGACCCGGTCATCGCCAACACCGCGCAGTTCATCAACGCCTTCCCGGACATCCGCCTGATCGCGGACGAGATCATCTGGGCCGGCGACGACGAGGTGGGCTTCTACACCTCGCACCGGACGGTCCTGAAGGCCACTCACACTGGCTTCAGCCAGTTCGGGCCGCCCACCGGCCGCAGGCTGCAGTTCTGGCTGATCGCCAACTGCGTGTCGGTGGCCAACGAGATCGTCCTGGAGCACGTCATCTACAACACCACCAGCATGCTGCAGCAGATGGGCTACGACCTGCGGGCGAAGGCGCGCGAATTGGGCAACCAGCGGCTTCAGGCCGGCGCGCTGAACGATCCGCGCTTTGGCGAGCCAGCGCGGCTGCCGGGGCAGGGCAAACCCGCGCACCTGCCGCCGTCCACGCAGGCCGGCTTTGATGTGGAGGACTTTCTGCGCCGGACCTTCCACTATGTCTGGAATTGGCGGATGGTGGGGCGGATCGGTGACGCCTACGCGCCGAACGTGCGTTTCTACGGGGTGACGGACCGGGCCTTCTACGGGGTGGGCGAACTGCAGGCGTTCGTGCTCTCCATGATTGCGGCCTTCCCGGACCTGGTCTTCGCGGTGGACGACCTGTACTGGATGGGCAACGACGCCGAGGGCTATACCACGGCCACGCGTTGGAGCCTGGTGGGCACGCACACCGGGCCTGGGATCTACGGGGCGCCGACCGGCCGGCGGGTGACGATGTGGGGGATCACCCAGCACGTGATCCGGAACGGCCGGATCACGGAAGAGTGGATGACGTGGAACGAGTTCGACGTCCTGCAGCAGCTCTATCACGACTAAGGCGGCGGCGTAAGCTGCCGCTCAGCGGCGCTCGCTGATGGAATACACACGCTACACGCGCAACTTTCAACGGGCCCGGTTCCGGGCCGAACTCGAGCAAGTCTGGGCGCGCCTGACAGGCAAGTCCATCGACCTGCTCGACTTCGAGGACGTCCGCCAACGGCTGCATATGGAGTTGACCGGACGCCGGACGCTGCGCGAGATTCCCATCGCGGCCATCGTCGGCAGTGTCGGCCGGCCGGGCGATTTCACCCGTGATTTCCTGCCCCTGACCGATCACGCCGAACACCGTTGGTCGGAAATCAAGTATCGGTTCAAGGATACGCAGGGGCTGCCGCCCATCGAGGTTTATCAAGTCGGGGAAGTCTACTTTGTGCTGGACGGCAACCATCGTGTCTCGGTGGCCCGCGATCTGGGCGTCACCCATATTGAGGCCTTTGTCACGGAAGTGCGCAGCCGGGTGCCGCTGACGCCGGAAACGGATCCGCGCGAGTTGATCCTGAAGGCGCGCTATGTGGACTTCCTGGAGCGGACGCAACTGGATCGGCTCCGCCCCGGCGCCAATCTGGAGCTGACGCGCCTTGGCCACTACGCCGAATTGGAGCGCCACATCCGGCTGCACCGCTACGTCATGGGCGTGGAACAGCGCCGGGAGGTGACGGAGGCGGAGGCCATTGTCGACTGGTACGACCAGGTCTATCTGCCGGTGGCCCGCGTGATCCAGGAGCATGCGGCGTTGGCGCGTTTCCCGGGCCGCACCGAGGCCGACCTGTATTTGGCGGTGTCCGGTTATCGGCTGTTGTTGGAAGAGTTTCTGGATTGGGAGTTTGAGCGCGGCGCGCCAGCGCTCGACGACCAGCCGGCGGCCCAGCCCGGATTGTTCAGCTTTGTGGGCCGGGTGTTGACCCGGCTGCGTGATCGGGAGCCCGCTGGCATAGCCGGCGTGCGGCCCGGTGACTGGCGGCGGGAGCAAGCTGGGCCGGCTGGCGAAGCGCTGGGATCGGCATTTCGCTTGTTCACCAACTTGCTGGTGCCCGTCACTGGCGCGCGCTCGGGTTGGGCCGCGCTCGCCTTGGCCGGCGAAGTGGCGCGCCGCGAGCGGGGCCGGGTCTTGGGCCTGTACGTCGTGCCCAAGCCGGGCCAGCGCACCGACGAGCACGCCCGGGCCGTCAAGGCGGAGTTCGAGCAGCGCTGTCAGGCGGCCGGTATCCCCGGTCGGTTGGCAGTGGAGGCTGGCGAGGTGGCCGAGCGGATCTGTGAGCGTTCGGCCTGGGTGGACATGACCATCGTCCGGCTGGCTCATCCACCGCGGCCGGAGCCGTGGGCCAAGCTCAGCTCCGGGCTGCGCACGCTGGTCCGCAATTGTGCCAGTCCGCTCCTGGTTACGCCGCAGCCGCGGGTCGTGCGCCTGGGCCGGGCGTTGGTGGCCTACAACGGCAGCCCCAAGGCCGACAGCGCGCTGCAGGTCGCGGCCTATTGCGCCGAGCACTGGAGCCTGGCGTTGGCGGTAGTGTGCGTCGGCGCCGGCGGCTTCGACGCGGCCGCGGCCGCGGCGCAGGCCCGCGAGCAGCTGACGGCCCGCGGCCTGTCCGCCACCTACCACGTCGCCACTGGGCCGGTGGCTGAAACCGTGCTCCGGCAGGCCGCCGAGCAGGCCAGCGATCTGATCATCATGGGCGGTTATGGGCGCGGCCCTTTTCTGGAGATTGCCTTGGGCAGCACGGTTGATCATGTATTGCGGCGCAGCCTGCTGCCGACGTTGATCTGCCCATAAGCGGCTTGCGACTCTCTGGGAGCCGCGAGCAGGAGAAAGCTTGGTATGGCTGAGAATGATGTGCTGGTCCGGCCGGAAGACCTCGAGCCGTTTGTGGACGAGCTCTTCCGGCGCGCCGGTCTGGCGCCTGACGATGCCGCGTACTGCGCCCGGTGCCTCGTCAACACCAATCTGTGGGGGATCGACTCGCACGGCGTCCTGCGTCTGCCGGCCTACCTGCAACGCCTGCGCAAACACGCCCTGAACCCGCGGCCTCAGACGCGGCTGCTGCGGGGCAGTCAAGGCCTGGAGGTGATGGATGGCGACGACGGCCCGGGCTTTGTGGTCGGCCGCGATGCCATGTTGCGCGCCATCGAGCTGGCCGAGATCCACAACGTCGGCGTGGTCGGGGCCATCCGCAGCAATCACTTTGGGGCGGCGGCCCTGTATGCCCGCCTGGCGGCCGAGCGCGGCATGGTCGGCATCGCCATGACCAACGTCATCCCCAACATCGTGGCGCCCGGCGGGAGCAAGCCCATCACGGGCAACAACCCGATCGCCATCGCCATTCCCACCTATGGCGACTTCCCGTTCGTGCTGGATATGTCCCTGTCGGCGGTGGCCGGCGGCAAATTGCTGCTGGCCAGCAAGAAAGGCGAGAAGATCCCGCTCGATTGGGCGACGGATAAGGACGGACGGCCCACCGACGACCCCGACCAGGCTTTCGCCGGTTTCCTCCTGCCGATGGGCGGCTTCAAGGGCCTGGGGTTGTCCTACGCCGTGGACATCCTCTGCGGCCTGATCACGGGCGGCGTCTTTGGGGATCAGATGAAGAGCATGTATGCCCATCCGGACGACCCCAGCCTGACCGGGCACCTGATGATCGCGCTCAACCTGGCCGCCATCATTCAGCCCGAGGAGATGCAGGCGCGCATGGGCGCCTTCTACGCCCGCCTCAAGGCGGCGCCGATGCGGGACCCGAACGCGGAGCTGTTCCTGCCGGGCGAGATCGAATATCGCACGGCGCAGAAACGCCGGGCGCAGGGCTTGCCGATCCCGCCGAAGCTTTACGAAGAACTGAAAGTCCTGGGCGCCGAGCTGGGGGTCAGCCGCCCCTTGACGCCTATGGCCGCTGCCGCCTGAGGCGGCCGGCGACTTTTCCTATTGAGCGCGCCACCGGCGCCTCGATGTTCACACTCAGAAAGGGAGCACGACAATGAAAGAGCGACGGTTTTTGTGGTGGTCAGAGTTGACGGCCGGCGAAGTGGTGGGCTGGGCCAAAGAGGTCTGTGACCTGGCGATCCTGCCGATCGGGGCCACCGAGCAGCACGGTCCCCACGCGCCCTGCGGCGTGGACAACTACAACGCGATCGGCCTGGCAGAGCTGATCGCCAAGAAGTCGGGCGCGATGCTGCTCAACACGCCCATGTACGGCTCGCACCCGTACCATCACTGGTACATGCCCGGCAACATCCCGCTCAGCTACGAGACCCACATCGGCCTGCTGTGCGACATCATCCAGGGCGCGGCCGTCTCCGGCTATAACAAGTTCATCATCCTCTCGGCCCACGGCCAGGTCTCGACCACGCTGGTGGCCGTGCACAAGCTCGGGCTGGCCGGCCACTTCACGTTGTCCCTGCACTGGTATGACTTCCTGCGCGACGACAAGAACGCGCTGGTGGACTACATGTGGCACGCCGACGAGGCCGAGACCTCGATGGGCCTGTACCTGTATCCGCAGTACATCGACATGAGCAAGGCCGCCAAGGGCGGCGGCACGCCGTTGGTGGACCGCAAGTTCATCATTGCCCCCGGCCAACGCCCCGGTCCGGGCATGATGTACCACTTTGAGGGCACCTTTGCCCGGCCCGAGTACAAGGAGCTGGACAACGGCATCATCGGCGACGCCACCAAAGCGACGCGCGCGAAGGGCGAGAAGCTGGTGACGGGCGTGGTGGACAATGTCTGCGCCCTGATCGACGACATCATGCAGCGCTGGCCGGTGGGCGTCAAACCGCCGGTGAAGTAGCGCTCGTTTTGGCCGCGGCTGAACTGAGCAGCCTGAGCGGATCGGCGGACCTCCTTCCACGGGGACCGGCGCCGCTCAGGCTGACCGCCGCGCAGTCGGAGGCTGGCCGGCCCCCAGAGGACCGGTCCGCTCAGCGTAAGCAGCCATTCGGCCGGCCAGCGGCAATCGCCGGCCGGCCCCCGAGAAAGAGACCGCGCATGAAGCTCCAAGACAAAGTTGCTATCGTCACCGGCGCCACCAAGGGCATCGGTGTGGCGGTGGCCCAGGAATATGCCAAAGAGGGCGCCAAGGTCGTGCTCGCCGGCCGGACGGCCGAGTTGGGTGAGGCGGTGGCGCAAGGTATCCGCGACCAGGGCGGCGACGCCTTTTTCGTGACGTGCGACGTGAGCCAGCGCCCGGATGTGGAGCGGCTGGTGCAGGCCGCGGTGGACCGCTACCAGCACATCGACATCGTCGTCAATAACGCCGGCGTCAACCACAGCGCCAATTTCATGGACATCACCGACTCGGACTGGGATTGGGTGATGGGCGTGGACCTCAAGGGCACGTTCATGCTCAGCCAGTCCGCGGCGCGCGTCATGATCGCCCAGCAGCGGCCGGGCGTCATCATCAACATCTCCTCGGTCATGGCCGTGTTGGCCCTGGCGGACCAGGTGCCATACTGCGCGGCCAAGGGCGCCGTCAACCAGATGACCAAGGCCATGGCCCTGGCCCTGATCGACAAGGGCATCCGCGTCAATGCCGTCGGGCCTGGCCCGGTGATGACCGAGTTAATGCAGCGGGTGGTGAACAATGAGGCCAAGCACAACCAGCTGATGGAGCGCCTGCCCATCGGCTACATCGCCTCGTGCGAGGAGATCGCGCGGGTCTGTGTGTTCATGGCCAGCGACGATTCGAGTTACATCATGGGGCAGTGCATCTACCCGGATGGCGGCCGGATGATTCAGGCCTTCCCCCGGAAGATGGAGAAGTGAGGTTGGTACCATGAGCGCGCCCAAGGTTGGTTTGATCACGTTTGGCGATGAGCGGGTCCACGAGTGGGAGCGGCTCTTCAAGGGGCTGACCGTGCCGCGGCACGAAGCGGCGCTGGCTTACTTCGGCAGCCTGCCGATCGAGTTGCACGCGGCGGCCGAGGTGGCGCGCGCCAAAGAGGAGATCGACGCCCAGGTGGACGCGCTTCAGGCGGCCGGCGTCGAGGCCTTCATCGCGCACGTCCCGTGCTGGACGGCGCCCAACCTGGTGGTGCGCGGCGTCCAGCGCCTGAGCCTGCCCACGGCCCTGGTCTCCAACCAGCACGCCGGCACGCACGGCACGGTCGGCTTGCTGGGGGCTGGAGGCGCGCTGACGCAGATCGGCTACCCGCACCTGCGCATCCGCGAGGACTTCGAAACCGGCCGGGTGGGGCCGAAGGCCCTGCCGTTTCTGCGGGCGGCCGCCGCGGTGCGGCGTCTGCGCGGCGAGGTCTTCGGCCTGTTTGGCGGGCGTTCGCTGGGCATCGACACCGGCACCTTCGACCCGATGCAATGGCGGCAGCTCTTCGGCGTGGACGTGGAGCACATCGACCAACTGGAGATCATCCGCCGGGCCGAGGCCATGGCCGAAGCGCCAGCCGAGGCTATGGTGGCCTGGCTCAGCCAGACCACGGCCAGCGTCGGCTACAACGACCAGGGCCTGACGCCGGCCAAACTCTCCTTCCAGGCGCGCTGCTATCTGGCCACCAAGGAGATCATCGCAGAGAAGAAACTGGACTTCGGCGCGGTCAAGTGCATGCCGGACCTGACCAACCACTATGTGCCGCAGTGCCTGTCGGCGGCGCTGATGCCCGGTCCCTACGACGCCGCCGGCCGCAAAGAGTCGTTCGCGTTGGCCTGCGAGGCCGATGGCGATGGCGCGTTGACGATGCAGATTCTCAAGCACGTCTCGGGCGGTCTGCCGACTTTGTTCGCTGACCTGAGCTATCTGAACGCCGAGACGCGCACGATCTATCTGCCCAACTGCGGCGGGATGTGCTCGTGGTACGCCGGCCGTTCGAACGACCCGGCCGAGAACATGCGCCGCCTGGAGCTGCGCCCGGCCATGCGGCCCGGCGGCGGCGCCATCACCTACTTCCGGGCGGCCCCCGGCACCTTGACCCTGGCGCGCCTGTATCGTCGGGCGGGCCAATATGTCCTGGCCATCCTGCCGGGCGAGGCCGTCGAGCCGACGGAGGCCGAGTACGCGGCCTTTGTGGCGGCCCGCGGCCGGCATCAACTCCCGACAGCGTTTGTCAAAGTCGACGTGGATTTCGAGCATCTGGTGGACGAGTTCGGCTCCAACCATATCTCCGGCGTCGCCGGCGATTACGTGCGTGAGCTGCAAGAGGTCGGCCGCCTGCTGAACATCCCGACCATCCTGTTCAGAGACTGATTCCCGTAGGGGCGGAGCCGCCGGCCCGGCTGGGCGGCGGCCCGCCCCCGGAGTTCGCGAGGAACGTATGCCCGCTGCCACCCCGTTCACCAATCCGCTCAAACATCAGCTCCGGGCCGGCCGCCGCACGGTGGGCGCCTGGCTGCAGATCGCCAGCCCGTACACGGCCGAGATCATGAGCCGGGCCGGTTTCGACTGGCTGCTGATCGATTTGGAGCACGGCCCCGGCGATATCGCCAGCCTGGTGAGCCAGCTCCAGGCCATGAACGGCTCGGGCGTGACCCCGCTGGTGCGCGCGCCGTGGAACGACTTCGTCAGCCTCAAGCGCATCCTGGATGCCGGCGTCTCCGGCGTCCTGGTGCCGTACGTCAACACGGCTGCCGAGGCCGCCGCCGCTGTGCGCGCCTGCCGTTACCCTCCGCAGGGCGTGCGCGGCATCGCCGGCAGCCCGCGCGCCGCCGGCTACGGCCAGAACATCCGCGCCTACCTGGACCACGCCAACGCCGAGATCTTCGTCATGATCGCGGTCGAGACGCCGGAAGCTGTGGCCAACCTGGACGAGATCCTAAAGGTCGACGGCCTGGACGGAATTTTCATCGGCCCGATGGACCTGGCCACCTCCCTGGGCCACTTCGCCGACCCCAGCCAGCCCGCGGTCAAGGCCGCCATCGCCTCCATCGAGGCGCGGGTGCTGGGCTCCGGCAAGGCCCTGGCGACTGTGGCCAACTCCTGGGAACAGGCCCAAAACCTGTTCGACAAAGGCTATCAGCTGCTGACGGTCATGGCCGACGGAGTCTCGCTGGCTAAGCTGGCGGCCGAAGCCGTGGCTAAGTTCCGCACCGCCTACCCGAACGGCTGAGGTGGGGCGAGGAGGAGTCATCATGACAGAGCGTTATTTCCACCGGGTCGCGCGGCAGACGCCCACCCGGCTCTGGATCAACAACCCCACCCGCGCGCAGGCGGATTGGGCCATCGCCGAAGGGGCGGTGGGCTGCACCAGTAACCCGTCCTACTCGCAGAAAATGCTGGATCATCCAACGGAGGGGCCGTACGCGCTGGCGCTGCTGGATGAGGCCATCCGTGAAACCGAGCACGCCCACCAGGCCGCCATTGTCTTCCAGCAGAAGCTGGTCAAGCCGATTGCCGCGAAGTTCGAGCCGCAACTGGCCCAGGCCGGGGGCGTTTACGGCTACGTCAGCATCCAGGGCGACCCAATCGATGAGGAAGACCCGGAGCAGCTGATCGAGGAGTCGTTGGCCAACCGGCGCGTGGCTCCCAACATCGCCTGCAAGATCCCGGCGACCACGGTCGGTCTCAAGGCGATGGCGGCCCTCATCACCCAGGGTGTGCCGATCAACGCCACCGAGATCTTCGCTGTCAGCCAGCTGATCGCCCTGTGCGAGACTTACGAGCGCGTCTCCCGCGAGTCTGGCCAGACCCCGGTGTTGTTCATGTCGCACATCGCCGGCATCTACGACGACTTCTTGCAGAAGTACGTGGCGGACAACCAGATCGACATCTCGCCCGACGTGCTGCACCAGGCCGGTCTGGCCGCGGCGCGCAAGGTCTACGCCGTCATGGAGGCGCGTGGCTACCGCTGCCACTTCGTCAGCGGCGGCTCGCGCGGCCTGCACCACTTCACCGAACTGGTGGGCGGCCGGATGTACATCACCATCAACTGGGAGGGCACGGCCGACAAGCTCCTGGCCCAAGACCCGCCGGTGGTGGAGCGCTTGTTCAATCTGGTGCCGCAGCGCGTGATCGACGAGTTGCTCGAGAAACTGCCGGACTTCCGGCGCGGCTACCTGGACGACGGCCTGAGCCCGGATGAGTTCGAAGGTTTCGGCCCGGTGCAGCTTTTCCGCAGCAGCTTCATCAAGAGCTGGAAGCGGGTGCTGGCGCTGGCCGACGAGCGCCGGCGGGTGCTGGCCTGAGCCGGCGCCCTTAACCGCCCGGCTCCGCCGGAGATCGAGAGAACGCCTATGGCGCGCTTATTCGGGATCGCGGCCGTGCAGATGGCGCCGGTGGCCTGGGATGCGGCCGCCAGCGTCGCTCAGATGGGCGTCGTCATGGACGAGCTCGCCCGCAGCTTCCCGTGGGTGCAGTTGGTGCTGTTCCCCGAGTTGGCGGTCTCCGGCGCGGTGCCGTTTGTGCCAGCCAACCCGCCGGAGGCTTGGCGTCAGACCGCCCAGCCCATCCCGGGTCCGCTCACCGATGAGTTGTGCGCCATCGCGCGCCGGACGCAAAAGTGGCTGGTGCCGGGTTCAATGTACGAGCTGGCCGGCGAGGCCATCTACAACACCGCCCTGGCGATCTCGCCCGCCGGCGAGCTCGCGGCCAAATACCGCAAGCTGTTCCCGTGGCTGCCGTTTGAGGCCGAAACGACAGCCGGCGATGAGTTCTGCGTCTTCGACATCCCGGAGGTCGGCCGCTTCGGGCTGTGCATCTGCTATGACCAGTGGTTCCCAGAAGTGGCGCGCACGCTCACCTGGCTGGGCGCGGAGGTCATCTTGCAGCCCACCCTGACGCCGACTTCGGATCGCGCTCTGGAACTGGTGGTCAGCCAGGCCACGGCCATCGTCAACCAGTGCTACTTCATCGGGCTCAACGGCCTCAGCCCCTTGGGCGGCGGCCGTTCGCTGATCGTTGACCCGGACGGCCGCGTGCTGCAGCAGGCCGGCGACCACGCCACCCTCCTGACTGAGGTGCTGGATCTGGACCACGTGACGCGGACCCGGGAGTTCGGCACGCTCGGGCTGACGCAAAGCCTGAAACAGTTGCGCGACAGCGGCCGCCAGTTCCCCATCTATCAACACGGCGTGGCCCACGGCGAAGGTTTTAAGCGGCTCGGCCCGCTCGCCATCCATAACCGGCTGCGGCTTCCGTAAGCCAGCCGGGATACGGTTCACTTTTCACACAGGAGTTGCCCATGTACTACCGAGAGCTCAAAGCTGAGAAGCCGGTCACGGCTGAAGATACCCGCCAGCTGCAGGAGACCGTGCGCGAAATCCTGGGGCGCGTGAAGGCTGAGGGCGATGCCGCCCTGCGCCTGTATTCCAAGAAGTTCGACAACTACGATCCGCCGGCTTTCCGTATCCCGATGGAAGAAGCGGCCAAGGCCAAGGACGAGCTGCCGCCGGCCGTGGTGGAGGAGCTGGATTATGCCATCGAGCAGGTGGGCGCCTTTGCCCAGGCCCAGAAGGACCGGCTGACCGCCTTCGAGACCGAGATCAAGCCCGGGATGCGCATGGGCCACCGCGTGGTGCCGGTGGAATCGGTCGGCTGCTATCTGCCGGCCGGCCGCTATCCTTGTCTGACCACGGGCGTGATGGCCGTCATGCCGGCCAAGGTGGCCGGCGTCAAGCGCATCATCGCCTGCAGCTCACCGGGCCGCAGCGGCGCCATCAGCCCCGGCGTGCTCTACACGCTCTACAAGATGGGCGTCGACGAGATCTACTGTCTGGGCGGTGTGCAGGCCATCGGCGCGATGGCTTTTGGCACCGAGACCATCGCGCGCGTTAACATGGTGGTGGGACCCGGCAACAAATACGTGGCCGAGGCCAAACGCCAGATCTTCGGCGAGGTGGGCATCGACTTCCTGGCCGGGCCGAGCGAGTGCCTGGTGTTGGCCGATGACAGTGCCCGCGCCGACTACGTGGCCGCCGACCTGCTGGCCCAGTGCGAGCACGACCCCAGCGCGCGCGGCTGCCTGGTGACCACGTCTGAAGCCCTGGCCCGCCAGACCCTGGTCGAGATCGAGAAGCAGCTCAAGGAGCGCACCACCGAGGCCGTGGCCCGCGCCTCCTGGCAGGATCACGGACGGGTGGTGGTGGTGGACAGCCTGGCCGACGCCGCCCGCTACGCCGACGAGTACGCGCCCGAACACCTCGAGGTGCATACCCGCGACCCGCGCGCGGTGCTCGCCCAGCTCCACAATTACGGTTCGCTCTTCCTGGGCGAGAACACGCCCGAGGTCTACGCGGACAAGATCGCGGGCCCGAACCACATCCTGCCCACCGGCGCGGCCGCGCAGTACACGGGCGGGCTGTGGGTGGGAATGTATCTGAAGATCATCACCCACATGGAGGTGGACACGCCGGCCTCGATCAAGCTGGCGCGCTATGCTGCGGCTCAAGCGACGTACGAGGGCATGGACGCCCATCGGCATGCCGCGGCCATCCGCATCAATGACCTGGCGCCCGGCTCCGATTAGTCGACGCGCACGGGTATACCGAGGGCCCGGCCAGGGTGGGTCGGGCGGCCGCCGGAATGAACAAGACGAGGTGACCCATGACCCATCCTGGCCGGATATTAACGACCCATGTGGGCAGCCTGCCGCGCCCACAGCCGGTAGTGGACCTGCTTTTCGCCCAAGATCGGGGCGAGCCCTACGACCCGGAAGCTTTTGCCCAGACCATGCGCACGGCCGTCAGCGACGCGGTCGCGCGCCAGGTGTCGGCGGGGGTGGATGTGGTCAGCGACGGCGAGATGAGCAAGATCAGCTATGCCACCTACATCCGCCATCGCCTGACCGGGTTCGAGATCGGTGAGGTGCCGCGCGCCACGCCGAAGGACCTGGACGACTACCCGGCCTTCAAAGATCGCTTGTCGCGGCTGGGCGCGACGCCCCAGTATCACCGGCCCAGGTGCACCGGTCCTATCGCCGTCCGCGACCACGCCGCGCTGCACGAAGACATCCGCCACTTGCAGGCCGCTGTCGTGCAGCACGGCGCTGGCGCGGCGTTTATGAACGCGGCCTCGCCCGGCGTGATCGCCGTCTTCCAGCCCAACGACTACTACCCAACGCCGGTGGCCTACCTGCAGGCCCTGGCGGAGGCGATGCGGACCGAGTACGAGGCCATCGTCGCCGCCGGCCTGTATCTGCAGATCGACGCGCCTGACTTGGCGATGGGGCGGCACATCAAGTTCCGCGATGTGGACGACGAGACCTTCCTGCGCAACGCCGAGCTCCAGGTGGAGGCTCTGAACTATGCGTTGCAGAATGTGCCCGGCGACCGGGTGCGGATGCATGTGTGCTGGGGCAACTATGAAGGCCCGCACCATCACGATATCCCGCTGCGCAAGATCGTCAACGTGGTGCTCAAGGCCAAGCCGGGCATGCTCTTGATTGAGGGCGCCAACCCCCGCCATGCCCACGAGTGGGCCGTGTGGGCCGAAGTGCCTCTGCCCGAAGACAAGGTGCTGGCGCCGGGCATGATCGACAGCGTGTCCAACTTCATTGAGCACCCAGAACTGGTGGCCGAGCGCATTGTGCGCGTGGCCCAGTTGGTGGGCCGGGAACGGGTGTTGGCCGGCACTGACTGCGGCTTCGGCACCTTTGCCGGGTTCGGCGCCGTGCATCCGGACATTGCCTACGCCAAGCTGCGGGCGCTGGCCGAGGGCGCGGCCCTGGCGTCGAAGACGCTATGGGGGGCCAGCTAAGAACGTGTTTCTTGGCTGCTGACGGGCGGCAGCGCCCACAAAATCCCCACTACAACGAGGCCGCCCACCGGCGCCAGCAAGAACAACTGCCACCAGCCGCTCCGGCCGGTATCCCGGAGGCGGCGGGTTCCCGCGGCCAATAACGGCAGCAGCATCACTGTCAGGAAGGCGCCCCCCAGCGCCTCGCTCACGTAGGCCAAGGCCGTGACCCCCAGGCTGACGAACAGCGCAAACCACCAGAACTCCGCCCGCGTCGCTCGGCCGCTGAACTCCGCGAACTTAGTGAGACACACGCGGATCGATTCAAAGAACGTCATTGGCCTTCCTGGGTTGCTGGCGTCAGAACTCATTATGTTTGCCATGTTTAGGTCCTTGCCGATTTGAGAGACGGCTTCTCGCAAAGATGTTGCCCAATTGAACTTGGGACGGTCTTGATTGTCGGCAATTCCTCCCTGGCTAACAACTGTGGAAGACCGTAGCTTTAGCACCAGTTCTACACGGGAGCGCACCTGGTACTTTTCATAAATATTCTTGAGGTGGAATTCCACCGTGCGCTCGGAAATACTCAAGGCGGCAGCAATCAACTTGTTGCTCTTGCCTTCGAGGAGCTGTTTTATGACTTCCCGTTCGCGGTCGCTCAGTTCATTATGTTCCGACATTGTACTTTCCCTGGAGAATGCACCCAGCGCTTACCAATTGGGCCGGTGGCCACTGACGGACAACTGTAGGGCCTGGACCAGGTTTGCCTCTGAGGACGGCTAACGCGGCTGTTCGGGCGCCGGCCAGATGGCCCGTAGGTTGGCCGGCGGATGGCACAGGTTGGTGCTCTGTCACGAGCGTGCACGAGAAGAAGTCCCCCAGCTTTCTCTTGAACCGGAGGTCGGCTTTCCCCGCCAGGCGCACGAGCGTCTGGGTTAAGGGGTAGTCCCGGTCGGTCAACAACTCGCTGAACGCCAAGGTACCTGAGGGAGATAGGACGCGATCGACATCGCGGAGCGCTCGCTCCGGCTCGGGGAGTTCGCTGACGACTTTGGTTCGATTGGCTGCGCTCGGGCGGGGCCGGCTTCGGCGCAGCGGGTTCAGGCCGCGGGCTGCTCCCGATAGTGCCGCTCCGGCAGCCCGCGCAGCCGGGCCGCGGCCTGCTCGGCGGTCAGGTCGCGCTGGACCTCGGCCAGCATCTCGTAGCCGACGATGAACTTGCGCACTGTGGCGGAGCGCAGGAGCGGCGGGTAGTAGTGCGCGTGCAGCTGCCAGCCGGGGTGCGCGCCGCCGTCTGTCGGCGCGCCGTGCCAGCCCATCGAGTAGGGAAACGACGTCTCAAACAGATTGTCGTAGCGGATCAGCAGACGCTGGATGATCTCGGCCAAGCTGTCGCGCTCACCGCCAGTCAGTTCTGGCAGGCGCCGGACAGGCCGGCGCGGCAGCAGCAGTGTCTCAAACGGCCAGATGGCCCAGTACGGGACCACCACCAGCCAGTCCGCGTTCTCCACCACCACCCGCTCGCCGCGCTCGGCCTCCAGGCGGGCGTAATCTAACAGCAGGGGCTGCCCGTGCTCGCCGTAGTAGGCCTGCTGGGTGTGCAGTTCCTTGGTGATTTCGTTGGGCAGCGCGCTGCCGGCCCAGACCTGGCCGTGCGGGTGCGGGTTGGAAGCGCCCATGGCCTCGCCCCGGTTCTCGAACAGCTGCACCCAGCGGTAGTGCTGGCCCAGGTCCTCGATCTGCGCGGCCCAGACGTCCACCACCGGACGCAGGGCCGAAACCGGCAGGCGCGCCAGGTGCAGGTCGTGGCGCGGCGAGAAACAGATCACGCGGGAGGTGCCGCGTTCGCCCTCGGCGCGCAGGAGGCGATGATGTGCCGCGTGCTCCTCGGGCGTGTCCGGCAGCAGGGCCGCGAAGTCATTGGTGAAGACGAACGTTTCGGTGTAGGCCGGGTTGGTCAGGCCGCCGGCGCGGGCGTTGCCCGGGCACAGGTAACAGCCGGGGTCGTAGGCCGGCCGCTCGGCCAGGTTGGGCTTCTCCACCTGGCCCAGCCAGGGCCGCTTGGTGCGGTGCGGCGAGACCAGCACCCACTCGCCGGTGAGCGGGTTGTGGCGGCGGTGCGGATGTTCAGTCGGATCAAACATGGTCCACCTGTCGTAGATGTAGGGTGCGGCTATAGCCTGGGCCTTCCGTGTTTTCCACGGGCAGGCCGAGCGTCATCAACTCGTAGCCGCTGAGGCGGTGAAGCTCGCGCTGGTCGCGATCGAGCACTTGGTACAGGCCGGCCGCATTCAGTCCGCGCAGCGGCGCGGGCGGGCGCAGCCGTCCGATCTGGTGATCGCGCAAGACGACCGAGTAGACGGCCTCGCGGCCATCCGGCAGCCCGTACTCGATCACGGACGCGTCGCCTTCTTCCAAACGCTGTAACCGATAGAGCGTCCCAGCCTGGATGATCGGCCGCAGTCGTTTGTAGAACGCGATGTAGGCCGCGTACTCGGCCAGCTCGGCTTCGCTAAGTTCGTTGAGGCTGGAGCCGATGCCGAGCGCGCCGCGCATGGCCACGTCGAAGCGCGTGCTCAACGCCGTGACCCGGCGGGTGATGTGGTTGTGCGCGTGCGTCACCCAGGCCTCCAGGCAGCGCGCTGGGTAAGCCAGGCTGAAGCCCTCCTGGATCCGAAGCCGATCCAGGGCGTCGGTGTTGTCGCTGACCCAGACCTGGTCGGTGCGGCCCAGGATGCCCAGATCGATGCGTCCGCCGCCGCCCGAGCAGCTCTGGATATCGAGGCCGGGGTGCGCGTGGCGCAGGCGATCCATGATCCCATAGACGCCCTCCGCGTGCCGGCGCCAGATGGCCTGGCCGGCCACGGAACCCGGCTCGGTGGCCAGCCGGTTCATGTCCCATTTGAAAAAGGCCACTTGATACCGGCGGACCAGGGCGTCCAAAACGGCGAAGATGTGCTCGACCACTTCCGGGCGGCCGAAATCCAGGATCAACTGGTTGCGGGCCGTGGTGCGCGGCCGGCCCGGGAAGTGCAGGACCCAGTCTGGGTGCGCACGGTACAGGTCCGAGTCCGGGTTGACCATCTCGGGCTCGATCCAGAGGCCAAACCGCATCCCCAGGCGGTGGACCTCCTGGACCACCGGCTCCAGGCCATTCGGGAAGGCGTCCGCGCTCACGGTCCAATCGCCCAGGCCGGCCTGGTCGTTGCGGCGCGCCCCGAACCAGCCGTCGTCCACGCAGAACAACTCCACGCCGAGGGCGGCCGCCTTGCGAGCCAGCTCGATCTGGCCGGCCTCGCTCAGGTTGAAGTAGGTGGCCTCCCAGCTGTTGTACAGTACCGGGCGCCAGGGGAGAGGGCGAGGCGGGTTCGGCAGCACCCGCTCGCGCGTGAAGGCGTGCAGGCGCCGGCTGGCGCCGCCCCAGCCGTCCACACTGACGCCCATGACGAAGGCGGGCGTGCTGTGGGTCTCGCCGGGCGCCAACTCCAGCCGCTGATCAGACGGGTTGTAGCCGCCATGGACGCGCACCGCGCCGGTGGGCAGCTGCTCGAAGGCCAGACGCCAACTGCCGCTATACGCCAGCGCGCCGAAGTACACCAGCCCGGTCTCTTCCCAGGCTTGCCCCGGGCGGTTGAGCAGAAAGAAGGGGTTGCTGAAGTGGCTGGTCTGCAGGCTGCGGCTCTCCAGGATGCGCAAGCCCGGCCCCAGCCGGTCGCGCTGAGGCGTGAACTCGCGCGCCCAGGTGCCGGAGACGCTCGTCAGCTCGGTCGTGCCGGCCGGCAGATGGGCGGACGCCGAGTAACAGACGTCGAACGTGACCGGCGCTGGCCCGGTGTTGTGCAACTCCAACCAGCGCTCCACGATATCGTGTTCAGGCGTCAAGCGGTAGCAGGCTGTCACCGCCAGTCCCTGCGCCGGGTCGGCCAGCCGCACGCGCACGGTTTCGCGCGGGGCTGGATTCAGGCTGGGCTGGCCGTGCGCGGGCGCGCCGCCGGGCTGGGCGTCGGTGACGACCGTGTGGTCCACGTAGCGCAGGCGCAGGTCGCGCAGCGGCAGGTGGGCGGCTTCGCCGGCGGCCAACGGCTGGCCCAGAGTCGGGAAGCTGGCCTTGAGCGTGGGCTCGAACAGCGAAACATCGCCGAAGGTCAGCAGTTCTTCCGGCCGTAACTGCACCAGGAAGCTGGCCGGCGTGTCGTAGTTAACGTGGACGGTCGACCCTGTCACGCCCGCGGCGGCCTCAGCGCCGGCCGGCCGCGGCCCCCAGCCGAGGTGGAGGAGCCGGCCTTCGGCGTCCACTTGAAAAGCGTAAAAACTGCGCTGCAGAGACAGGTTGAAAGTGCGCGTGCTTGGATTGAAAGCGATCATAGAACTGCCACAGGTGAAGGCGGGCGCAGCCTGGTCCCAGCCCCGATCGATGGCGAGACGGATCGGGATGCGCGCTGGCCAGGCGACTCGGCGAACTGGGTCTGGTCGGCGTTGGCGCGCTGGGCGGGATTTTAGCTGCGTTCCGGAACCGGCGCCGCTTCAGGGTTGGCGGATCACAGGCGATTATACTCAGGCTCAGCGGCGCGGAGGCGGGCGGACGGACAGGCCGCCAGCGATGATCCTCGCCGAAAGGCCATGTTAAAATCCGGCGCATGAAAAGCCCGTCCCTCGAATCGGCCATTCCCCTGACCCTGCCCGAAACCCTCAGCCGCGCCTGGCGGGCCTGGCGCCAGCATCCCCGACTGTTGGCGGCGGCGATTGCGCTCCTCTTTCTGCAGCAGCTCTTTCACACTTATTTCGCCTACAGCTTGAAGCTGATCCTGGACAACGCCCTGCGCGGGCTGAACGATCCGCCCTTGTCCCTGATCCTTCTCGGACTGCTGGCGGCCTTTGGAGTGATGGCCGGCGCTGCCCTGGCGGGGGAGAATGTGAACGCCGCGGCGACCGCGCTCCTGGCCAACGACCTGCGGCGCCGGCTGTACGAGCAGCTCCAGCGCCTCTCAGCTGATTTCTATGCCAAGATCCGGCTGGGTGATATTCTGGCGCGCTTCAGCGGGGACCTGCGCGCCGTGGAGGCCGGTTATACACAGGCCTTTCTAAATTCCATCCTGACAACGCTCGGACTGCTGATCAATGTCCCGTTTCTGCTTTACCTGGAATGGCGCCTGGCGTTGGCGGCGCTGGTCGCCCTGCCGGTCCTGATGCTGGTGGTGCGGCGCCTGCTGGCCCGTTCTCTTGCGGCCGGGGTGCGGCTCCGGCAAAGCGAGGCCGACGTCGTCAACATGGTGCAGGAGACCGTCCGGGCCCAGGCGATCATCAAGACGTTTGTGCTGGAAGACTGGTTCGCACAGCGCTTTGAGGCTGAGCTGACGGAACTCAAGGACACCACTGTCCGTTCCCGCTTCACGATGGCGCTGATCAGCAAAATCTCGAGCCTGGGCGTGCTGCTGGTCCAGCTGTTGGTGGCCTGCCTGGGGGCGACGCTGGTCTTCCAGCAGGAGTTGTCGGTCGGCGCGTACGTCTCGTTCATGACCGTCTTGGGCGTAGTCGCCAAGGACGCGTACGAGTTTGCCAAGAAGGTTGTGCCGGTCCTGATCGAGGCCGCGGCCGGCTTGGGCCGGCTGGAGGCGCTGCTGACGGCCCGGGTGGCCATCCAGGATGCGCCCGACGCCTGCGCCCTGGAACGCGTTGCGGACGGCCTCCGCTTTGAGGCGGTCACATTCTCCTACGGCGGCCAGCGGCGCGATCTGGATCAGGTCAGCCTGACCATCCCGGCCGGCCAGTCGGTGGTTTTCGTGGGTGCCAGTGGCTCTGGCAAGAGCACGGTGTTGAGCCTGATCATGCGCTTCTACGATCCGCAGGCCGGCGTCATCACGCTCGACGGCGTCGATCTGCGGCGGGCCACGCAGCGATCGCTGCGTGGGCAACTGGGCGTGGTGTTTCAGGAGAACTACCTGTTCAACGCGTCTCTGCGTGACAACATCCGCCTGGGCCGGCCCGAGGCCAGCGACGCCGAAATCGAGCAGGCCGCCCGCGCCGCCGAGATCCACGACCTGATCGTCCAGATGCCGCAGGGTTACGCCACGCTGGCCGGGGAGGCCGGCGGGCGTCTCTCCGGCGGGCAACGCCAGCGGATCGCCCTCGCCCGAGCCTTGCTGGCCGATCCGGCCATTCTGCTGCTGGACGAGGCGACCTCCGCGCTCGATCCGGCCACCGAGGCCGCTATCAACGCCACCCTGGAGCGGCTGAAGCAGGGCCGGACTGTCATCGCCATCACGCATCGGTTGCTCGCCGCTCAGCAGGCCGACCGAATCTTTGTACTGCAGACTGGCCGGCTGGTGGAGCAGGGCACCCATGCCGAGCTCCTGGCGGCCGGCGGCGTCTATCATGGGCTCTGGCATAAGCAGGGCGGCTTTGATGTGAGCGACGACGGCCGCTATGCGCGCGTGGACGCGGGGCGTCTACAGCGCATCGCCCTGTTCGCGCGCCTCTCGCCGGAAGCGCTGCACAAGGCGGCCGGCGTCTTCCGGCCCGAGTACTTCGAGTCTGGCCAGACGGTCATCCGGCAGGGCGATCCCGGCGATAAGTTCTATTTAATTGTGCGCGGGCAAGTCCAGGTGCGCGCCCGGGACACGCGCGGGCGCGATCACTTTGTCGAGGTCCTGGAGGACGGCGATCACTTTGGCGAGATGGCGCTGCTCACGGACCAGCCGCGCAACGCCACGCTCACGGCGTTGACGCCTTGTCTGTTTCTGACGATGTCTCGGGGCAATCTCAATACCCTGGTCGGCGATTTCCCGGAAATGGCTGAGACGCTGCGCGAACGGATGGCCCTGAGCGTGCGCAACCTTCAGGCGTTGGAGAGCGCGGCGCAACCCGCCGCTGGGAGTTGACGAGCAGGCGTGCGCCCGGAGCCGGCAACCCGCTCCCCGCAACGCCGCCTGGCTCACAGGGCCTCGGCCCGGAAAGGCTGAACATGTCCCCGTCAATGCCCGAGCGCCCGGTCGTGGAACTGCGGGTGGCGCTGACCTCCCGCGATTATGAGCGCCTGCTGGAGTTCTACTGCGCCGGGCTGGGCCTGGAGCCGGCGCAGGTTTGGCCGAGCGAGCACGGCCGGGCCGTGTTGCTGGAGATGGGCCAGGCGACGTTGGAACTCTTCGATGAGCGCCAGGCCGACACAATCGATCAGCTGGAGGCGGGCCGCCGCGTCAGCGGTCAGGTCCGGCTGGCGCTCCAGGTGCCGGACCTGGAGGCGGCCCTGCCGCGCCTGCTGGCGCACGGCGCTGTGTTGGTCCAGCCGCCGGTGCTGACGCCCTGGGGCGATTACAATGTCCGCGTGCAGGACCCGGACGGCCTGCAGGTGACTCTCTTTCAACCACGCGCGCCCGCAGACAGGTAACCATGAAAATCCATCTCGTCGACGGCACGTACGAACTCTTCCGCAGCTTCTATGGCGCGCCGCCGCGCAAGGCCCCAGACGGGCGGGAGGTGGGCGCCGCGCTGGGTCTGCTCAGCAGCCTGCTGCTCTTGCTGACGAAATCCGGCGCGACCCATGTGGGCGTGGCTTTCGATCACGTCATCGAGTCCTTCCGCAACGACCTCTATCCCGGTTACAAGACCGGCGCCGGAGTCGACCCGGCGCTCCTGGCTCAGTTCCCGTTGGCTGAGCGGGCGGCGGCGGCGCTGGGGGTGGTGGTCTGGCCGATGAAGGCGTTCGAGGCCGATGATGCCCTGGCGACGGCGGTGGCGCGCTTTCAGGGTCGGCGTTCGGTGGAGCAGATCGTCGTCTGTTCCCCGGACAAGGACCTGGCCCAGCTGGTGACGGGCCAGCGCGTGGTGTGTTGGGACCGCCGCCGCGAGATCGTCTACGACGAGGCCGCCGTGATCGAGAAATACGGGGTGCCGCCGGCCTCCCTCCCGGATTGGCTGGCGCTGGTGGGCGATGCCGCCGACGGTTATCCCGGCGTCCCGGGCTGGGGCGCTAAATCGGCGGCGGTGGTGCTGGCGCGCTATCACCACCTGGAGGCCATCCCGGGCGACCACACCCAGTGGGGCCTGGGCGCGGGCCGGGCCCAGCGGCTGGCCGAGAGCCTGGCAACTCATCAGGCGGAGGTCCGCCTGTTCCGGCGCCTGGCCACCCTGCGGCGGGATGTGCCGATGCCGGAGACGCTGCGAGACCTGGCGTGGCGCGGGGCCAAGCCGCAATTGAAGAAACTGTGCCGTGAGCTGGGCGCGGAGAAATTCCTGGAGCGGGTGCCGCGCTGGGCGTAGCCCGCGCCTCCGCTGCCGCCGGCTTGGGCAATGTCGGCGGCAGTGTTCGTCTTTTCAGCGCTTACCGGCCGGGCACCGGCCCCCACGCAGGCGGAGCGGCTGGAGCGCTTACAGCAGCCCGCCTGGGCGTCGGCCGGCCTTCAGCTCAACCACCTGCTCGGGCGAGAACGGCGGCTCCGTCAACTCCGGGGCTTCGGCCAGGCAGCGAAACAAGTCCGCGATGTAGTGCAGGCGCTCGGGCAAATCGGCCCAATCTACGGCGCCGGTCTCGCGCAGGCTGTCCGGCGTGGGGTCGATCTGCGCCAGCAGGGCGCGCAACTCCCGGTGCGCTATCTGCTGGAGCGCCTCCGGGAACTCGGCGCGCAGATCATGACCCAGCCGCAGCTGGCGGCCGTGCGGCAGGCCCAGCGTCATCAGATGTTCGGTCAGGAGCCGCCGGGTCTGTTGGCGGACCACGGCGAACAGGTGCTGGAGGGCTGTGTCCAGGGGCGCGGGCCGCTGCAGGAGGCGCCGCCCCAGCAGGAGCGCGTAGACGAGCCAGCCGCCGAACGGGAAGACGACCCCCAGCACCGCGCGCGTAAATTGGTCGGGATCAACCGCCACCCCCTCCAGCGCCTCGGCAATCTCCGGCTGCAAACGGGTCTGCTCGTGCAGACCGATTTCAAGGTTGGCCAGCAGCATCAGCTCGGCGCGCGCTTTGGGCGTTGTCTCAAAGAACGCCTGGTAGTAACGGGTGAAGGCCTGGCGCAGGTAGCGCTGCCCATCCGGTGGCTCACCCGGCCGCAGCCCGGCGCAGAAACGCTCGAGGTTCTGGGCCTCGAAGACCGTATCCGGCAGGCAGTCGGAAGCGAAACGCGCAAATTCCCGGCCGATCTCCGCGAAGACCTTCAGGTTGCCGCGCGCCACAGCAGCGCTGGCTCGCTCGGCGGCCGCACCCGCAATGAGGGCACGCCCCACAGCGGGGCCGATGTCAAGCTGTCCCGCTCGGGCGCCGACTGGCCGCGCAGCTGCGGTGACGCCGGCCGCTGCTTGCCGGGTGGCCGGCGCAGCGGCGAGGCCGCGCTCCAACAGGCGCAACAGGTCCTCGTGGCGGATCGTCTGGCCGGCCTGCTTGGAAGCCCAGGTGGCGAAGGTACACCAGTTGGCGTAGGGGCCGGTGCGCCGCGCCAGAGCTGCCGCGAGCTCGTGGTAGCTTTGCGTGATCTGCAGGTTGCGGACGACCGGATCGCTGATGGCGGCGACCCGCTCGACCTCGGCGCTGGTGGGGTGAGGCTCCATGCGGTGAGTCCGTTCACGCCGGTCGGTCACGCGGACCAGGCGCCTCTCAGCGGGCCGGCGTCTGATCCTGGGCTCACAGCCGGCCGCGCAGCATCTGGCCCGTGATCGACTCGGGCTGGGCCGCGACCGCCTCGGGCAGACCGGCGGCGACGATCCGGCCGCCGGCCTCGCCGCCTTCCGGACCCAGGTCGATAACCCAATCGGCGCACTTGATCACGTCGAGGTTGTGTTCCACCACGACGACGGTGTTGCCGGCCTCCACCAGGCGCTGGAGCAACTGGATGAGATGGGCGGTATCGGCGGGGTGCAGGCCCGTGGTCGGTTCGTCCAGCAGGTACAGGGTGCGCCCGGTGGAGCGGCGCGCCAACTCCTTGGCCAGCTTTACCCGTTGGGCCTCGCCGCCCGAGAAAGTCGCGGCGGGTTGGCCGAGTTGCAGGTAGCCCAGGCCGGTCTCGGCCATGAGTTCCAGACGGGCGCGGGCGGCCGGGACCTCCGCAAATAACGCCAGCGCCTCTTCGATCGTCAGATCGAGCACCTGGGCGATGTTGTGATCCCGGTACGAGACTGCCAGCACCTCGCGTTTGAAGCGCCGCCCGCGGCAGACGGGACAGCGCACCAGCACCTCCGGCAGAAAATGCATCTCCACCGGCAGGACGCCGGCGCCTTCGCAGCGATCGCAGCGCCCACCGGGGACGTTGAACGAAAAGGACTGGGCCGTCAAGCGCGCCTGGCGGGCGGCCGGTTGGGCCGCGAAAGCCTCGCGGATGGGCGTGAAGGCGTCGGTGTAGGTGGCCGCGTTCGAGCGTGTGGAACGGCCGAGCGGGCGCTGGTCGACGGTGATGAGCTTATCGAAGTATTCCCAGCCGTCGAGGCCGGCGTGCGCGCCCGGCTGATCGGCCGCGCCGAAGTAGTGCTGGCGGCCGGCCCGGTCCACGATGTCGAACAAGAGCGTGGACTTGCCTGAGCCGGAGACGCCGGTGACGGCCGTCAGTGTGCGTTGCGGGATATGGGCCGTGACGTCCTGGAGGTTGTGTTCGCGCGCGCCGCGGATGGTCAGGCCGCCCCGGTCGACAGGCCGGCGCTGGGCGGGCACGGGAATGCGCGTGGCGCCGGCCAGGAACTGCCCGGTGAGTGACTCGGCTCGGCCGGCCCCCGCCGCCGGCGGGCCGGCCGCCACGATTGCGCCGCCGCGCTGCCCGGCGCCGGGGCCAAAGTCCACCAACCAGTCGGCGGCGGCGATGAGGTCCAGGTCATGTTCGATAAGCAGGACGGTGTTGCCCAGGTCGCGCAAGGCCCGCAGAATCCGGACCAGGCGGGCGTTGTCGCGCGTGTGCAGGCCGATGGTGGGCTCGTCCAGGACATAGAGCACGCCGGTCAGGCCGGAGCCGAGCAGGGCGGCCAGGCGCAGCCGCTGAGCCTCGCCCGCGGACAGCGATGGGGTGGCGCGGTCCAGGGTCAGGTAGCCGAGGCCCACGTCCAACAGGCGGCGCAGGCGTTCCTGCAGGTCGGCCAGGATCGGCTCGGCGATCAGCCCGTCCTCGCTCGGCAAGGCCGCCCTCAGCCCGGCCAGCCATTCGCTGAGCTGGCCCAGCGACAAGCGCGTGATGTCCACGATGCTGCGCCCGGCGACGCTGACCGCGCGGGCCTCCGGGCGCAGGCGCGTGCCCGCGCACTCCGGGCAGGTCCGGCGCACCAACAGGCGTTCCAGTTTCTCCAGGTAGTCGGTGTCCGCATCGGCGGCGTGCTCGGCGTGGCGGCGCAGCAGGTTCGCGACCACACCCTCAAAGCGGCCCTTGCCGACCGTGGCTGGCGGCTCCTTCCCCGGGTAGTGGCGGCGGAAAGCCGGGCTGTCTGCCCCGTAGAGCAACAGGTCGCGCACGGCGGGGCCAAGGGCGCGCACCGGGGCGGCCGGATCGAAGTGGAAGCCGTAGTGGCGCGCGGCGGAGCTGAGGCTGTCCAGATAGCGCGCCACGATGCGCGGGTCCCAGACAAGCACGGCGCCGTCGGCCAGGCTGCGGGCGTCGTCCAGGATCTGCGGCAAGTCCGGCGTGTAGATCGTGCCCAACCCGGTGCAGGCCGGGCAGGCCCCGGCCGGCTTGTTGAAAGAGAAGAAAGCCATGCCCCATTGGGGGAGGGGCGCGCCGCACTGGGGGCAGGCGCTGTAGCCCTCCAGGTCGTCGTCGGATTCAGGCGTCAAGGGTGCGGCCTCGGCTTCCCAGGCCGTGTCCACGCCTTCAGCGAGCTCATGCGTGGGTGGCACCTGCGCGCCGCACTTGGGGCAGGGACGGTGGCCCACCCGCGCAAACAACACCCGCAGGTACGTGTAGACCTCCGTGGTGGTGCCGACGGTGGAGCGCGGCGAGCGGTTGGTGTTGTGCTGGTCGACCGGGATGGTGGGCGAGAGCCCGACGATGGCGTCCACCGGCGGGCGGCTCTCAAAGGTCACCATCCCCAGCGACTCCATGTACTGGCGTTGGGCCTCCTTGTGCAGCACGTCGAAGGCCAGCGTCGATTTGCCGGAGCCGGAGAGTCCGGTGAAGGCCACGAGTTTGTTCTTGGGGATGGCCAGCGAGATGTTCTTGAGGTTGTGGAGCCGCGCGCCGCGGATGATGATGTCCGACATGGGCGTTGCCTCGCCTCCGGCCGGGTGCGCCTGCCCGTGGGCAACCGGGCGGCGCAGCGAGCTTCCATTATAGCGGCGCCCGCCGCTCCGGCGCGGAGAGCCAGACGCGTTAACACCAACCGGCCTCAGCTGGCGCTGCCTGCGTGAGGCGGCGCTCAGCTGAAGCCGGGGCGGGGCGGTCCGCTCAGCGCCGGGTGGCGCTCACTTCCAGATACTCGGCCTGCAGGATCGTCGATCCGTTGGGCGAGCGGTTGTAGGCGGCGAAGACCTGTTCCAGGTCATGGCGCAGCGCGGCCTGGCCGTCGGTGCTCAGGCTCGCGAAGGCCCGGTGGGTCGGCCCGTAGTTCTGGCGGAAGAACTCCACCACCTGCGGGACCGGGAACGGGTAGTTGAACGCCGGATAGAAGCGCCGCGTCATCTTCAGGTCGCTGACTTCGGCCGACAGCCGCTCGCGCACGGTGGCCTCGTCGCCCCACAACACAGCCGGCGGCACGCCCGGCGGCGGAGGCACATGCTTGGCCAGCGTTTTGAACATCTGGCCGACCAGGCCCGGCGGCGTCCAGTTGGCCAGGATGAGGCGCCCGCCCGGCCGGCAGACGCGCAGCAGTTCGGCGGCCACGCGTTCGGGGCGCGGCGCGAACATGGCCCCGATGAGGCTCACCACGACGTCGAAGGAGGCGTCGGGGTAGGGCAGAGCCTCGGCATCGCCTTCGTCGAATTGAGCGTTCAGCCCTTCGGCGGCGGCGCGGGCGCGGGCGTGGTCAATCAGGTTAGTGGCGATGTCCACGCCGGTCACTTGCAGACCGGCGCGAGCGGCGGGGATGGCCGTCTGGCCGGCGCCGCAGCCGACATCGAGCAGGCGCTGCCCGGGCGTGAGCTGCCAGCCGGCCAGGATCTCCAGCGCGCCGGGCTCCATGTAACGGGCAAAGGTGACGTAGTCGCCGGCCATCCAGGTGGCCTTGAGGCGGGCTTTTAGCGTGTCCAGGTCGAGTGTCGTAAGCATGGTCGTCTCCGATGTGTAGGTGAGTGGGCGCGCCAGGATGCGCGCCGCGGGAATGGTCGGCGTGTTCGGGTTGATGCGTCTCCGTTCGGTGGCCAGATCTCCTTTTGTTTGCGGCCGTCCGCGCGGAGCAGAGCGCCTCAGTCAACGCGCGCTTCATCAGAAGGCGCGGGCCTCTCTGTCTCCGCGCCACCGCTGCCGGGCTGCGGCGTTTGGGTCAAGTACTCCCAAAGCTGTTCCAGCGTGGCGAAGGCTCGGCGCTCGCCCGTGCGCGGGTCTTCGAGCGATGCGCGCCACTGCGCACCGGCCACCCGCCACAGCCGGAGCAGGTAGGCCCGGTAGTTCACGCTGGCGTTCATGGATTGCAGATTAGCAACCGGGTGCTAGAGAAGTGCGAGAGCGGCGGCTGAGGTCCGGAGGACTATAATTCCGACATATCAGCACGGAATTGATTATGACAATCGTTTCGCTGTCGATTTCGGTCCTGGGGCCGTTCCAGGCGACGCTAGCGGGCGTGCCTGTCAGCGACTTCAAATACAACAAAGCCCGCGCCCTGCTGGCTTATCTGGCCCTGGAAGCCGATCGACCGCACAGCCGTGGCGAGCTGTGCGCGTTGCTGTGGAGCGAATTGCCGGAGCGAGCGGCGCGGCGCAACCTCACGCAGGTGCTGGTGGCGTTGCGGGAGGCGCTGGGTGAGAGTGAGACGGGCGCGGCCTGGCTGCTCACGAGCGCCGAGTCCGTGAGGCTCAACGCCGACCAGGCCCTCTGGGTGGATGCCCGGCAGTTTGAAGCCTGGCTCGACGGCGCGGAACGCCACCCGCATCGCAGTTGGCGGACCTGCCCTGCCTGCGCAGAAACCCTGACCGCGGCCATCGCGGCCTATCGCGGCGACTGCCTCAGCCAGCTCATGGTGGCCGACAGCGCGCCTTTTGAGGAATGGGCCTTGGTGTGGCGTGAGCGCCTGCGCCAGCGCGCGTTCAGCGCCCTGGAGCGCCTGATCGAACGCGCCGAGTGGTGCGGCGCGTATCCGGCCGCCGTCGATTACGCGCGGCGGCTGGCGGCGCTCGATCCACTGCGCGAGGCCAGCCAGCGCGCCCTGTTGCGGCTGTTGGCGCTGGACGGGCAGGCCGCGGCGGCAGAGGCCCAGTTCCAGCAGTTGCAGCGCACGCTGGCGGATGAGTTGGGCGTGGAGCCGGAGGCGGAGACGCGGCGTCTCCACGCGCTGGCGCGCGCCGGTCAGCTGGAACCCTTGCGCCAGCGGGGCGCGCCGCCCGTCAACGGACCGCTGCCGCCCGGCCCCCTGGTGGGCCGCGACGACGAGGGGCGGTCCGTGTGCGCCCAGCTGCGCGACGAGTCCGTGCGGGTGCTGACCCTCACCGGCCCGCCCGGCATCGGCAAGACCCGGCTCGCCCTGGAGGCCGCGCATCGCCTGCGCTTCGATTTTGAAGACGGCGTCCATGTGGTGGAGTTGGCGGCCACCGCCGAGGCCGAACTGGTGTTGCCGGCCATCGCGCAGACGCTGGGCGTGCCGGAAAAGGCCGGCCAGCCGCTGGCGGCCAGCCTGAAGGCCTGGGGCCGGAACCGCCACGCCTTGCTGGTGCTGGACAACTGCGAGCATGTGCTGGCGGCGGCGCCAACGCTGGCTGATCTGCTGGCGGCCTGCCCGGCGCTGAAGGTGCTGGCCACCAGCCGGGCGCCGCTGCGCCTGCGCGCCGAACAGCTCTTCCCGCTGGCCCCCCTGGCGCCGGAGGCGGCCATCCAGCTCTTCGGCCAGCGCGCCCGCGCGGCCCGCCCCACCTTCACCCTCACGCCCGCCAACACCGCCGACGTCGCCGCCGTGTGCGCGCGCGTCGATCACCTGCCGCTGGCGATCGAGTTGGTGGCCGGGCGCGCCCGAACCTTGTCGCCGGCGGAACTGCTGCACCAGCTTGCTCAACCTTTGGAGGCCCTGGCGCACGGGCCGCGTGATCTGCCGGACCGCCACCGCACGCTGCGCGGGGCCCTGGCCTGGAGCCATGACCGCCTCACCGCGCCTGAGCAGCGCGTGTTCGCGCTCCTGGGTGTGTTCGCCGGCGGCGGCACGGCCTCGGCGGTCCAGGCTGTCCTCGGCGCCTCCCCCGCCGGGCTGCCGGTTCTGGAGGCCTTGACAGACGCCAGCCTGGTGCAGGCGTACTCAGCCGCGGACGAGACCCGCTTCACGCTGCTGGAGACCATTCGCGAATTGGCCCGGGAACAGTTGGCCGCCCGCGGCGAGGCGGCTGGCGCCGAGGCCCGCCACGCCGCGTACTTCGCCGGCCTGGCGGAGCGCGCTCGGCTAGAGTTGGACGGCCCGGACCAACTTGCCTGGTTCGACCGCCTGGAGCGCGAGCACCCCAACCTGCGCGCGGCGCTGGCCTGGAGCCAGGCGCATGATCTCGAACTCGGCCTGCGCCTGGCTGTGGCCCTGACCCGGTTCTGGAGCGTGCGCGCTCACCTGGACGAGGGCCGGCGCTGGCTGCAAAACCTGCTGGCGCGGGCGGGGGCGGCCCCCTCGGCGCTGAAGGCTCAGGCGCTGGTGGCGGCCAGCCGCCTGGCGCACGGCCAGTGGAGTTTTCGCGAGGCCCTGGACCTGGCCCGGCTCGGCCTAGCCGAATTCCTCCAACTGGAGAGCACGGCCGGGATCTGCCAGGCCCGGCTGGCGGAAGGGTTGGCCCACACCGGCCTGGGCGAGTACGCCGAGGCGCGCGCCGCTCTGGAGATCAGCCGCGAGCTTTATCAGAGCGAGGCCGACCAGGCCGGCCTGGCCGAAGCCTGCAACGCCCTGAGCCATGTCGCGCAGCGTCAGGGTGATTATGCCGCCGCCCGCGCGCTGACTACGCAGGCCCTGGATCTGTACCGGGCGCTGGGCGACCCGCGCAACACGGCCGCCCTGTCGGTGAACCTGGGCGTGGCCGCGTTTGAACAGGGCGACTACGCGGCTGCGCGGCAGCTGACCGAAGCCAGCCTGGTGGTCTTTCGGCAGCTGCGCGACACCAACGGAATGGCGACGGCCCTGATTAACCTGGGGAATACGGCGCTGGACACGGGGCAGCTGGAGGCCGCGCACGCCTGCTTTCAGGAGGCCATCGGCCTGGAGCGTTCCCTGTCCAACGGCACTGCGGCCACGCCGTTGGGCGGGCTTGGCCGGACCTTGCGCCAGATGGGCGATCTGGAGGGCGCGCGAGCCTGCTTCGCGGAATCGCTGCGGCTGCGGCTGGAGTCAGGCGAGCGGCGCGGGGTAGCGGTGACGCTCACCAACCTCGCCTACGTTGAGCAGGCGGCGCGCCGGCCGGAGGTGGCGGCGCGCCTGCTTGGCGCCGCCGAAGCGCTGCGGGAGGCGCTGGGGGTGCCCATCCTGCCGGGGCGGCGCCGCGAGTATGACGAGTTGGTGGCCGCCGTGCGGGCCGCGCTCGAGGCCGCCGCTTTCCAGTCCGCGTGGGCGCAGGGCCGCGCGCTCACTCTCGAGCAGGCCGCGGCGCTGGCCCTGGCGGAACCATGAGGTCGTGGGAGTAGCCTTTAGCGACCGGGGCTGGCGGCTGGCCCCGGCGCGTTGCTCAGGCCGCTGAGCAGGTCTTGCAGGGCCGCCCGGCTCTGCGCCTGGTTCGGCTCGGCGAGCGGCGGGCAGTCCTCGGGGGCGGCCTCGCCGGTGACGAGCCGCAGGGCGAAGTTGAAGCAGGTTTGCTGGCCGCACTGCCGGCAGTTGGTGCGCGGCAGCCAGCGGTAGAGCGCCACCGGCGTCGGCGGCTGATGCGGGGTGCCGTCCGGCGTGATGGCGGCCCGGCGCTCCCAGGTCTCGTTCACCAGCTGGATCATGGACTCGATCAACCGGCGGGCACCGTCGCGGTCTTCCACATTGCTGGCCGCGATTTCGCGGGGGTGAAACGCGAGCGTGTGGCGGCCCTGACGCCAGATGAGGGCGTGGGCGGCCGGTTGATAGACGGCGCCGCTCAAGGTGGCGTTGAGGTAGGGCAGGGCCGGGGCAATGTTGACCGGCAGCTTGGCGACAGCCGTAAAGGTCACGGCGCCCGGCGAGCACGGAGGCGTGAAGACGTCCAGGCGATAGGTCGGGATCAGCAACATCGCCAGCTCTCCTCCCCGCGCAGCCCTTTGGGAGGCGCGGCGGATCGGTGCGGAGAACTGGGGCCCGGGCCGGCGTTACCGCTGCTTGCGTTTAGCCGGCGCCTTGGCCAGGCTCTCCTGCACTCGGAATTTCACGATCTTGGCGATCAATGCATACGGGGTCGGCCGGTCCAGCGGAAACTGCACCGATCCCTTGGCGCTCTTGTAGGCCGATAATTCCTTCTTAAAGCGCGTCATCCCGGACGGTGTCGGGTAGAAGCCGAGGTGGTGCGCGAAGGCCGCGAAGTGGACCAGGTTGCCGTTCAGCGTGAAGGTCGGGATGCCGTACTTCATGGCTTCCTGCGCGTCCGGCGCCGCCTTGTGGATCGTGGCCCGGACCTTCTGCAGGACGACTTGGACGTCCGGCGGGAAGCCGGCGATGTAGCTGTCGATGGTCGGCGTGGGGGCAGTAGGCATAGTCTTCCTTATGGGTTTGGTCGTCGGCTCGGGCCGGCGGAGCCCTTGCAGAATCTGGCTGAGGCGCGCCTGGCGTGTCTCGGCGCGCTTGGCATTAGTGATCCAATCGACCAGCTCTTTGCGGCGCGTGTAGGCATGCTGCCGGAAGCGCGCGCTGGCGGCGGGGTCTCTGTCCAAGGCCTGCTGCAGATCGGCCGGAACCGTCACCAAGCGCGGGGCCGTGTCCTCCGTGAGCACGACCTCGATCTCGTCGCCGATGGACGTCCCCAGCCGGGCGCGGATGTCTTTGCGGACCCCCAGGATATGGCAGTCGCCGCCCATCCGCACCAGCGAGCCCTGGTACGGCTCGCCGCCCAGGGTGGCTTTGACCTTGACGCGTTTCTGGCCGAAGGCTTGCTCCACGTCGAAGGGGATGGTCACAAAGGCGCCGCCGCCTCCGGCGTCTTCGATCACGGCTCGAAACTTCCGTCGCTTAGCCATCACCCGCTCCATCAGATCCGGGGCGCGCCCAAGTACCCCGTCCACTCATGGCGATTTCCGATTTGATCTGCACCCACGTCATTCCGGCGAACCCTGGCCCCGAAGCGGAGAGCCGGGATCCAGGCGATTTCGCCACGAACTGGACCCCGGCCTGCGCCGGGGTGACGCCAACCCATACGGAAACCGCAATAAGTAGGCTCGATCGGCGCCGCCTGAGCGCCACTTGGATCCGGTTACCCGGTCCATCTCTGGCACGTGGACGGGTCACTACATCTCGCTCGGTGGCTTGTGCCAGGACTTCCGCACCGGCTGGTCCCCGGGATAAACCGTGGACGCCGCCCGCTCGACGTCGAGTTCAAACAGGATGTAGCGGTCCGCAGGGGCATAGCTAGATAAGCCCGCTGCCACCGCCCGGAGCGCCGGGTCCCCCACCGCGTGCGCCCGGCCGGAGACTAGAAACTCGCCGCTGGCGCCGCTGCTGTCGGTCATCGCGCAGTGCAGGGCGTAGCGTCCGTCGCGCCGCAGGTCATGGCCTTTGGGCGAGGTCGGCTCCATGAACAGGAACAGGCGGCCCTGGCCGATGATCGGCGTCACCGGATGGACGCGCGGCGCCCCGTCCGAGCGCACGGTGGCCAGGTAGCTGACGCGGCCGTTCAGGCGGGCGGCACCAAAGGCCGCCAGGTCCGGCTGTTGGTCTTCCAGCAATTTCCAGGTCATGCGTTCCTCCGGGCTTCACTCAGTCTACCACCTCGGCGGCCAAAACGTGCATTGCGCTTCAGCCTGGCCCGGGTCGAAGACAAAAAAAGCGGCGGCCTCCGTAGGGGAGGCCGCCGCAGAAAAAAGGGGGATGGTCGAGCGGGGTTGCTTACGGGCGGAACCGGCCGCCCCCGCCGCCGCCCAACTGGGTGACGGCGCTGGCCACCGTGAAGCTGGCGTATTGGGACCCGCCCGAGTAGCTGCCGGCCTGGTACAGGCCGTCCACGACCGTGCCGGTGGCGGTGCCGCCGAGGTAGATGGTGTAGGTCTCGCCCTGGACGAGCGCCGGCGACGAGAACGTGACGGATTGGTACGGCTTGCTCGGCGCGAAGGCCAGGATCGTCTCACCGGCGCTGTTGACGACCTGGAACAGCGTGCCGGCCGGCAGGGTGCTGGTGAGATTGACCAGCACGGACGCCTGGCTGGAAGAGCTGTCCGGCGCCATGGCCATGCCGGCGCTGCCGGCCGTGACCAGGAAGCCGCCGGTGATGGGGAACGACCCATCGTAATCCAGCGCGCCGTTCATCTGCTCGGTGGGGCCGTTGACGATGACCACGCCGCCGCTCATCTCGATGGCGCCGTTGATGTCTAGGCCGTCCCCGGCCGCGTCCACGGTGACGTAGCCGCCGTTGACGACCAGGCGATAGCTGGAGGCCGAGGCCGAAGCCGCGAAGGCATCCTGGCCAGGGCCGCGGCCGGGCCGGACGCCGGCGCCTTGGGTGGTTCCGGAGCCGTCATTGCCGCTGGCCACGTTGAGGCCGTCGTCGCTGGCCACGATGTGGATCGTGCCGGCGTTGAGCGTGAGCACAGCGCTCTCTAGGCCCTCGTACGATTCAGTGATCTGCAGTTCGCCGCCGTTCACGGTCAGGGTGGCGTCGGCGTGCGCGCCGTCGTCGCCGGTGGCGATCTGGAAGACGCCGCCGTTGATGGTCAGGCTGCCGTTGGAGTGCAGGGCGTCGTCGGCGGCGTTGATCGTGAAAGTGCCGCCGTCGATGGTCAGGGCCGCGACCGCCTTGAGGCCCTTGGCGGATGCGTCGGCGGCCACCACCTGGCGGCTGCCGCCGCCGGCGGTCAGGTTGAAGGTGCCGCCGGTGATCAGGACATCGGTCTGGGCCGTGAGGGTGTCGCCGCCCGCGGTGACCGTGACGGTGCCGGCTTCGATGGCGATGTAGCCGGCCGTGGCGTCTTCCTCGTTGTCGGCCTTGAGCCCGTCGCCCTGGGCGGTGACGGTGAGTGCGCCGCCGGTGACGATGAGGTAATCTTTGCCGCGCAGGCCGTCGTCGGCGGCGGTGACGGTGAGCGTGCCGCCCGCGATCAGCAGGCCGTCCTTGCTGGCGATGCCGTCGTTGTAGTTCCCGGTGACGGTCAGGGCGCCGTTGCCGGCGATGGTCAGGTCGCTCTTGCTGAAGAGCGCGGCGTTTGGTTCGGTCTCGGCCGGGTCGGCGAACACGTAGGCGGCGCCGTCGCTGAGGGTGTTCTGGGTGCCGTCCGCCAGGACGATCACCACCTTCTCGGCGTTGACGATGCTGATGGCGGCGCCGGTTTCGTTGTGGATGTCCACGCCGTTCAGGATCAACTGGACGACGCCGTCGTCGGCCGTGTCCACGACGATCTGGCCGTCGGTCAGCGCGCCGCTCAGGCTATACGTGCCGGCCGCGGTGAGGGTGGCGCGGCTGCCGTCCACCTGTACGCCAGCGGCGTCCGCCGTGATCGAGTCGCCGTTCAGGGAGATGGCGCTCACGGCGGCGCTGTCCCAGATTAGGTCGGCCGGGTCGGCCTGGGCCACGGCATTCTCAGCCAGGGCCTCGGCCGCCGTCGCGGCCCCGCTGTCCACGGCGACTGTGGCGCCAGTGCCGGTCACGGCTGACGTGATCAGGTCGCTGGTCTGCGAGTCGCTCACGCTGGTGGTGCCGACCGCGGCCCCCGAACAAGCCGTCAGGGCCAGGACCAACAGCCCGGTGGCTAAACCTCTCAGTATGTTTCGCATGGCAAATGCCTCCAACTCAAAAGTGCTGCTCAGGCCGGCGCCAGAAGCGGTCCGGCTGACCATTAGTGTGTCCGGGCAGGGTTTAAGGGCTGCGTACAACTTATAAATGTTTGGTACAGATCAACTGTGACGGTGACATTGACAGCGGCGGCCGGCCGCCTGTAATGTGAGGCGGGGCGGTTTTTGGCGCTGCCGCCGCCCCCCGAATGGCCGCATTCCTCATTGGAGCCCCCATGCTGCGCACAATTCGAATCGCTGTCCTTGGCGTCCTGCTGCTGGCCGTGAGCTGCAGCCAGCCCACGGCCGGGCCGACCGGCGCCCCGCCGGCCGCACCCACCCTGACGACGATGGCCGCGCCGCCTGGGCCGACCCTGGAGCCCACGGCGACCCCCAATCGCCTGCAGGCGGCGGTGCTCACCCAGACCGCCCAGAAGGACCAGGCGCAGACCCAGACGCCGCGCCCGACGCCGATCCCGATGCCCGCCGACAGCCTGCGCGTGACATCACCGGATGGCCGGATCGAGGTGCTCTTCGCCGTGGTGGCGGGCGTGCCCACCTACAGCGTTGCGCGCGATGGCCGGCCGGTTCTGCTGCCGTCGCGGCTGGGCTTCACGTTTCTCTTGGACCCGGCGCTGGGCGAGGGCCTGGCGATCCAGGCCTCGGCGTTGACCGCGGTTGACCAGACCTGGACTCAGCCATGGGGCGAGGTCAAAGAGATCCGCGATCACCACAACCAGCTGCGGGTGGACCTGACCGAGGCCGGCGCCGCGCCGCGGACAATGAGCGTAGTCTTCCGCGTGTTCGATGACGGCCTCGGGCTCCGCTACGAGCTGCCTGAACAGCCCAACTTGGACGACTTCCAGATCATGGCCGAGCGCACCGAATTTGCCATGAGCGGCGACCACGAGGCCTGGTGGATCGGCGCCTACCTGGACAACCGGTTTGAATACCTCTACCGCAACACGCCGCTGAGCGCGATCGCCAAATCGACGACCGGGGCCGCGCACACGCCGTTGACGCTGCGGACCGCGGATGGCCTGTACCTCAGCCTGCACGAGGCGGCCCTGACCAACTACAGCCTGATGACGCTGGCCGTGGACGAGAACCTGGTGCTGCACGCCGACCTGGTGCCGTGGTCCGACGGCGTGAGGGTGCGCGGCCAGACGCCGCTCAAGACGCCCTGGCGCACCCTGCAGATCGCCGATGACCCCGGCGACCTGATCACGTCTTACCTGATTCTGAACCTCAATGAGCCGAATCAGCTCGGCGACGTGAGCTGGGTGAAGCCCGGCAAGTACATCGGCATCTGGTGGGGCATGCACCTGGATAAGTGGACGTGGGCCAGCGGCCCCCGGCACGGAGCGACCACCGCGAACACCCGGGCCTACCTGGATTTCGCCGCCCGGCACGGTTTTGCCGGCGTACTGGTGGAGGGCTGGAACCTGGGCTGGGACGGAGACTGGACCCTGAACGGGGACTCGTTCAACTTCACGACGCCTTATCCCGACTTCGACCTGGAAGCGCTGGCGGCCTATGCCCGGACGCTGGGTGTGCAGATCATCGGCCACCATGAGACGGGCGCGGCGGTGGCCAATTACGACGCGCAGCTGGAGGCCGCCTTCGCGCTTTATCAACGCCTAGGGATCACCATGGTCAAGACCGGCTACGTCGGCTACGGCCAGGGGATCGAACGTTACGATCAGCAGGGCAACCTGGTGGGCCTGGAATGGCATCACGGCCAATACATGGTCGAGCACCATCAGCGCGTGGTGGACGCGGCCGCCCGCTATGGCATCATGCTGGACGTTCACGAGCCGCTGAAGGACACCGGCCTGCGCCGCACCTATCCAAACCTGATGACGCGCGAGGGCGCCCGCGGCCAGGAGTACAACGCCTGGGACGGACAGGGCGGTAACCCGCCCGACCATGTGACCATCCTGCCGTTCACGCGCCTGCTGGCCGGCCCGATGGACTACACGCCGGGCATCCTGGCCCTGACCTTCCCGGAGTATCGGCCCGCCAACCGGGTCAACCACACCCTGGCCAAGGAGTTGGCCCTCTACGTCGTCATCTACAGCCCGTTGCAGATGGCGGCCGACCTGATCGAGAACTATGAAGGCAATCCAGCGTTTCAGTTCATCGTGGACGTGCCCGCGGATTGGCACGAGACGCGCGTCCTGCACGCCCAGATCGGGGACTACCTCACCGTCGTCCGCCGCGAGCGCGACGGGGACGAGTGGTATCTGGGCGCGGTCACGGATGAAGAAGCCCGCACGCTGGAGGCGCCGTTGGACTTCCTGGCGCCGGGCGTGACCTACGTGGCCCAGATCTACGCCGACGGCGCGGACGCCGACTGGCAGACCAACCCGTACGCGCTGGCGATCAGCGAGTCGCTGGTGGAGGCGTCCACGTTGCTGCGCCTGGATCTGGCGCCCGGCGGCGGGCAGGCGATCCGTTTCTACCCGGCCTCGCCGGACGAGTCCGGCCGGCTGCCCGCCTACCAGCCGTAACCGTCGACCGCACGCCGCACCCTCAACAAAGGGCCGCCCGGGCGCGGCCCTTTATCTTTTGTTGGAGGCTTCTGTACCCGATCTGTACGCCGGCTTGGTAGCGTAGGCCCTGAAAGGAGATACGACGATGACTAAGGGCTCACGCATGTGGAAATGGATTACAGCCGCTGCCCTGTTGATTGGGTTTCTGGTGACTTTCTTCCTGGATTGGACCGGTCTGGAATGGCATCAATGGATCGGCGTCGCGCTGGGGGCGCTGGCGGCTTACCATGGCTGGGTGCATCGCACCTGGGTGGTCTCGGTCGCTCGGCGGCTGTTGGGCAATACCGGCGGCCTGGGGCCGCTCTATTTTCTGATCGACGCCGGACTGCTGGCAGGTTTCAGCGTCATCGTGGCAACGGGCTTGGTGATCTCGAGCTGGCTCAACCTGGCCCTGACCGGTTACGCCGCCTGGCTGAATGTCCACGTCTCTGCGGCGGTGCTCACGCTGGTCCTGGTGGTGGTCAAAGTGGGCACCCACTGGCGCTGGATCGTGACCACCTGGCGGGCGGAGATGGCGGCGTTGGCCGGCCCGGACCCGGTGGCCGTCGTGGCAGCGCCGGTCCGTTCGGTACGGCCCAGCCGGCGTGAGTTTCTGGGCCTGATGGGTATGGTGGGCGCGGCCGCGCTGTTGGCCAGCGCCCAGGCGTTGAGCGGCGTCACGAGCCAGGCGAGCGCGGCCGAGTCGGCTGGGACCGAGGTGAGCGTGTCGACCAACGGCGGCACGGCGGCCGCCGCCACGTGCACGGTCCAGTGCGACCGGCGCTGCAGCTACCCCGGACATTGCCGCCGCTACACGGACACTAACGGCAACGGGCGCTGCGACTGGGGCGAATGCGCGTAGTTCATGCGAGTCGGGGCGCACAGCCAGGCGCCCCGACTTTTGCGTTTAAGGCGCCGGTTTGCGCGGGGGCTTGGGGCGGAGGCGCGCCCACAGGGCGGCCAGGATCTTGTCCAGAAACGGGAATCCCAACACTGTGCCGATCACCGAGCCCGCGCCACCGAGAAGTTGCGCCGCCGGCCCGGACAGACCCAGCACGGTGTCGGCGTTTATGGTCAGGGTGCGATTGTAGATCTCGCGTTCGCGCGCGGCGCCGCCGGCTTTCGGCTCGAAGCGCAGCCGCAGCGTGACGACGGCCACCTGCCGGCCGGCCTCTTTGGCCCGGATCGTCCACTGCCAGCGCAGCGGCTCGCCGGGCACCAACTCCTGCGCCCAGTCACCCGGGCGGTCGGTCTCGAAGCCGGCCGCATCCAGGCGCGCGATGGCCGTGATGATGTGCGTGGCGTACAGGTCCGGGATCTCCACCGGCGTGCCGCCCGTCTGGCTGCCCGGAACTTCGGCGGTCGGGGTGAGGTAATCCTCAGCGCGGGTGACGAGGCCCAGACGGATCAGGTCGGAGTTTCCCGCGCGCACCGAAACCGGCCACTCCACCTCGACCGCGCGGGCCTCGTTGATGGCTGGCGCTGGGCTGGGGACCACATCGCCGGCCGGGGGCCGGGGTGAAGCGGTGGGCAGGGGCGCGGACGTGGATTGGGCCGGGGCCGTCAGTACGGGCCCAGACGTTGGGCTGATGCTGCCCTCGGAGGATGTGGGCGGCGCTGTGCCGGCCGGCGCACAGGCGGCGAGCAGACCGGCCAGCGCTAGAACAGCGGCCAGGCGCCGGATCACCATGCCGGCGCCTCTACGACTGCGGCTGGCAGGGCGGGGACGGGCCGGGCTTCGGGTGTGGGCAGCGTCAGATCAGGCGCCGGCAGCGGCTGGCGGTCGCTGTTGCGGTCCACAGGCCGGTTGGCCACCACCAGCAGGCACAGTGAAGCGGCCAGAATCAGCAAACCGACGACCATGAGCACACGGCGGGCAGGCGTCATAGCGTTAGAACCAAGCGGCTTTTGTGTTTCCCCGGCTGGCCATCATTATACAGGTTGGCCGGTCGTGGCAGTCTTCTCGGCTGTCACTCCCCCGCCTGCGCGCAGCGGAACCCGACGTCGATCCAGGCCGTGTCTGGGCGCCAGGCGTTGCGGTAGGTCGTCCGCAGATCTTCCGGCTGGCTGGTCCAGCTCCCGCCGCGGATGACGCGGAACTCGCCGGTCGCCGGCCCGGCCGGGTTGACCTGATCCGGCGCAGCGTAGGTCCCGGGCCCATACCAATCCGCCACCCACTCCCAGACGTTGCCGGCCAGGTTGGCGGCGCCATACGGGCTGCCGCCCTCTGGGAACGCGTCCACCGGCGCCGGCCGCGAGAAGTCGTCCAGGGCCTCCGGGTGGGCCGGATCGTAGAGACAGTTGTCACAGAACCAGGCTTTGCCGCGCGGCGCGCCGTCACCCCACGGGTAGAGCCGCCAGGTTTCGCCGTGGGCGGCCTTCTCCCACTCAGCCTCGGTGGGCAGGCGTTTGCCGGCCCAGGCGCAGTAGGCGTTGGCCGCGTCCCAGGTGACGTTGACGACCGCGCCGGTCGGGATCTGGGCGGCGTATTTGTAAGCGAAGCCGTTGACGTCCTTCTCGGCCGGCAGCGGGCAGGCGCCGAGCGCCACGCACGCGAAGTAGTCGGTGTGTGAGACCTCGTACTGGTCGATCCAGAATGCGTCCACGCTGACGCTGTGCTGTGGGCGCTCGTCCGGGTCGGCGGCGGCATCGGACTCGGGCGCGCCCATCAGGAAGGGGCCGCCGGGGACGAAGACCATCGGGCGGCCGTCGCCGGAGATCACTGTGGCGGCCGCCGTCGGTGTGGCGGGGCTGGCCGTGGCCGGGGCGCCGCGTGTCGGGATCGGCGTCGGGCTCGGCACAAGCTCCGGCCCGATCGTCCACACCTGGACACCATCGCCTGTGGCCGCGGCCAGTTTGGCGCCATCCGGCGACCAGGCCAGATCCCGCAGGGCGCTGGCTGTATTCAGCGCGAACAGATAGCCGCCGGTGGTGACATCCAGGATCGTGACCGGCCCGGACAGCGACCCGTAGGCCAGCTTCCGGCTGTCCGGTGACCAGGCCAGGCTGAAGAGGCCGCGGCCAGCGCTGTGCGTGTGCACCCGCTGGCCGGTGACCACGTCCCAGATGAAGAGCTGGTTGTCCAGCGAACGGCTGGCCAGCCAGCGGCCATCCGGCGACCAGGCTAGCGTCAAAACATTATCGGTGTGGCCGCTCAATTCGCGCCCGACCTGGCCGGTCTGTGCGTCCCAGAAGACTATGTTGTCGCCAGTCGTGCCCGTGGCGAGTTGGCTGCCGTCCGGCGACCAGGCGACCTCGAACAGCCTCTCCGGGTAATCCAGGATGTGTTCGACTTGCCAGGTCGTGGCGTCCCACACGACCACGGCGGGATCGGGGGCGCGGTTGACGCCCAGCCGGCTGCCATCCGGCGACCACGCCACCATCCAGACGTAGGTGGAATCACCTTCGAGGCGCTTCAGGCTGCGCCCGGTGGCGGCCTCCCAGACGATGATTGTGCCGTCGGCCGAGCCGCTGGCCAGCCTGCGGCTGTCCGGCGAAAAAGTCAGGCTTTCCACAAACCCGGAGTGGAGCCAGAGGTTGCGCACGCGCTTCTCGGTGGCGGGGTCCCACAGCGTCATCCGTCCCGCCTCACCGCCCGCCGCCAGCAGACGCCCATCCGGTGACCAGGCCACGCTCCACAGCGGATAGTCGGTCTCGAAGAGGAAGTTCGCCGCCGTGAAGGGTGTGGGCGAAAGCACGGCCGTGGCTGTGGCCGGGCGGGTGGCGGTCGCCGGAAGCCGGGTGCGCGTGGGCGTGGGCGTGGGTGTCAGAGTGGCGGCGGCCGGCGGCGCCGTCACTTGGGGCGGAGCTGTGGTCGGGCGCGGCGCGGCTGTGGTCAGGGCGGGCGCGGGCGCCGTGGTCGCGGGCGGAGTTCCGCAAGCGGCCAGCAGAACCAGGGCAAGACCAAGCAAGCAGACGCGGCCGGCACGCAGCGCAGCAGGGCAGGTCATACGGGCGTTGCTCCCGAAAGCAGGCGATTTTGGCGCGGAACACAGGCTACGGCCGGAAATACTCCCACAGTCCGAGAAGAAGTCAACCCCGGGTCTGATCCGGCGCGGGACACGGGCGCGTACACTCTGCCTGGAAAGTCCGGCCGGCGCAAATCCGAGCCGGACGCAAGCCTGGCCGTTGAAAGGTTCCCATGACCCAATCCCCGATAATCGAAGTTGAAGACGTCCACCGCAGCCTGACTCTGGAGCGGCGCGAGCTGCCCATCTTGCGCGGCCTGTCGTTTGCCGTTGCCGCCGGCGAGTGGGTGGCCCTGACCGGGCCGTCCGGCTCGGGCAAGAGCACACTGCTGGGTGTGCTGGCCGGCATCGACCGGCCGACCCGCGGCCGGGTATGCGTCGATGGCGCCGACCTGAGCGGCCTCGCGGAAAGCCGTCTGGCGCGCCTGCGCGGCGCCAAGATCGGCCTGATCTTTCAGGCCTTTCACCTCATCGCCACCCTCACGGCGCAGGAGAACGTCGAAGTGCCTTTGTACATCGGCCCGCACGCCGCCCAGGCGCGGACGCGGGCGCGGGCGCTGCTGGAACAGGTGGGCCTGGCTGAGCGCGCGGAGCATCTTCCGCATCAGCTCTCCGGCGGGGAGCAGCAGCGCGTGGCCATCGCGCGGGCTCTGGTGGGCGGGCCGCGGGTGCTGCTGGCCGACGAGCCGACCGGCAATCTGGACAGCGCCACCAGCCACCAGGTGCTGGCGCTGATCCGCCAACTGCGCGAGCAGCTGGGGTTGACCGTGGTGATGGTGACGCATGACGCGCAGGTGGCCGCCTATGCCGATCGGCGCCTGCACCTGGTGGACGGGCAGTTCACGCCGGCGCCGAATGGAGCCAGCCTCACCCGAGCGGGGTCGCGATGATCCGGCTGCGCTTCCTCCTGCGCACGGCCGTCAACCACCTCTGGCGCGGCGAGCAGCGCGTCTGGGCGGCGGTGGCCTGCATCGCGTTTGGCGTGATGTCGCTGCTGGCCATGACCCTCATCGCCGAGTCCATCAGGCGCACGCTGGTGCTGGAGCCGCGCCAGCAGATCGGCGCCGATATCAGCCTCAGCCGGCGCGGCGAGGACACGCTGCGGCCTGGCGATGATGCCCAACTGCGAGCCTGGCGCGAGGCCGGCTTGCTGGAACAGTATCTGCTGGTGGCCGAAGCGCACATGCTGCTCTACCGAAGGCCGGACAGCGGCGAGGTGCATTTCGCCTCGACCGCGCTGGGCATTGACCCGGACGTCTATCCGTTGGCGGGGGCGCTCAGCCTGGCGGAGCCGGCCGGCGCCAGCCTGCCGGCCCTGCTGCGGGCGCCGGGCGACCTCGTGATCACGCGCGACGTCGCCGAGGAGCAAGGTCTGCGCGTCGGGGATACCCTGGTTTTGTCCGATCTGCGCGTCGGCGCGCCGGTGACAGCCGTGATCCGGGGCATCGCCGCCGACACGCCCAACCACCAGGGCAGCAAGTTCTACTACACCCACGCTACCGCCGCGCAATTGGCCGGGGGCGGCCCTTACCTGACACTGGCGCTGGCCGCCACCGGCCGGCCGGACGAGTTGGAGCGGCAGGCCGCAAGCGAGGGTTGGGACGCTTATCCGGCCGCGGCCGTGGCCGCTGGCAACCGCCAGACGGATGCGTTGATCCAGCTGTTGCTTAAGGGCGCGGGCCTGCTCGGGCTGATGGTCGGCGGCATCGGTATTGCCAACACGATGCAGGTGCTGCTGCGGCGGCGCCAGCGCGAGGTGGCCGTGTGGAAGACGCTGGGCTACACGGCCGGCGAGTTGCAGGTGTTGTTCACGCTGGAGGCCGGGCTGCTCGGCCTGGCGGGGAGCTTGCTCGGCGCCGGCTTGGGCGTGCTGGTCTCAGCCGGTCTGCTGAAACTGCTGGCCCGCACCGGCAACTTGCTCCTGGTGTGGGCGTTCTCACCGGCGCTGGTGGCCGGCGGCGTTCTGGTCGGCGTCGCCACCACCGTGATCTTCGCCCTGTGGGCGATCGTGCGGACGGCGCAGGTGCCGCCGCTGGCTCTGCTGCGCCAGGAGGCGCTGGCGGCGCCGCCGGCCACGTGGCTGCGGACGCTGTTGCTGGCGGCGGTGTTGGGCCTGCCGTTCACGGCCGTGACGAGCCTGGTCATGGGCTCGCTCGGCGCCGGCGTGGGTGTGGTGCTGTTCGCGCTGGCCGGGCTCATCGGGCTGGGCGGCGTGCTCGGCGGCCTGGCCTGGGCGGCCACGCACCTGCTGGGCGGGCCTGGTCTGCCGTTGCTGCGGCTGGCGCGGTCCAGCCTGCGCCGGCGCGGCTGGGGGCTGGTGTTCGCCATGATCGCGCTCTACACCGGCGTGGTGGCCCTGGCCTTCGGTCTAGTAATGACGCAGAGCGCCCAGCGCGAGATGGGCGAGCGCACCGTGGCGTGGGACAGCTACGAGGTGGCGATCTCGGCGCCGGCGGCGCAAGAGGCCGCTGTGCGCGCGGCCTTGTCCGGCCTGGGCGTGCAAGACTACGCCGTCGGCTACTCCACCACGGTCCGGGCGATTCATCCGCGCGGCGACTATCAACGCGTCTACGTCGCCCCGCACCTGATCGGCCAGACCGAACTGCGCGATTACGCAGTCACGGGCGCCCCCTGGCTGAGCGCGCCGGACGGCGCCTATGCCCCGGCCGTGAGCGGTCTGCCCATCGGCGCCCGCGTCGACGTGACTCGGCGGGATGGGGCGACACGCACGCTGGTGATTGTGGGCACTTACACTGTGGACTACGCGACCAGCCTGCGGCCGGAGTTCGGGCTGCTGGTTCCGGCTGAGTTGGGCCAGCGCCTGGCCGCGCCCGATACGCTGATGGCATTTGTGGAGACGCCGGCGCGCCAGGCGGCCGCCCTCAGCGCCGCCCTGGGCCGCGCGTTGCCCGAGGCCACGGTCATCAACATGCTCGCCTATGCGGCCCGTTTCACCCAGGCCTACCGCAACCTGTTCGTGTTGGCGGTGGCCATGGCCAGCCTGGCGCTCCTGGCCGGCGTCCTGTTGGTGGCGAACTCGGTCACCCTGGCCATGCTGGATCGGCGTTACGAGATCGGTGTGCTCAAGGCGGTGGGTTACACGCGCGCGCACGTCCTGGCGGCGCTGGCGGCCGAGTACGTGCTCATGGCCGCCGTCGCCACCGGCGCCGGCCTGCTCACCGTTCAGATCGCGCTCTGGATTATGGGTTTGGCCAACCCTCTGGCCGCCAGCCTGCTGGTGATGGAGCCGGGCGGGGCGGCCGCCATCGGGGCGACCGGCGTGGCCTTGACCCTGCTGACCGTGCTCGGCGCCACCTGGCAGCCGACCGCAGTGTCGCCGGCCGTCGTGCTCAATGACCGCGAGTGAAGCCGAGGGTAAAATCACTGTATGCTCCGCTTCTTCCGCAGCTTGCGCGGCAAGCTCATCATCACTTACACGCTGGTCACCGTGCTGGCGCTGCTGGCTTTGGAGGTGCTGCTCCTGCTGGGGGCGGTGGCCACGTTCAGCCTGTTCAACGTGGACCGGCGCGACTACCTGGCCGATGTGTTCACGGTGCTGTACCCGCAAGCCCGCGAGTACCTGCAGCCCGGCGCCGAGGACCGGCCCGGCCTGCAAGCCTGGCTGGAGACCGTCTCGCAGGGCGGCCGGGCGAGTATTGAGCCAACCGGCTTCATGGACAGCCCGGCGGCGCTGTTGGTGCCCGGCGAACCGCTGACCGCGCTCTCGCCCGAGGGCGTGGTGCTGGCACAAGTCCCGGCCGGGGACGCCGCCCCGGCGGGAGGCCGCTACACGCCGCCGGCGGTGGCCGGCGCCGAGACGATCTTGGAGCGCGCCCGCTCCGGCGTGACCGAGCCGCTGCGGCTCTACACGCTCACGCCGCACGGCGACTATCTTCTAGCCGTGCCGGTGCTGCGCGCCGGGCTGGACTCGGAGGTGGTCGGCGTGTTGATGCTCACCGTCGAGCCGGAGCCGCCGTTGCTCTTTACGCTGTGGCCGGTGCTGCTGGGCAGTGTGGTGGTGACGGCCGCGCTGCTCCTGCTGGCCGTGGCGCCGTTCGGCGCGCTCTTCGGTTTCATCATGTCACGCGGCCTCACCCGGCGGCTGGGGGCGCTGGCGCAGGCCGCCGACGCCTGGAGCGACGGGAACTTTGTCGATGCCCCGCGGGACCGCGCCCAGGACGAGATCGGGCACCTCGGCCGCCGGCTGCGCCACATGGCGGAGCGGGTCCAACTGCTGCTGCAGACCCAGCAGGCGCTGGCGGCGCTCCAGGAGCGCAACCGCCTGGCGCGCGACCTGCACGACACCGTCAAGCAGCAGTCGTTCGCGACCCTGATGCAGGTCCGGGCGGCCCGCAACCTGTTGGCCCAGTCCGCGGAGGGCCCGGGCGCGGACCGGCATCTGGCCGAGGCCGAGAGTCTGCTCAAGACCTCCCAGCAAGAGTTGGGGCGCCTGATCGCCGAGCTGCGGCCGGCCGCGCTGGACGGCCAGGGCCTGGCCGGCGCCCTGCGCGCCTACGTGGACACCTGGCGCGAGCACAGCCGCATCGCGGCCGAGCTGCAAGTCCAGAATGAGCGCGGCCTGCCGCTTGAGATGGAGCAGGCCTTGTACCGGGTGGCCCAGGAGGCGCTGGCGAACGTGGTCCGCCACAGCCGCGCCTCGGCCGTGACGCTGCGGTTGAGCTACGAGGCGCGCTCCGTGGTCCTGACCATCATCGACAATGGCGCCGGTTTTGACCCGCTGGCCGCCACGGCTGGTTTTGGTCTGCAGAGTATGCGCCAGCGGGTGGAGGCTTGCGGTGGCCGGCTGGATGTGACCAGTTCGGCGGCGGGCACGGCGCTGGTGGCGGCGGTGCCGGCGGCACCGCCGGCGGCGCTGCCAGTGGAGGGTAGACCGTAATGGCTGAGCCAATTTCCGTTGTGTTGGTGGACGACCACAGCGTCGTGCGCCTGGGGCTGCGGGCCTATTTCAGCACCTTGGCCGACATCGAAGTGGTGGGCGAGGCCGCCGACGGCGCCGAGGCCGTGGCGCTGGCGCAGAAGCTGGCGCCGGATGTGGTGCTGATGGACCTGATGCTGCCGGGGATGGACGGCGTGCAGGCCACGCGCGCCGTCCGGCAGGCCAGCCCGCGCACCCAGGTGATCGTGCTTACGTCTTACCATGAAGACGAGCACATTTTCCCGGCGATTCGCGCCGGCGCGCTCTCGTACGTGCTCAAGGACATCGACCCGGATGAGCTGGCGGAGGCGATCCGCCGGGCGCGCGATGGCGAAGCGGTGCTGCATCCCCGCGTCGCCGCGCGCATGGTGCGCGAACTGCACGGCTCCCGCAGCGAGGGCGCCAACGCGTTCAGCGAGCTGACCGACCGCGAACTGGACGTGCTGCGCCTGGTGGCCGAGGGCAAGAGCAATCACGCCATCGCCGCCGCCCTCGTGATCAGCGAGAAGACGGTGAAGAGCCACCTGTCCAACATCCTGGGCAAGCTCCACCTGGCCGACCGCACGCAGGCGGCCGTCTATGCCTGGCAGTCCGGGATCGTGCGGCGCCAGGCACCGTAGCGCTTATTCGGCGCCGGGCAGGCTATAGGTCAGTTCGTAGCTGTGGAGGCCGTCGGCGATGTGGATGGTCAGTGTGCCGGTCAAGCCGGTGAGCTCGTCGGTGCCTGAATCCGGCACGACCGTGACCGTCAGCGTGGGCGCGCCGCGCGCCATGAGTCCGCTATGCTGCAAGACGAAACTGCCGCGCCGCCCGCCGAGTTGGCCGCTGACGCGCTCGAGCGCGACATAGCCGGCTGAGCCCGGCGTGGTCGTCATGGCCGACAGCATCTCGCCCTGGCTGGCGGCCACGAGATCCCCCTGAAACTGCTTGTCGATGGTCAGCCGCCCGAGTTGGGCGCTCTGACCCAACTCGCTGAGCGGCTGCGGGTCAAGCTTCACCTCAAACGTCCCACGCGCGTGCAAGGCCATGCGGCTCTCCTGGAAATGGGTCCGGGGCAATGGCGCGTATTCTACCGCAACGACGCGGCCGGTTCACCCGCCCGGTTACATCCCGGTCCGCGCGCGTTGGACGAAAGCCAGGACCGCCATCACCAGGAATAGCAGCGCGGCCGTCATTGTCCACGGCCGGCCGGCCAGCGCTGCCACGCCCAGCATGCCGCCGGTCCCGGCGAAGAATAGGACCACGTAGCCGATCACGGCCCAGCGTATCGACCGGAACTCAATCCGGGGCCAGTAATCCAGGACAAATTCCACCGCCAGCCACGCCAGCATCAGGCTGATCTGGAGGTAATACAGCGGCGGCCGGCCCAGGCGCGGCGCCTGGGTCAGCAAGTAGGCGAGCGGGAACGCCGTCAGCAGGAGCGGCACGCCCAGCCAGCGGCCAAACTCCGGCTGGCCGGCCAGGCGGCTGATGAATGTCAGGCTGGACAAGATGTAGATGGCCAGGGCCAGGCCTGCTCCGATGAGAGTTGCCGGTTCCATGTTGGCACTCCTGGCCGGCGGGTGCGGCGCCTATGGTCCGCACTCGCCGCCCGCGACTGCGCCCTGCTCACAGACCTTGCCGGTGGGCCAGACGCACAACCCGTACTCGGCGCCGCTGGTCAGGCGCAGCCAGGCCAGTTGGCCGCCGCCCTCCAGGCAGTGCCGGTCGCCGGCGTTCTCGGGGCCAGGCTCAAGACCGAGTGTGAACGGCTGGAACTGGCCCGGCTGGCACTCAGCACGAAACAGCGCCCACTCCTCGCACAGGCTGCCGTCGGGCAAGACGCACACGCCCACCTGCCCGTCGGGCAGAGTCACCAGCTCCAGGCGGCCGCCCACGGTCTCGCAGTTCACCGAAGCAGGGTTGGCGAGGCCGGCGGCCGGCGCCGTCGCCGTCGGGGGGGCCAGGGTGGGGGTAGCTGGCGGTAACGGCCCGGCGCAAGCCGCCAACATCAGGCTGCTTACCAGGGCTGCGGTCACTCGGGGCGCTGGCCGGTTCATGCGGTCATCCCTCCGGCTCCGCCCGCGCCCGGCTTGGCTTTGAGGACGCTGACTCCGATCACGCCGCCCACGGCGCCGAAGAGCGGATAGAGCACAATATCCACGACGAGGAAGATCAGGGCGGAGGTTAGTGTTTCTGCGAACCCACCGGTCCCAAAGGGCAGATTGCCCTCGATCTGCAAGGCGCGCGCGAGCGCCCGCATCACGGGCAGCGTCAGCGAACTGGTCCCCAGGAGCACCAACGTCCCAAACAAGGCGCCGATGAGGCCGGACAGCGCTCCGAGGCCGGCCCCCTGAGCCAGGGTCAGGTCTGGCTGACCGCGTTCATAGCGGCCGTAGACGCGTACGGCGAACAGGCCGCCGACCCACACCCACACGCACAGCAGGCAGTTGACGAGGTTCAGCACCGGCAGGTTGCCTAACAAACCGATGACGAGCCCGGCGATCAGGCTGGACAGCAGGAAGGAACGTGTGTTCATGAAGCCTCCGGAGGGCCAAGCACAACCCGGCCGGACAGGACCGCGCCCGGGGCTGGCTTGGGCTGAGCGCTCAGGGGCATCGCCGCCATTTGTTGGCGCAATCAGCGCGCCGCGGCCGGCCGCGCGAAGTAATCGGTGGCGCCGTCTTGGAACAGCACCCAGACCGAATAGGTGCCGATGAGCGTGCCGAGCGGGATGTTGAGCATGCCCAGGATGGCGACGACGATGGCCAGGTAACGCGCCCAACCCTGGCGCAGCAGAAGGCCGACGCCGGACGCCAGGCCGGGCAAGGCGAGCCCGGCCAGGAAGGCGGCGACCACCGCGCCGACGGTGATCAGGATCGGCGTCGCCGGGTCCTCGCGCACAGCCAGCCCAATACCACCCAGCAGCGCGAGGCTGAATACGCCCGCGCACAGGAACAGGGCATGGCCCACGATCATCAACCAGGCCACCACCGGGATATGCACGTTCAAATCGCGCTGTGACAGTGAGTCCATGTTTGCTCTCCTAAGGCAGTTGGCCGCCGGCCATTGTCGGTCTCTCCGGGCGCGCACCTGGCGTCGTCAGACCGCTGGGTCCGGGACCGCCGGCCCAATCACGGCCAGCGTCACCCCGGAGGGCTCATTGAACAGGCAGATGCGGGAAGCGCTGTCGATGTTGAAAGGCGCAATGACGATCAGGCCTCCCAGCGCCTCGGCCTGCTTGGCCTTAGCGTCAACGTCCTCCACTCGGATGTAGAGCGTCAGGAAGGGCAGGCGCGCCCGGCGCAGGGTGAAGACGCCGCCGCCGCTGAAGTGGGCGCGGGCCTCGCCGGCCGGGATCTCGAAGATGCCGGTGCGCGGGTCCAGCGTGATCTCCCAGTCGAAGAGCGCCTTCAGGAAAGCCGCGGTCTTTTCGGCGTCGTGGGAAGCGAGCTCCCAGTAACAGATCGAGTTGTGAGACATCTGGTTTTTCCCCGCGGCGTCAGGCGCCGGCGGCCAACCCGATCGGCCCGATGAACAGCCACAGGTCCATGGCCGCGTGGTACAGCGCCGCGCCCCACAACGTGTCGGTCTTCAGGATCAGATAACCCAGGACCAGGGCGTGGGTGAACGTGTTGAAGAAGAAGACGATCACGGCGGCCGGCTCCATGTACCCGGCGCCCAGGTGCATCAGAGCGAACAACACGGCGATGACGAAGACAGCGCCGCCGCGGCCGAGGTGCGGCGCCAGCCGCCCCAGGAACAGCCCGCGGAACCACAACTCCTCCATGAAGCCGTTGGCGAGCGAGAAGACCAGGCCCCAGAGCATCAGCGGCCCGAGCGCGTCCAGGTCGCGGGGTTGGCCGGAGGCCGCCATCAGGGCCGCGGTGGCGAAGTTGACGATCGTGAGCAGGCCGATCAGCACCGCCCACTTGAGTTGGCCGCGCTTCAGATACAGCGAGCTCAGCGTGAAACCGGCCGGCCAGCAGAGCAGCAGGATGATGGCCACGGTTCCAACCGCCTCGCCCACCTTGGCGACCGCCGTGCCGGCCGGTGACGCCGCCGCCATGCCCGTCAGCTGCAGCGCCCAGTTGCCAAACCCGCCTGCCAGCGTCGTGATCAGCCAAACGGCCGTGGCCACGAAGAAGGCATAGGCGATGGCCCAGTACGGCTCCCAGCGCGGACTGCGCCGCATCAGCAGGGCAGCCGCCAGGAACAGGCCGGCCAGCCCGCCTTGATAGAGCGGGTTGTCGTTGGTCGGAAAGAAGCGAAAGTAGTTGCTGGCGAAAACGAAACACGCGACGCCGGCGGCCAGGCACACCCCGGCCAGGCCAAGCCGGCCCAGCCAGGTGCTGGACCGGGGCGGAGTTGTTGGGCCGGTGCCGGGCAGCGGGCTGGAGACCAGTGTAGACATAGGCTCACTCCTGAAGGCCGTCGGGCCGGAGGCGGCTAGGCTCCCGGTGGCGCGCCTCCCGATCTCGGCGCCCGCCATTCCGTGAGCAGGCGCCGCCAATTGAAGGACTCGAATGACAGCAGGTTGTCGGCACGGAAGAAGCGCCCGGCCCAGCCGATGAACAGCCACGTCGTGAGCGCCAGCCCCGCCAGGCTCACGCCGATCTGCCAGACCGGTACCGGGCCGACCGCCAGCCGGGTCACCATCGCGCTCGGCGCGCTGAACGGGAACAGGCTCAAGAACAGCGTCAAGGCGCTGTCCGGCTGCTCGATGAGCTCCGAGCCGAACATCAAGGTCGGCATGAGCGGCAGGATCAGCACCCAGATGATCTGCCCGCCTTCGCGGGCGTTGGGCGCCAGCGCGCCCGCGGCCGCCATCACCGAGGCAAAGAGCAGGTAGCCCAGCAGCAGATAGACCACGGCCCAGACCCAGAACCCCGGCGGGAAGGTCAGCCCGCTCACGGGCAACAGGTTCGAGCCGCGGTTGAGCACCAGCGCCGCGCCGCCGGCCCAGATCAAGAGCTGCACCAGCATCACGCCGCTCATCGCCAGGAGCTTGCCCAGCATCAGGTCGCGCGGCGGGAGGCTGAGGAGCAGCACTTCGGCGGTGCGGTTCTCCTTCTCGGCTACCACGCTGCGCAGCAGGTAGCTGCCGCTGAGCACGAGCAGGAAGTAGAACATGTAGGGCACCAGGGTGGAGACCAGGCCCACCAGGGGCGAGGCCGTGGCCTCAGCCGCGGGCGGCGCGCCGACCCGGTGCTGGGTGGCCAGGGCGCCGGGGGTGGGGTCACGCAGTTGGGCCAGCAGCGCCACGTCGCCGGTCAGGTTGTAGTTGAGGAGATACTCCAGCACCCAGGCGTCAGCGCTGCCGTAGCCCACGCCCATGCCCGCGCCGCTGCTCAGAAGCTGGAAGTCGCGATCGTAGACGGTCACCTGGCCGCTCGCCAGGTAGTCGGCCGGGACAAGCACGTATTGCTCGATCTCGCCGGCCTCCAGCGCGGCGCGGGCGGCGGTCTGGCCGGCATAGCGCTGCGGCCAGCCGGCGGGCAGGCCGGGCGGCGTGCGCGTGATCAGGCCGGCCTCATCCACCAGGCCGATGCGCGGCAGGTCGGTTGGGGCGGGGGAGTCGCTCTCGGCTTTCTCCGCATCCGTGTCCGCGCCGAACTGGTTGCTGTCGCGGATGACGTCGTAGGAGAAGTAGGCCAGCAGGAGGGCGGGCATGATGAAAGAGAACAGCCAGAACGTCGGCTGCCGCATGAGCGCGCCCGCGTCATGTTTGACGATCAGCCACAGGCTACGTAGCATGGCGGCCTCTCATTCGCCCCGGACGGCCGCCCAGGCCGTCTTCAGGCTCAACGGTTGTCCGTAGTGCAGCATGCCCAGCCGGAACAGGCGCGCCGCCGCCCAGGCCACGGCCAGACTGGTGACAACCAGCAGCACCCAGCTCAGCGCCAACTGCCAGAGCGGGACCACGCCCAGACCCCAGCGCAGCGAGATGGTCAGGAACGCCGAGGTCGGGAACAGGGTCATAAAGATGGCGGCCGGATGGGACGGGTTCTCCAGGATGACGGTGAGCAGGAAGAGCGGGGCCATGAAGGCCAGGTTGAACAGGCCCACAATCTGCTGGCCCTGCTGCACATCCGGCAGCGCCGCGCCGATGGCGACCATGACGGCCGTCAGCAGCGCGAAAGTGGGCACGAAGAACAGCAGCATGACGCCGAGGTAGCTCCACGGCATCACCGCCTCGCGCAGTTCCGGCACGTAGCTCCCTGCCACGACCAAGCCGGCGACGACGGCCAGGGCGAAGACAGCCAGTTGGGTCAGCACAGCGGCCAACAAACCCGCGGCCTTGCCGCCGATCAGCTCGGCCGGCGTCACCGACGTCAACATCACCTCAACCGTGCGGTTCTCCTTCTCGTCCGCCACCACGCGCAGCAGATAACCGGAGGCCGAGAGCGTGGTGATAAAGAACAGGAAGCTGGCCGCTACCGGCAGGATGACGTTGATGATGCCCTGCTCGCTGAACTCGCGTCCGCTGGCCAGGTCCACTACGGTGATCGCGGGTCCCTCCAGCAGGCGAGACTGGACGTCGGCCGGGAGGCCGGCCACCAGGTTGGCGCGCACAAAGTCGTCGAACTGCCCCCAGACCTCAGTGGCCGGCGGTGCTTCCAGATAGTACAGATCGGTCCGCAGGGTGGCCCGATAATCGGCCGGAAAGACGAAGAAAGCCTGGATCTCGCCGGCCTCCAGGGCCGCCAGCGCGGCTGTTACGTTCGAGTAGGCGCGGACCTCGATCTGGTCGTCCGCAGCGGTCGCGGACGCCGGGCGGACCGCTGCCAGCACGCCGGCCTGGTCGACGTAGCCCAGCGGACGCTGATCCTGGCCGGAGGTTTCCACAATGATGGCCAGCGCCACGAGCGCGGCCAGTCCCACGGGCACGGCCAGCGTGCCGATTAGGAACCCGCGCCGCAGCACGGTGCGCCGATACTCGTGCCGCGCCACAAGCCACAGGTTACGCATGCGCCACCTCCGGCTGGGCGGACTTGTCCCGGACGACGGTGACGAAGATGTCGTCCAGCGAGGGCTCGGCCAATTCGAAGCGCTCGATCTTCACGCCCGGCCGCGCCAACAGAGTGCGCAGTACGGCCTGCGGGTCGGCGCCGATTTCCAGGCCCAGGTGCCAGGTGCCGTTCTCGGGCGTGGTCTCCGCCACGCCCGGCACGTGGTCGAAATCGCCCTGGCCGGTGACGGCCACGGCGTTGCCGGCGAAGCGGCGCTTGATTTCGGCCACTGGCCCATACAGGACCGCGCGCCCGGCGTTGATCAGGGCGATGCGGTTGCACAACGCCTCCACCTGGTGCATCTGATGGGTGGACATGATGATGGCGCGGCCGGCGGCGCGCTGCTCGTCCAGGATCTCCTTGACCAGACGGGTGTTGACCGGGTCCAGGCCGGAGAAGGGCTCGTCGATCACGATCAAATCCGGTTGGTGCAGAAGCGTGGCGATGATCTGAGCCTTCTGCTGCATGCCCTTGCTCAGCTCCTGGACCTTCTTGCGCCGGTGATCGCTCAGCTCCAGGCGCTCCAGCCAGTCCTTCAGGCGGCGGCGGGCGGCAGCCTCGTCCAGGCCTTTGAGCGTCGCCAGGTAGAGCAGGGTCGGCTCAAGCGGCTGGTCCTTGTACAGCCCGCGCTCCTCCGGCAGGTAGCCGATGCGGCGCTTGCCCGCCAGGTCCAGCGGGCCGCCGAAGACGCTCACCCGGCCGCTGTCCGGCTTGAAGATGTCGAGCAGCATGCGGATGGTCGTGGTCTTGCCGGCGCCGTTCGGCCCGAGCAGGCCGAAGATCTCGCCCGGCTCGACGGCGAAGGAGACGTCGCGGACGGCGGGTGTGGCGCCGAAGTGCTTGACCAACTGCACGGCCTCAACCATAGACATAGGGCCTCCAGGCTTGGGATTCACTCCACCATACGCCTTAGATGGCGGAAAAGTTACGGCCGATAGCCTGACAACGCCTGACAGGCGCCGGGCATGGCTAGAGTGGACTTAGTCGATCTTGCCGGGCGGAATGTGACGAATTGCCTCCCTGGTCACCGATGATTGGTTGGAAGAGGCGCGGCGGGCGGCGTCCGCGCCAGCGCCAGGGCTGTGGCGATGTCTGCGGCGATCATCCGGCGCTTGCTCTTCTCGATGAAATAACTCGGCCCGGCTTGCAGGTACGAGGGCAGGACGCGGGCCCCTCGAAAGAAGTACTCGGCCCCCCGCAATTTGTAGGTGGCGCCGGCCGGGATGATGCGGCCGGCGCCGCTCCGCTTCCCGATGCAGTTCAGGGCCTTGATGGCGACATCACCCATCAGCAGAAAGACGCGCACGTTCGGGAAGAGCGCGATCTCGCGTTCCAGCAATTGCGAACACGTTTCGATGGTATTGGTCTTGATTCCATAGCCGGTCTTGCCGCACTTCACGGCCGTGGTCAGGTAGACACCCCGGTCGAGCAGGTCGCGGACTGAGTTCGCCTTCGCCCCGGCCTCGGTGAAGGCCTGGAGCGTGGTCTCCAAGAACAAAGCCTGTGGGCCGGCATAGAAATCGTCGCCGGGATCGGCCGGAGCAGCCTCCGCCAGCATGAAGATGGAGATGGCCTCCGGTTGCACCGCAACCCTGGGAACGAGGTATCCGCCATGATCCACATCTGGACACGGAAAACCCTGGCAGGCGACGTGTTGGCTGACGCGCATGGTCTCCTTCCTTTGGCTGAATGCAAATCTGGCCGGCAGGACGTGCCTCAGCTAGCCAGCTTGAGCACGCGCAGCGCCCGCAGCGTGACCCATTTGTTGGGCTGGTTCTTCGCTCCGAAATCCACCCAGGTCTTGCCGGTGTAGTCGTATTCCAGCGGCCAGCGTCCTTGGGCATCCTGTTTGGCGCGAATGAGAGCCAGCGCATTCGCCAGCCGAGGGTCGTGGCCGTATCCCAGGCCGACGAAGGCTTCAACGATCGGCAGCAGATCGGTGATGTAGAAAACCGGGAAGCCAAACTTCCACCAGTTGCGGCTCGGCTTGGCGCTGTAACCGCAGGGATACTGCGCTGTGGCTGGATCAACACTGAAGAGGAAGTCCACGCCGCGGCGCATGGCGCGTTTGATCACAGGTGTCCGCCGCTTGGCCGGCCAGACGCTGAACGCTCGCAAGACTTTCGTCGCTCCCCAGGCGCAGGGGAGTCTGTTGTTTGCGCCGCAGGCGAAGTCCGGGCCGCACTTGCCGGCGTAGTAGCGCAGCGGCGCACGGCGGTCGCTGGCCGGCGCGATTTCCTCTCCGGTCACGCTGCGCGCCATCCAATCAAAAGCCGCCTTCAGCCGGGGGTCGGAATAACCCAGTTTCACAAAGGCCCAGCAGAGATCGCCTGGCAGACAGTCAACGGTTCCGGAAGGCGCGCCCGTCATCGAGAACTGGCCACGGGATGTCAGGGCGTGATCCAGGGCATAGGCGCAGGCCCGCCTAATGCGCTCATCCTGTTGGGCGGAGGCGCCCAACTGCGCCAGCAGCGAGATGGTCCAGATCGTGGAGCGGTATAGGGGACGATAACCGGGGCCGGGCCGTGCCCAGTAGCCGTCCGGATGCATTCTGGCCAGGATGAGCGCAATCGGACCCTGGGTGTGCGCGAGGCGCTGCGCCGCCCGGAGTTCGCGGTCTTCGGCCGGGCAGGCGAGTAGGTCGCGCAGGGCCAGGTAGCGGACGCCAGGCGCTGCGGTCTCCAGCAGCCTGGGGAGCGGATCGCCCTTCACGTGAGCCTGCCAGGTCATCGTGCTCACCTCGTGCTCGACACGGGCCGGCCACGCCGCCCCGGATCGATGGCTGCGTCAAAGCCATTGTGGCCGACCATCATCCGGCCGGTAGCAATCAGCCGAACGTCGTTTCTATCAAGCGGACCGCCAGGCCCAGGCCGTCTTCGGCGCGGATCTGTTCGCCCAGTCTGCCGGCGATGCTCCGCCGGTCGGCACCCTGCGCCAGTTCGCGCAAAGCGGCTGCCAATCCGGCCCGATCCAGCTTAGCGCGCGGGATCGGGCGCGGCCCGACGCCCAGTTCCTGGAGGCGCTGACCCCAATAAAACTGATCCACCAGGTGTGGGATGACCAGCGCCGGGAGCCCCGCCCGCAGGCCAGCCGCCGTCGTGCCAAACCCGCCGTGATGCACCAGGCCCGCGCAGCGCGGCAGCAGCCAGCTGTGCGGAAGTGACGAGGTCGCGTAGATCGAGGACGGCAATGTCAGCGACTGCAACGCCGTCTCCCAGCCCTGGATGATCGCGCGCACACCCGCCTGCTGGAGGGCGTCCACAAATAGACTGGCCGCCTCCAGTGCGCCGCGCCGTCCCAGACTCATGGCCCCCAGGCTGATCACCAGCGGCCGGTCGCCGGCCGCCAGAAAGGTCAGCAGATCAGCTGGAGGTTCCCAGGCGGCCGGCGGCTCGGCAAACCAGTACCCCACCATCCGGTGTTGAGGCGGCCAGCGCGGGTTGGGGGCATAGACGGCCGGACTGACCGGGACGAGGTCCAGCCGCGGCGATGTGAAGCCCTCCGGGCCGACAGGCGGCAGGCCCAGCCGCCGGCGCATCCGGTTGAGGGGCAGGGTGGTGATCAGGCTGACGAGGCCATCTATAAAGCCATAGGCCGCTCGTTTGAGAAACGGCCGCTCGGGATCGTCCCATGGAATCCCCCAGGGCACGAAGTTGACGCTCGCGTGGGGGCGCTTCAATAACTCGGCCTCGTTCTTGCCGGCCGCGCTCTGCGCCGGGACCATCACCAAGTCGGCGGGCCGGCACACGGCCAGGATGTCGGCGTGGGCCAGTTCCAGCTGCCGAAAAGAGAATTGCATCCCGCGCACCAGGCCCACCACGCTGTTGCGCGAGCGCGCACGCAGGTCGGCCACCGCCTGGGCTAGGTCGATGTCCGGCCCGATGGGCGCGAACGTCACGCCGTGCGACTCGACCAGGCCCCGCATCACCGGATGCGACGCCAGCGTGACGGCGTGGCCGGCGCCCGCCAGGCCCTGCGCCAGGGCGATGAAAGGCTGCACGTCCCCGCGTGAGCCGATGGTGGGGATGACGACCTTCATGACGATTGTGCCAGCGCCTTCTGAAAGTGGTCGGTGACGAGATCGTCGAGGCGGTGCCAGAGTTGTTTGGGCTCCAGGCCCAGCGCACCCGCGACCGACGCATCCAGGGCCTCGCTGCTGCGCGGGACGGCCAGCAGCCGCTTCAAAAGGCCGGGCCGGAGGGCTTCCAGGTAGTGCACGACCCAGTAACCGCGCACGGCGTGGTAGGCGATGGCGCTGCCCGGCAGGCGCGCGAGCTGGGCGTAGGTCGGCGGGGGCCCCTTTGGTTGGAACGCTTTCACCAGCGCCAGACTGTCCGCGCGGATGGTGCGCTTCCCGAGGAAGCGGTCGACGGTGACAGCCGCCAGGCCCTCGTTCAGCCACATGGGCAGCGACAGATGGGCCGAGCAGGCATGGGTCAGCTCATGGCAGACCAGATGCCGGATTCTCAGCCTGGCCTCCGGCTCGGCCTCGAAAACGTGCAGGCTGAGGCTCCGGTCGCTGCTGTCCAGCAGCCGAGGTGGTTTGACGCCGATGGCCACGCGCCGTCCGTAGCGCTGGGTCCAGGCCGCGCTATAGGGCCAGGTGCGCCGGGCGCGTCCGGCCCAGATGGGCAGCGTTGCTGCCAGCCCGATCCGCCAGGGCCAGGGCGCCGAACGGAAGATGAATCCCCACCACGATGTCATCACGTAGAGTTGGCAATCCTCCGGCGTCGGCAGCCCCCACTGCTCCTGAATAAAGGGCAGCGCCGCGCCGCTGGCTTCAGCGATCCAGGCCGTGGTCTCCGGCTCAGCTGGCTCAGGCACAATCTTCAGTCCATCTATGGCGAGCGGCTGCGTTGGCATAGACGCTGACCCTCCTGGTGTCCCCTAACCGATCGGCGCTATCGGACGCGCGGCCGCGGACGGCGCGGGTCGAAGCGGGCGGAGGCCGCGAGCAAGTCGCGGAGGCCTTCCCAGGGAGCTTGTTCAAACGAGGCGAGCCGGACGAAACGCTTATACGCGGCTGGACCTTCGAGCAGCCCTTTCGGATCAGGCAGAAACGCGCCGTGCACAAAAGCCAATCGGATGTGATCGCGTTCCAGGCCGATCTGGCACAGGCCGGCGCTCACTGGCCCGCCGTGCGCTGCGTGGTAGTAGGTGAAGCCCCGCCGCTGGATGCGCTCGGTGATGTCGGGCGCCACCGCCAAGATCAGGCTCCGCAGCTCGAGTACGAGGTCGCGCAGTTCGGGCGGCGTGCGCTGCAGGCAGAGCTCAACCTCCGCCGTCGGGCGCAAGTGGTATGAGTTCATCGATCGACCTGGGCAAGTGTGGCTCGCTATCAGGGTATGCCAAATTCCTGGCGTAGATGGTTAGAGTTACTGCACGGCCGCCCGAGGGGCCGGTCCGTCATTCACCCCTTGCCCGTCGCCTTTGTCCGGCTTGAGCCAGGCCAGGCTGGCCAGAAAAACGCCCACCAGGATGACGACGCCGCTGAGGTAAGGCAGGTGCGGGTCCACGTCGAAGACGGCGCCAGCCCAGAGTGGTCCGATCACGCGCCCAAGGCTGACGAAGGAGTTGCTCAGGCCCATGGCCGCGCCTTGCCCCACAGTCGCGCGCTGTGAGGTGAGGGAGTGCACGGCCGGCCGGAAGAAAGCCGTGATCAGAACAAACAAGCCGCTGGTGGACAACACGGCGGCATAGGTCCGCGCCAGCAGCAGCAACCCGAAAGCGATCGCGCCCGCCAGCAGCGCGGCCTGGATCACGCGCGCCTCACCCCAACGCCCAGTGGCCAGGCCGGTCAGCAGGCCGCGGCCGATCACGGCCACGATACCGACCACGGTCAGCACCAGGCCCACCTGCTCGGGGCCGTAGCCGAGCTGTTGCACCGCGTACAGGCTGAAGATCGACTCGAAGTTGCTGGTGCCGACCGTGCCCAGGCAGGCCAGCAGCAGCAGCCCGCCCAGCGGACCGCGGGCCGCCCGCCACAACCCGCGCAAGTCCACCAGGCCGACCTTGCGTCCGGGGCGCCCGCGTGCCTCCGGCGGGAGCGTCTCGGGCAGGAAAAGTGCGATCGGCAGCAGCGCGAGCAGCGCTAGCGCGGCCCCGGCGAAGAACGGCAGCGAGAGCGAGCCCCCGGCGCCCAGCCAGCCGCCGAGGCCGGGGCCGAGGATGACACCCAGGCCCGCCGCGCCACCCAGCGCGCCCATGCCGCCGCCGCGTTCCTTCTCGGTGGTGCTGTCGCCGATATAGGCCATGGCTGTCGAGAGCGCCGCCGCCGAGAGCACGCCGGATAGCGCGCGCGAGACGAATAGCATCCACAGTTGCGTCGAGAGGCCGAAGAGCAGCAGGGACAGGCCGTAGCCGAAGACGCCGATCATCAAGATCGGTTTGCGGCCCACCCGGTCGGAAACGCTGCCCCAGAACGGGCCGAAGAGCAACTCGGTCAGCGCGGCCGTCGCGACGAGCACGCCCAGCGCGCCTCCGCCGGCGCCCAACTGCTGGACGTAGAACGGGAAGATGGGCACCACCATCCCGAACCCGAGCATGACGATGACGAGCGTGAAGGCCAGGATGATCAGGTTCTTGCGGTTGCCGCTGTGCGCTGGCGGCTGGCTCGTCGGCTGCATGGCGAGCTCTTTTCTCGCCGGCCTTCACCACACGCCCGGGATCAGCCGAAAGCGCACGTGCCGGGCGTAGTCGGCGTAGCCCGGCAGCCCGGCCTGCAGCATCCGATCCTCGAGAACGGTCCGGATCATCATCATCAGGGCCGTCAGCGCGCCCGGGATCACGGCCCACCACGAGCCGAGCATCGGACCGGTGACGACCCACAGCATGACGGCGGCCAGGTAGCTGGGGTGGCGCACGAACTGGTAGGGGCCGCGGTCTACCACGTATTGGCCGCGCTCGGCCTGAAGACGAGACTCAGAGGAATGGTAGGGGTTGGACGCCATCGCCCAGCCCGCCAGACTGTTCCCCAATAAGTAGACGACAAAGGCGGCCGTCACCAGCCAGGCCGGCACCCCGGCCGACCATCTGAATTGGCCGCCGTCCAGGCCGGCGACCAGGAAAGTGCCGAAAGCCAGCACGAAGTACACAGGCAGGAGGATCCGGTCATACGGCTGGGCATTCCGGTGGCGGGTGGCCCGCTCCACCAGTAAGTCCGGATCACGCCAGCGCCACACGCCGAGAAAAGCCAGCTTGGGGAAGATCCAGGCCGCCACGAACAACCAACCCAGACCCCAATCCAGCCGGCCCGCCCCGCCGAAGAGCAGGATCGCCGTCAGGGCCAGCGCGCCCAGGAACCCGATCAGCGTCTTCAGCGCGGCGGCGTCGGGCGAAAGCGGGGCCGGTGTCTGACCAGACGTCTGGGTTGTCATCTGGCACCTCCTGTGGGGTGGCTCGCACCGTTGGCAAGGGTCACGCGCCCGGCGCCGCCGTCCACCGTGATCGTCTGTCCGCTGTGGATGCGCTTGGTGGCGATGCCCGTGCCCATCACCGCCGGGATGCCGTACTCGCGCGCCACGATGCTGCCGTGGCTGAGCGGGCCGCCGATGTCGGTGACAATCGCGGACGCCATCGCGAAGAGCGGGGTCCAGGCGGGCGTAGTGGTGCCAGTTACCAGTACCGCGCCGGGCTTCATCTGGGCGAAGTCCTCGGGTCCGTGGATGACGCAGGCCGGGGCCGTCACCGTGCCGGCGCTGGCTGGTACGCCCTTCAACGTGTCCTGATCCTGCTCGCCCTCGCCGGTCGCCACCCAGATTTCGGTGTTGAAGCCCAGGTAGCGTTTCTTCAGCGGGATCATGGGCGGCGGCGTAACCTGTTTGACCGTGTGCCAGAAGCGGCGGCGCTCGGCCACGCGCTCGCGCAGGTCAGGCCCCGGCTGACCCAGATCCAGCCGGGGCACGCTGGCTTCAATTTCCGCGTGCTCCAGCCAGTACAGGTCGCCCGCTTCGGCGATGGCGCCGGCCGCCGCCAGACGCCGGCCCAGTTCAAGCAGCAGGCCGCGCAGCGCCGGGTAGCCCAGACCGATATCGGCCAGGGCGTCCTCACGTACCTCCGACAGCGACTGCGCCCAGCGCAGGGCTTTGCCAAAGATCCAGCGCTTCCAGCCGGTCAGGCGGTTCAACATCATCTCGGCTGTCCCCTCGCGCCGGGCGGCGGCGGCACGCTGGCGTTCATGCGGGTTCATGCCTTCGCCGCGCAAGTACAGCTTCAGCGTCTCCAGCATCGGCGCCGGATCGTCCAGCGGCAGGGCCTGGGCGAAGTCCAACTCGAAAACGGCATGACCGTACCGGGCCAGGTGCTGCTCAAACCGTTGGCGCATTTCGCCCCAGGCCGGCGCGTCCAGGCCAGCCGGCTCGTGCTCGGCGCGCAGTTGCCGGGCCAACTCGGCCCCGGGTGTCGCCAGAAGGTGGGCGGCCAAGGCCGGCTGCTCGCGCGCCCACTGCGCTAGATCGTAGAGCGATTTCTCGGCCCGGGCCGGAAGGTTGTCCCAGCCCATCAGCAGGACCGTGGCCGGCGGGTCCCCGTCCCGCTTCGCCAGCCGGTCATAGACGCGCGTCAACAGGCCCTCCGAGCCGGCCGACGCGCCCATGGTGGCGTACATCAGCCCACACACGTACTGCATGGCGGCGTCCAGGAGCTCGTTAGCGCCGCGCCAGAGCTCGCGCGCGGTGAGGCCCGCCAAGTTCCGGCCGGTCCAGCGGGCCGCCACGGCCTGGTACTCCGGCCGGGCCTCCTCGCGCCAGTAGGAGACCAGCGTGGTCAGCATGCGCGGATACGCGGGCAGCAAGCCCGTGATAATCCACCACCAGGCCCGGGCCGGGAAGCGGGCGTTCATGTAGCCGTAGCCGTTGATGGTGGTGAAGTAGTCCGTTTGCAGGATGGGCCGGGACCGCGTCAGCCGCTGACCGATGGGCGTCATCTGCGCTACCATGCGCGGGATGCCCCAGGTGGCAAACAGCGGGCTGACCGGGTTCGGTAACAAGTCCACCACGCTGGTGCGCATGTAGAAGCCCTGTGGGTCAGGCGGACGCCAATCCAGCGGCGCCGGCCCCGGCGACTCAAACTTCTCGGTGAGCGTGACCGTGCCGGCGCCGCCATCGACGGTCACGATTTGCCCGCTGCGGATGCGCCGGGTGGCCACGCCCGTCCCCAGCACCGACGGCAGGCCATACTCACGGGCCACAATGCTGCCGTGACTGAGCGGCCCGCCCACATCGGTGACGACGGCCGAAGCCAGCGCGAACAATGGCGTCCAGGCCGGCGTGGTGATCGGAGCCACCAACACATCGCCGGGCCTCATCTGGTGGAAGTCGTCCGGCCCGAGCAGCACGCGCGCCGGGCCCGTGACGCGGCCGGCGCTGCAGGCGACGCCCTTGATCACATCGCCAGAGCCGCCGCGCCCGCGCCGGCCCTTGAGCGACATGAGATCGAACCCGAAAACTTTCATCTGCGGCAGGGCCAGCGGCGGGTTGACGCGCAGCGCGGCCTCATGCTCGGCCCGGCGCCGCGGCACGTGCACGGCCAGTTGCTCGACCGGCTCCCCGGCATCCAGCTGCCGGGCGACTTGGCGCACTTCGGCCTCGGTCAGCCAGAAGATGTCGTCCGCATCTTTGAGGGCGCCGGCCTGAACGAAGCGGCGGCCAGCTTCGCGCAGCATCTGCCGGATGAGCGGGTACGCCAGCCCGACCTCGGCCAGGCCGTCCTCGCGCAGCGGTGCGAATTTCTGGGCCCGTGTCAGCCAGGTATTGAAGACGTTGAGCCGCCAGCCGCGCAAACGCGCCCGCACCGCCTGCGCCGCTTGCTCGCGGCGCTGTTCCGACGCGCGCTGCCGGGCCGCCGGGTCAACCCCCTGACCGCGCAGGTACAGCTTGAAGGCGTCCAGCACCGGCCCGGGGTCGTCGGCCGGCGTCGGATGGATGAAGTCCAGATCGTAGAGGGTATGCCCGAACGCTTTCAGGTGGCTCTGGAAGCGTCCCCGCCAGTCTTGCCAGAGCGCGGGCGCAATGTCGGCGGGGGCGGTCTCGCCCGGAGCCGCCAGGCGCGCGGCCGGGGTGCGCGCCAGGTAATCACGCAGCGCCGGCTGCGTCCGCGCCCACTCGGCCAGGCCGAAGAGCGCTTGGTCGGCCCGGATCGGCACACTCTCATAGCCGAGCAGGTAGGTCGCGGCGGTCGGGTCGCCGCGCCGCTTGATCAGGCGGTCGTAGAGGCCTGTGAAGACGGCCTCGGTAATCCAGGCGGCCGGAATGACCCCGGACACCAGCGCGGTATAAGCGTCGATGGCGGCCTCGGTCAGTTGCCGGGCCGCGTCGACCAGCGCGGACGAGGTCAACGTGCGCCAGGGTTTGGCTTCCCAGGCCGCCACGGTCGCGATGTAGTGCGGCCGGGCGGCCTCGGTCCAGCGCTCCACCGCGCCCGTGAACATGGCCCGCATGATCGAGCCGGCGCCCAGCAGCACGCGCGCCAGGCCGCCCGCGCTGAGCGAGCCGTTGTTGTAGGCGTATTGATTGACGGTGCGGATGATCTCGTCCGGCATGACGCCGCCCAAGCCGAACGCATTCAAGCTGCGCCGCAGGCTGGCGTTGATAGCGGCCCGCCCAAGCGTGCCGAAGAGCGGCGTCAGCGGGGCTGGCATCAACTCGACGATGTTGTTGCGAACCAACGCGTACGTGCCGGGCGGGAGCTTCCAGTCGGTCGGCGCGGGCACCTCCGGCCGGGCCGCCTCCGGCGGCAGCGCCGTAATCGGCCGGGCCTGCAGGAGCACGAAGCGCCCGTCCGCCAGGGCCCACTCGATGTCCAGGGGCTGGCCGTAGAGCTGCTCAATCCGCCCGCCCAGCCGCACGAGTTCGGCGGCCTGCGCGTCCGTCAACACGGGCGCGCGGCGCTGGGCTGCGGGCACTGGTTGCTCGGCGGTGCCCGTCTCCAGCCGCACCGTCAGCACCTGTTTGTCGGCGATGTCGCGCGCCAGCACCCGGCCGCTGGCCTTATCCAGCGTGAGCGTATCCGGTGTGACCAGGCCGCCGACGATGGCCTCGCCCAGGCCCCAGGCCGCGGTCAGCAGGGCTTGATCGCGCGCGCCAGTGATGGGCTGGGCCGTAAAGAGGACGCCGGCGGCTTCGGCGGCCACCAGGCGCTGGACGACGACAGCCAGGCTCACCTCGGTCTGGTCGATCTGGTGTTGCAGGCGGTAGCCGATGGCGCGCGCCGTCCAGAGGGACGCCCAGCAGCGCTTGACCTTGTCCAGCAGGTCGGGCAGGGCGCGGACGTTGAGGAAGGTCTCCTGCTGGCCGGCAAAGGACAACTCGGGCAAGTCCTCAGCCGTGGCCGAGGAGCGCACGGCGACGGCGTCCGCGTCCAAGGCGGCATAGGCCTGGGCGATGGCCTCGGCGATGTCTGCCGGCATGACGGCTTGGGCGAAGGCAGCCTGGATAGTGTGGGAGGCGGCTTCCAGGGTCTCGGGCCGGGCGGCGTCGGCCGCGGTCAGCGCCTGCGCGATGCGCGGCGCGAGGCCGTTGGCGGCGACGGCTGCATTGTAGGCCGTCGTGGTGACGTGGAATCCAGCCGGCACCGGCAGGCCGGCGTCCGCGAGCCGCGCCAGGGACGCGCCTTTACCGCCGACCAGGGCGAGCGTGGCCCGCTGGTCGTTCAGCGCCAGGACATACTCAGCGGTCATGCCGGGCCTCCTCTTCGGACGTGGCCGCGATCTGGGCGACCGAGATCAGGGTCAGGTTCAGGTCCCAGAGCTGGTTTAGGACGCCGCGCAGGGCGGCCTGGTCAGGCACGGGGCCAATGAGCGTTGTGCAGGGTTCCGGCTCAGCGTCCGAGTCCACGGCCAGCGTCAGACCGTTGAACCAATCGGACCAAGGCGCGTCGACGCAGCCCTGCACCTGGATGCGATAGGTTGTCGGGTGCGGCTTCGGCGGGCGGGGCGGCGGGTTCATGGGGACCTCTCGGCTGCGGGAGCGGGCCTGGCCCAGGCTCCCGGATTGGCTGGAATCGCGGGCGACCTCGAGCCGGGCGGGGCGCCCGGTGGGGCATCTCTGGTATACCCCCAATCAGGTATGGCCGGGGACAGGCGAAAGTATGGGAAAGAGGCTGGCGCGGTTCAAGGGCGGGTCAGCAGGCCTAGGGTTTGGGCCCGGCCGACGGCCTGGGTGCGGGTGTGGACACCGAGTTTCCCGTAGAGATTGTAGGTGTGGAATTTGACCGTATAGAGCGATAAGACGAGCTGATCGGCGATGGCCTGGTTGGAGAGGCCGGCGGCGATCAGGCGCAAGACCTCTAACTCGCGGTCGCTCAACGGTTCGACCAGCCCGCCTGTGCCCGAGGCGGCGCGCCCATTCGGCGCCGGCGGCCCCGCCTCGGCTGAGGCCAGGAGTTTGCGCGCGTAGCCCGTGCCTGGGCCACTCACCTGGGCCAGCCAGCGGCGGAGCGGCTCGCCTTCCTCCAGGAAGACGCGCACAAAGCCCTCCGGCTCCGCGGCGCACAGCGCTTGTTCCAGCGCGGCGACAGCGCGCTCGCGGTCCCCGGCGGCCTGCCAGGCGAGTGCCTGCAAAGTCCGAATTTCGATGACGCTGCCTACCCGGCCCTGGCGTTCAGCCGTCGCCAGCAGCGGCGCCAGCCGCTCCAGCGCCTGGGCGGGCTGTCCGGTGGCCAACGCCAGGCGCGCTAGCGTCGTCTGCTCGACCTCGCGCAGGTAGGTGGTGGCAACGAAGGCTTCCAAGTCACGGGGGCCGGTTCCAGCGGTGCGGCCGGCGCTGGGCGCTTGCTCGGCCGCCCAGCGCGCCGCCGCCTCCGTCTGGCCCTGGCGCAGCCACAGGCGCGCTTGGTGGACGCCCACCAGCAAGTCATCCAGCCGCGTCTCCGAGCTGCGCGCGATCCGGCGCGCGTTCTCGAGCGCTTGGGTGGCCCCAGCCGCATCCCCGCCGGCCTGGCGCAGGCGCGCCAACAACAGGTGGCCGCTCAGGCACCAGGTGGGGTAGACGTCGGCCAGCAGCACGATGCTCTCCGTGGCGAAGTCTTGGGCGGCCGCGAGGTCATTCCAATCGAACGCGACCTCGCCCAGGTGAATCATGGCGCGGCCGGCGCTGGGCCACGGTTGGCCGCGCGCATCCACGCTTAGCGCCACGGCCTGCTGGTAGTAGTCCCAGGCCGCGTGCAGCCGGCCCTGCAGATAGACGACGGAGCCGAGCCGCCGCAACGACGCGGACGCGCCGAGCCGGTCGCCGGCCGCCTGGCAGGCGCGCGCATCCTCGTCCAGGAGCTTTTCCACTTCGGCCAGGTCGCCGCTGAACATGGCGATGCCGCTGACCGTGCGGATGGCTAGGCCGCGGAAGAGGTCGGTCTCTGGCAGGCGCTCCAAGGCTTCCAGCGCCAAGGCGCGGCCCTGCGCCAGCTCTCCGCGCAGCAGGGCCAGGATGGCGTGCACGACCTTGGCCTGGCTGTCCACGGGCGCGCGCAGTGCGGCCAAATCAATGGCCTGCACGCGGTCTTCGGCCTCGGACTGTGACCGGCCGCTCAGGAGCTGGTGGACGGCATCAAACAGAACCAGCTGCGGGTGCGCGCGCAGCACGGTTTCTGGCAGTGCCTTGAACCAGCCGCCCCAGCCCAGAACCTCGCCCTCTTTCCAGGCCGCGGGCACCGCCTGTTGCATCAGAACGGCGGCCTGCTCATAAGCGCCGGCGGCCAGAGCATGCGGGATGGCCTCCGCCAACTGCCCCTGGCGGGCGAGCCACGCGCAGGCGCGGGCGTGGAGAGCGCGCTCAAGCTCCGGCTGGTCGCGGTTGAGGCGATGCCGGAGCAGGTCGGCGAACAACGCATGGTAGCGATACCACGTGCGCTGCCCGTCCAGGGCGGTCACGAACAGGTTGGCCTGTTCCAGGCGCTGCAGGACCTCGGCGGCTGGCGGGCGCTGGCGAGGTCCGTCCGCGGCCTCGCGTGCATCAGCGCCATCCTCTGCCAGGACGGCATCACACAGCGGGCCGGTTAAACGCGCGAGGATGGAGGTCCGCAGGAGGAAGGTCTGGATGTCTTCGGGCTGCCGGCGCAGGACTTCCTCGACCAGGTAGTCCAGCACGTGTCGGTGAGTGCCGGAGAAGGCGCGGATGAAGGGGCTGAGGCCGGCCGGCGGCTGGCCGCGCAACGAGGCGGCCGCCATCTGCAGCCCAGCCGCCCAGCCTTCGGTCCGGTCCGCCAGCAAAGCCAGGTCAGCCGCCGCCAGGTCAACGCCCGCGCTCCGCCGCAGCAGAGTCGCCGCCTCGTCCAGCGTGAAGCTCAGGTCGGCCTGGCGCAGCTCGTTCAATTGGCCGCGGCCGCGCAGGCGCGCGACCGGCAGGGGCGGGTCCGCGCGGGTGGCGATGAGCAGGTGCAGCCCCGGCGGCTGATGGTCGATCAGGAACGTCAGCGCGGCCTGGATGACCGGGGCTTCGATGAGGTGGTAATCATCCAGGACCAGGAGCAGCGCGTGGGGGAGGGCGTTGATCTCGTTGAGCAGCGGCGGCAGGAGATGGGCGGCCGGCGGGAGCGGCTGGCTCTTCGCGGCGGCGAGCGTTTCCTGGCCCAGGCCGGCGTCCACGGTGCGCAGGCTCGCGATCAGGTAGGCCCAGAACAGAGCGGGGTCGTTGTCGCTGGCCTCCAGCGTGAGCCAGGCCGCGGGCCAGCCGCAGGCGGCGGCCCATTCGGCGGCCAGCGTCGTTTTCCCAAAGCCGGCCGGCGCCGAGATCAGCGTGACCGGGCGGGCGGCCCCGGCTCGCAAGTGCTCCAGCAGCCTCGGCCGCTGGATGTGCGCCGCGCTGACCTGCGGTATCTGCAGCTTGGTGGCGAGCAAGTGGGTGACCATGACGGCTTCCGAAGGTATTGTACTCCCCGCCGGCGGGCCCTGTGCTATCCTGGCGGCATTCGTTCAGCCCGCAGATGAGGAGATCCACGCGTATGCCGCCAGCCTGGGAGTGCGCCAATCCTTTTGTTCGGCGCGTGATCGAGTTCGACCCCGCCGTGGGGCTCTACACCACGCAGCTCGTCCACGCCCTCACCGGCACCGATCTGCTGCGTTCGGCGCGCGCCGATCGGCGCTGGACGCCGGAGTTTGATTTCTGCGTGGATGGAGAACGCGTTACCAGCCTGGACGGCGCCTGGGACTTGGAGGCCGTGACCGATCACTTCCCGGAAACAGATTTCGGCGCTCCGCTGGTGGTGCGGCTGCGTCACCGCACCCGCGCCCTGGCGGTGTGCGTGGGTTATCGGTGCGAGGGTCCGCGCTTGGACAAGCGCTGCTGGATCGAGAACACCGGCCGCGACGCTGTCACCATCACGCGCCTGGCCGTCGAGGCGCTGCCCGTGGAGATCGGGGCGCCGGGCGATCTGCAGGTGTGGGCGCACTACGGCGCGTGGCCGCGCGAGACCTTCATCACCGGGCGTGTCGACGATTGCGCCGTGGTCTACCGCAACCCGCGCACCGGCGAGAGCGTAACCGCCCTCAACCAGGCTCCCGGACACCTCAAGCGGACGGAGACCGGGGGCTGGTTCTGGGATGGCTTTGTGCGTCTGATGTATGACACCGACCTCTTCCCGCTCGAGCGGCAGCTGCCGGCTGAAACCGGCTGGGCGCCGGCCGCGATGAGCCTGGTCTTCGCCGTGGACGGCGGGGCGGCCGACCCGCGCTGGGTGCTGCCGGCGGCCACGGCGGCTGGGCGCCGCAAGCCGGCGGCGCCGGCCTGGCATTACAACACCTGGGACCCCTTCGGCACGCGCATCGATGCGGCGACAGTGGCGGCGCTGGTGCCGTTGGCTGCGCGGATGGGCTTCGACGTGTTCACGATCGACGATGGCTGGCAGGCGCACTATGGCGACAATGCCGGCAGCGCGGAGCGTTTCCCAGGCGGCCTGCACGGGCTGCGCGATCTGGTCGACGCGCACGGGCTGCGGCTCGGCCTGTGGGCGCCGCTGGCCGTCGTCGACGAGGCCGAGCTCGCTGCGACTCCGGCTTTGCGGGCGGCCCAGTGCCGCGATGCGCGCGGCCGGCCCAAGACCACGCTCACCGCGGCTGGCGAGCAAATGGTCATGTGCCTGGCGGGCGGCTACGCGCCGCTGGCGGCGGCCCGGTTGATTGAGCTGGTGGAGCGCTATCGGCTGGCTTACCTGAAACTGGATCTGACCACGGTCTTCAACGCTTACGGCGAAGCGCCGGGCTGCCACGCCGCCGGCCATGAGCATGCCAGCGCGGCCGAGTCGGTGGCGCGGATCTATGAGGCGATTGCGGCGGTGACGGGCGCCGTCTACGCGCGCTGCCCGGACGTGCTCATCGACCTGACCTTTGAGCTCTGGGGCCAGAAGCACACCATCGACTATGCGCTGCTGCGTGCGTCGGACCTGGCCTGGATCAGCAATGTCGGCGACAACACCGACGACGCGGCCGGGCCGCGCCAGGCGCGCACGCTGCTCTACCAGCGGGCGCTGGCGATCCCGGCCGAGACGATGCTGATCGGCAACCTGCGCGCGGACACCGGCGATCCGCGCGAAAAGTTCGCGACAGCGCTGGGAGCGGCCCCGCTGCTGCTCGGCGATCTGCGTGGCCTGAGCGGCGAAGTGGTCGAGTGGTATGGGCGGATGCTGCGCTGGCACAAGGACCTGCGCGGCGCAGTGGCGTTGGACGAGAGCTTCTTTCCGTTGGGGAGTTGGGCGCCGCCCAGCGTTGTCGCCTGGGATGGCTTCGCGCGGCTGAGCCGAGAGGGTGAGGGCGTGGTGGTTCTCTTCCGCAACGCCAGTACCGCCGTCAGCGCGCGGGTGCAGGCGCCGCTGGTCGGCGACCGGACCTACCGGCTGCGTTCGGTGCTGACCGGGGCCGTACTAGCCGTGCGCGCCGCCGCTGATTTCCGCGCCGGTTTTGAGCTGGCGTTTGAGCCGACTGAGCCGGTGTTGATTGTGGAAGTGCGCGCGGAGGCCGGGTAAAGGGCGCGGTCAAGCCTGGTCGCGGCCCGCGGCGTGATGCCGGCGCACAAACACGTAACGCGGCTGCCGGCTGGCGAGCAAGTTGCATTCGCTCTGCACCGGGCAGGCGCCGCAGGCCGTGTCGCAAGGCTCGACCCGGGCCAGCCGGCCCTGGCTGACTAACAGGTCCAGCATGCCGCCCAGCGCGCTGGCCGGCACGCCGAGTTGGCGGCTGATCTCGCGCGCTCCCAGCCCGCCGCGCTGCTGTTCCAGCAGACCAAGAACTTGGGACAGCATCGCTAGGCCAGCCCGAGCAGGCGGCCGCCCTGGTAGATGAGGCAGGCCGCCAACCACGCCAACCCGGTCTGGTAAGTCGCCGAGAGGGCCGCCCAGCGCCACCCGAACTCGTGCCGGATCGCGCCGAGCGTGGCCGTGCAGGGCACATAGAGCAGGACGAACACGAGCAAGGCGAGCGCGCTCAGCGGTGTGAAGTGCTGGCCCAGCGCCACACTCAAAGCCGTGTCTTCAGGCTCGGTCTCAGCCGGCGCGAAGGACACGCCCGGGATGATGGTCAGCAAAATGCGGCCCGAGTCCACCAGGGCCTGCCCGAAACCGCCCGCCGCCGCCAGCCACTGCTCGCCGAGCGCGGCCGGGGCCTCCGCCGTCTCCGCCGCCGCCCCGCCGACATAGACTTGGCTCAGCGTGCTGACCACGATCTCCTTGGCCGCGAAGCCGGTCACCAGCGCCCCCGCCGCCTCCCAGTTGCCGAAGCCCAATGGCGCGAAGACCGGGCTGATCGCGGCGCTGACCCGGCCGAAGTACGAGTCGCGCTGGTCGGCCACGCCCCAGGGCAGGTTGAGCAAGAGCCACAGCAGCGCCGAGACGGCCAGGATCACGGTGCCGGCCTTTTGGACGAACTCGCGCGTGTGTTCCCACATGTGGATGAGTAAGCCGCGCAGCGCCGGCCGGCGGTAAGGCGGCAGCTCCAGGACGAAGGCTGAGGCCGCGTCCGGTTTGAGCAGCGTCCGGGTGAACATCAGCCCAGCCAGCATCGCGGCGCCGATACCGAGCGCATACATGAGCCAGATCACGGTGCCGGCCCGGCTCCCGAAGAAGGCCAGGCCGAACACGACGTAGACCGGCAGGCGCGCCGAGCACGACATGAGCGGCACGAGCAGGGAGGTCAAGATGCGGTCCCGGCGGCTGGCCAGCGTGCGCGTGGCGTAGATGGCCGGCACCGCGCAGCCGAAGCCCAGGATCATGGGGATGAAGGACTTGCCGTGCAGGCCGACCACGCGCATGAAACGGTCCATGACGAAGGCCGCCCGCGCCAGATAGCCCGAGTCCTCCAGCAAAGACAGGAAAAAGAACAGCACCATCAGGCCGGGCACAAACACCAGCACGCCACCGACGCCGGCCACAATCCCGTTGATGATGAGCGAGCGCAGCCAATCCGGCGCGGCCAGGGCCGTCAGCGCCGCCGTCAGCGTGCCAGCCACCGGGCCGTTGATGACGCCGTCTACCCAGTCCAAGAAGGGCGCCGAGACGTCGATGACCAGGCGGAAGACCACATACATCACGGCCAGGAAGATCGGCAGGCCCAGCCAGCGGTGAGTCACGAAGTCGTCGATCCGTTCGGTCAGCGAGACGCGGTCCAGCGCCGGCCGCCGCAGCACCTGGCGGGCCACGCCGCTGATGAAGCCGTAACGCCGGTCGGCGGCCAACACTTCCACATCGTCGCCATGGGCCGTCCGCAGATGGTCGGCGCGCGCCTGGGCCAGCCGCACCACGGCCTCGCCGCCGGGCCGGGATCGGACCTGAGCGGTCAGGGCGGTCTCGCCTTCCAACAGCCGGAGCGCCAGCCACCGGGACGGGTAGGGCGCTGGGTCAAGCTGATGCTCGGCGATGGCGGCCAGCACCAGGGCGATTTCGGCCTCCAAGTCGCGGCCGTAGTCCAGGCGGAAGGCGGCTGGAGCGAGTTGCGCCATAGTCATTGGGCGGCCTCCGAGCGGCGCACGCCGGCGGCCTGCCGAATGGCGGCCACGACTGCGTCCAGGCCCTCGCCGCGGCGCGCCGCCGTCTCCACCACGGGCACGCCGCCCAACTGGCGGGAGAGGCCCTGGCAGTCGATCGTTGTGCCTTGCGCGCGCAGTTCGTCCGCCATGTTGAGCACCACCACCACGGGCGCGCCCAACTCCAGCACCTGCACGGTGAGGTACAAATTGCGCTCCAGGTTGGTGGCATCGAGAACGTTAACGACCACGTCCGGGCGCTCGTGCAGGATGTAATCGCGGGCGATGACTTCTTCCGGGGAGTAGGCGGCCAGGCTGTAGGTGCCCGGCAGATCGACGAGGTTGAACGTGTCGCCGTCACGCCGGCAGACGCCCTCGCGCTTCTCGATGGTCTTGCCCGGCCAGTTGCCGGTGTGCTGGTTCAGACCCGTAAGGGCGTTGAAGATCGTGCTCTTGCCGGCGTTGGGGTTGCCGGCCAGGGCCACAGTCAGCGCGCTCATGCACCTGGCCCGCTCAGCGCCACTTGGATCTGACTGGCCTCTTCCCGGCGCAGCGCCAGGCGGTAGCCTTTGATGTTGTAAGCGACAGGGTCGCCCAGCGGCGCCACGCGCTCCACCCGCACGGTTTCGCCGCGCACCAGCCCCATCTCCAGATAGCGGCGGCGCAGGCCGGCATGGCCGCCGACATTGACGATGACGGCCTCCTGGCCGGGATGAAGCTCGTGCAAAAACAGCTTGGGGGGCATCCTTGTCTCCTCTGGCCTAAAGCGTCTGGACCCGCACGGTGGCCGCCAGGTTCGCGCCCACGACCACCTCTTGATTGTCGATCCGCAGCGTCAGGGGACCGTGCCGGGGCGCGATCTCGGTCACAGTTACCAAAGTGCCCGGCCGCAGCCCGCGCCGCTGCAGGTATTCCAGCACTTCGGCGTTCTCGTCTTCAAAGGCCGTCAGCCGCGCGGCCTGGCCGACGGCGAGTTCGCTGAGCAGCTGGCCGGCCGGGCGCGCCATTCCGCCGTTGGGCCGCGGGATGGGATTGCCTTGCGGGCAGCTTTCCGGAAATCCCAGGAAAGCGTCCAACGCCGCGTTGACCTCCGGCGCCGTGGCATGCTCCAGCTGGCAGGCCCAGTCATGGACGAGCGCCCAGTCCAGGTGCAGGTGATCGACGAGGAACCGTTCCCACAGGCGCTCCCGGCGGATGACGTTGTGGGCCAGGTCACGGCCGGCTTCGGTCAACTGGACGCCCTTGTAGGGTTGGTGAACGACCAGGCTCTCGCGCCCCAGGCGCTGCATCATTTCGTTGGCGGAGACCGGGGTGACCTCCAGGCGCTCGGCGATTCGGGCGATTGGGATTGGCTCGTAGGCGCCGCCCAGGGTGGCCAGCGTCTTCAAGTACATCTCTACACTTTCGCTCAGTTGCAAGTCCTTCATGGTGATTCTCTGGCAGGCCCGGCGCATATTTATATGGCCGGCCTGATAATAAGATGACGGGTAAGGCTGAGAAGATGTCATCAATAACTAAGATGAGTGACAAGTGTCATAATCCTATGCATTCCTACAGTGCTGGGCTAAGGGTAGGTTGGTAAATTGCATCCAGATTAGCGACAAGCTGGTTGTCCGGTGGTGGTGCTCAGCCCGCTTTGGTCCAGGAAGGTGCTCCTTGGAGGCAACGGAAACACTCTCTGCCCGTGTTACCCGGGCTGCCTGCGTCGCCGGCGGCGGCCTCTGCGTAGGTCTGGCGGTGCTGGGCATGGTTCTGCCGCTGCTGCCGACAACGCCGTTTCTGCTTTTGGCGGCCGCGCTCTTCCTGCGCGGGTCGAAACGGCTTTATCATAGGCTGTTGGATAACCGCTTCTTCGGGCACTACATCCGGGATTTCCGGGCCGGGCGCGGACTGCCGCGCCGGGCTAAGTTCTCGGCGCTGCTCCTGCTCTGGAGCACCATCGGCGCGACGCTGGTATTGTACGCCGGCGCGGGCTGGTGGCTGCGGCTGTTGCTGGTGGGCGTGGCCGTCGGTGTCACGGTCTATCTGGCGCGTCTGCCCGTCCGGCCACAGCTGCCTTCCTGAGCGGCTGCGCCCCGGTGGCGGGCTGCCAACCCAGCGCCGACCTCAGGCCGGCGCTCATTCCTCCAGGAGACAACATGGACAAGGCAACCTTCATTCAGCACCTTAACGAGGATCTCGCAGGTGAACTGGGCGCCATCATCCAGTACATCACCTACGCCGCCAAGGCCACCGGCCCGTACCGCCCGCAGTTGGCGCAATTCTTCCTGGCCGAGGTGGCCGACGAGCAACTGCACGCGCAGTACCTGGCCAACAAGATCGTGGCCATGGGCGGCGAGCCGGCCACGCAGCCGCGCCCGGTGCCGGCCGCGCATAACAATCGCGAGATGTTGGAGGCCGTGCTGGCGGCTGAACGCCAGGCGACCCGGGATTACACGACCCGGGCGCAGGAGGCCGAGGCGCTCGGCGACAAGGGCGCGATGGTGCAGTTGGAGGACATGGTGCGCGACGAGAGCGGCCACTCCGAAGAGACCGAGCGCATGCTGCGCGACTGGCCGCTCTGAGCGGGCCGCGGAACGCTCGGAAGGAGTCGCTCGCCGAGCGGGATCGCTTGGTCTCAGCCCGTATGGGCGCTGACGCCGCCGCTATAACGGCTTAAACAACACCGCGCCCGGGAGGCTGAGTGCCTCCCGGGCGCGTGGTTTATGGGGTGGCCGTCTGCCTAGGGCTCGACGATGGCGAAGACGCCCGCCTGGGCCAGTTGGCCGGCGACGTACATCTCCACGGTGTACTCGCCTGGCGCCAGTACGAAATTGTCGCTGTAGGCCAGGCTGAGCGACTTCTCGGCTGAGCCGGCCGGACCCAGATCCCAGGGCGCAATGACGCGCCAGGACGGGTCCTCTTCGCCGTCGATGTAGACTTTGTAGACGACGTCCTGGCCATCGCGCATACCCGCGTAGTCAAACAAGACGCTGACCTCATCCGCGCCAAACTCAAAGACATCGCCTTCCACATACTCGCTCACGGCGCCCTGGTCGTCGTAGACGGGCACGGCGAACGTGAACGGGCTGAGGCTGGCCGGGAGGGCGCCGGTCGGCACCTGGCCCGAGTATTCCAGCCCCACGGCCGCGCTCTTGAGCAGGCGGATCAACTCCTGGCCGACGGCCTCGTCCACGGCTGTGGCGCCGGGCGGAGGCGCCGCCATGAAGTCGGCCAGGCTGGCGGCCCCATCGTCCAGGCTCCACCATACGTCGGAGGGCGGCTGCTGACCGGCCGCGGTGGCTTGGGCCACCTGGGCAGCGGCCGCGTCCACGCCGGCCTGATACTCAGCGCGCGCCGCGGTCAGGTCGCCCTGGGCAAGCCGGGCCAGCGCCAGATCGAACTGAATCCACAAGTCGCCGCTGCCGGCTGCCAGCGCGGTCTGGTTCATGGCCACGGCCTCGTCCAGGCGGCCGAGCAGATAGTAGACCCAGGCCAACTCGCCGGCCACGTTGGCGGCAGTGTTGCCGTGGGCGCGGGCGGCTTCCAGGTCCGCTGCGGACTCCGCCAGTTGGCCGAGGGCGCCGCGGGACTCGGCCCGGGCGACAAAAGCGTTGGCGTAGTCCGGGGAGGCCGCGATGGCCTGATCGAACGCCGCCAGCGCCTCAGCCTGGCGATCCTGGTAGGCCAGGCCCACTCCGCGCGCGTAGGCTTCAATGGCGCCGGGCTGCTCGCGCCGGTCCAGCACTGGCTGGAAGAAGGTCAGGGCGGCCTGGCCGATGGCGGCCAGGGCGATCACGCTGCCGACGCCCGTGAAGAGCCAACGGGTGGAGGCGTTGTTGAGGGTGGCCGCCAGACCGAACAGGAAGAGCGCCACCGCCAGCAGGGTCAGGTGGAAGACGTAGGCGTTGGCTTTGGCATCCCAGGCGTCTTTGACCACGGCCGCGGCCAGGTAGTTCTCCGTCAGGGTTGTGATTTCCACCAGGTAGGTGTCGCTTTCGTACTGGGCCACGTTGGGCGTGCCGGTCTCGGGGTCGAAGTAGGGCGCGGCCAGGAGCGGGCTGAGCGAGGTCAGTTCATCCCGCACGGTGCGATAGCGCTCCGCCCCGGCCAGGTCGTCGCGCGCCTCGGCTGAGTCCGCCAGCAGGTTGAGCTCGTACCAGGCCTGGTAGGCGCGGTTGTAGTCGAAGTTCACGCGGGCGTCGCCGCTGACGCGCCGGCCGAAGGCCTCGAAGGTGTAGCGGCGGGCGTCCCGGTTGGCGCGGTCATCGCGCGCGCTGGCGTCACTCTGCAGGAAGGTGATGACGGTGGCGGCCAGCGTGGTCACGGCGATCAGCGCCGCCAGCAGACGTTTGAAGCGGGCGTCGGTCATGGCGATCCTCCTTACAGTGCCAGCTCGATCCACAGGGCTAACGCGATGCCGGCGACCAGGATCACGGCCCCCAGGCCCGTGAACACCGTCTGGAGCCGGTCGGCCACGGCCTCCACCAGCGTGAGCAGCACCAGCCCGACCGCCAGGAAGGCGACGACGGCTAGGAGCCAGTTGGAACGGGCCCGGAGCTTGTCGGCCTCCTGGAACTGCGGCTCAGGGTTGAGGTCCCTTTCCCGGCTGGCGTCGGCCCAGAGTTCGCCCAGCTGGCGCTGCAGGTCATAGGTGCCATCGCGGTTGAGGAACTTGTTGTCGAACAAGAACTGATTGGCCAGGGCCAGGTCATTGGCGTCGGCGCGCTCCGCGTCCAGCGCGGGATCGTCTTCCAGCAGGCTGCCGAGCCGTTGATAGCGCGCATAGTTCACGAACGCGCCGTAGGCCTCGTAGCCGTTGACGCCGTTGCTGGCGCGGGTCTCTTCGACGTTGAGCATGGCGCGCAAGCCGCCGTTGTCGGCGTCGCCGGCGCCATCGGCGGCCACGGAGGCGCGCCAGGCTACCAGCGCGCCGGTTACGGTGATCAGCGCGATCAGGATGGCGACGACGGTCTCAAGCGGGTTGGGTTTTTCGGCAGGGGATTCGATGCTCATAGAGGGGGGCTCCTGCCCGTGAGTATAGCGGCGGCCGCAGGCGGCTCGCCTGAACGGGCCGTAAATTTTGGCAGGGGGCGAAGGTGGAGAGACGGCCGCGTTAGGGCGCTGCCGCCGGGCCAGGCGCCTGCAGGGCCGCTGCCAGGCGCGTCTGGAGGCTGTCGAAGTGGTCGAGCGGAAGCTGCGCCAGGTCCGCCCCCAGCCGTTCGATGAACTCGCGCAGACTGGCGTTTACGCCGGGCGTCGTCCGTTCCAGCGTCTCCGCCAGGTTGGCCTCGGCCGTGGTCAGGTCGCCGGCGGCGGCGCCTGGCCGCCAAAACCGGTACAGCCAGCGCGCCAGGCTGGGCGATCGCCGGCGCAGGCGCGCGGCGATGTTGCGCCGCAGCCAGAGCCGCGTCGGTCCGAAGGCGCGGCGATCCAAGCCCTGCGTCAACTGCTGGACGGCCCCCTGGAGCAACGCCCGGCTCTGCTGGAAGCTGGTCAGCACCACCTGGCGGACCAGGGCCGTGTCGGCGCCGCGCCGGGCGTGATCGAGGGCCAGCCGCAGGCGGCCGGCCGACCCTGGTGTGTACCAGCCCTGCGCGAAGGCGTAATCCAATAAGTGGCCGACATAGTAGGTGTGTGTGACCAGGCTGATGGCGCGGCGCCACTCCAACACGAACACGAGCTTGCGCACCAACCGTTTGACCAGGTACTCCCCGGTGCCGAGCAGGCAGCCCGGAAGGCAGCCCCGGCCGGGTTCCTCCGCCAGGGCCGCGATCTCGTCGGCGCTCAGGTCCAGCCCGTGCGCTTGGGCCAAGGCCCGGACCAGGCCGCGGTAGAAGTAAGCCCTGATCAGGTCATCCAGGATGGGCAGCGGGATCAAGGGCGTCAGCCCGATCAGTACGGCGTGAGTGAGCAACACAATCCGGGTCATGGTCCTGAGCCGCGAACCCTGGCCATCAGCGGCCCAGCCAGCCGGCCAGCCAACTGAAGGCGGCGCCCAGGGCGGCGGCCGGCAGCAGGCCGGCTCCGAGCAGGATGCCGAGGGCGCGCCCGACAGCCTGAGCGCCGCGCAGCTCAAACCAGGCGTGACCGCCGGGCGGCTGATGCTCCAGGATGCCCATCCGGAAGCCGGGCGGTCGGTTCAGCCAGATCAACACCCACAGCAACGTGGCCGCGGCCAGGGCCGGCACCGCCCAGGGCGTTGGCAGCCAAGCCGCTGCCGCCACCGATACCGGCGCCAGAAGCGCCAGGATCAGACCCGGGCGCCCGGGTAACTCCCAGTAGATGGCGCGGCCAAGGCGATAGCCGTCACCTTCCCGCCGGGCATGCCGCAGAGTCTCGGCGTGGAACAGTCGGGGCCAGAGCCGGGCCAGCACCGCGTAGAGCCAGCCGAGGCTGGCGATCCCCCAGGCCCACCAGGTGAGATAGTTGAGCATTTGTGGATTGGTCCGGCTGGCCCGGTCAGGCCACAGCCGCGCTCAAGATGATCGGCGTTTGCGCCTCGGCATCGGGGGCCACGCGCCGGACGTAGTGGCGGATGTCGGCCAGGTGCGCGCGCACGGCCTCGGCCGCGATGCCGGCCGGCGCGTACACGGCAAAGGCGACGTTGCGCGTCGCCGCGTTGATCTGCGTGCGCTGGTCCGGCCCATAAATGACGCTCGAGATCACGCCGGCCTGATCGGCCATCAGCATGTCGCCGGCCGTGGCCTGCTGCTCCTGGCCGCGCAGCAGGGTGTAGCGCTCGGCGCCGGCGGCGGCCGCCACCGTGATCGGCAGCTGCAGCCGATCCAGGTCGTGGCCGGCTGTCAGCAAGCCATTCTTGACCTCGGCCATGAACATAGCCTCCACCAGGGCGGCCACGCTCGGGATCGGCCGGTCCCGGTGCACGATCGACTCCAGTTGCGACTGGACGTGATAGGTCTTCTTGAAACGCTTGTAGTAGGCGGCGTAAGCCGGGAAGGGGGCGAGCGCCGCCAACGCGGCTCGGTCGAGCCCGCTGAACTGGGCGCGCAAATCCGCCTCCAGCGCGCGCTTGCTCGCCTCCAGCTCCGGATGGGCGGCCGGATTGACGACGCCGCGCATGATCAGGAACCCGACCTGCGCCTCCGGGTGAGCGTGCTTCCAACTTGCGCCAGCCACAAACATCGTTGGGGTCTCCAGCCTCTCGGCGTCCCTAAGGTCCGATCGGGAATTGTCCGCCGCCGCTGACCGAGCCATTCTCGACATGCGAAAGGCCGCTGTCGGTGAGGCTATTGCCGTAGCTGTCGGTGACGCGGAACTCATAGGGGCCGGGTCCCATGCCGGGGCCGGTCTGCACGAAGTAGTTGTAAGACGTGCGCGGCACGGTGATCCATTGGCCGCCGGCACGGTATTCGAACTTGGCGATCGGGTTGCGATGGTTGCGGACCTGTACGGCCGTCCACCACTGGTTGCTGCCGTCCTTGAAATGGTAGACGATCGGCCCGCTCAGGGCTGGGCTGACAACCTGCCAGGTGATGGGCACGATCCCTTGCGGGAGATCGGCGATCAGGTCGAAGGCTTCCGCGCTCAGGTCGAGGTGCCCGGCCTGGCAGCCCGGGCACAGGTCCACGATCCGGACCGTCGCCGAGCCCTGCGGGCCGTTCACGCGCACGTAAGCGCCGCAGACCGCGGCATTGGCGTACTCGTCGGCGTTCATCGCCGCCACCATCAGGTCACCGGGGGATGGGTCGAACGAGCAGGCGCCGGCGCCCGTAGCGTCGTAGTAAGTGGCGACGCCAGAGTGGATGGGATTGGCGTTGGCCGTGCGCACGATGGGCAGCCACAGCGTGAACGAGTCGGCCGCCTGCCCGCGGACAGGGCTTCCCGCCGCCGCCTGAAGCCACGCGGACAGCAGGCTCAGGATGCCGCCGACCGTCGCAACCAGGGCGAGGCGCGGCCGTGCGCGCTGGCGTCGGGCGGCGGAGCGGGCGGTTGGCTTCATTAGCGCCTCCAGGTCCCTGGCTGGGCCTCTCATTCAGCGGCCTCCGTCTTAAGGCGGAGGCCGCGCGCCTGGGCCTCCGCCTTAAGACGGACAGCCGACCCTCTGCCGTGCATTGTCCCAGAAAAGGCGCCGGCCTGCACGGCGCCCTGGCGCTGCTCGACCGCGTTTGTCGCGTTTCTTGTAACGGTCGTTGTCACGCTTGTGGCTGTGGGCGCAACGCGCTTTCTGCTTGAATGGAGCCATGGACGAATGGCCTAGCCCCTCATCGACCGCTGACGGCGACCAGCCCCAAGCCCGGGTTCTGGCGCCGGGGCAGGGCGGGCGGTTGGCCGCGCTCGCCGAGCCGGCCACACTCAAGGCCGGCCAGGCCGACACGGGCGGCGCCTTCGAACTCATGGAAGCCTCCCTGGCGCCCTATTGGGACGCCGGCCGACGGCATCGGCACGCCCGGCAAAGCGAGGTCGTGTATGTGCTCGAGGGCACCCTGGCCGTGACGTTGGGCGACACAACCCTGACCGTCCGGCGCGGTGGTTGCGTGGTGATCCCGCCCGGCCTGGCGCACGTGTATTGGAACCCCACCGGGGCCGCCGTCGCGCTGCTGGTGATAGCGGCTCCGGCCGGGCGCGAGCACCTGAATGCCGCCTTGGCCGCCGCCAGCGCCGACGGCGCCCTGACGCCGGGCCAGCGCCTGGACTTGGCGGCGCAGCATGACGAGTTCTCGGCTCCGGCGCCGCGCTGACCTGCAATCGGAGCAGTCGCACCATAGGAGGCGGTCACAATGCGTTACGCAGCAATCTTGTTGGCAGCTCTGGCGCTGTTTCTCAGCGCCTGCACCAGCAGGCCGGCAGACGGGCCGGTCGTCGTCATCGGCAAGGAGATGCAGTTCGAGCAGGCCACGCTGACGGCCCGCGTGGGTGAGACCGTCAGCCTGGTGTTCGAGAACCACGGCGCCCTGGTGCACGCCCTAGTCCTGGACGAGTTCGGGGTGGCGCTGGAGCACATCCAGCCGGGCGCCTCCGGCGCGGCCACGTTCACGCCGGACAAGCCCGGGACCTACACGTTCTACTGCAATGAGCCGGGCCACCGCGAAGCGGACATGATCGGCACGCTGATTGTCACGGAGTGACGCTGCCGCGGCGCGACCCTCCCACGACCGACCTATTCTTCAAGGAGATAGACGATGTTGCTCAATGGTTTCCTGGCTTTGCTAGTGGCGGCGGCGGCGGGGCTGGGCGGGTGGCTGGCCATCCAGGCTTGGCGGTCCGGCCATCCCGTCGTCAAGTGGGGCGGCCTGGCGCTCAGCGGTCTGCTGGCGCTGGTGTTCGCCAGTGTCAGTGCCGTGGCGCTGATCGGCCTGGCCAAGTTCTACACGCCGCGCGCTGTTGCCGTGCCGGATCTGCAAGTGACGGGCACGGACGAGCAGATTGCGCGCGGCCGGCACCTGGCCAACGCTTTCTGCGCCAGCTGCCACTCGGTCACGAACGAACTTCCCCTGACGGGCGGCGTGGACCTCGGCCAGGATCTGCCGATGCCGTTGGGCACCTTCGTGTCCGCCAACCTGACCCCGGCCGGGCCCCTGCAAGCCTGGTCGGACGGCGAGATCTTCCGCGCCATCCGCAACGGCATTGACGCCGACAACCAGGTGCTGTTCATCATGAGCGGCGCGCAGGGGCGCAACCTGAGCGATGAGGACATCCAGGCCCTGATCGCGTACCTGCGCAGCCAGCCGGCGGTGGCCAACGAGACGCAGATGCCGCTGGATCAGCCCAGCTTCCTGGCGCTGATCCTGCTGGGGGCCGGCGTCATCCCGGAAGGCCCGGCGCCGACGACGGCCGTGATTACGGCCCCGGCCAAGGCGCCCACGGCCGAGTATGGCGCCTACATTCTCAGCTACCAGGACTGCACATTGTGCCACGGCCAGGACCTGCGCGGCGGTGTGGAAGGGCAGCTGGCCCCGATTGGGCCGAGCCTGATGGTGGTCAAAGGCTGGACGCTGGACCAGTTCGTCACCACCCTGCGCACCGGCGTTGACCCGAGCGGGCACGTCCTGGACGAGAAGAAGATGCCCTGGCGGAACGTCGGCCGCATGGACGATGAGGAGTTGGAGGCGGTTTACAACTACCTCAGCGGCCTGTCGACCACAGCCGAATAGCTCGCCTCCACCGGAGGGCCTCGCGGCCAAGCGCGAGGCCCTCCAGATCGAACGAGCGCGGCCCCGGCTCCCGCCCGTTTTCGATTGCCGCGACTGGTTGTACAATTGCGACCGATATGGGTCACAATCGGTCGCTGCGCTGGACCGCCTTGGCCGCCTTCTTGGCGGGCTATTTGTTTCTGGTCCAGCCTGGGATGTGCCCTTACTGGCTAGTCGCTGACCCCGCGATATTGGGGCCGGCCCCGGCCGCGCCTGGCGGCCACGATCACGCCGAGAGCCAGAGCCATTTCCAGACGACGGCCACGCCGGGTCTGCCCCAGGTGTTGGTGTCCGCGTCCGCTTGGCTGGCCGTCTTGGCTGCGGCCGCCCTGCGCCGCCCCAGCGACGCACCGCCTGTTTTCCCCGCCGAATGGCGGCCTCCGCTCTGGTCGCCGCCGCCGCGTCCTGCCGCTGTTTGAACCACGCCGCCGGCCAGCTGGGCCGGCGCACTCCTCTCTGGCCGTGGGCCGCGCCGCCTGTTCAGCGGCCGGCGCCGCTCGTCATCGTCCGCGGAAATCGTCGCTATGTCCCGTCTGCGTCTGTTCGGCTTTCTTTTTGCGTTTGGTTTGATCTTGATCAGCGCTGTGACCGGCGTTGCCTGGCTGCGGGCCTCCGCTGAACCGGCGCTGAGGGGGCGGGTGCTGGAGCCGCAGCCGGCGCCGGAGGTGGTGCTCACCGGCGCCGGCGGCCGCGAGGTCCGTCTGAGCGCGTTCTCCGGCAAAGTGGTGTTGCTGTATTTCGGTTACACGTTCTGCCCGGACGTCTGCCCGACGACGTTGACCGAGCTGCGCAAGGCCTTTCAGGAATTGGGTCCGCGCGCGGACGCGGCCCGGGTGATCATGGTGAGCGTCGACCCGGAGCGGGACACGCCCGACCGCATCGACGAGTATGTGAAGCGCTTCGATCGGCGTTTTCTCGGCCTGAGCGGCACGCCGGAGCAGGTGGCGGCTGCGGCCGCTGCCTTCGACATCTACTACACGCGCGAGCGCGGCTCGGCGGCGAGCGGTTACCTGGTGACGCACACGGCCTCGGTCTTGTTGATCGACCCTGACGGCCAGATCCGGCTGTCGTACGCCTATGGTACGCCGCCCGCCGACATCGCCGCGGACATCCGGGCCCTGGCCGCGCCGTGAGGAGCATCCCGATGAACACTTCCACTCAACCCGCGGCCCCGGTCCATTGGATCTTCGCGGCCGCCGGCCTAGCCGCCGCCAGCGGCCTGTTGTTCGCGGCTGTGCCGGCCCAGTTCGGCGGCGTCGTCGCCATCTGCCAGCAGGCGGCCTCCCGTCTGATGACGCTGCCCGATGACTTCACGCAGCAGTTCATCATCGGCCTGCTGTTCTTTGCCGCCACGGTCTTTCAGTGGATGAGCGCGGCGCTGCTGCTGGCCAAACGCGCGGATTTGCCGCGGGCGCTGGTGCTGGCCGCATTGAGCTGGAACGGCGCCGTGCTGGCGCTGTGGGTGGCGGCGCGGCTGGCGGGCGCTTTCTGGCCGGATCTGGCTTCGGAGCCGGTCAGCGTGATTGAGTTTGCGGCCCGTTGTATCGATGTGGCGCTGGCGGCCTGCCTGGTTGTCCTGTGGCGCGAGGTGCGGGTGGCTCCGCGTCTCCAATCCAATCCAACTCAGTTTGAAGGGTGACATGAATAAAGCGAGTGGTAAACGTGAGGCAGCCCGCCGATCGGCGGGAACGCGCAGCCGGCAAGGCTGGCTGATCGGCGGCGTCGCCGTCCTGGCCATCCTGGCCGCCGCCTACTTCATCTGGCCGAGCCTGCAGCCGGCGGTGGGCGTCGCCGAGCCGCAGGCCAGCGACTACGCGCTGGCGGATGGCACAGCCCTCGGCCCCGCTGACGCGCGCGTGGTTGTTCAGGTCTTCTCGGACTTCCAGTGCCCGTATTGCCGGCAGTTCGCGGCCGGCACCGAACGCCAGGTGTTGGAGAAATACATCCTGGCCGGCCGGAGCGTGCGGCTGGAGTACAAGCATCTCATCGTCATCGACGGCAATGTCGGCGGCAGCGAATCACGCCACGCCGCCGAAGCCAGCGAGTGCGCGGCCGAGCAGGGTTTGTTCTGGCAGTATCACGACCTGGTCTTTGCGAACGTCCAGGGCGAGGGCACGGGCAGCCTGCGCGACGAACGGCTGCGCGCGCTGGCCGCTACCGCCGGCCTGGATCTGACCCGTTTCGGCACCTGCTTCGACACCGCCCGCTATGCCCGCGATGTCGCCGCCGACGAGGCGCAGGCCCTCCAACTGGGTGTCACCGGCACGCCCGGCGTGTTTGTCAACGAGGCGCGGGTCCAGGACTTCACCGATTTTGCCGAAGTCTCCGGCTTGATTGATGCCGCTCTGGGGCCATGACCTTTCAGCGCCCGGCCGACGCTATGCTAAAATCCAGACTATAGTGGTCGGATTAGCGGCGACACCTCAGACAAGGCGGGCTCGGCGGCCTCAACCCCTGCTGGCCTATCTGGTCGCCCTGGCGGCCATCGGCCAGACGGTGGTGCTGCCGTTGCTTGACCCGCGCCTGGTCGATTACAGCCCCTGGCACTCCCATGTGGTGCTCGGGGCCGTGAACGCCGCCGAGGCGGCGTGGGCCTTGGCCCATCACGACCATTTCTACGAGCGGCTTGGCCAGCCGGCTTCGGGCAATGAGACTGCGCTCCCCGGCCGCCTGCGCGTGGTCAGCAGCGACTCCGGCCGCCTGTTGGCCAGCGCCTGGACCGTTGATCTGACCACAAAGCCTCTAGCGCCTCTTCTCTGGCCGGCTGCGAGCCTATGGTTGGCCGCCTGCCTCTTGCGGTGCGGCGCAGCCTGGCCGCCCGGGGCCCCGCCTCTGCCCCCGCCGCGCAGCCTCTAGCGCCCCGTCCGGATGTCGCCCAGCTCGGTGCCGCAGCGCGCCTCGGGGCGCGGCCTCGCTGCCTGCCGCCGGACCTGCTCTGAGCTTTCAATTGCATAGCTGACTTCAACGGGAGAATACCCATGCGCAAGTTCCTGATCATCGCCGTAGCGGCTCTATTCGGTTTGGCGGCGTGCGCGCCGGCCGCCGACCACGCGCCGGCCGAGGCCGACGGCCACGCCGCCGAGGCCCGGCCGTTCGACATGGCCGTGGCGCAGTACGTGCTGGACACGGCTGGTTTTCACGGCCTGGCCGAGGCCCTGGCCGAGACCAAGACGGTGGACCCGGCCTACTTGAGCACCGTGACCCGCGTCAAAGCGGTGCTGGCCAGCGCCCCTTGGCCGCCGGAGTTGGCTGAGCAAGGCGAAGCTTTTGTGGCGAAGCTGGGCGAGTTCGCGGCCGCGCTGGAGGCGGACAATGGCGAGGAAGCCGCGCGGCTGGCGGACGAGACGCACGAGGCGCAACATGAACTCTCGCACGCGATCAGCGATTGGTTGGGCACGGCCAGTGGCGACTCGCATTAGCCGCTGGGTGTTACTGGCGATTGTCCTGGGCGGGCTCTCCTGGAGGCCCGCCCAGGCCCACGCCGAATACCGGCGCTCCGAGCCGGGGGCCGGCGCCGTGGTGGCCGCCGCACCAGCCCGGGTTGAGGTCTGGTTCACGCAGGCCTTGTTCCGCCGGCAGGGCGAAAACTGGCTGCGCGTGCTGGGGCCGGACGGCGAAGTTGTTCCCGTGGGAGAGGCGCAGATCGACGACGACGATCGCGCTCATCTGTGGGTGACGCTGCCGTCGGGCCTGGCCGCCGGGACGTACACGGTGGAGTGGCGCACGCTCTCGGCCGATGACGGCGACAGCGACGAGGGCCGCTTCACGTTCGTAGTCGATCCGCAGGCGGCGATGACTTCAACGCCGATGCTTGCGGCGGCCACGGACACGGCGCCGACGGCGGTGACGCCGCCTCCACCGGCAGATACGTCCGGGCCGGCGAGCGGCTCACCCGGCGGGTGCGGGCTGGGCCTGATGCCCGCCGCGGGCCTGATCGGCCTAGCCTCGGGCAGGCGGCGGCGCCCATGAAGCGGCGTTTCGCCGCCTGGCTGGTCGGCGGCCTGCTCCTGGCTGCGCTGACCGGCGCCGACCCCATCCGCGTGAGCCACGCGCACGCGCTGCTTGTGCGCTCCTGGCCGGAGGCGGACGCCGAACTGACCCAGCCGCCGGCGGCCGTTGACCTGTGGTTCTCAGAGCCGCTGGAGCCCGAATTCAGTGGGGCACGCATTCTGACGTCGACCGGGGCCGAAGTCGAGGCTATGGCCGTGGTCTTCGATCCGGCCGACCCGCAGCACCTGACCGTGGCGCTCACGGACATGGCCCCCGGCATCTACACGGTCGCGTGGACGACGCTGTCGAGCGTCGATGGGCATCCCTGGGAGGGCTCGTTCCCGTTCACGGTGCTCGGCCCGGACGGCGCGCGTCCCAGCGGGGCGGCTGGTTACGCCACCGCGCAGCGGGGCGATCTGCCTGGCCCCGTCCCGGTAATCGCCCGCTGGCTGGCTTTGCTGGGCGGCCTGCTCCTGGGCGGGGTCCCACTCTTCCAGATGGTCGTCGTCGGCCGGGAGCAGCCGGGAGGGCGCGGCCTGGCGCCGGCAGCCCTGGAACTGGCCGTGCCCGCCTTGTGGTGGGCGGGCGCCCTTGTCCTGGTCGGCAACTGGCTGCCGGTGTTGGTCAACGCCAGTCAGCTGGACTCGTTGGCGCAGTTGCCGGCGCTGATCTATGGCACTCGGCCGGCGGCTCTGGCCCTGGCGCGTCAGGCCTTGGCGGCGGCTGGTCTCTTGGCCTTGCTCGCGCTGTCGCCGCTTCCCTGGCCGGCGGCCTGGGTGCGCCGGGTGGAGGCCGCAGTCACGGCCTATCTGGCCGCGCTGGTCGTCGGCCTGGGCCTGGCCGCCCTGGCGGGTTCGGCCGAGATCGCGCTGGTGAGCGTGGTGGCTGTGGGCTGGGCGCTGCTCTGGGTGCGGCGGGCTGAGGCCCGGCCCAATCGGGCCTGGGAGGCGCTGACAGCCTTGGGGGCGTTGCTGCTCGCCTGGCACACGGCTGCCAGCCATGCCGCGGCCTCGCCGGGCCGGGCCTGGGCCATGCTCGGCGACTTCACGCACCTGCTGGCCGCCGCCGCCTGGGCAGGCGGCCTGTTCATGCTGCCGAGTCTGTTGGCGCGCCTGCGCCCGCAACTGGCGGAGCGCGCGCCCCACCTCCTGACCGTCGTCGCGCGCTTCTCTCACCTGGCGAGCTTGGCCGTGTTTGGGTTGGCGCTGACCGGCCTGTTCAGCAGCCTGGTCCAACTGCCGAATGCGGCGGCTCTGATCACAACCACCTACGGGCGGGTGTTGACGCTCAAACTGGTGTTGACGGCGCTGGCGCTGGGAATCGCCTGGCTCAACCGGCGGCTGGTGCAGGCTCCGGCGACTGGCCGCGAGGCGGGCCGGCGCGTATCCAGCCTGGCCCGGCAGATCGGCGTCGAGGCCGCCGTCGCCGCCGGCTTGCTGATCAGCGTGGCCGTGCTCACGCAGACGCCTCCGCCGCGCGCGCTGACGGCGGATACAGCCGCGCCGCGCGGCGCCTTCAACACGAACACCAGCGCCGACGATCTGTTCCTGCACGTACAGGTGACGCCCAGCCAGGTGGGCCGCAATCGCTTCTGGGTCCATCTGTATCACGAGGCGGGCACGCCGATCGGGGAAGTGCAGCTGGTGCGCCTGTTGCTGGAGAATCAGGCGGCGGGAATCGGCCAGGCCCGTGTGGACCTGGAGCCGCTGGGGAGCGGCGCCTACGCGGCGGAGGGCGCCTACCTGAACCAGGCGGGTGTCTGGGATCTCTCGGTCTACGTGCGGCGGCGCGGGTTGGATGATACGCTGGCGCGCATCAGCGTGCCGGTGGCAGCTCCCAGCAGCCCCGAGACGGGCAGCCCTTGGCGGAATCCGCTGCCTGGCTGGCCGCCGGTGCTCGTGTGGGGGATAGTGCTGGCGGCGGTTGGGGCGGTGCCGTTGTTGTGGGCGCGGCCGTTGGACGCCTTCGCAGCCGCGCACTTGCCGGCGCTGCAGTTGGTCGGCGGCCTGGCGCTGTTCGTGGCCTTTGTCCTGGTAAGCGTCGGCCTGGCCGCCTGGCCGGCCAGCCTCAGCGCCGCCTCCGGGGAGCTGACGAATCCCTACCCGCCTACGGAAGAGTCTCTGGCCCTCGGCCGCGCCCTGTATGCCGAGAACTGCCTGCCGTGCCACGGCGCCATCGGCTTGGGGGACGGCCCGGCTGCCCTGAGCCTGCGCCCGCCGCCCGCCAACCTGCAGGTACACATGGTGCCCGGCGTGCACACCGATGCCCAGGTCTTCGAGTGGATCACGGGCGGCTATCCTGACTCGCAGATGCCGGCTTTTGCCGACGTGCTCAGCGAAGCCGAGCGTTGGCATGTCCTCAACTACATCCGCACGCTTGTGCCGGGTTATTGAGCGCGGCCGGATCGGGGTCCGCGCTATAATGGCGCTCACCCGGACTGACACAAAATCTACGAGGGCGCCTGGCGCGCGGGGAGGGGCCGATGAACGTCGCTGACCTTGGGCTGCTGTTCGAATACAATCAGTGGGCGAACAGCCGCATCCTCCAACAGGCGTTGCGGCTGACGCCCAAGCAGCTCAGCACGCCGCGCAAGGTCAGTCACGGCAGCGCCTTTCAGGGCCTGCTGCACCTCGTCGACGTCGAGTGGAGCTGGCGCCAGGCCTGCCAGACCGGTCTCTTCCCGACCGAGATCCTGTCTGAGGTACAGCTGCCGGACCTGAAGGTCCTGCGCCGCTTCTGGCTGGCTGAGATGGGCGAGATGTCGGCGTATATCCGGTCTTTGTCCGAGAGCCAGGTGAACGCGCCGGTCCGCTACAGTTGGGCGCGGGCGCGGCCGCGCGAGAAGACGTTGTGGCACGTGTTGGCCCACCTCGTCAATCATGGGACGCAGCACCGCGCCGAGTTGGGCGGGTATCTGGCGCAGTGCGGCCATGCGCCCGGCGACTTGGATTTCATCCTGTTTGTCTCGAAGCGCCCGGCCGGCGATCACGCGCAGTGAGCGGCGCCCGCGCGCCGTCAGGCCCGCCGATCGAGCATGTTGCCGGATGGCAGCCGGCCGGCCTGGTTGAGCTGTGTCAGCAGGTCGGCCGCCTGATCGTCCAAGAGCTGCGTCGGATCGAACTGGTTGAGAATCGTCTGGAGTGACTGCCGCGCTGTGACGTTGAGTTCCTGGGCTGACCCGGCGCCCTGCGGTCCACGCGGGCCGCGCGACTCAGGGACGCCTTCCGGCCGGCCGAGCGTGCGGAGTTGTTCGGCGTCGAAGCCGGCCGCCTCGATGGCCTCGGCCAGGCCCGGCCCCGGACGGATCCTGGCTTCGCGGAAGGCGCCGAAGATGTCTTTGGCGTCGGCGGCGGTCAGCGAGTCGGCGTCGTACTCGGACAGGATCGACTTGATCTGAGCGGTCTGCTCTTCGGTCAGTGGCTGCGGGGCGGGCAGGCCCTCGAAACGGTGCGGGGCGGAGTTGGCTTGGATGTTGCTGACCATGCGGAGTCCTTTCTGGCTGGTGGCGCGGCTTGGCCCGTGCCGTTGATCTGCTCTCAAGCTAGCAAGGAGTTGTGAAGAGACTTCCTGAGCCTGGCTAAATAGCTTGTAAAACAAAGCTCCGCCGGCCCGTCACCTTTGCGCTGCTCATCCAATTCTGCCAATCCGCACAAGATCAGGTACAATTATCGAATGTGCCTGGTTCGGGCTCACTTTTCCAATTGATTGAGGTTTGACAATGCCCAAGATTAGCGACACGGGTTCGGATTTTCTGCCGCGCGTGTACGTGGCCGGCCGGGAAATCGCCAAGGGGGTCGCTAAGCGCAAGCACGGCGGTGCCGCCGCTGCTTACGCGCGCGCGCAGGAGATCCTGGCGGAGTTGCAGGCGCGTTATCCGCGCCCGGACTCGCCGCTGCCGCGCATGCCGTTTTATCGACGGCCGCAGAGCACCAGCAAGCACGGCTGGTCCGGAATATCGCGCTCGACGAAGACGGGCTTCGGCGGAAACTGGCGCGGAGAGTACTTCGGCGTCACGCACACCGACGAATTCGGGAACCGCACCCAGACAACGTTCTATCTTCACCACTACCGGGATGAGGCTGAGGCGCTGCGCGCCGCAGTGGTGTTTCGCATCGAATGGGAATTGGATCAGCTGGTTCAGTACGAGGAGCGCCTGAAGGAGTGGTTCGGCCAGGTGGGCGCGGAGCCCTGGGCAGAACTGACGGCGGTGCTGTCCGAGATGCGCGCTGAGCGCGAGGCGGTGCTGGCGGCCGGCGGACGCCCGACTCCGCTGGAGATCGGCCGTGAGCCCCGCACAGCCGACAAGGCTGACGTTATCCGCCCGGTCACGACCCGCGTGGATCGCCAGCCGGCCAAGGACATCGGCCTGCTGCCCGACGAAGACTTTATTCTGAGCCTGTAGACGCCGGCGCCAATTCGACGCTGGCGGTTCACACAATAACAGCCGCGCAACGTGTCTGGGGAGACATGCTGTGCGGCTGTTGGCTTTGGCGCGGCTTCAGAACGGGCGCGCGGTCGCGCCGAGTTCCAGCGAGATCCACTTCAGCTCGGTGAAGTGCTCCACCGAGTAATGGCCGCCGCTGCGCCCGATCCCCGATAAGCCGAAGCCGCCGATCGGCGCCAGGGCGTCGCTTTGAAAGGAATGCGTGCCCACGTGCACGGCCCCGCAGCGCAGGCGGCGGGCCGCCGTCAGGCCGCGGGTCAGGTCGTTGGTGAGGATGCCCGCGCTCAGGCCGTAATCGCTGGCATTCGCGATGGCCAGGGCCTCGTCCAGGTCGGCTGCCGGGACCACGGCCGCCACCGGCCCGAAAGTCTCCTCGCACCAGGCCGGGCTCTGGCGCGGCGGATCCCACAGCACCGTCGGCTGGTAGGTCAACCCTGTGTGCGCGGCGCCGCCAGCCAGGACCTCGGCCCCGCCGGCGCGCGCCGCCTCGACGTGGGCGCTCACCTTGGCCAGGGCGCGGGCGTTGATGAGCGGCCCGTAGGCTGTGCGCTCGTCGCGCAGATCGCCCAGATGGAGCCGGCGCGCCTTCTCGGCCAGCGCCTCCGCGAACGCCCGCGCCACGCGGCGCTCCGCCACGATGCGGGCGCTGGACATGCAGATCTGGCCGCCGTGATAGAAGGCGCCCACTGCCGCGATCTCGGCCGCCTGCCCCGGGTCGACGTCGCCCAGGACCAGCAGCGGGTTCTTGCCGCCCAGTTCGAGTTGCACACGCTTAAGGCGCTCGGCCGCGATGGCCGCGATCTTCAGGCCGGTGGCCGTGGACCCGGTCAGGGCGATGCCGGCCACGTCCGGATGCCGCGCCAGCGGTTCGCCGCACTCAGCGCCAAAGCCGGTGACGACATTGAAGACGCCGGGCGGTAAGCCGCCGGCGCTCAAGGCGGCGGCCAGCGCCACCGCGATCAGCGGCGTCTCCTCGGACGGCTTGGCGATGACGGTGTTGCCGGCCGCCAGCGCAAACACGATCATCTTGGCCAGCAGCACCAGCGGCGCGTTGAAGGGCGAGATCGCCAGGACCACGCCGAGCGGCTCGCGCACCACCAGCGACAGCCGGTGCGGTTTTTCGTTGGGAAACGTTTCGCCGGCCAGCCGGCGCACTTCGCCGGCGGCGGCGCGCAAGAGGCTGGCCGTGTACGCGGCCTCGTACCGGGCCTTGGCGATGGTCGAGCCGCTCTCGTCGATCAGCAGGTCCATCAGCTCGGCGCGCTGGGCGTCCACCTGGTCGGCGGCCCGCAGCAGGATGTGCTCGCGCTCGGCCGGCGGCAGGCCGGCCCAGGCCGGGAAGGCGCGCTGGGCCGAGGCGACCGCGCGCTCGGCGTCCCCGGCGCGCGCTCGAGCGGCGTAGCCCAGCACCTGGCCGGTGGCCGGCGCCAGGCTGGCGAAAGTTTCGCCGCTGAGGGCGGGCTGCTCGGCGCCGTCGAGGTACAGGCCGGCCTGGCGCGGTGAGGTGGGCATGCGGACCTCCGAGGACGGGGTGGGGCGCGCGCCGGTCACAGCCGGTCTTCGAGCATGGAGGCGCGCAAGAGGTAGGCGCGGGCTTGCGCGGGGTCGGCCGCCAGCGCGCGGTAGCGTTCGTTGCGCTCCTGGCGCGCGGCCGGCTCGCGGACCACGAGCGCGGCGTAGGTCTCGTGGGTGTGGTGCTGGACCTTGTCTACGGCCCAGGCGCGCCGGACCTGCGCGTACCGATCAAGTTCGGGATCGCTATCGGCCACCAGCGCCGCCGCCAAGAGGTGGGCATCGTGAATGCCGCTGTTCATGCCCATTCCACCGGCCGGGTTGTTGATGTGGGCGGCATCGCCGGCCAACAGGACGCGGCCGACGCGGAAGGTGTCGGCGATGCGCTGGTGCACGCTGTAGAGGGACGTGCCCTTGATTGTGAACGGCGCCGCGCCGGCCAGACGCCGCAGGCGCGCCGACACGCGTTCAGGTTGCAGCACCGCCGCTTCATCTTCGTCTGGCCCGATCTGGAAGACGATGCGCGTGACGCCGGGCAGGCGCAAAATGATGATCCACTCTTCAGGGTCGAAGATGTAGTTGACGGGGCCCAGGCCGGGCAGCACGGCCTCCAGATCGATCTCGCTCGGCACCAGCAGGAACCGATCTGGGTACGTCAGCCCGGCGAAGTTCAAGCCCAACCGGCGGCGCACTGTGCTGCGGGCTCCGTCCGCGCCCACCAGATACTGGCCGTCCACGCGCACCGGCCCGTCCGGCGTCTCAAAGACGGCGGTGACATGGGTGCCGTGATCCTGAAAGTCAACCAGGCGGTGCTGAAAGTGTACGGCGCCCACCGGCGAGCCGGTGACGTAGGGCAGCAGCAGGCGTGTGACGCGCGCTTGCGGCAGTTGCAGGCGGAACGGGTAGGGCGTGTCTTGGGTGATGAGGGCGTACTCGAAGCGTGCGACGCGCTCGCGCGTGGCGCGTTCCCAGTATTCCAGGCTGTCCACGCGGTGACCCTCGGCCAGGATCGGCGCGAGCACGCCCCATTCCGCGAACATCTCCAGGGTGGGCGGGTGAAAGGTGCTGGCGCGGGCCTCCGGGCTGAGTGCCTCCAGGGCTTCGAAGACGCGCACCGCTCGGCCTTGTAAGGTCAGGGCGCGCGCCAGGGCGAGGCCCACCGGGCCGGCGCCGACAATCAGGACGGGCAGCGTCATAGCGCGGCCGCCTCCGGCTCGGTGAGGGCCTGGACGAGCCGCCACGGGCGGCCGTTGACGACATCGGTCCGGTGCGAGATCAGGCGGTTGGCCGCTGCCGCCGGGTAGACGCTGGCACGCGTCAGGCCCGGGCCGGCTGCGGCGCGGGTCACCGCCGGGTAGTTGATGTTGCCGTCAAAGGGCCGGTTCTTCCACTCAGTCCACAGCGTGAAGTCCTCGGTGATGGCGATCACGGCGCTGGTGCCGGCCGGGCCCGGCCGCGCGGCGGCGACCACGTTCAGGCGGTTCTCGGCCGCGCGTTCAAGCAGCCCGGTCGTCATCTCCCACGGCTCAAGCAGCGTGGTCGGCACGCCCACCACCTCCACGTCCTGCAGCGTCGCCAGCCGGAAGGTCTCCGGGTAGAGCGCGTCGTTGCCGACGATGACGGCGGCGCGCCCGAAAGGCAGATCGATCGTGAGCAGTTCCCGGCCGAGGACAGTGACCCAGGGATGCCGGCCGGCGGCGTGCAGCTGCGGCTGTCGCAGCCGGACGCCCTCGGGGCCAATCAAGACGCCGGTGTGCCGGTATCCGGCCCCGACCGTTTCCACCACGCTGGCTGCGACGAAGCACCCGCCCTCCGGCGGCAGCGCCGCCGCCACGGCCGCGATGAGCCGCGCTGATTCGGCCGCCGTCGCGGCGGGATCGGCGACTTGACCGCCGGGCACATGCCCCAGCTCGGGCAGGACCAGGAACTGCACGCCGGAGCGCGCAGCCGCGCCGACCGCTTCCGCGATTTCGGCAATGGCAGCCGGGCCGTCGTTGGCCGGTTGGTAGACGGCCGCCGTAATTTCGGCGGCGCCCCGGCGCGGGGCAGGGGCGGCGGGCGCCGTCCCGATGGGGCCGTACAACTCCGGCCGGCGGGAGACCAGCAGATCGGTGCCGTCCGGCCGGCGCTTGTTTTCGGCCTGGGCCAGGTCGAGATCGGCCACGACCACGGCCTCGCCGGTGCGCGGCGCTTTGGCCAGCACGGTGCCATCCGGCGCCACAATCTGGCTCTCGCCGGCGCCGTGCAGGAAGTGCGGCGCGATCTTGAGCCGGGCCGCCACAGCCTCCACCAGCTCGGGCGGGACGAGACCGCCGACCTTGTTGGCGGCCACGATGAAGACCTTGTTCTCGGCGGCGCGCACGGGGATATGCAGCGCGGCTTCGTCGTGGGCGAACGAGTTGAGACTGTTGAGCAAGATCTGGGCCCCGCGCACCGCCAGCCCGCGCGCCACCTCGTTGATGACGCCGTCCATGCACGCGTACATGCCCAGCGCGCCGATGGAGGTGCGCACCACCGGCCCGGCCTCGCTGGCCGGTGTCAGGAAGTCGTTCTCGTTGCCCATCAATACCTGCTTGTCGTTGACGGCCAATCGCTGGCCATCTGGGCCAAACAGGATGTTCGTGCCGGTCACCTGGCCGGCGGCGCGGCGCAGGGTCACGTTCACCTTGAGGTAACAGAGATGCTCGGCGGCCCTGGCCGCCAGCGCCGTCAGGAAGGGGCCGTCCAATTCGACGGCGACCTGGTAGCAGTGGGCGGCGTCGGTGTACCAGGCGATGTGGTTGACAAACTCAGGCAGGACGATGAGGTCCGGCCGATGCTGAGCGGCCTGGTCGATCAGCCGCAGACACGTACCCAGGTTGGCATCCAGGTCCGGGCCGACCGCGAACTGCAGCGCGGCGGCGCGGACGCGGGGAGGGGTGAAGGGCATGGGCGGCGGCGCCTGGCTGGGTTGGGCTAGAACTCGCGCAACAGCCGGCCGGCGCCGTAGAGCTTGTCAGCGATGCCGTTGTCGCGCAGGGCCATCCACCAGGTGGCGGCGTTGATGGCCAGCACCGGCTTCTTCAGCCAGCGTTCGGCCTCGTCGGCCAGGCGCACCATGCTCAGGTTGGTGCCCACCTGCACCAGGGCGTCCACGCCGGGCACGTTGACCTCCAGCAAGGCCGCGCGCAATTCGTCCTCGGTGACGTGCGCGATGGCGATGGCGGTCGGGCACCTCAGCCCCTTGATGGCCGCCACCTCGAAGCCCAGGTCGCCGAAGAAGCGGACCACGTTGCGGTCGCCGATGGGCTGATAGGGCGTGACGACGCCGATCTTCTTGGCGCCGAAGAGCTTGAGGGCGCGCTCACAGGCCTCGGCGCCGGTGGCCACGCGCAAGCCCTGGCCGGTGCGGTCGCTGACGCGTTGGATGAAGGCGCGGTTGCCGTCGACGCCGTCCCAGAAGGTCTCGGCGCTCATGCCCATCACCAGGTATTCCGGCGCGCACGTCATCACGCGGTCGATGGCGTAGTTGATCTCGATGCGGATCTGCTCCAGCAGCCGCTCGAAAGCCTCGTCGCTGCCCAGGTTCTGGTCGCGGATGTGGATGCGCGAGAAGTGCGCGGTCACGCCGGGCACGCTCATCCCGTAGAAATCGGGCTCGACGATGGTGTTGGTGCTGGGCGCCAACACGCCGAATTTCCTGCGCCAGCCAAGTGCGTCGGTCATAGTCAGCTCCTCACCGGCCGCTGAGGCGGCGCGGACTAACCCAGAGACAGCGGCCCTTCTACGCCCACTACGCGCGTGCCGCAGAAGAACCGGAACGTCTCGAGCGTGCCTTCTTCGCTGATTCCGCTCAGTCCCCAGGCCGGGCGCGGCGCCATCAGGTTGAGGCTGAGGAGGCTGGCGCCGTTGATCTTGACGCCGCCGGCGCGGATCTCGCGGCCCAGCGCCAGCGCCCGGGCCTCGTCGTGGCCGAAGACGTAGGCCTCCAGGCCGTAGGGCGTGCCGTTGGCCAAGGTCAGCGCCTCGGCGTCGGTGTCAAAGGCGTGGACGGTGCCGATCGGGCCGAAGATCTCGTCCTGGGCCTCGGCGGCGGCGACGCCCGTGATGAGCGTGGGCGCCAGGAAGTGACCGCCGGCCAGGTCACCGTTCGGCAGCGGCGTGCTGGACAGCGCCCGGCCGCCCTTGGCGGTCAGCGCCTCTGTCTGGGCGCGCAGCTTGCGCAGGTGTCCGGAATGAACCATCGGCCCCATCTCGGTGTCCATGGCCACCGAGTCGCCCAGGCGCACGTGCCGGAGCTTCTCCAAGACGGCCTCCAGCAGGCGCGCCTGCAGCGAACGGTGGACGATGAGGCGGCCGAGCGCCCGGCACCACTGCCCGTTCAGCGAAGTGAGTAAGCTGACGACGCCCTGGGCCGCGACCTCGAGGTCGGCGTCCTCCAACACGACTACGGCACTGTTGCCGCCCAGTTCCAGTTGAGCCGGCTTGAAGTCCGGCGCGCAGGCCTGGGCGATCGAGCGCCCGCCGGCCAGGCCGCCCGTGAACGAGACAGCGCGGATGCGCGGGTCGGCCACCAGGCGCGCGCCGACCGCGGGACCGCCATGCACGATCTGAAACACGCCTGGCGGCAGGCCGGCGGCCTGGGCGGCCTCGGCAAACTGATCGCAGCCGTTCGGCGCCCACTCGCTCGGTTTGAGGATGGCCGGACAGCCGGCCGCCAGAGCGTTGGCGGCCTTGTGGGCGGCCATCGGGGCCGGCGCATTCCAGGGAACCAGGAGCAGCGCGGGGCCCCACGGCCGCCGGTGGACCTCCACGGTGTTGCCGTTGGGGCCGGGCAGGGTGCTCAGCGTCCAGCCGCTCTTGAGCTGTTCGGCTGCCAGGGCCCAGGCGCCGGTGGTGATCAGGCCGAACAGGCTGGTCAGGCGGTGGACGACGCCGGTGGTGAAGGCTTCTAGTTCGGCGATGCGCGCCTTGCGTTTGTCCAGTTCGGTCGCGAAGGCCATCAAGTAGCCGAGGCGCTCTTCGACGGGCAGTTTGGCCCAGGCCCCGCCGGCGTGGACGCGCTCGGCGGCCGCCAACGCCCGCTCCAGGTTTTCGGCGCGGGTGGCTTTCTGCGGTTGGGCCCGCTCCCCGGTGTTGGGGTTCTCCAGCCAGACGCCCAGGTCCTCGCTCGGCGTCGAGAATGTGCCATCAATGTAATCGACCAGGTCCGGGACGGTGACAAGTCGAGACGGTGTGGACATGGTTCTCCTCGCTGGTGTCGATCCGGTACCGGCGCGGCGCAGCACAACTAGAGCGCAAGGCGTCCAGTCGGCGTTCCCAACCGCACCGCTCACACTGAGCCTTGGTCGGGGTGGCGTTGCTCAAGTTCAGGCTTGACAGGCTCGAAAAAATCCCCTAATTTGTAGTAACAATGTAACATTACAACAATCCATGAGCACTGTCAATCGCGAAAACAGGTCTGGCCCGGTGCGCAAAGGCTACGTCGACACCTCCGGCGGTCAGATCCACTACCGCACGGTGCGGCCCGCTCAGGAGTCGGCGCCGCCGCTGGTGCTGCTCCATCAGACCGCGAGCGCGTCAGCGATGTACGAGGGCTTGCTGGGCGCGCTCACAGGCCGGTGGCTGCTGGCGCTGGACACGCCGGGCTTCGGCGGCTCCTTCACCCCGGAACAGCCGCTGACGATCTCGTACTGTGCCGCGATGTTGGCCGAAGCGTTGGCTAGCCTGGGCATCACCGAGTGTGATGTCTTCGGCCATCACACCGGGGCCGCGTTGGCGGTCCAGCTCGCTCACGCGCAGCTGGGCCTGGTGCGCCGGCTGGTGCTCTCCGGGCCGCCCTTGCTTAACCCGGAGCAGGTGGCCGCTTTGAAAGCGAGCTTGCGTCCATTTACCCTGGCGCCGGATGGCAGCCACCTGACCGCGATCTGGGCGCGGCTGCGCGGCCGTGACCCCGATCTGCCGCTGGCGGTGGTGCACCGCGAGACGTTGCTGACCGCGGCCGCCGGTGAACAGGCCCAGCAGGCCTACCAGGCCGTCTTCACGCAGGACTTTGCCGGCCAGCTCCAGGCCCTCACCCAGCCGGTGCTGATGTTGGCCGGTGAGTACGACACCCTGCGGGCCAGCCTGGAACCGGCGTTGGCTTTGCTGCGCAATGGGCAGGGGCGGGTTCTGCCCGCTGCCACGACCTACGTGTGCGATCGCGAGCCCGCGCGCCTGGCCGGGATCATCGCCGAATTTCTGGCCGCCGCCTCAGACCAGACGTAGGAGGACGCACCCATGTTTACGGCCGTCCACATCGCTATCGGGTTGGTCCAGTTCGGCCTGGCCGTGATCGGCACGCGCCATGCGCTCCGGCACCGCAACCGCTACGCCTGGATCCCGTTGGGCGTGATCTATGGCCTGGTCTACGACAACTTTGTGATTGCGGCTGGAAGCTGGCTGGGAGAAGGCGCGCTCTTGCAGGCCCTGAACGCCCCGCGCTTCGCGATCCATGCGTTGTTAACGCCGTTGTTGGGCATATTCGCCGTTGGCGCCGCGCGCCGGGCCGGGCTGGCCTGGGCGCAGAGCCGCGGCGTGCATGCGGCCTTCTGTCTGGTCGCTACGGCGCTGGTGGCCTGGAGCGCCTACTGGGAGATCCTGCGGCTGGACCTGGTCCCGGCCCGTTTCTATGATACGTTGCGCTACGTTAACGAGGGCGCGCCGCCCGGGCCGCCGCTGGCGCCCGTCCTCACGATCGTGATCCTCATCGGCGTGGGCGCACTGTTGTGGCGGCGGGCACGGTGGCCGTGGTTGTGCCTGGGCGGCGCCGTGATGTTCCTGGCGGCGGGCGCCGGCGCGCGGCTGGTGGCGGTGGCCAACCTCGGCGAGATTGCCATGACCGGCGCTTTGCTGGCGACGGAGATCACGTTGCTGACCGCCTTGCTCAAACCGCGCCCGGCCGTGGCCGTGGCCGCCTGACCGGCGGCGGGTGTGGCAAACAGCTGGCCGCGTCGGGAAATTCAACGGAGGCCGTCATGGAAACCTTAGCCCAGGCACAGGCGGAGACCTACTCCGTGGCGCTCGCCCTGCAGGATTACGTGCCGGTGGCCCTCTCGGCGGCTGGCCTGTTCTATCTGGCCGAGATGATCGCGCGCCTGAGCGGCGACCGCCGGATCAGCCGCATCGCGCTGTTGGGCGCTTGGCTGGTGATGCTCGGCGGCGGGATCAAGGCCAGTTGGAAGCTCAACCTGGCGCTGACCGGCGTGGATGTCCGCTGGATGGATAACGCCCTGTTTGGGCTGTTGGGGCCGGGCTTCACGGCGCTGGGCTGGGCGCTCTCAGCCGCGCAGCGGAGGGTGGCCGGCCAGCCGCTGACCTCCCGCTGGGCCTGGCTTTTTCCGTTCGTGGTGTCGGCGCTGTTTCTGGCGACGGCGGCCGGTCTGGCCTGGGCGCAGCCGGGGTCGCGCGCCTGGTTCTTTGTGCTGCTGGGCATGACGACCATCGCCAACTTCGCTCTGAGCGGCCTGGCCATCCGCCAGGCGTGGAGCCAGGGCCGGCGCGGGATCGCGCTGCTGTTCATCATCAACGTCGCCGCCATCCTGGTATTGCAGGGCTTGGCGCGCACCGGGAACCGCACTGAACTGATGCAGTGGATTGAACAGAGCCTCAACAGTTTCAGCAATCTGGCTTTTGCGCTGGCCGCCTACCGCCTTAACCGGGTCACCCGCTCCGCGTTGGACACACCGGTCGCGGCGCCGGCAGCGGCCACCGGAATGGATTAACCGTTCGCATGGACAGTCAATCGCTGGCCGCCAATTACCGCGGCGTTTTCGATGGCCGGCTCGGCTTTGGCCGCCAGCCGGCCCTGCTGCTGGTGGATTTCATCAACGCCTACACCACGCCGGGGTCGCCGTTGTACGCGGCGCCGGTGGTGGAGGCCGTGCGCGAGACCGTCAATGTCCTGGCCCTGGCGCGCGAGCAGGGCGTGCTGGTGGTGTACACGCGCGTGCTCTACAACAATCACGGCAAGGATGGCGGCCTGTTCGTCCAGAAGGTGCCGGTGCTGCGCCGGATGGTGGCGGGCGAGCCGCTGGCCGAGATCGTGCCCGCCCTGGCGCCGCTGCCGGCGGACGTCATCGTCATCAAGCAGTACGCCAGCGCCTTCTTCGGCACCGCGTTGGCGGCCACGCTCACCAGCCAGGGCGTGGACACCGTAATCCTGACTGGCTGCTCCACCAGCGGCTGCATCCGGGCGACGGCCGTGGACGGCCTGCAGCACGGTTTCCGCGTGATGGTGCCGCGCGAGTGCGTGGCGGACCGCCATCCGGAACCGCACGCCGCCAACCTCTTCGACATCGACAGCAAGTACGGCGACGTCGTCGCCAAAGCCGACGTCCTGGACTACCTGGCGCAGCTGCCGGCCGGGCGCGCCGCCCGCACTGGCCAGGCCGCATGAAGCCCTTATCTGGTCTGCGCCTGCTCGACCTGACGCACATGCTGTCCGGCCCATATGCCGGGATGCTGCTGGCCGACCTGGGCGCCGAGACGATCAAGATCGAGCCGCCCGGCGCCGGCGAGGCGACGCGGCGCCTGCTGGCATCGGACCCGCGCCACAGCCGGCACGGCCTGGGCGCTTACTTCCTGACGCTCAACCGCAACAAGCAGAGTGTCACTGTCAACCTCAAAACCTCGGCCGGCCGGGACCTGTTTTACGAGTTGGTCCGCCACGCCGACATCGTGCTCGACAACTTCAGCGCCGGCGTCACCGAGCGCCTTGGCATCGACCATGCCCGCCTGGCGGCCGTGAACCCGCGCGTGATCACGGCCACCATCACCGGCTTCGGCGAAACCGGCCCCGGCAAAGACTGGCCGGCCTTCGACATGGTGGCGCAGGCGATGGGCGGCGGCATGAGCATTACCGGGCACCCGGATGGCCCGCCCGTGCGCGCCGGCCTCCCCATCGGCGACCTGGCCGGCGGTCTGATGAGCGTGGTCGGTATCCTGGCGGCCGTGGCCGCCCGCCAGCAGACCGGGCGTGGTCAGCACGTGGACGTCTCGATGCTGGACGCCCAGGTGAGCCTGCTCAACTACATGGCGACCATGTACTTTCTCTCGGGAGAAATCCCAGGACCGCTCGGCAACGGCCATTTCGTGCACGTGCCCTACGATGCCTTCCCGACCCAGGACGGCTACCTGATCATCGCCGTCATCGTCGACGAATTCTGGAAGGGCGTGGTGCGGGTCCTGGACCTGCCGGAACTGGACACCGACGAGAACGCCCGGCAGCCTGGGCGCTGGCGCAACCGCATCCAAATCAACCAGAGGCTGGCGGAGCGGCTGAGCACCAACACCCAGGCCTACTGGCTGGAGCGGCTGCGCGCGGCGCGCATCCCGTGCGCGCCGGTCAACAACTTGGAGCAGGCGTTGAGCAACGAACAGGTGCTGGCGCGCGGCATGGTGGTGGAGGTGGAGCTCCCCCAAGGCGGCTGCGTCAAGATGCCGGGTAATCCCGTCAAGCTGTCGGAGACGCCCGCGGACACCTACACGCCGCCGCCGCTGGTGGGCCAGCACACGGACCAGGTGCTGAGGACGCTGCTGGGCAAGACCGACGCCGAGCTGGCCGCGCTGCGCGCCGGGGGCGTCATCTGACGGATGCCATGAGCGAGATCCTGACGATCTGTGAGGTGGGGCTGCGCGACGGCCTGCAGAATGAAGCCGCCCGGCTGACGGCGGCCGAGAAGAGCGGCCTGGCCGCCGGCCTGGCGCGCGCCGGCCTGCGCGCGTTTGAACTGGGCAGCTTTGTGAACCCGCAGGCCGTGCCGGCCATGGCTGACTCGGACGCCGTTTTTGCGCTGACCCTGCCGCGCCAGCCGGAAGCCCGCTGGATCGCGCTCGTGCTCAACGAGCGCGGCTATGACCGGGCCGTGGCGGCGGGCGCGCGCGCCATCGGCCTGACCGTGATCGCCAGCGCCACCTGGAGCGAACGCAACAGCCGGCGCAGCCCCGCAGCTGCGCTGGCGTTGGCGGGTCGCCTGGCCGCGCAGGCGCGGGCGGAGGGGCTTTGGGTGCGCGCCTATGTGTCCGCGGCCTGGCACTGTCCCTTTGAGGGGCCGACGCCGCCGGCAAGGGCGCTGGCCCTGGCGGACGCGCTCTGGTCGGCGGGGGTGGATGAATTGGTGCTGGCCGACTCGATCGGCCACGCCCAGCCACTGGAAGTAGGCCGGCTGGTGGAAGACGTGGGCCGCCGCACCGACATGGCCCGGCTGGCGGTACACTTGCACGATACCCAGGCCCTGGGCCTGGCCAATGCTTGTGCGGCCCTGGCCGCCGGCATCCGCACCCTGGATGCCAGCCTGGGCGGGCTGGGCGGCTGCCCGTTCGCGCCGGGCGCAGCCGGCAACTTAGCCACGGAGGACTTGGTATTCTTGGCCCACCGCCTGGGCTACGAGACCGGCGTGGACCTGGCCGCGCTGTGGGCGGGGGTGCGCCAGGCCGAGGCTCTGGTGGGCCGGCGGCTGGGCGGGCGCACGCGGGCCTGGTGGGATGAGGCCGGTCAAAGCCTCGCGGCGGAGGCGGCCAACTGATGCTGCGCGCGAACAAGACCAAGGCGAAACTGGAGCGCGGCGAGCCGGTCTTCGGCTTGATTGCGGCCAGCCCGGATCCTGTCCTGGCCGAACTGGCGGGGCTGGCTGGGTATGACTACTATCTGCTGGACGCCGAACACGGCGCGCTTTCGCCTGCCGACGCGGGCGGCGTCATCCGTGCCTGTGAGGCCGCCGACGTGACACCGCTGGTGCGCGTCGGCCAGCGCGACGCCAAGGCCGTCTTGCCGTACCTGGACGCCGGCATGCTGGGCGTGATGATGCCGGGCCTGGAGTCGGCCGACGAAGTCCGCGCGCTCGTCGCGGCGGTGAAGTATCCGCCGCAGGGTCGGCGCGGTCTGGGCCTGGTGCGCCCGGCCGGCTACCTGCTGGGGGCGCGCGGCCAGGCCGATTACATTGCGGACGCCAACGCGCAGACGCTGGTCTGGCCGCAGTTCGAGGACGCGGCCCTGTTGGAGCGCCTGCCGGCCATGGCGGCCGTGCCGGGCGTGGACGGTTTTGTCATCGGGCCGCGCGATTTGTCGTTGAGCCTGGGTTACTACGATGGCCCGGATCACCCGGCCGTCCAGGCCGTCATCGACCAGGTGTTGGCCGGCCTGAGTCGGGCGGGCGTGGCCGCCGGGATCACGGCCGGGAGCGCCGCGGCCGCCCGCCGCCAGGTGGCGCGCGGCGCCCGCATCATTCTGGACGCGCTGCCCAGCCTGTTTCAACGCGGCGCGCGCGCCTTTCTCCAAGGAGCTGACCTATGACGATCGTCGACCGCACGTCGCCGATCCCGCTGCACTACCAACTGCGCCAGGTCTTGCTGGGCAAGATCGAGGCCGGCGAGTGGAAGCCCGGCGACGTGATCCCGACCGAACAGGAGCTGCAGGCCCTGTATGGCCTCAGCCGGACCACCATCCGTCAGGCGCTGACGGAGCTGGTGTTTGAAGGCCGCCTCACCCGCCAGCGCGGGCGCGGCACCTTTGTGGCCGGCGATAAGTTCGCCCACAATCCGCGCCACCATCAGGGCCTCACCTACAAGCTGGAAGAGCAGGGCATCCGGCCCGGCTGGCGCCTGCTGGACGAGCGCGAGGTGCTGCCTCCGCCGGAAGTGCGCGAGGCGCTGCGGGTGGCGGCCCGCACGCCCGTCACGCGCCTGCGCCGCCTGCGCCTGGCGGACAGCGAACCGATCGGCGTCCACACGGCCTACGTCACCGAGACGATCGCGGCCCAGATCGACCGCCAGGCCCTGGCCGAAGGTGAGTCGCTGCGCTACCTGGGCCGCTTGCCGCAGTTAGCGGACAGTCGCGCCAGCCGCACCATCGAGGCCGTGGCCGCCACTGCCGCCGACACCCGCTGGCTGGAAATCGAGGCCGGCGCGCCCATCCTGCAGATCGAGCGCTTGATCCTGGCCGCCGATGGCACGCCGCTCGAGTACCTGCAGGCCCGCTACCGCGGCGATCGGTTCAAGTACCAGATTACGTTGTGAACTGCGCCGCGCCTGGCGCTGTGGATTTGCCCCTGAGCGGGTGGAGGCCAGCCGGCTGAGCCCCGCCTGATTTTCCGGAGGAGCTGCAGATGTTCAAAAACTTTTGGTGGCCGTTGGAATTCACGCCCGAAGTCACTGCCAAGCCCAAGCGCGTGACGGCGCTGGGGCAGGAGTTCGTGCTGTTCCGCACCGCCGACGGCCAGCCGCACGTGATGAGCGACCTGTGCGTGCATCGCGGCGGAGCGCTGTCTGACGGCTGGGTGGACGGCAAGGGCTGTGTCGTCTGCCCGTACCACGGCTGGGAGTACAAGCCGGACGGCGAGTGCGTGCGCATCCCGGCCAACCTCAAAGGCGTGCCGGTGCCCAAGAAGGCGCGCGTGGACGCGTACCCGACCGTGGACAAGTACGGCTGGGTGTGGGCGTTCCTCGGGGACCTGCCGGAGGCCGAGCGGCCGCCGCTGCCGGCCCTGCCGTATTTTGACCAGGCCGCCGATTACAAGATGACCTATGGCGACTTCAAGTGGAACGCCCACTATGACCGCGCCCTGGAAAACAGCCTGGACATCGCCCACGCGCCCTGGGTGCACGGCGGGGCGTTCGGCAACCGCGATGAACCGGAAGTGGGGGACTACAAGGTCGAAGAGCTGGACGCCTGGGCGCGCCGGGCCACGGTGACGCTCAAGCCGCCCAAGCGGAACTTCGGCGGCCTGTGGCGGCGCGTTTACAACGACCAGACCGAAGCTAAGGGCGTGGTGACCAGTTCCTGGGTCTACATGCCCTGCATCACGGTGCTCGATATCAATCTGCCGCTCGGCAAGATGCTGCTCTTCAACGCGCACATCCCGATCGACGACTACACCACCGTCACCAAGTGGATCAACCTGCGCCCGTTCTTCAAGGGCAACTGGGCTGACGCCGACTCGCGCAAGCGCGTGTACAAGATCTTCAACCAGGACAAGCCGGTGGTGGAGGCCCAGCGGCCGGAACTGCTGCCCTATGACCTGGGCGCCGAGCTGCACGTCAAGTCCGACTCGATCCAGATCGCCTACCGCCGCCTGCGTCAGAAGGCGATTGATATGGGCCTGCAGATCGACACGCACCGCATCGAGTCCGAGTACTCGCGCCACACGGCCGTCGTCATCCCGTCGCCGGCCCGGCGCGAGATCCCGGAGCTGGCTAAGGCCTGGGTGCTGCGCGAAGTCCCCACCAAACAGCCCGGCGGCAACGGCGCCTGAGGCGAGCTGACGCCATGTCTTTGGCTCAAACGCTCTCCCTGTCCACGCTGGAGAAGATCCAGACGCGCTTCGGCCTGCGCGAGGTTGGCGCGCCCTTCCTGGCCTTGTCTAACCCGGCCTTCCCGGCCCCGCTGGGCGCCTGCCGGATCTTCGCCGGCCAGGCCGTCTACAAACTGGTCTACATCGGCCTGCAGTTCCCGCCCGCCGGCCTGGACTCGCACATGCTCTTCGCCTTCACGCCGCCGGACAGCCTGGTCCCGCACTTCACGCTCGATTCGGTCCTGGCCGGTCCGCACTTCGCGTTCCACCTGGATCTGATCCCGCGGGTGGATCTGGGCGCGAACCTGGCTTACCTGAACGCGGCCTTCCAGCCGCTGACGCCGGCTTTCGACGAGGCCAAGCAGCTGGACGGGCTGTCCGCGGCGGTGCTCTCGCCGCGCCAGTACGCCATCATGTCGCCGTGGATGCTGGCCTACCGCGCCACGGAGAGCGCCTTCGCGCGCATCGACGGCTGGGTCAGTCACTACCTCGACCACTGGGCCGGCCTGGTGGAAAACGGCCTGAGCGTGCCGGTAGCCAGCGGGTTGCCGCCGGCCGAGCGCGACCGCCTCAACCGGGCCGCGATCTTCAACCCGGATGTGGACCCGGTCTGGGCCCAGATCGACCGGATGCTGGGCGCCGAGACCAGCGCGCGGCTGCGGGCGATCCTCCAGAACCCGGCCGTCGAAGCGCAGCCATGACGACCGCGCCGCCGTCCGCCTGGCAGCAGCGCGTCGAGGGGGTCTGGCACGGCCTGCCGGCTGTGTTCGACGCGGCCGGCGCGCCGCTGGGCTGTGTGCGCGTTACGCGCGGCATCACGCGTGACGCCGCCGGCCAGCCGGTTTTCCACGTCCACAACGTCGCCGAGTTTGAGGGCCCGTTGCGGGCGCGCCTGGCCCAGCCGGACCTGGTCCTGCACGTTGTGGATGAGGGCGCGGCCCGCGTCTACCACGGCCGTGACTTCCATGGCGCCGGCCAGCCGTTCGGCGCGACGCTGCTGGGCAGCGACTATATCCAGCCGTGGGGCGTGGACACGGCCGTGATCGTGCAGGTGCTGCCGGACGGCGAGGCGCAGGTATATTCGGCTCAACTCTATCAGGGGCCGACCCTGCTGGGCGTGATCCACGGGCGCTACCAACTCATCCGCGGCGCGGATACGCCGGCCGAGGCCGCCCTGGCGGCGTTTCTGGCCGGGGAGCGCGCAGCCGGGCCGGAGACGATCCTGGGCCATAGCGGCCGCTGGCGCGGCGAGCTGACCGTGCAGGCCGTTGGCGGTGCCGCCGAGGCTGCCGTGTCCGCGACAGTGGCTTGGGAGCAGTCCGGGAATGGGCGCGTGGGGTGTGAGGCCGTCTGGGAAGGCCCGGCCGGCCGGCGCCTGCGCTTCCTGCGGCGCGACGAGGGCGCCCAGTGTTTCTTCGACGGCCCGGATGTGTTCGGCAACGGCCAGGCCTTTGGGCGGGCCTTGTTCAGCACCCAGCACCTGCGCGGCGAGGCGCTGACCCTGCGCACTCGCGAGGTGTGGCTGGGCTCGGCCGGCCTGGCCGTGGTCTGGCAAGTTTTTTTCGGCGTCCAGCTCCGCCAGGTGATGGCGGGTGTGCTGCGCCCGGCGTGAGGAGAGCGACGACGATGACGGCTGTCAAAAGCATTCAAGAGCTGCTGGACGAAAGTCCGGCCACCGACGCTACCACCACCCTCGGCCGGCTGTGGGGCGTGATGGGCGAGCTGCGCGCCAAGCTGTTGGCCCGCTTTGAGCTGCACCCGAACCCGGACACGGCCGACCTGCGCGCCTACGGCACCGCCGACGGCCGGTTCCGCGGCGAGATGTTCACCTTCCGCGGCCCCGTGATCGACTACCTGGTGAGCTCCTGGATCGGCAACCCGGCCCTGGGCTTCACCAATCTGCATCTCAACATCTGGCTCAAGCCGCACCTGCGGGTGCCCCACCTGGGGATCGTCTTCGGCACCATTCCGGAGCTGTTCTTTTACGCCGACTATGTGCCGCGCACCGACCTGTGGGTCGATCTGGATTATCTGGACCGCTACTACGAGCCGCTCAACGCCGGGTACCTGGCGCTGCGCGGCGACGCCCGGCTCAAACCTTTCGTCAGCCTGAGCACGTACATCCGCCAGGCGCAATCGCCGGCCGCCCTGGCATACTCGGCTCCCGTCACCGACGACACGCTCAACCTGGTGACGGCCGCCGCCCATGAGCGGCTGGACCGCTGGTTGAGCTGGATGGAGCAGCCGGAGACCACGCCGGAGGCCGACCACGCCGCCATGGCGCAGCGTGACCTGGCGATCCGGCGCGCCACCGGCCAGCGTGACCCCGCCAACGCCATCGGCGTGCGCGCTTTTGGCGCCGAGTATGCCGGCCGCCTGCTGGAGGGCCTGTGGGGCGTGAGGCTGGACGGATGAGCGCTGCCGGCGCCGAATGGTCTTTCGCCACCGATGTGGTTGTGGTGGGCGGCAGCGGCTGCGGATTGGTGGCCGCCCTGGCCGCGGCGCAAGCCGGCGCGGAAGTGCTGGTGCTGGAGAAGCAAGTGCGGCCGTGGGGCAACACGGCCCGCTCGGGCGGCATGATCCCGGCCGCCGGCACCCGGTTCCAACGCGCGGCCGGTATCGTGGAGACCGCCGACGACTTCGCGGCCGACATCTTCGCCAAGAACGGCCACACCTCGGACCCGGCGCTGACCCGCCGCCTGGCGCGCATCGCGCCGGAGCTGGTCGAATGGCTGGTGGACGAGGCCGGCGTGGCGCTGACCTTCGTCGGCGACTTCAAGTACCCGGGCCACCGCCAGTTCCGCATGCACGTGCCGCCCAGCCGCACCGGCGGCGCGCTGGTGGCCGATCTGCGCCGCGCCGTGGAGGCCCGGCCCCATATCGATTTTGTGACCGACGCGCCCGTGACGGCGCTGGTGGCCGACGCCGCTGGCGGCGTGACCGGCGTCGTGGCCCAGCGCGGCCAGACGGTGGAACGGGTGCGGGCGCGCAAGGTGATCCTGGCCTGCAACGGCTTCGCGGGCAACCCCGAGCTGGTCGCCCGTTACTGCCCGGACATCGCCGACGCCCTGTACTTCGGCGGCGAGGGCAACACCGGCGAGGGCATCCTCTGGGGTCTGGAACTCGGGGCCGCCCTGGCGTTCATGGACGCTTACCAGGCGCACGCCAACGTGGCCGTGCCGCACAACGTCCTGATCACGTATGCCGTGATCATGGAGGGCGGTTTTCAGGTGAACGTGAATGGCCGGCGCTTCGGCGACGAGACGCACGGTTACTCCGAGCACGCCCTGGCCGTGCTGGCCCAGCCAGGGCGCGTGGCCTGGTCTGTGTACGACGAGCGCATCCACCAGTTGGCTTTGCAGTTCGAGGATTACCGCGAGGCCCAGGCCGCCGGCGCGATTCTGAGCGCCGCCACTTGGGCCGAGCTGGCCGGCCAGATGCGCGTGGATGCCGCGGCGCTGGCAGAGACCCTGGCCGCCTACGAAGCCGCCGCCGCCGGCCAGCCGGACCCCTTCGGCCGGACGGACTGCGTCCACCTGCGGCCGCCGTTCTACGGCGTGAAGGTGACCGGCGCGCTCTTTCACACCCAGGGCGGCTTGCAGGTGGACCTGGACGGACGGGTGCTGCGCGCCGATGGCTCGGCCATCCCCAACCTGTATGCCGGCGGCGGTGTGGCGGCCGGCCTCAGCGGCCACGGGCCGGGCGGCTACTTGTCTGGCAACGGCCTGCTGACCGCCCTGGGGCTGGGTTGGCTGGCCGGCCGGCACGCAGCGGAAGCGTTGCAACGGGAGAAGGTAAGCGTATGAAAGTCATCGTGATCACGGGCAGCACCCGGGGCATCGGCTACGGGCTAGCTGAGGAATTCTTGAAGCAGGGCTGCGCCGTCGCTATCAGCGGCCGGGCGGCGGCGGCCGTGGAACAAGCGGTGGGTCGCCTGGCCGCGCGCCGCGACCCGCAGCGCATTCTCGGCCAGCCCTGCGATGTGACGGAGTTCGAGCAGGTCCAGGCTCTGTGGGCCGCGGCCGTCCAGCGTTTCGGACGCGTGGACGTGTGGATCAACAACGCCGGTCTGGCCCACCCGGATATCCCGTTCTGGGAGCAGCCGCCGGAAGTGATGCGCAGCGTGGTGGAGACCAACCTGATCGGCATGCTGTACGGGTGCAAGGTCGCGCTGATGGGCCTGGCCGCCCAGCCAGGCGGCGGCGCCGTGTACAACTTCGAGGGCTTTGGCAGCAACGGCCGGGCCCGGGTCGGGCTGGGCATCTACGGCAGCACCAAGGCCGCCGTGCGCTTCTTCACGCGCGCGGTGCGCCTGGACGCCCGCGACTTGCCGGTGAAGATCGGCACCATCAGTCCCGGCATGGTTACGACCGACATGCTGGTGGGCCAGTACAGCGGCCGGCCGGCGGCGTGGCAGAGCGCCAAGCGCGTCTTCAATATCCTGGGCGAACGCGTCGAAACCGTGGCGCCGTTCATCGTCGAGCGCGTGCTGCGCGGGGAGCTGTCGATCGAGTGGCTGACGCCGGCCAAGATCTTTGTGCGCTTTCTGACCGCGCCCTTCAACAAGCGCGACCTGTTTGCGCCGCAGGCGGAGGCGTGATGGCCGTCAGCGCGCAGGACTTCAAGCAGGCCCTGGCCCAGTTCGCCAGCGGCGTCACCGTCGTCACGACGCTCTTCAACGAGCAGCGCCTGGGGCTGACGGTCAGCTCGTTCAGCAGCGTCAGCCTGGACCCGCCGCTGGTGTCCATCTGCGTGGTCAAGAAGCTTTACACGCACACCGCCATCGAGCAGAGCGGCGTCTTCGCCGTGAACGTCCTCAGCATGCATCAACTGGACTTCGGCTTGCGCTTTGCCGGCCTCAAGCCGGACCTGGAGGACCGCTTCGCCGGCCTCGCGACGACCGTGTCCCAGACGGGCAGTCCGCTTCTGCCGGGTGTGTTGTGCTGGCTCGATTGCCGCGTGTGGCGCGCCTATGACGGCGGCGACCACACGATCTTTGTGGGCGAGGTCGTGGCCTGTGACGCCGCCGGCGCCGATACGCCGCTGCTCTATCACAACCGGCTCTGGCGGCGCAGCGAGTCGCTGGATGTGCCGACCCTGGCGCCGGCGGTGGAGATCGTGGAGGTCGGCCCGCGCGACGGCTGGCAGAGTGAGGCCGTCACCGTCCCCACCGCCACCAAGGTCCGGCTGATCGACGCCCTCTCCGAGAGCGGGCTGCGCCGCCTCCAGGTGGCGTCCTTCGTCAATCCGCAGCGTGTGCCGCAGATGGCCGACGCCGATGAAGTCTGCCGGCGGATCGCGCGCCGGCCGGGTGTGGTCTACAGCGGGCTGGCGCTCAACGTCAAAGGCGTGGAGCGGGCCGTGGCGGCCGGCCTGGGCCAGGTGGACGTCTCGCTCTCGGCCAGCGAGACCCACAGCCAGAAGAACGCCGGCGTCTCGGTGGAGGCCGCGCTAGAGCAGCTGACGCCGATGGTGAAGCTGGCGCGTGACCATGGCCTGGCCGTGCGCGCCGGCCTCCAATGCGCCTTCGGCTGCGCTTACGAGGGCGCCGTGGAGGCGCGGCGGGTGGTGGGTCTGGCGCGGCGGCTGCTGGCGCTGGGTGTGGACGAGCTCGCACTGGCAGATTCGGCGGGGCTGGCGGACCCGCAGCAGGTCCGGCGTCTGGTCCAGGAACTGCGCCCGATGTCGGCGCCGGTGCCGATCGTCCTGCATCTGCACGACACGCGCGGCATGGGTCTGGCCAATGTCCTTTCGGCCCTCAAGTCCGGGGTGCATCACTTCGACACCGCCTTCGGCGGGTTGGGGGGCTGCCCGTTCCTCCCCGGCGCCACCGGCAACATCGCCACGGAAGACACCGTCCACATGCTGGAGGCGATGGGCGTGCAGACGGGCGTCGATCGGGAGCGCGTGGCCGCCGTCTCGCGCGAGATGGAGACGCTGCTGGGCCGCACCCTGCCGGGCAAGCTCTACCGCCTGAACGCATGAGCCGCTTCGCCCAGACCCTCGTCGAGAAGATCATCGCGGTGCATGCCGGCCAGGCCGTGCGCCAGGGTGAAATCGCGGTGGTGCGCGTGGATGGCGCCATGGCCACCGACGCCACCGCGCCGTTCGCGATCCAGGCCTTCCGGGCCATGGGCGGCCAGCGGCTGTGGGACCCGGCGCGGGTGACGCTGGTCATCGACCACGCTGCGCCGGCCCCGAACGAGCGCGTCGCCAACCTGCATCAGCTCATGCGGGCCTTCGCCCAGGAGACGGGCTGCCGCCTGTATGACGTCGGCGACGGGATCTGCCATCAACTCCTGGTGGAGAACGGCCACGTCGGACCGGGTGATTTGTTTCTCGGGGCGGACTCGCACACGCCGACCGCCGGGGCCGTGGGGGCGCTCGCCATCGGCGTCGGCTCGACGGACCTGGCGGGCGCCTGGCTCACCGGGCGGACGTGGCTCAAGGTGCCGGCCACCATCCGGGTGGAGTTGAACGGCCGGCTGCGGCCCGGCGTCAGCGCCAAGGACCTGATCCTGTTCCTGACCGGCCAGCTAGGCGCGGACGGCGCCAACTATCAGGCGCTGGAGTTTACGGGCGAGGCCGTGCAGGCCCTCACGCTGGCCGGCCGGATGGTGCTCGCCAACATGGTGGCCGAGATGGGCGCCAAAGCTGGCCTGGTGGACGGCGCTGGCCTGGCGGGGTCGGCCGAGGCGCTGCAGCCTGATCCGGACGCGGAGTATGCGCGCCGGCTGGTCTTCGATGTGTCCACGCTGACGCCGTTGGTGAGCGTCCCGCACGCGCCGGACCAGGTGCAGCCGGTGGCCAGCGTGCGCGGCCGGCGCATCCATTACGCCTTCATCGGCTC
>CALFZO010000080.1 GCA_937952305.1 uncultured Anaerolineales bacterium | reverse complement strand
TGAGCTCTGGGCACTCTGGACTCTGGAGCTCTGGAGTCCTGGTCTCTGCGGGGGGCCTGGGGGGCAGAGCCCCCCAGCCGCATTGTTAGAAGGAAAAGCAGCGCGGGCCGGTGTGGCCCGCGCTGCTTTTCCTAGGCCGGCTTTGCCCCCGCCAAGGCCGGGGCAAACAGCGCCTCCGCCAGCGAGAACGGCTCAGAAGTGAGGACCAGCGGCCTTGATTTCGCCGGTCGTTTGCGCCTCATACTTCTTGAAGTTCTCGACGAAACGGGCCGCCAGCTGGCGGTACTTGTTCAGGTAGGCCTCGCGGCTGCTCCAGGACGAGGCCGGGTCCAGCACGCTGGCCGGGACGCCGTCGCCGGCCTGCGGCACCTGGAAGCCGAAGACCGGGTCGGTGGCGTAGGGCACGCCCAACAGCTGGCCGGTGAGCGCGGCGTTGAGCAGGGCGCGCGTGTAGCCGATGCTGATGCGCTTGCCGATGCCGTACGGCCCGCCCACCCAGCCGGTGTTGACCAGCCAGCAGTTGACGGCGTGGCGCAGGATCCGGCGCTTGAGCAGGTCCGCGTACACGGCTGAGGGGTGCACCATGAACGGCGCCCCGAAGCAGGTGCTGAACGTGATCTGCGGCTCGCGGCCCACGCCCACTTCGGTGCCGCTGATCTTGGAGGTGTAACCGGAGACGAAGTGATAGAGCGCCTGGTCCGGGGTCAGCCGCGCGATCGGCGGCATCACGCCGGAGGCGTCGCAGGTCAGCAGCACGATGTTGCGCGGGTGGCCGGCGCGCTTCTCCGGGACGGCGTTCTCGATGAACTCCAGCGGGTAAGAGGCGCGCGTGTTCTCGGTGAAGCGGTCGTCGTCCAGGTCGATCAGGCGCGCCACCGGGTCCTGGACCACGTTCTCCAGCAGCGTCCCGAAGCGGCGCGTGCAGGCGTAGATCTGCGGCTCGGCCGTGGGCGAGAGCGCGATGACCTTGGCGTAGCAGCCGCCCTCGAAGTTGAACACGCCGGCGTCGCTCCAGCCGTGCTCGTCGTCGCCGATCAGGCGCCGGGTGGGGTCGGCCGAGAGCGTGGTCTTGCCGGTGCCGGAGAGGCCGAAGAACAGGGCCACGTCGCCGGCCGCACCGACGTTGGCCGAGCAGTGCATGGGCATCACGCCCTGCAGCGGCAGCAGGTAGTTGAGGATGGTGAAGACCGACTTCTTGATCTCGCCGGCGTAGCCGGTGTTGCCGATGACGCACAACCGCTGGGCGAAGTTCAGGACGATGAAGGTCTGGCTGGCGGTGGCGTCCAGGCCGGGCAGGCCCTTGAACGACGGCGCGCACACCACCGTAAACTCGGGAACGTGCGTGCGCGCTTCGTCGGCCGTGGCCGGGCGCAGGAACATGTTGCGCGCGAACAGGCTGTGCCAGGCGTGCTCGGTGATGATCCGCACCGGCAGGCGGTAATCCGGGTCCGCGCCGGCGAAGCAATCCTGCACAAACAGGTCGCGGCCCTGCAGGAAGCCCTGCAGGCGCCCCCACAGCTCGTCGAACTTCTCGGCCCCGAAGGGGCGGTTGTACTCGCCCCAGCCCACGTGCGCGCTGCTGGACGGCTCGTGGACGATGAACTTGTCCGCGGCGGCGCGCGAGGTGTGCTTGCCGGTGTTCACCACCACCGGTCCGCCCTCGGCCAGGCGGCCCTCGCGCCGGAACGTGATCTCCTCGTACAGCGCCGGCGCCGGCAGGTTCCAGTAGACGGCGCCCAGGTTGGTCAGGCCCAGCGTCTCCAGGCTGTAATCGCTCTTGACCGCGCCGGCCTCGGCCTGCGCGGGAGTTTTGATGTCGAGCAGGTTGTTCATAGCCAATCCCTCACCAGCTTGCGGTTGCCGATGTAGATCTCGTTGGGCGCGTCCGGGTCCAGCGCCCACTTCAGGCGCGCCAGGCCGTCGGTGACGTCCTTGATGGTGCCCGCGAAGCTCAGGCGCAGGTGGCCCTCCAGGCCAAACTCCTTGCCCGGCACGGTGACGACCATGGCTTTCTTGAGCAGGAACTGCGCCAGCGCCACCGACGGCTGGCCAAAGGCGCGGAAATCCGGGAAGCAGTAAAAGGTGCCGGCCGGCTTGTTCACGCGCACGCCGTTGAACGAGTTCAGCTCGCGCAGCATCACGTCGCGGTTGTTCTGGATCGTCAGGCGCAGGCTCTCGATCGCGCTTTGCAGCCCGGTCAGCGCGCCCTCGGCCGCGGCTTGCTGCACCACCGAGACGCAGGTGGCGGTCTGGGCCTGGACGTTGGTCATCACCGTCACGATCGGGCGCGGCGCCACCACCCAGCCCACGCGCACGCCCGTCAGCCCGTACAGCTTGGAGACGCCGTTCAGGGTGATGACGCGGCCGGTGTCCACGTCCTGGGCCGCGTAGTCGTACACGGCCGGCGCCTTGTGCCCGTCGAAGACCAGCTTGTGGTAGATGTCGTCGCAGATCAGGTACAGGCCCTTGCGCGCGCAGAAATCGGCCAGCTGGGCCACGAACTCGGGCGGGTAGAGCACGCCGCTGGGGTTGTTGGGGCTGTTGAGGATCAGGGCCTTGGTGTAGCCGCTGACGGCGCGCTCGATCTCGGCCAGCGTCGGGAGGAAGTGCGGGTCCTCCGGCGTCACGATGACGGGCACGCCGTAAACCATGCGCACCATCTCCGGGTAGCTCACCCAGTACGGCGCCAGAATGATGACTTCGTCCTGCGGGTTGAGCAGCGTGTACAGCAGCGTGTACAGCGCCTGCTTGGCGCCGGCGCAGACGATGACGTTCTCCGGGGCGACGAGCTTGCCGTAGGCGTCCTCGGTGTAGCGGACGATGGCGCGCTTGAGCGACGGCAGGCCGTCGGTGGGCGCGTACTTGAGTTCGCCATCCTTCAACCGGGCGGCGGCGCTGAGCGTGGCGGCCAAGGGGGCCTTGTTCTTCGGTTCGCCGATGCCCAGGTGGATGACGGCCTCGCCTTTCTCACGCAGCAGGCGGGCTTCCTCGTTGAGCTTCAGGGTCGGCGACTCGGCGATCGAGCGGGCGAGTTGGCTGAGACTCATGGATGCGGCACCTCCTCCAGGGGAATATGGGTCATTTGGGTGATAACCGGCTGCCGTGATTGTCGATCCAAGAGACTCGGGGCTGAAGTGACCTTCTGCGCCCTTTCCGGCTGTTGAAGATCGTAGACCCGCCCTATCTCAAACGCGCGCAAACCAGTCAATTTAGTCTGGAAATTCGCCTATGTCCGGCCCAGGACACGGACATCGCGGACTCGCCTTGAAACGGGCGGGTTGCGGGCCGGGTCCATCTGCGCCAGTGATTCGAGTGGCATTCAGCCAGGGCCACAGCCTCAATTCGTGTTCTATTATTGTGGATATATAATGTTCTTATAGTCGAATACCGACCGGCGGACTCTTTATGGTCACTGGGAAACGCTCAAGGCGCGTCACTGCTGGCGCAAGCGTAAGCCTCGCCCGGCCTGCAACACCGGCCAGGCCCAGACCACTCGGGCGGAGGCAGCATGCCGATCACAACCCGGGACCTTGCCGCCGTGCAATCCACTTTGGCGCGCGCCTGGGGCGGACCGGTGCAGGTGTCCGCTGGCGCGACCATCGCCGAGCGCGAGCACGTCCAGCGCCTGCGCGTGGAGCAGGCTCCACCCGGCGCGCCGGCCACGCTAATCCTAAAGCGCGCCCGGGACGGGTATGACCCGGACACAACCGACACGTTCACGCCGGCCGGGCAGCTGTTCAACGACTGGGCCAGCCTGGAGTTCGTGCGCGAGCTCTTCGGCGAGGCAGCCCCGGCGCCGCGCCTCTATGCGGCTGACCGCGCGGCGGGTTGGCTGGCGCTGGAGGACTTGGGGGCCGTGGATCCGGTCTACACGGCCCTGTGCGGCGATGACCCCGAGCCGGCCGCCGCGCAGTTGGTGCGTTTCGGCCGGGTGCTCGGCCAACTGCACGGCCGCGCCCGCCCGCACCTCGGCCATTATCTTGAGCGACGCCAGGCGCTGGGCAGTTTCGTCCCGCCCGACCCCGGCGCGCTCACGGATTTTCTGCCGGAGGCCGCGCGCGCGCTCGAGCGCCTGGGCGTACCGATGCCGGCCGCCGCCCTCGCGGAGGTGCAATCCGTGATGGACACGCTGGCGCACGCGGACGACCTCGTGACCTTCGTGCATAACGACGCCGCCCCCAACAACCTCCTCGAAAGCGGCGGCCGGCTGTGCCTGTACGACTTTGAGAGCGCGACCTTGCAGCCGGCGCCGCTGGAGGGCGCCAACCTGCGCCTGCACTTCCCCACGCTCGGCTTATACTTCGCGCGCCGCCTGCCAGACTCCGCCTGGCGGCCGGCGGAGGCCGCCTACCGCGCCGCGTTGGCCGAGGGTTGCCCGGCCGCCGCGGATGACGAGCGCTGGGCCGATAGCTTGCTGGCCGCCTGCGGCCTGTGGGCGCTGGCCTGCGTGCAAGGCCCGCTCTCCCTAGAGTGGGCGCTGACCTCGGATCACCCGCACCTTGACCACCTGCGCCAGTGCCGGCTGGCGCGCTTCGACGCCTTCATCCAGGCGGCCGACGAGTTCGAGCGCCTGCCGCAGTTGGCGCGCGTCTGCGCCGAAACCGCCGCCCGTCTGCGCGAGCGCTGGCCAGGGGCGGCGGCGCCTTTGGCGCTTTACCCGGCCTTTGAGGCGCGCGGCCCAGGGACCACCACCCGGCCCGCCGCCGCGCACTGACCGCCATGCTGCTCCTCGCCCTCCGCAACCTGCGCGCCCGCACCGGGCGCACGCTGTTCACTGGCGTCGCTCGGCCCAACCTGAGGCTGTTTCCGATTTGATTTGCGCCCAGGTCATTCCGGCGAACCATGGCCCCTGCAGCGGAGCGAAGTGGGGGGCTGGGGCCGGGGTGACGCCAGCCCAGACGGAAATCGCAATCGATTGGCTCCCGTGTCGAAACGAGTGTGATTGATGGCGCTGTGAT
>CALFZO010000079.1 GCA_937952305.1 uncultured Anaerolineales bacterium | reverse complement strand
GCACCCGCTCGAAGGTCCGCTCGATGAACTGGGCCCCGCCCTGCAGCGCCTGGCCTTCCCGATCCCGGCCCGCGACAGTCTGCCTCCGTTAGATCGCTACGCGCGTTACCAACCCACCAGCGGCGGTTATGAACTCGCCGGCTATGTCGAGGCCAGCCGCGGCTGTCTGCACACCTGCCGTCATTGTCCGATCGTGCCCGTCTACGGCGGACGCTTCTTCGTCGTCCCGGCCGACGTGGTGCTGGCCGATATCGCCCAGCAGGTGGCAGCCGGCGCGGGCCACATCACCTTCGGCGATCCCGATTTCCTGAACGGTCCGCGCCACGCCGTGCGGATCGCGCGCGCCCTGCACGCCCGCTGGCCGGCGCTGACGTTCGACTTCACGACCAAGGTCGAACATATCCTGGAGCAGCGCGGCTTGTTCGCCGAGTTCGCGGACCTGGGCGCCACGTTCGTGGTCTCGGCCATCGAATCCGTCAGCGACCATGTGCTGGCCCGCCTGGGCAAGGGCCACACCGCCGCCGACATCGACGCGGCCCTGACCATCCTGGACACCGCCGGCCTGGCCCTCCAGCCGACGCTGGTGGCCTTCACACCGTGGACCAGCCTGGACGACTACCTGGCGCAATTGGAGTTCATCCGCGCCCGCGGCCTGCAGCGGCACATCCCGCCGATCCAGCTTGCGATCCGGCTGTTGGTGCCGCCCGGCTCGGCGTTGGTCCACGCGCCGGACGCGGCGGAATGGCTGGGCGAGCTGGAGGCCGAGCACTTCACTTACCGCTGGGCGCACCCTGACCCGCGCCTGGACGCGCTCCACGCCGACGTGACAGCGCTGGTTGCCGCGGCCGAGGCGGCCCGTGAGCCGGCCGAGGTCACCTTTGCCGCGATCCGCGCGCGGGCCTATGCCCTGGCCGCCCGCGCCGAGCCGCACGGCCCGGCAGCGCCGGTGCGGGCGGTGCCGCCGCGCCTCACCGAGAACTGGTTCTGTTGAGCGGAACCCACCGCCGGTCAGTTTGACCGGCTGACGCCTGAGCCGTAGCGCCGCCCACGGGCAGGCTGCGCCCAACCGATAATCGCCGAGCCCTGATGATCGAGAAACTGATCTCGCGTTTCTTTGCGGAACTGCTGCCGTTTGCGCTGAACTCCCTCGGGGTCGGCCTGCTGCTGCTGGCCGCCTACTGGCTCGTGAGCGCGGCGCGCCAATGGCTGGCCCTGCGGCGGGAACCGCGCCGGTGGGCGGCGCCGCTGCTGCTCTTCGCAGTGACGGCGGCGGCGGCCGGCGGTTTCCTCTTTCTGACGGCCAGCACACCCGCCCGCCGGGCCTTCATCAACCTGCCGATGTACGAACTGGCGCGCAGCCTGGCGAACGTCACGCTGGGCGCGTTGCTGGCCGCCGGCCTGGTCTGGGCCGTGCAGCGGATCGCTCAGCGCCGGGGTCGGGGGGCGCCGACGCGCACGGCGGCCTGGCAGGCCGCCAGCATCCTGGCCTGTTTCGGGCTCGGGTCGGCGGGCCTGTACGCGGTCACATTCGCGCCAGACCTGGATGAGGTCACGACAGCGGCGCCGCCGCCGGAGACGATCTTCGTCACCGACGACATCCCGTTACGGGTCTTCGAGGCGGAACAGGTCCAGAAGCCCACGGCCCTGCACGTCGACCCGGACGGCAACCTGTACGTGGCCGGCATCGACGGCCAGATCTGGGTGATGACCGACCGGGATCAGAACGGCGCGGCCGACCAGGTGCGCGTGTTCGCCAGCGGACTTCCCCAACCAGAGGGCCTGGCCTGGAGCCCGGACGGCCTGTATGTGACCATGCTCGAGCGCGTCGTGCGCCTGACCGACACCGACGGCGACGGCGCCGCCGACCAGACGACGACCATCGTCTCCGGCCTGCCCGGCGAGGAGTACGCGTTTCACCAGCCGAACGGTCTGACGTTCGGCCCGGATGGGCGCCTGTACATCGGCGTCGGCGCCACCACCGACCACCGGCCGGAGACGCACCCGCTGGCGGCCCGCATCCTGTCGGTCAACGCGGACGGCAGCGATCTGCGCGTCTATGCCACCGGCCTGCGCAATCCCTACAACCTCATCCCGGCGCCCGGCGGCGGCTTCTTCGCTGTCGATAACGGCTCTTCCGGCTGCATCGACACGCCGCAGCAGATCGACGACTGCAGCCACAAAGTGGATGTGCCCGAGGAGCTCAACTACATCCTCGAGGGCAAGGACTACGGCTTCCCCAACTACTTCGGCCCGCCGCCGCAGGACAGCGGCAGCCTGCCGCCGCTGGTGACCTTCCCCGAGCATTCGGCGCCGACCGGCCTGGTGCTGTACACGGGCGACCGGCTGCCGGCCAAGTATCACGGCCAGTTGTTCCTGGCGCTGTGGGCGCGCGGCGAGATCTACAGTGTGCGCGTCTACCGCATCGACGCCGAGCACTACGTCGGGTCCAGCCGCCTGTTCCTGAGCGGCCTGCCTGGCCCGTCGGCCATCGTCAACGCGCCGGACGGCGGCCTGTACGTCGCCAGCTTTTCCACCAGCACCCTCTACCACGTCGGCGGGCTCGGCCCGGCGGCCGCGGCGCCCTAGCCGATCTCAACTGACCAGGTCCAGCCAGCGATACCAGGCCTCGGCCAGCGGCAGGAACCAGGGGTTGCCGTTGTAGAGGCCCAGCGGCGCGCCCGGAAACGCGAGTTCGGTGAACGGGTTATCCACCGCGTCGCCGCACAACGCCTCGGCCACGCGAACGCCGAGATAAGTCGCCAGCGCCACGCCGTGCCCGGCGTACCCCAGCGCGAAGTGCACGCCCTCGCTCTGCCCGGCATGCGGCATCAAGTCGAAAGCGAAATCCAGCGTCCCGCCCCAGGCGTACTCCACAGCCGTCTGGGCCAATTGCGGAAAGACCTGTACCAGGCCGCGCCGCAGCAGCTCGGCGCTTTCGCGCACGCTGGCCGGCGTCTCCGGGCGGAAGGCTGCGCGTCCGCCGAAGAGCAGGCGTTGATCCGGCGTCAGCCGGTAATAATAGAGAAAGTTCTTCGAGTCGAAGATCATGCGGCGGCGCGGGATGAGGTCGCGCGCCACGGCCTCCGGCAGCCGCTCCGTGGCGACCACGTACGACCCGATGGGCACGATCCTGCGCTGCAGGGCCGGCCACGCCCGGCCAGTGTAGCCGCCCGTGGCGATGAGGACCTCCCGCGCGGTCAGCGGGCCGCGGGCCGTGGTCAGCCGGAAGCCGCCGGCGGCGCGCTCGAAGCGCTGGACGCGCGCCTGGTCGTACAACCGGACCTCGGCGCGCTGGGCGGCGCGCGCCAGGCCGGCCACGTAGCGCGCCGGGTTGAGGCCGGCGCTGACCGGGTCCACCAGACCGCCGTGATAGAGATCCGAGCCGACCTCGGCGCGCAGGTCCGCGCGGGGCACCAGCCGCACCGCGTGCTTCAACTCGGATTGCATGATCTCGGCGGAGCGCTGGAAGTAGCGGAAGTGGGCGGGCTTGCAGGCCACCTCCAGGTGGCCGGCCCGGCTGAAATCGCAGGCCAGCCCTTCGTCGGTGACGATCTGCTCGACCAAGTCGATGGCGCTGAGCGAGGCCGCGAAGAGACGCCGCGTCAGGTCGCGGCCGTAGCGGGTGAGCAACGTCGGCACGCCGAGCTTGAGGCCGGTCAGGGTCATGCCGCCGTTGCGCGAGCTGGCGCCCCAGCCGAACGTCTCGGCCTCCAGCACGGCCACGCGCGCGCCGCGCCGGCCCAGCGTGCGGGCGGCGGCCAGGCCCGTGATGCCGCCGCCGATGACGGCCACATCGACGGAGTCCGCCCAGACGCCCTGATGCGCGGCCGGCAGCGTCATGGTCTCCCACCAGAATGACGTTTCCTTCAACATGCGGCGCCTCCTTGTGGCGATAACGGCCCCGGTTGAATGGTCGTCTGCCAGTGTACCGGCGGATCCCCGGCCAGCGCCAGGGACCGGCCCGGCGGGCTGATTTGACAGATACCGGCCGGGCTTCTAGAATTTAACAGAACGCCTTTGAACAAATTAGGGCACCGGCCAGGAGGCCGTGATGCAGAGCACGCGACAGGCCATCCTGCAATATTTGAAGAAGAACGGCCAGGCCACGGTGGATGAACTCGCCAGTGTCCTGGGTCTGACGGCCGTCACCATCCGCCACCACCTCGACATCATGCGCAGCGAGAACCTGGTGGGCGACCCGATCGTGCGGCACCGCGTCTCGCGCGGCCGGCCGCAGTACGTCTTCGCGTTGACGGACGAAGCCTCGGTCCACTTCCCCAAGAACTACGATGACCTGGCGGCCAAGGTGCTGGATGAGGTCAAGGCCCAGATCGGCGGCCAGGTCGTCAACGTCATCTTCGAGGGTGTGGCCGCCCGGCTGAGCGCGGACGCGCCGCGGCCAGTGCCGGGCGAGCCCCTGGCCGCGCGCCTGGATCGCGCCGTGGAGTTCCTTAACGCCCGCGGCTACGTCGCGCATTGGGAGCGGACGCCGGACGGCTGTGTGCTGCACACCTGCAATTGCCCGTATGAGGCCTTGGCCGACCAGCACCCCGAACTGTGCAACATGGACCTGGTGTTGGTGGGCAACCTGCTTGGGGCTGTGCCACGGCGCCAAAGCCGCTTGGCCGAAGGCGGGGCCAGCTGTGCCTACTTGGTGGGCGAGCCCACGCTCGGCTGATATTTTAGTAGACAAACGTCTGCTTATTTGACTCTTTGCCGCCTCTCTAATACAATCAAGGCAACCTAGTTTAGGAGAGATAAGGGATGAGCGATCTGCTGATGCCGACTGTGCCGAATGAAACCGCGCTCGAGCCGGCGGTCACGCTGCTCCCGGCCGCGGCCGCCAAGCTCAAGGCGCTGCTGGCCGAGCGCAACCTGACCAACCACGGCCTGCGCGTCTTTGTGTCCGGCGGTGGCTGCTCGGGCATGCAGTACGGCATGGCCATCGAGAAAGAGCCCGGCGAGTTCGACACGACCCTTGAGCAGGACGGCGTCAAGGTCATCATCGACCCGACCTCCATGATGTACCTGGCCGGCGCCACCATCGACTACGTCGACAACCTGATGGGCGGCGGCTTCCGCATCGACAACCCGAACGCCGTGTCCACCTGCGGCTGCGGCCACTCCTTCCGCACCAGCGGCGGTCAGGCGGCCTCGGGCGGCGGGGGCTGCGGCTGCCACTAAGGTGCCGGCGGCGCATGCCGACGGCGCACATCCGGCCTCCGCACCGGCGATGACGGCGCGGTACTTCACCCTGGCCGAGGCGGACAGCCTGCTGGAGACCGTCCGCCCGTTGATGCGCGCCATCCTGGCTGCGCGTCAGCACGTCGTTGACGCCCAGCCGGAGTTGTGGCCGGTGCTAGAGAAGGCGATCGGCAACGGCGGCAGCCGTAAGGCCGGCGCCCTGCTGGCCGACTTTGAAATCATCCAGACCAATGTGCGCTTGATCCAGGATCTTGGCCTCGAGGTCAAGGACATCAACACGGGCCTGATCGATTTTCTGTCCCGTCGCGACGAGCGCGATGTCTATCTGTGCTGGCAGTACGATGAGCCCCGGATCACGCACTGGCATGAGCTGGAGGCGGGGTTTGCCGGCCGCCAGCAGCTTTAACCCCACCATCACCACCTAGCCAGCGTCCCCCCGGGCCCGCCGCTCCAGGCGAACGCCCGCGCGGGGACGCTTGCTTGCCCTGAACCGCCGCCGGCCGGGTGCCGCGCGGCGCGGGTTTGAGGAGTAGCTCCATGGCGATCGCCTGGCCCATCTTCCAAAAGAAACCGACCAGCAAGATCCTGTGGCTAGACCTGGGCGACCTGGGCGACCTGGTCAATCCGGCCGGCCCGCACGAGCAATGGCAGGACCATGGCCTGGGACTGCTGCGCACGATCCTGCACCAGAACGGCGTCCTGACCGACCTGTTCTCCACCCGGCAGTGCACCACCTGGGACCAGGTGAAGAAGCGCCTGCAGGGCTACGACATGCTGATCATGAACGTGCGCTCGTACACGTTCCCGGTCGCCTATCGCTCGGCCAAGCTCTTCAAAGAGGTCAACCCGCGCGGCCTGGTGCTGGCCGGCGGCATGCACGCCACCGTGGCGCCGGACGAGATGCTGGCGGTGCCGGAGTTCGACCGGATCGTCCAGGGGCCGGGCGAGAACACGATCCTGGAACTGGTGAAGGACCCGGCCGCCTTTCAGCGCCTGACGCTGGGGGTGGGCGCCAAGAGCATGGCCGAGTGGCCCATGCTCGACCGCACCCTCTGGCCCAAGCCAGCCTCCTGGCGGCTGTCTCGCAAATTTCATTGGCCGCTGGAGCCGGAATGCGGCTGGGGGCCGCCGCCGGTGGTCACCCTGATCACCAGCCGGGTCTGCCCGTGGCAGTGCGTGTTCTGCAACGAGAACTCGTACATCCCGAACATGGGCCGCCGCCCCGTGGACATGGTCATCGACGAGCTCAACTACCTGGACGAGAAGTACGGCATCGGCTCGGTGGTCATCCACGATTCGATGTTCTTCCAGAACCCGTCTTGGCTGGAGGAGTGGCTGGAGAAGTATCCGCGCAAGGCGCGCAAGCGCTGGCCCTACTGGGCGGCTGGCCGCGCCGACACCGTGCGCCAGTGGCCGGACCTGTTCGAAGCCCTGATCAAAGAGACCAACTGGAACACCGTCTCGATCGGCTTTGAAAGCGGCAGCGACCGCGTGCTGAAGATCCTCAACAAGGAGTGCACCGAGGAAGACAATTACTTCGCCATCGACCTGCTGACGCGCATCGGCGACGAGATGGAGGCGCAGGGCAAAAAGCCGCCGGTCTTCTGGAGCAACATCATGCTCGGCATCCCGGGCGAGACGCACGAGGACGCCTTCAAAACCATGCGCATGGTCAAGTACACCAAGCGCATCCTGCCGTCGATCTCGTTCTACGCCCCCTACCCCGGCTCGGCGTTGGGCTATCAACTCATCGCCGAAGGCAAGAGCCGCATGTCCAAGGAGAACTACCACCGTTTCCCGGACGACGAGAAAGTGGTGGGCGTGGACTACCGCTTCTATCGGGAACTGCTGGCCGGCCGCTACGACGACGAGGTCAACCGCGGTCTGGCCGAGGTGCGCCAGCAGCGCCGGAACTACCTGGACGCGCTGGCCAAAGCCTAGCGGACGAAGGACGAACGCCGGAGGACGAACGCCGCTCGCGCGGGGCCGTCTTTCGTTATTCGTCTTCCGCCCTCGTCATCTCATGAGCAGCTTCAGCAACCCCCACTTCATGTACCTGTTCGATCTGAAAAACGGGAAGAAGAAACTGGCCTACGGCCAGTCGCCGGAGGACGCGCTAGACATCCTGCGGTCACGCCTGACGCCGGAGGAGATGGCCGAGATCCTGACGGACCAGTACGTCAAAATCAATCAGCGCAAACTGCACGACTACGTCGATCAGTTGGGTTGAGCGCCGACGCCCGGGGCGGCGCGCTGGCTGCGGCGCGATGAAGCTATCTTCCGACCACACCCGCCTGCTGCTGGCCGTGGCCGCCGGGCACGCCCTCAAGGCCCACCGCCACCTGGATGGCCGCAAGGAGTTCCGCCTGCACTACGCCGACGGCCGCGCGCCGGAGGCCGTGGCGCGGCGTCTGGCCGACGATTTGACCGCGGCCGGCCTGCTCGACAGCAACAAGAAGTTTCCGGCGGCCACCTTCTGGCTCACCGCCGAGGGCCGGCGCGTGGCGGCCCAGGTCGCCACGCTTACCCCCGGCTCCGGATCAGGCTGACCAGCCCCGCAAAGACCCCCATCACCAACAGCGCGATGATCGCCAGGGCCGGCGGGAAGGCGCCGCCGCCCGAGGCCAGGCCCTGGGCCGGCAGCAGCGTCGGCCGGATCACGGGCGCCGGCGCCGTGAACGTGGGCAGACGCTCGCTGACAACGGCCGCGCCGCCCGGCGTCGCGGTGACCTCCACAAACGCGCCCAGCGTCGCCGTCGGCGGCAGCGTGGGCGTCGGCGGGACGGCCACTTCCGGCAGCGTGTTGACGTCGCCGGCCACGCGCACCAACCCGGCCAGCACCCAGCCGGTGTTGTCCGGGCCGCCAAAGTACACAATCTTGAGCCACACAAACGCGCCCACGGTCGCCCGGCCCAAGATGGTCTCGGACTGGCCTGCCACCAGCTTGCCGATCAGGTCATAGTCGGTGCCCGGCCCGGCGCGCACGTTCACGTCTTCGAAAACTTCCACCCTCAGGCCGCCAGGCGTGCCGGCCTGAGGCAGCGGCGCGGCCGCGGCCGGCCGCAGCAGCAGGAGCAGCGCCGCCCCGATCAGCGCGCCAGCCAGCAGCGCCCGCGCCAGGCGCCGCGGCGCAGAATAGTACAGTCTGTTTGGCATAGCAAAATGTCCTTCGACCAGGCGGGCGGGGTTGTGGCGGCGGGGGCGCGGCGCCTATTCGTTTTCGCGCAGGGCCAGCAAGGTCTGCTGTAAGGCCGGCAGCAGGCTTTGCTCGTCGGCGTGGTCGGTGGGGGCAAAAGCCATGGCCATCTGGCCGGCGCGGCGGCCGGCGATGCGCGCTTCCAGCCCTTCCAGCGCCTGCAAGGCGTCGGTGAAACCCACTCGCCCGATCAACTCCACGGCCGCGCGGCGCAGGCGGACCGCCAGCCCGCGTTCACCGGCCAGCCGCACCAGCACCAGCGAGGCGTTGGGGATGCGCGCCAACAGCCGGCTGAGGCTGTCCGGCGCCAGGCGCACCGCGCCCTCCCGGGCGGCCACGTGGACCTCCAGCAGGGCCTGGATCTGCGGCCGGTCATAGCGGCGCAGATGGGCGGCGGCCAACGAGCGAATCTCGGATGGGTAACGGTAATCGCTGCCGCGCACTTCGAAATAATCGGCCAGCGCCTGGACGATCTGGGACCGCAGGGCCAGATCCGGCTCGTCCACGCGCGCGGCCAGCAGCTGCGCCGTCAACGGCGAGCGGCGCACTGTTTCCGAGCCGAACAGGATGGCCAGGCCGCGGCGCCGCTCCTCGACATGGGGGGAGACGAACATCTCGCCCGCCACCCACGGGTCCACCGAGGGGACGACGCGCGGCGCCAGCCGGGCCGGCGGCCGGAGGGACGTCATCTCATAGCGGACGCGTGAGCGCGGGCGAGGCATAGACAAAGCAGTTAGGCGGCCAGATGCCGCCGCCCCTTACCTTAACACATCCCGGAGTTTTTGCAAACCGCGCTCGACCTGGTCGTCCAGATCCAGGCGCAGCGCGCGCCGGCCGCGAGCCGTCAGCGCCTGGAAGTCGCCGAGCGCCTGGGCGTTCTTGAGCGTCGAGAACGTGAACGCCTCGCCGTGGATCGGCGCGTCGAGCGGGTCGTCACACACCAACTGCAGGAAGACGCCGTTGTTGGCGCCGCCCTTGTGCAGCTGGCCCGTGGAATGCAGGAAACGCGGCCCGTAGCCCACCGTCGTCGCGGCCCCGGTCGCGTCGCGCAGGGCGGCCTGCAGCTCGCGCAGCAGCTTCTCGCGGCGCGGCGTGCGCGCCAGGTAAGCCGTCACCGCCACGTAATCCCCGCGCTTCACGGTCTTGAGCAGCTTGCGCACGGCGGCCGTCGTCTTGGCCTCGTCCAGCCGCAGGGCGCGGGCTTCGTCCGGCAGGTTGCCGGTCTGGGTGAACTCGGCCAGCAGCCGCTTGGTGATGTCCTTGGCGGCCTGGACGTCCGGTTGGTCGAACGGGTTGATGCCCAGCGCCCAGCCAGCCACGGCCGTGGCGATCTCCCAGCGCAAGAACTCGCCGCCCAGGTCGTACACGTCGGCGAGGGCGATCTCGATGACGGGCTGGCCGGCCTTCTTCAGGGCCGCCGCGGCGCGGGCCTGGGCGGCGTCCTGGCCCAGGCGCAGATGCACGAACACCCGGTCCTGGCCGTAGACGCGCGGCTTGCCGAGCGCCTCGCCCTCCACGGGCAGAATGCCCCGCCCTTCCTTGCCGGTCGATTCGGCGATGAGCTGTTCCACCCAGTAGCCGAACGAGGCGATCCGGTCCGAGACGATGAACGTGACCTTGTCCCGCTTGGCCGCCGCCAGCGCGCCGAGGGCGGCGCCCAGCCGCAGGCCCGGGTTGCGCTCAGCTGGCTGGCCGGCGCCGCAGGCCAGGCTCATCGCCTGGGCGCGCTCGAGCAGCCGGGCCACGTCCAGGCCCATCAGGGCCGCCGGCACCAGGCCGAAGTACGACAGCACCGAATAGCGCCCGCCGATCTCGGGCGGGTTCACGAAGATACGCCGGAAGCCGCGCTCTTTGGCCAGCGCCTCCAGCGAGGTGCCCGGGTCGGTGATGGCGACGAAGTTCTCGCCCGCCCGGCGGCCCTTCACGGCCACCACCCGGTCCCAGAAGAACCGGAACATGGCGTTGATTTCGGCCGTGCCGCCAGATTTAGACGAAACGAGGTAGAGCGTGCGCGCGTGGTCGCTGCGCGCGTCGGCGGCCAGCACGGCGGCCGGGTCCGTGGAATCCAGCACGGCCAGGTCCAGGTAGCCCTTGGCCACGCCGAACGTCACGCGCATCACTTCCGGGGCCAGCGACGAGCCGCCCATGCCCAGCAACAAGGCGTGGGTGAAGCCGGCCCGGCGCACTTCGCCCGCGAAGGTCGTCAGTTCGCTCAGGTGCCCGGCCATCTGGCCGGCCACGTCCAGCCAGCCCATCCGGATCTTGATCTCGGCCTGATGCGCGGCGTCGGCGGGCTTCCACAGGGTCGGATCCTTGCGCCACAGCCGCGCGCCGAATTGCTCGGCGTCCAGGCGCCCCATGAGCTTGGCCGCCGCCTTCTCGGCCGAGCCCAGGCTGTGCTGCTGGCGGTCGTTCAACACCACGGCCTGCCGGCGCGCTTCCACCACGGCCAGGAGCGTGTCGAAGGATTTGGCGAAGGAGGCTACGCCTTCCGCCTCGAGCTGCTGGGTGACGGCGTCCATCGGAAGGTTGAGCTCGGCCAGCTCGTCGATCACGCGCTGGGCGTCAGCGCTGTCATCGCCGAGGCGCAGTTCCGGCCGGCCGTGGTCCTTGTAGGCCGCCACGGTGGCGGGCGGCATGGTGTCCACGGTGTCCGGGCCGACCAGGGCCTCGACGTAGTACACATCCGGATAAGCCGGGTTCTTGGTGGACGTGCTGGCCCACAACGGCCGCTGGAAGCGCGCGCCTTTGGCGGCCAGTTTGTCCCAGCGCTCGCCGGCGAAAACCTGGCGGAAGGCCGCATAGGCCAACTGGGCGTTGGCGATGGCGGCTTTGCCCTTTAGCGCCTGCAGGGCCGGCGTGCCGGCCGCGCCCAGCGCCCTAATCTTCTCGTCCAGGCGCTTGTCCACGAGCGTGTCCACACGGCTGACGAAGAACGACGCCACCGACGCGATCCGGTCGATCTTCTTGCGCGCCGCCACCCGCCGCTCCAGGGCCGCCAGGTAAGCGTCCATGACAGCGCGATAGCGCTCGATCGAGAAGATCAGGGTGACATTGATATTGATCCCGTCCGCCAGCGCCTGCTCGATGGCGGGCAGGCCCTCTTGGGTGGCCGGGATCTTGACCATCAGGTTGGGCCGGCCGACCGTCTTCCACAACCGCCGCGCTTCCTTCAGCGTGGCCTCCGTGTCGCGGGCGTAGGTGGGCGCGACCTCGATGCTGACGTAGCCGTCGGCGCCGGCGGTGCGCTCATACACGGGCCGGAAGACGTCGGCGGCGGCCTGGATGTCTTCGACGGCCAGGCGGTCGAAGATCTGGCCGGAGGTCAACCCCTGGCGGGCCAGGTCAGCCACGGCCGCGTCGTAGATCGTGGTCTGGCCAATGGCCTGCTCAAAGATGGTGGGATTGGAGGTCAAGCCGGTGATGTCGCCGTCCTTGACCATCTTCTTGAGCTTGCCGGTGGTGAGCAGGTCACGCCGGATGTTGTCGTGCCAGGGCGACTGGCCGAGCTTCTGTAGTTCGACAAGAGGGTTTTTGGGCATGATGGTTTCCTATCGCGCACACGACTGCCGGGCACCCGGCTGGGCGCGCCTACCGATCTGACTCAAGCGCCAGGACTTTGTTCAGCCGCCGGACGTGGCGCTCTGCCCCGGAAAAGCGGGCCTCCAGGAAGGCGCGCACCAATTCCGGGATGACGGCCGGGCCGACGATGCGGGCGCCCAGGCAGAGCACGTTCATGTCGTCGTGCTCCACCCCCTGATGCGCCGAATATATGTCGTGGCAGACGCCGGCGCGCAGGCCGCGCATCTTGTTGGCGGCCACGCCCGCGCCGACGCCGCTGCCGCACAGGAGGATGCCGCGCTCGGCCTGGCCGGCCTGGATGGCCGTGCCCACCGCCTGGGCCGCGTCCGGATAATCAACGGGGACATCCGCCGAGTCGGTCCCCAGGTCCAGGGCCGTATGGCCGGCCGCGCGGATGGCCTCGAGCACCTGGGCTTTGGCCGGGAATCCGGCATGGTCGCAAGCGACGGCAATCTGCATAGGTGAGTCTCGCAATTCCGGCCAGCGCGGCTACCGGCCGAGCAACGCCCGCGCCTGGGCCACGACGCGGTCGACCGTGAAGCCGAGTTCCTTGAAGATGCGCGGCGCCGGCGCGGAAGCCCCGTACCGGTCCAGCGTGAGCAGCGCCCCGCGCGGCCCGACCCAGCGATGCCAGCCGAGTGAGACGCCGGCCTCGACGGCCAGCCGCGCCGTCACCGCCGCCGGCAGCACGCTCTCCCGATACTCGGCCGGCTGCTCGTCGAACAACTCCCAGCACGGCATCGACACCAGGCGCGCCTTCACGCCCAGTTCGGCCAATTGCTTTTCGGCCTCCACAATCAGGGCCACTTCAGAGCCGGTGGCCAGGAGGAGAACGTCCGGCGACGACAGGCCGGGGTTGAGCACGTACGCGCCGCGGGTCAGACCCTCGGCCGAGGCGTAAACGCCGCGGTCCAGGGTGGGCACGTTCTGACGGGTCAGCGCCAGCGCCGTCGGGCGGTGGCGGTTGGCGATGGCCACGCGCCAGGCCCAGGCGGTCTCGTTGGCGTCGGCCGGCCGGATGAAGAGCAGGCCAGGGATGGCGCGCAGCGCGGCATAGTGTTCCACCGGCTGATGGGTGGGGCCGTCCTCGCCCACGCCGATGCTGTCGTGGGTGTAGACCCAGATGCTGCCCAGCTGCATCACGGCCGCCAGGCGCACCGTCGGCCGCATGTAATCATGGAAGGTCAGGAAAGTGCTGCCGTAGCCGATGAAGCCGCCGTGCAGGCCCAGGCCGTTGACGACCGCGCCCATGCCGTGCTCGCGCACGCCGAAGTGCAGGTTGCGGCCCTCAAACCCCCAGGCGCCGCCAGAGGTCCCCTGCGCGCCGTCCGGCGACGAATGCGGGTTCTGGAAATCGCCCTGCCCTTTGAGCACCGTGAACGTGGACGGGTTGAGGTCGGCCGATCCGCCGACGAGCTCCGGCAGTTTCTGGCCCAAGGCCTGCAGCACGGCCTCGCCGGCTTTGCGCGTGGCCAGCCCCTTGGGGTCGGCGGGGAAGGTCGGCAGCGCCGCCTCCCAGTCCGCCGGCAGTTCCCGCGCCAGGCGGCGCTTGAGCTCGGCTGCCAGCGCCGGGTGCGCCTGCTCATAGGCCGTCCAGCGCTTGTTCCACTCCGCCTCCCACTTCGCGCCGCGCTCCACCGACCGGCGCAGGTGCGCCACGGCCTCGTCCGGCAGGTGGAAGAGCGCGTCGGTGGGCCAGCCCAGGTTGCGCTTGGCCGCGGCCAGTTCGTCCGAGCCGAGCGGCGAGCCGTGCGCCTCGGCCGTGCCTTGCTTGTGCGGCGCGCCGAAGCCGAGCGTGGTGCGCACCAGGATCAAGGTCGGCTGGTCGGTGACCTGGCGCGCCGCCTGCAGCGCGCGTTCGAGCGCGGCCGGGTCGTTGCCGTCGCTGACGCGCAGCGTCTGCCAGCCGTAGGCCGCATAGCGCAGCGCCACGTCCTCGGTGAACGTGAGCGAGGTGGTGCCGGCCAGTGAGATAGCGTTGTCGTCGTACAGGACGATGAGCTTGCCCAGGCGCAGGTGCCCGGCCAGCGAGCTGGCCTCGGCGGTCACGCCTTCCATCAGGTCGCCGTCGCTGGCGATGACGTAGGTGTAGTGGTCGATGATCTCGTGGCCGGGCCGGTTGTAGCGCGCGGCCAGGTGCGCCTCGGCCATGGCGAAGCCGACGGCGTTGCTCAGCCCCTGCCCGAGCGGGCCGGTGGTCGTCTCCACGCCGGGCGTGAGGTGGCTCTCCGGATGGCCCGGCGTGCGGCTGTCCCACTGGCGAAACGCCTTGAGATCGTCCAGCGCCAGCGGGTAGCCGGTGAGGTGCAGCAGCGAGTACAACAGCATCGAGCCGTGGCCGGCCGAGAGCACAAACCGATCGCGGTCGGCCCAGCCGGGATGGGCGGGGTTGTGCTTGAGGCAGCGCGTCCACAGGACGTAGGCCATCGGCGCGGCGCCCATCGGCAGGCCGGGGTGCCCGGAGTTGGCGTGCTGCACGCCGTCAGCCGAAAGGAAGCGGATGGTGTTGATACAGAGTTGGTCGAGGGTGGGGGTGCTCACGGTGAAATCTCCGGCCCGAACTATAGTCCAGATTGGAAGACGGGGGAAGTGGCCGCGTTGATTATAATGGCAAGGCTCTCAAACGCTTGAGGCCCGGCGGGGTTGCACAATTGCGAATCTCTCACGCGAAAGCCGAAGTCACTGAGCCATGTTGATCTTGTTCGACGTCGACGGCGTGTTGGTGCACAGCCGCGCTTACCACCGGGGGCTGCAGCAGACGGTGGCCTACTTCAGCCGGCGCATGGGCGTGGGCGAGCATTACCCCACGCAAGAAGAGATCGACCTCTTCGAGGCCCACAGCATCACGGTCGAATGGGAGTCGGCGGCCATCAGCACGGCGGCCCTGCTGCTGGAACGCCTGCGCCGCGCGCCGCTGGACCTGCCGGTGGATTTCTGGGCCGCGCTGGACATCCTGGGCGCGCAGCCGCTGGCCGTGCCGCGCCCGGACTTCGGCGCCCTGGCGCGGCGCATCGGCGCGGGTACGCCGCCGGGCACCCAGGCCTCGCGGACGGCGCTGCGTCTGTTCGGCGAGGACTTGAACGGCGGGCCGCTCACCGCGCGGGTGCAGCCGGTGCTGGAGCAGCTATTGGGCCACTGCTTCGACGTCGATCGCGCGCCGGCCCTGCAGGTGGTGCAGAACTTCGCCGTCGGCCACGCCCTGTACGCCGACGCGTACGGCCTGCCGCCGCACTTCGAGTGCGCGGCGCTGCTCGCCACGGAGGACCGCCCGCTCTTGCAGCCCGCCCTGCGGGACCGGCTGCTGGCTGAGCGCGCCGCCGGCCGCCTGCGCTGCGGGTTGTACACGGCCCGGCCCAGCCTGCCGCCGGTGGAGGTGGCCGAGCGCCTGCGCGGCTACACGCCGGAGGCCGAATTGGCGTTGGACCTGGTGGGCCTGCCGGCCAGCGGCCCGGAGCGCCTGCCAGTCATTGCTTTCGGCAAGCTGGCGTGGGCGGCCCAGCGGCACGGTGCCGAGGCGATGGACCTGGTGAAGCCCTCGCCCGTTCAGCCGCTGGCGGCGATGGCAGCCGCCCGCACCGGTGCGGAGGCCGCCGCGCTGGACGCAGCCGTGGCCCTGGTGCGCGCCGGCGAATTGCAGCCGGCGCTGGCCGCCTGCGCCGGCGAGACCATCCATGTCTTCGAAGATTCTCCGGGCAGCCTGCGGGCCGCCACCCAGGCGGCGGCGCTGCTGGCCGCGCAGGGTGTGCCGGTGACGCTGGTGCGGCACGGCGTGGCCGCGCCGGGCTCACCCAAACACACCGCCTTAAGCCAGATCGCCGACCGGCTCCACGCCGACATCAACGCCGGCCTGGCCCAGATCTTGTGAGCCGGGCGCCCGGCAGCAAAAAGCCCCGGCGTAGACCGGGGCTCGCCGAGCGCCCTCGCCCAGCCGCTTACTTGACGGCGTAGGCCTTCTCGATGCCGCGCTTCTCGCGCAAGGCCGCGTACGCGCCCAGCCACGGCTCGCCCAGCGTATTGCGCTTGGGCAGGTTGACCTTGCTCAGGTGCTGCGACAGGCTGGCCATCAACAGCGGCAGTTCCTGCCACTCGTTCTGCAGCACCACCTTCTCCAGCTTCTCCGCCGCGGAGCGTGTCCACTCCCACTCGCGCCGAAACTGGTCGGCCTTGAGCCAGTAGTCGCGCTTCTCCCACGCCAGGCAGGTCACGTCGATGGTCTCGTAGACTTCGTGCAGCGCCAAGGCGATGAACGCCACCATGTCGCGCGCGTCCTCGTCCAGTTTTTGCTTGCCGGCCAGCTCACGCAAAGACAACGTGATCCCCTTCATCAACCGGTCGCGTTGCTTGCCGACACCATCGGTCTTCACTAAGCGGCTCAAGGGTCAACTCCTCCCATACACCTGCGAGATCGCCCCGGCGGGCGCACCGATTTTAGCAGATTTTGCAGCCGGCCGGAACAGATGGTCTAGAGCCAAATCCGCTTGCGCCGCGCCCTTCGAGATCGGCTGGCGGCTCCGTTCACCGGTGAGCGACTAGCGCCGGCGGCGGCTCGTTCAGCCGCTCAACGGCCGCTCACGGTCAGCTCACAGGTGAAGACCTCCGGCCAATACCACTCGGAGACCAGCGTGTATCGGCCGGGCTCCACGGTGACGCGCGTGCGCGTGCTGTAGCCCCAGCCGGCCGGCTCGCCGCCGGTGTGCCACTCCGGCCCGGTGGGCTCACCGATGGGCAACGGCTCGCCGTCCAGGCTGATCGTCGGCCGGCTGTCGCCGATGGCGGCGCTGGCCTCGTCCGCCGTCGGCCAGCGGCCTACGCCGAAATTGAACTCGACTTCACCGGCCGGGACCGTCGTCTGCCCGCACTGGTCCGCGCCGGGGCTGAGCAGAATATGTGGAACGGCCGGCGCCTCCGGACAGTGCTGCTCCCACTCCGCATATTGGGCCGAGTCCATCGGCTGGACTGACGAAGGCCGCTGACCCTGGGCCAGAATCTCGGCCTGCTGGCCTCCGGTCAGCGCGGTCTCCGGGCCGGCCGCGCCCTGCAGCTGGCACTCCCCCTCCAGGCACGTCACCCGCAGCTGGCCGCTGTCCGGCGCATACGCCACGCTCATGAACGAGCCGCGCACGGTTGCTACGCCGGACGGCGTTTCCACCTCCACCTGGCTCAGACCCGTGGCCTCCAGCAGGCCGATCCAGACCTGGCCGGCTGAAAGCGCCAGGCGCGCCGCGAAGCCTTCCGGCTGCTCCGGCAGCACCTGCAGTTCGAAGGCGCTGTTCGCGCCCAGCCGCACGATCGCGCCCTCGGATAAGTCCAGCCGCGCGCAGGCCTCATCGCCGGTGCGGGCGCCGCCGCCGACGAAGATCGCCTGGCCCTCCACGGCCGGCGTCCAGGCCTGGTCAGGCTCGGCGTGGGCGCGGACATCTCGGTTGAGTTCAGACAGCTGGGCGGAGCGGCGCGGGACGGCCGTGGCCGCGGGCGCGGTGGGGAGAGACGGCGTGGACGTGAAGGCGGGTGCGTTTGGCGCGCAGGCGGTCAGCGCCAAGGCCAGGCTCAAGCTGAGAAAGCGCGCGGGAGGGAACATAGTGATTGCTCCTGCCCGCCAACCCCACCTCATTGTAGCACCAGGCCCAGCGCACTAAAGTGCGCGGCGGCGGCACGCACTGGCGGCGCCGCTCCGGCCGGAATACGCTAGGATGTCGGCGCGGCCACAGACGCAGGCCCGGCCGCCGGCGAGGACCAACGAACGCTTATGCTGACCGGCTACGGACTCCCCCGCAACTACGATCCCTTCTCGGCCATCTACCGCTGGCTGCTGCGGCTGGGGATGCGCTTCTACTACCCAGTGGCCGTCGTCGGCGTGACCCTGATCCTGGCCATCGTCGTGCGGGACACCTTCGCCGAAGACGCGTTCCGGCGGCGGCTGGTGATCCTGTTGATGATCGGCGCGGCCTGCGGCTTCGTGCTGTTCTGGCGCGCGGAACGCCTGTGGCGGCGCGGCGCCGGCGGCTGGCTGGTGCGCTTCGCGCGGCCGGACCTGGTGCTGGTCTGGTCCGGCCTGATCGTCGTCGCCATCACGGTGGGGCTGGCGGCGGCCGTGCGCTTCACGGGCCTGGGCGCGGCGCTGGATCACTTGTGGCTGCTCTATCTCTTCCCGCTCATCTATCTCTCCGAGCGCGCCACCATTCGCGCCTTTGCTTTGCTCACCGGGCTGGCCAGCCTGCTGCTGCTGGCGCTGCGCGTGATCGCGGGCTATCCGCTCAGCGAGGCCGTGCTCTCGCCGCTCTGGCTGACGCTGCTGGCCGGCTCCAACCACTACCTGGTCCGGCGCTACATCGTCCTGGAGCGCCGCGCCGAGCTGCTGCGCGAGATCGCCAACGAGCTCTCCAACCTGGCCGACATCGACGCCGCGCTGGACACGGTGGTGGAGGCGGTCGCCCGGCGGCTGCGCTACGACCGCGTCCGGCTGTGGCTGGCGGAGGGCGGCGCGCTGACCGTGCGCGCCACCTGGCCGCCGCGCGCCGACCTGGGCGGCGTGGACGGCGTCGCCGCGCGCGTGTGCCAGACCCGCCAGTTGGAACGCTGGGACGACCTGCGCCGCTGCCCCTACGCGGGCCAGCCGGCGGCCGGGCACGCCGTGCGCGCGCTGGTGGCGGCGCCGCTCCTGGCGGAGGGCCAGCCGGTGGGCGTGCTGGAGGTGCTCAGCCCGCGCGAGGCCGAGTTCTGGGAGTTCGACGACGAGCAGTTGGCGCGCATGGCCGACTCGATCGGGCTGGCGCTGGCCCGCAGCCGCGCCGTGCAACGCGAGGCCGCCCGCCTGCGGGACACGCTGGCGGAAGTGGTCGGCCGGCTGGGCGACTGCACGTCCATAGCCGAGATGTTCGCGGTCCTGGCCGACGACGCCCGCACGCGCCTGAGCGCCGACGCCGTGGTGCTGTATCAGCTGGCGCCCGGCACCGGCTACCCGCTGGCGCCGCTCTTCGCGGGCGATCTGCGCGCGCCGGAAAGACTGCGGGAGCAGGCCCTGTCGGAGAGCTCGGTGCTGTTCCGCTTGCTGGCTCGCTGGACCGCGCACTACAGCACGCACGCGGCCGCTGACCCGCTCCTGGCCCGCGCGGCCGCCGCCGACAGTTTTCTCCAGCGCGAGGCGGTCGCGTCGCTGGCCTTCCTGCCGCTGGGCACGCGCAGCGAACGGGTGGGCGCGCTCTTCCTGAACTACCGCGCCCCGCGCGTCTTTTCGCCGCTGGAAAAACTCACCCTGGAGGCGCTGGCCAGCCTGGCCGCCGAGCAGATCAACCGCGAGCGCGCCTCCTGGCGCAAGTACGAGGCGTTCGGCGGCGTGCTGTTTGGTGTGCACGGCCCGCTCACCTTGAGCGCCGACTCGCTGCGCCGCCTGGTGGGGTCGGCCCAGGGCGCCCTGGCCGCCGAGCCCGCCGACGCCGCCACCGCCGCGGCTGCCCTGGCCAACGCGCAGAAGGTCGTGCGCCGGCTGGAGATCGCGGCCATGCTCACCCGGCTCTCGCGGCGCGACCCGCTGGACGAGGCCGGCCTGCAAGACGAGGTGCGCCGGGCCGCCCAGAAGATCGTGCAGTTCGCGGACCCGCCGGACGGCCGCGTGCTGGTGACCATCGCGCCCGAAGCCGACGACCTGCCCTTCGCGGTCGCCGACGCGCTCTACTGCCTGGCGCTGGAGGCCGTGGCCAACGCCTCTTTCCACGGCGGCGCCCGCCGCCTCGAGATCGACGTGGCGGTCACGCCGACCCAGATCCGGTTGAGCGTGGTGGACAACGGGCGCGGCTTCGACCGGACGCGCGTGCGCCCCGGCCCCAACGGTATCTTTGAAGGTCTGGACCTGGTGCGCGCGCAGTTCGCGGCGCGCGGCTATGTGGACAGCCAGCCCGGCGCCGGCACACGCCTGGAGGTGGTCTTCCCGCGCCTGCCGGAGCCGCCCGCGCCATCACCGCCCCGGCGTGACCCACAGTAAAATAGGCGCTATCCGTCGCCCTGCGCCGCCCGCAGGGCCCAGGCTTCCGGCCAGCGCCTATGCCAGACACCCCACCGCCGCTCCGCGTCCTCATGGTTGAGGACTACTCGCAATACTACGAGGGTCTGAAGTTCGAGCTGCAGCCCCGGGTGCAGCTGGATAACGCCCCAGACGTGGCCACCGCCGAGCGGCTGCTGGCCCAGACCGCGTACGCGGCCCTGCTGCTGGACCTGTCGCTGCCGCCGACCCACTCGATGCAGGAGGGGCTGGCGTTGGCCGAGAAACTGGCCAACCGCGAAGAGCGCGGCCTGCCCATCATCATCCTGACGTCGAAAGACACGAACCCAGCGCTGCTGAAGAAACTCATGACCTGGCGCGTGTCCATGATCCACAAAGACGACCGGCCGTCCGGCGGCGAGGTGGAGGCCGCGCTGCTGCTCGCCCGGCGCGGCTACTTCCTGTTGTCGCGCCTGCCCGCCGGCGACCTGCCGGACCTGGCCGCCAGCCTCGGCCAGAGCGCGCCCAGCCCCTTCTCTGAGCGTGACCACGCCATCTTCAACCTGCTGGCCGAGGCAGGCCTGACCAACCAGCAGATCGCCTACCGGCTCGGCCTCAAAGAGGACGCCGTCAAGAAGGGCGTCCAGCGCATCTTCCGCGCCGTCAACGTCGCCAGCCGGGCCGAGGCCGTGCGCTGGTGGTTCGAGCATCGTCAGGAGCTGTCCGAGAAGGAGTGACCGCGCCCGGCACTTTCGTGCCGGCCGGCGGCACCCTCGTTCCCCCGTCTTCGGCCGCGCTGGGCACCAACGCCCGCCTGCCCCCGGCACGGCGCCTCCGCTATCGTCGCGCTAATCAACTTTTTGAGCAACGGAGGCATCGTCTCGCCATGCCAACTTCGCGCGTCAAACTCAGCCGGCGCGGTTTTCTCAAGATGCTGCGCAACGTGGCCGCCGGCTACACCCTGGCCGGCGCCGCCGGTTACCTGTACGGCACTCAACTAGAAGCTAATTGGCTGGCCGTGCGGCGGCTGACTCTGCCTATCCACCGGTTGCCGGCCGCGGCCGAAGGGCTGCGCGTGGTCCACCTGACCGATTTCCACCTGCGTCCCGTCACCGAGATCGGCGCGATCCGCCGGGCCGTGGCCGTGGCCAACAGCCTGAAGCCGGATCTGATCGCGCTGACCGGCGACTACGTCACCGTGAGCGCCGACGACATCGCCGAGCTGGCGCCGGCGCTGGCCGAACTGAACGCCCGGCACGGCGTCTTCGCCTGCCTGGGCAACCACGACTTGTGGACCAACCGCGCCATCGTCCAAGGCGGTTTGGAGCGGGCCGGGCTGCCGGTATTGGTCAATCGCGGCCTGGCGCTGCCGGCCAACGCCGGCGGCCTGTACCTGGCCGGCCTGGACGATGCCTGGAGCGGCGCTCCGGATTTGGATCGAGCGCTGGCCGGCTGCCCGTCCGACACCCCCGCCCTGCTTTTGGCCCACGAACCCGACTTCGTCGACGAGTGGAGCCAGGACCCGCGCGTGGCCGTCCAGTTGGCCGGGCACTCCCACGGCGGCCAGGTGCGCGTGCCCGGCCTGGGCGCCATCATCACGCCGCAGTACGGCCGCAAGTACGATTACGGCCTGTACCGCGTCGGCGCGACCTGGCTCTACACCAATCCCGGCATCGGCCTGGCGGCGCCGGGCGTGCGCCTCAACTGCCGCCCGGAAGTCACCGAGATTACGCTGACGCGCGCCTGAGCGCACGATCGTGCCAAAGCCGGCACCAGCGGCGGCCTGCTCTGGCGCGCGGCCGGCACACGTTAACGGCTGGCCCCGGCACGCGGCCCGGCTTACCGTGATGATCACGCCCTCCCGGAGGCCATCATGGACGACTACACCAACTCCCGCCGCCCGCTTGCCCGCCTGGCCCTGCTCATCATCCTCATCGCTCTGGGTCTGCGCTTCATCCAGATCGGCCTGGGGGACGCGCCCGCCGTGGAGGCCGCCCCGGGCGGGGCCGCGCGTGAACTGCTGCGCGTGGAATGGCCTGGCGTCTGCGGGCGCGCGGACGGCCTGGGCCTGTACGCGGCCACTGATCCCGCCTGCCGGCCGCAGCGCGTGGTCACGTTGGGCTGGCTGCAGAGCCAATTGATCGGCGCGGGAGTGCTCGCCGCCGGCGAATACCTGGAAGCGGCCAGCCAGCCGTGCGGGGCCGTCGTGCGCGCGGCCGATGGGACGCCGGCCGGTCAGCTGTGCGCGGACGGCAGCGGGCTTTACCGCGCGGGCGGCGTCAGCCAGGAGCCGCCGGACGCCCGCTGGCAGCTCTGGTCCGATGGAGCCTGGGTGCGCGTCCGCTGAACCCCGCCCGCTTCGCCCGTCGCTGGCG
>CALFZO010000078.1 GCA_937952305.1 uncultured Anaerolineales bacterium | reverse complement strand
GTCCAGACGAGGCGCGCACGCCGCCCCTGCCCTGCCCATCACCACGGCCAAGCCCCATGTCTGCTACGCCCAACGTCGTCGAGATGCGCGGGATCGTCAAGAAGTTCCCGGGCACGCTGGCCAATGATCACGTCGATTTCGACCTGCGCCCCGGCGAGATCCACGCTCTGCTGGGCGAGAACGGCGCCGGCAAGAGCACGCTGATGAATATCCTGGCCGGCCTGTACCGGCAGGAGGCCGGCACCATCCACGTGGCCGGCCAGCCCGCCAACTTCCACTCGCCGCGCGACGCCATCGCGCGCGGGCTGGGCATGATCCACCAGCACTTCACGCTGGTGCCCTCGCTGACCGTCACCGAAAACATCTTGCTGGGGCTGGACGAGCCGCGCTTCCGGATGCGCTTGTCCCGGTACGACGACAAGATGGCGGCCCTGGGCGAGCGCTTCGGCCTGCGCATCATGCCGCGGGCCAAGGTCTGGCAGCTGACCGTGGGCGAGCAGCAGCGGGTGGAGATCCTCAAGATGCTCTACCGCGGCGTGCGCGTCCTGATCATGGACGAGCCGACCGCCGTGCTGGCGCCGCAGGAGATCGACGAGCTGTTCAAGACCCTGCGCGCGATGGTGGCCGAGGGCCGCTCGATCGTCTTCATCAGCCACAAACTGCAGGAAGTGGCCAACATCGCGGACCGCGTGACTGTGCTGCGCAAGGGCCGGGTGACGGCCAGCGGCCTGCCCGCCCACGGCGCCACGCCGGCCGAACTGGCGCGGTTGATGGTGGGGCGCGAGGTGCTGTTCTACCCAGACAAGAAGCCGCAGACGCCCGGCGCCGTGGTGCTGGAGCTGGACAAGGTCGCGGCCCTGAACGACAAGGGCCGGCCGGCGCTGCGCCAGGTCTCCCTGCAGGTGCGCGCCGGCGAGATCGTGGGCATCGCGGCCATCGCCGGCAACGGCCAGAGCGAACTGGCCGAGGTGATCACGGGCCTGCGCCGCTGCACCGGCGGCCGCGTCCTGGTGGAAGGCGAGGACGTCACCAACCAGTCGGCCCGGCGCTCCATCGCGCACGGCGTGGCTCACGTCCCGGAGGACCGCACCCACGTCGGCTCCGCGCCCAACCTGGGCATCACCGACAACGTCATCATGAAGAGCTACCGCCAGCCGCCCATCGCCCGGGGCTGGACGCTGCAGCGGTTGGCCGCCCGCAACCGGGCGGAGGCCCTGCGCCAGGAATATGCCATCGTCACGCCCAGCCTGGACACCGCCGCCCGCCTGCTGTCCGGCGGCAATCTGCAGCGCGTGATCCTGGCCCGTGAGCTCTCGGCCCGGCCCAGGCTGCTGGTGGCCATGCAGCCGACGCGCGGCTTGGACGTCGGCGCGATCGAAGGCGTCCAGCGCCTGCTGCTGGAGCAGCGCGAGGCCGGCGCCGCCATCCTGCTCTCCTCCGAGGAGCTGGACGAGATCTTCGCCTTGAGCGACCGCATCCTGGTGATGTACGAGGGCGAGATCGTGGGGGAACTGACCGAGCGCAACGCCGAACTGGTCGGCTTGATGATGACGGGCGGTCAGCGCAAACCGGCGGCCGCCGCTCCACCGCCACCTGCCACCCCATAGGAGAGGCCCGTGACGACTTCCGCCCCTGCCACGCCCCGCTGGCGGCTGCCCTACCGGCTGGTGGTGGAGCCGCGCCTAGAAGTGCCGCGCTGGCTGAGCCCGCTCGTATCGCTGGGCGCTATCATCGCCGCGCTGCTGCTGGGCGCGCTCGTGCTGGCCCTGGTCGGCGGCGACCCGTGGAAAGCCTACGCGCACATCGCCCGGGCCGCCTTCGGCGAGATCGGCGTGTTCTCGGACACGTTGGTGAAAGCCACGCCCCTGATCCTGACCGGGCTGGCCTGCTCGGTCGCCTTCCGCATGAAGCTCTGGAACATCGGCGCCGAAGGCCAGTTCTACGCCGGCGCGCTGGGGGCCAGCGCCCTGGTGCTCTCCGGCGCCGTCCCGGCCGACCTCTCGCCCTGGCTGTCCATCCCGATCCTGGTCGTCGGCGGCATGGTCTGTGGCGCGGCCTGGGGCCTGATCCCGGGTCTGCTCAAGGCCTATCTGCGTGTGAACGAGATCATCACCACGCTGATGATGAACTACATCGCCGTGGCGCTGGTCAACTTCTTCGTCTTCGCCGTCTGGAGCGAGAGCGGCTTCCAGATGAGCCCGATGTTCCCGAAGAACGCCTGGCTGCCGCGCCTGGCCGACTATGCGCGGGAGGTGCCGCTCTTCCGGGGCCTGACCACCCATCTCGGCCTGGTCTTGGCCGTGCTGGCGGCCGGCGTGGTCTGGTACATCCTGTACCGCAGCTTGTGGGGCTATGAGATCCGCCTGATCGGCGACAACCCGCGCGCCGCCGAGTACGCGGGCCTGGACATCCGGCGCACCACCGTCCTGGCCCTGCTGCTGTCGGCGTCACTGGCCGGCCTGGGCGGCATGTCTGAAATCACGGGCGTGGTCCACCGTCTGCAGACCAGCATCTCGCCCGGTTACGGCTTCAGCGGCATCATTGTCGCCTGGCTGGCCAAGCTCAATCCGCTCCTGGTGGTGCCGGTCGCCATCCTGTTCGGCGGCCTGATCCTGGCCGGCCGCGAGATCCAGCCGGCCGGTGTGCCGCGCCTGATCCAGGGCATTATCCTGTTCATGCTGATCGCCAGCGAAGTGCTGCTGCGCTACCGGCTGCGCCTCGAACGCGCGACGGCCTGAGCGGCGGCGGACCCTCCACCATCCATGGACCTCGTCATCATCCTCCAAGCCGGCGTCGCCAGCGGCACTGTCCTGCTCTTCGCCACCATCGGCGAGATCTTCACCGAACGCGCCGGCGTCCTCAACCTGGGCGTCGAGGGCATGATGCTGATCGGCGCCATGAGCGCCTTCGCCATCACCGCCGCCACCGGCAACGGCTGGCTGGGCCTGCTGGTGGCGATGCTGGCGGCCGGCGCGCTGGCCCTGCTGCACGGCGTCGTGGCCATCCATTTTCAGGCCGACCAGGTGGTGAGCGGGCTGGCCCTGACCTTCCTGGGGACCGGTCTGAGCCTGGTCTTCGGCGAAGGGCTGAGCAAGGCCGGCACGGTCTCGCTGCTGCCCCAGGCCACGATCCCGCTCCTCTCGGCCATCCCCGTGCTCGGGCCGATCCTGTTCACGGGCCACAGCGTCATGGTGTACGTGGGCTACCTGCTGGTGCCGGCGGCCTGGTTCTTCATCAACCACACCCGGCCCGGCCTGCACCTGCGCGCCGTGGGCGAGAACCCTACCGCCGCCGACGCCATGGGCATCAACGTCTTCACCCTGCGCTACACCTACGTCTTTGTGGGCGGCGTGCTGGCCGGCCTGGCGGGCGGCACGATCAGCCTGGCCATCTCGCCGGGCTGGTTCAGCGAACTGACGACCTCGGGGCAGGGCTGGATCGCGGTGGGCCTGGTAATCTTCGCGCAGTGGGACCCGTGGCGGGCCGCGTTCGGCGCCTACGCCTTCGGCGCCCTGCGGCGCCTGATCCTGGACATCCAGGGGCCGCAGCTCTTGCTCGGCCTGCGCAATCCCTTCTTCTACAACCCCTACCTGGGCTTCTTCCTGCAGATGCTGCCGTACGCGTTCACGATCGCCGTGCTCGTCATCGGCTCGCGCGAGGCCATGCGCAAGCGGCTGGGCGCGCCGGCGGCGCTGGGCCTGCCCTACATCCGCGGCGAGCGCGGCGCGTAGACCCGGCTGGCAACAAAAAGTGAGGCCGCGCGGCCTCACTTTTGATTCAACCAACCCGCGCTGAACGTCAGGCAACCTCGCGGTCGCCGCGCTTCAGGGCCAGCAGCAGCTGATCCTGGTCCACCGGCGTCTTGAGCACGCGCACCCCGCAGGCGTTGTAGATGGCGTTGGTGATGGCGGGCGTGGTGGGGATGCTGGCGATCTCGCCCACGCCCTTGGCGCCGTACGGGCCGGCCTCCACCGCGTCTTCCACGATGAACGACGTGATCGGCGGCGCATGGCGGATGCTCGGCATCTTGTAGCGCGCCAGGACATCGGTGACCACGCGGCCCTGCTCCACGATGAACTCCTCGGTCAGGGCGTTGCCCAGGCCCATGATCATCCCGCCCTCGATCTGACCCTGCAGCGCCAGCGGGTTGATGGCCCGGCCGATGTCGTGGGCCGCGATCAGGTGCAGGACCTTGACCTCGCCGGTGTCCAGGTCCACTTCCACCTCGGCCGCCTGGGCCGCGTACGAAAAGGCGAAGTGCATGTCGCCGCCCGTCCCCAGCGGCTGGGTGGCCGGCGCCCAGTACTCGTAGACGGCGCGCGGCATCCGGCCCTCCTGCTGCATAAGCTGCGCGGCCTCGCCCAGCGGCACGGCCTGACCGTCGAAGCGCGCCAGACCCTCCTCAAAGCGGATGTTGTCCGGCTGCTGGTCGAAGCGCTCGGCCAGCGTGGCGGCCACGGCCTGGCGCAGGGTGCGCGCCGCCAGGCGGGCGGCGTTGCCGGTGACGAAGGTCTGGCGCGAGGCCGTCGTCGGCCCGGCGTCCGGCGTCCGGTCGGTGTCGGAGAGCAGGACGCGCACCCGCGCCGGCGGCAGGCCCAGTTCCTCGGCCGTGCACATCTGCACCACCGTCACCAGACCCTGCCCGATCTCGGCGGCGCTGGTCCGCACCTCGGCCGTGCCGTCGGTATACAACTCCACCTCAGCCCCGGCCTTGTCCGGCGCGCCGCCGCCCAAGCCCGTGTTCTTGTAACCCAGGGCCAGGCCCCAGGCACGGCGTTTGCGGGAGGCGGCGGCCGGCTGGCCTGCGGCGGCCGGCCGGCGCTTGATCTCGTCCGCCACCAGGTCCAGGCAGCGCGTGATGCCGACGCTCTCGCGCAGCACCTGGCCCGTGTTGGTGACGCCGCCGACGCGCAGCAGGTTCTGGCGGCGCAGCGCGACCGGATCGAGGCCGAGGGTCTCGGCCAGCAGATCCATGGTCGATTCGACCGCAAACGCCGACTGGGTGACGCCGAAGCCGCGGAAGGCGCCCGCCGGCGGGTTGTTGGTATACATGGCGTAGCAGTCGGCGCGGACGTGCGGCACCTCGTAAGGTCCGGCCGAGTGCGTGGTGGCGCGCGTCATCACCTTCTCGCCCAGCGAGGCATAGGCGCCGCTGTCGCCGTACAACTCCGTCTCCACCGCCGTGAGCGTGCCGTCGCGCTTGGCGCCCACCTTGACGCGGATCTGCGTGGCGTGGCGCTTGGGGTGGAAGACGAGCGACTCGTGCCGGTCATACAGCATCTTCACCGGGCGGCCCGTGACCCTGGCCAGCAGGGCGACATGGATCTGGCCGGCGATGTCCTCTTTGCCGCCGAAGCCGCCGCCGATCAGCGCACCGATGACGCGCACCTGGTCATCGGGCAGGCCCAGGCAGCGCGCGATCTGGCTGCGATCCTGGTACGGGATCTGCGAACCGACGATGACCTCGACCCGGCCGTCCTCGGCGATGCGGCCGATGGCGCACTCCGGCTCCAGGAAGGCGTGTTCATAGAAAGGCGTGTGGTAGGTGCGCTCGAGGATCACGTCGGCCTCGGCGAAGCCCTGAGCCACGTCGCCCTTGCGCACCTTGATGTGCTTGAGCAGGTTGCCGGTGGCATGCACGGTCGGCGCGTCCGGCCGGCGCGCCTGCACCGGATCGCTCACCACCGGCAGCGCCTCGTATTCCACCTCGATCAGGCCCAGCGCCGCCGACGCGATCTCGCGCGTCTCAGCCGCCACCACCGCCACGGCATCGCCGACGTAGCGCACCTTGTCCGCGCACAGCGCCGGCCAATCCTGCACCACCAGGCCGTGGTTCTTCTCGCCCGGCACGTCGGCCGCGGTCAGCACCGCCACCACGCCCGGCAGCGCCTTAGCCCGGGCAGTGTCCAGGCGCTTGATACGGGCATGCGGGACGCCGGCGCGCAGCGTCCGCGCGTGCAGCATCCCGGGGAAGACATAGTCGTCGGTGTAACGGGCCGCGCCGGTGACTTTGTCCACGGCGTCCGGGCGCGGCAGCGGCCGGCCGATCACGTTCAGGGGCGGCTGGGTGGCCGGCAGGGCCGGCAGCAGCGGCTGGGCGGCCGCGCCGTTCGTGCCAGTGCGCTGCGCCTGGACGCGCTCGCCCGCGGCCTGGATGGCGTGGAGGATGAAGGAATAGCCCGCGCAGCGGCAGTAGGTGTCTTTCAGGGCCGCGCGGACGTCGGCGTCGCTGGGCGTGGGGTTCCGGTCCAGCAGGCCCTTGGCCGTCATCAGCACGCCTGGGATACAGAACCCACACTGCGGCACGCCGCCCTGCACGAAGGCCTCCTGCAGCGGATGCAGCGCGGCCGGGTCGCCGGTGGCCCGGCGCCACTCCGGCGCCAGGCCTTCCACCGTCTGCACGCTGGCGCCTTGCGCCTTCAGCGCCGGGTAGAGGCATGAGTCGATGGGCAGGCCGTTCACGAGCACCGAGCAGGCGCCGCACTCGGCCTCGTTGCAGCCGATCTTGGTGCCGGTCAGGCCCAGCCGGTAGCGCAGCACCTCGGCCAGCGTCTCATTGTCGCGGACCTCGACCGTGGTCGGGGCGTCGTTAAGTGTAAAAGTGAGGGTGGACATGGGGCTAGGCCTCCTCGGCCGCTTCCGGGGCGCTGGTGGCCGTGACGGCGCGGCGCACGGCCAGGGTGAGCGCGCGGCTCAGCAACGGCAGGATCAGCTCACGGCGATACTCGGCCGTGGCGCGGTGCGGGCTGGTCCGCAGCCGGGCCTCTTCCACCACCAGGTCGGCCAGGGCCGGCAGGGCCTCCGGCGTCCAGGCCTGGCCGGCCAGCGCGGCCTCGGCCCGGCGGGCGCGCATGGGCGTGGGTCCGGCCGGGCCGACAGCGATCCGGGCGGCGGCGATCACGCCCGCCTGCACGCTGACCCAGGCGGCCAGCCCGAGGATGGGCAGCGCCACACCCTGCGGCCGCATCACGCGCTTGAACGCCGTCGCCTCGCCCGGCCCGGCGGCGCGGAACCGGAAGCGCACGATCAGCTCGCGCGATGCGTCCACGGCCGATTGGCCCGGCCCGCGGTACAAGTCCAGGATCGGGCGCCATTGGCGCGCCGGCGTCTGGCCGGCGCCGGGCGCCTGCGCGATCTCGGCCTCGGCGTCCAGGGCCACCAGCGAGAGCGTGCCGTCGCCGGCTGGCAGCGCGTGGGCGACGTTGCCGCCCAGCGTCGCCACGTTGCGGACCTGCGGCCCGCCGATGACCCCGCACGACTCCACCAGACAGGTGGCCGCCTGCGCCAGTTCGGCCGAGGCCACAATCGCCGTGTGCGTCACGCCGGCGCCGACGTAGCACCAGTCGCCGTCCCGGGCCACCGTCACCAGGTCCGGGATGCGCGTCACGTCCACCAGGGCCGCCACCGGCGGGCGGTGCCCCTGCTGAATTTCCAGGAGCAGGTCGGTGCCGCCGGCGATTACGCGCGCAGCGCCGGAGTGATGCTGAAGATGGGTCAGGGCCTCGCCGACACTCGTGGGCTGATAGTAGTGTTGCCAGTGCGCCATAAGTTTGTGGTTGTCGAGCGGGTGCGCGGCGCTTTTCGATGGAGGCAACCGTGGTCCGGTTCCCAAAGGCGGGCGGGCAGCCCGCCGGAAAGCTCATCGCCGTCTCCGGCCCAGCCGAGAGGCGACCGCGCGACCGAGGTAATTCGATTGTAACCGAAGCGCGCCGTTTGGCAATGCATTTCGCTCGGGCTGATTGCGCCCGCCGCTCAAATGGCTATACTCAAGCTATGCTGCCCGCTGGGCCAGTTCTCCGGGCGGCCTCACCCACCTCTCACGCCAACGCCTTCCACCTATGAACATCCTCGGCTATCGCTGCTCTCTGTGTGGCACGGAATACCGCCTGGACGAAGTCGCCTACGTCTGCCCCAAACACGGCGACGCCGGCAACCTGGATGTCGTCCTGGACCACGCCGCCATCCGGCGCGCGGCCTCACCTAGCGCCATCGCCGCCTCGCCTGACCTCTCGCTCTGGCGCTACCTGCCCCTGCTGCCGGTGCGTGACCCCGGCTGCGCGGGCACGCCGCTCCGCAGCGCCGGCTGGACGCCGCTCTATCGGGCCGATCGGCTGGCCGGCGACCTGGGACTGAAGCACGTCTACCTGAAAGACGATGGCCGCAACCCGACCGCGTCGTTCAAGGACCGGGCCTCCGCCGTGGTGGTGGCGCGCGCCCTGGAAGTCGGCGCCGGCACGGTGACGACGGCCTCGTCCGGCAACGCCGCCGCGGCCCTGGCCGGCATGGCGGCCAGCGTCGGGCTGCCGACGGTCATCTTCGTGCCGCACACCGCCCCGCCGGCCAAGGTCGCCCAACTGCTCATGTTCGGCGCCCGCGTCTTCCTGGTGCAGGGCACGTACGACGACGCTTTCGACCTGACCCTGCAGGCGGCGCGCGAGTTCGGCTGGTATTGCCGCAACACCGGCTACAACCCGTTCACGGTGGAAGGCAAGAAGACGGCGGCCTTCGAGATCGCCGAGCAGTTCACGGCGCTCACCGCCGCCGGGCCGGCCGGCGCCGTCTGGCAGGTGCCGGATTGGCTGTTCGTCTCGGTCGGCGACGGCAACATCATCTCCGGCCTGCACAAAGGCTTCAAGGATCTGCTGGCGCTGGGCTGGATCGAGCGGGTGCCCCGGATCGTGGGCGTCCAGGCCGAAGGCTCGCCGGCCGTGCACGATGCCTGGGCCAGCGGCGGCGAGACCATCACGCCCGGCCGGGCCGAGACGATCGCCGACAGCATTTCGGTGGGCCTGCCGCGCGACGGCGTGCGGGCGGTGCGCGCCGCGCGCGAGACCCGGGGCGGGTACCTCACCGTCAGCGACCGCGAGATCCTGCACGGCATGCGCATGCTCGCCCGGCGGGCCGCCGTCTTCGCCGAGCCGGCCGGCGCCACGGGCTATGCCGGGCTGGCGCGCGCGGCCTGTGACGGGATGCTGCGCGCTGACGAGAGCGCGGTAGTCGTCATCACCGGGAACGGCCTCAAAGACGTGAAGAGCGCCCTGCAGGCCGCCGGCGACGCGGCCACGCCCATCGCGCCGGCGCTGGACGCGCTCAAGCAGGCCCTGGCCGCCTGAGCCGTGCCGGTCGCCCTGGCCTGCCACCCAGCCCAGCCGCGCCGTTACCGCTACTGGCTGGAAGTTCAGTGCGGGCCTGACCGGGCCGGGCCGCGCCTGGGCGTGATCATGAAGAACCCGTCCACGGCCACCGCGCAGCGGTCCGACCCGACGCTGGGCAAAGTCACCGCCTGGGCCAGCCGGCGCGGCTACAACACCCTGGTCGTCGTGAACCTGTTCGCGTTCCGCGCCACCGAACCGGCCGAGCTCAACGCCGTGCCCTATGCCGCCGCCGTCGGCCCGGACAACGACCGTTGGCTGCGCGCGGCCGCCGCCGAGGCCGCCGACCTGGTGGCCGGCTGGGGCAACGCCAACGGCATCACGCCGGAGCGCTATGCCCGCCGCCTGGACGAGGTTCTGGCCCTATTGCGCGGCCGGCGGCTGTGGCGCGTGGGACCGCTGACGGCACTGGGCCATCCGCGCCATGGTTTACGCTGGAACCAGCGTCAAACGCTGAGGCGGTTTGACTTTTCCGCCCGGGACGATAAACTAAGCTGAGCCCGTGCAAACGCCGGCCCACCCTAACCCGCCTCCCGCGCTCCCCTGAAACGTCTATGCGTCTCCTGCTCTCGTGTGACATGGAAGGTATTGCCGGCATCGTGGACTGGGACCAGGTCACGCCCGGCCGGTCCGAGTGGGAGCGCGGGCGCAAGCTGATGACCGACGACCTGAACGCCGCCATCAACGGCGCCTTTGTCGGCGGCGCGGACGCCGTCACCGTCAGCGACGCGCACTGGCACGCGCGCTCGCTCCTGATCGAAGCCCTCGACCCGCGCGCCCGCCTGCACTCCGGCACGCCCTCGCCCTACTCGATGCTGCAAGGTATCGACGATCAGCCCGGCTACGACGGCCTGGCCCTCATCGGCTACCACGCCATGGCCGGCGCCAAGAAGGGCGTGCTCTGCCATACCTGGTCGGACACTGTCGCCGGCGTCTGGCTCAACGGCACCCTGGTCGGCGAAATCGGCCTCAACGCCGCCGTGGCCGGCCATTTCGGCGTCCCGGTTGTCGCCGTCTCCGGCGACAACACCGCCTGCCTGGAGGCCCAGCGTTTGCTGGGGCAGGATCAGGTGGAGGTGGCCGTGGTCAAGCTCGGCACCGGGCGCTTCGCGGCCGAGTGCCTGCCGCTGGGCGATGCGCGCGAGAAGATCTGCGAGGCGCTGGCGCGGGCGGTGACGCGCCTGAAGAGCGGCCAGCGGCCGCAGCCGTATCCGGTGGCAACGCCCGTGCAGCTGGCCGTTGAATTCGCGCTGCCCCAGCAGGCCGACCGCGCCTATCTGCTGCCGGGCACGCGCCGGGTCAGCGGCACGCGGCTGGAATATACGGCCGACGACATGGTGACCGCCAGCCGGGCCTTCCGCGCGCTGGTGCTGCTGGCGGGCGACTGACACCATGGCCATCCGGGTGGGCGTGATCGGGCTGGACTACGGCGCGCAGGTGCACGTGCCGGCCTTCAAAGAGAACCCCAAATTCGAGGTGGTGGCCGTCGCCTCGCGGATCCCCAACCGGGCCGAGACGTTCGCGCACGAGAACGGCATCCCGCGCTGGTACGCGGACCCGCGCCAGCTCATCCACTCTGACCTGGATCTGGTCAGCGTCGCCACGCCGCCGGCCACGCATTCCGGCTACACCGTGATGGCGCTGGCCAACCGCCGCCACGTCGTCACCGAGATCGCGTTCATGGCCTCCGCCGCGGATGCGCGCGTGGTGGTGGAGACGGCCGAACGCGTCAAACGCGTCGGCGCGGCCGCCTTCGTCCTGCGCTACACGCCGCTGCTGCGCCACATGGCCGACCTGCTGCGGGACGGCGCCATCGGCCAGCCGCGCCTGGTCTGCTTTGATTACTTCTCCAACTTCCTGGCCGCGCCCGACGACACCAACCGCTGGCTGTGGGACGCCGACAACGGCGGCGGTGTCCTGGCCGGCTACAGCGCCCACGCCATCGACCTGGCCCAGCACTGGTTCGGTCCGGTGCAGGCCGTGGACGCCACGCTGGCCACGCTGACCAGCGGCGGCCTGCCGGCCGGCGTCAAGCATCTGGCCGACGACACTGGGACGGTCACGCTCCACTTCGAGAGCGGCCTGCTGGGCCTCTTCCGCCACAGCGCCGTCTCGGCCGTGCCGCGCAACGCCCTGGAGATTCACGGCACCGACGGTTCACTGCTGATCGAAGGCCTCGGCGAGCACGGCGCGCTCCTGCGCATGGGCGCCGAAAGCCCCGAGGCGCTCTTTGCGCCCATCCCTTACCTGGAGGCGACGCGCGGCCTGACCGGCCTGCCCGGCGCCTTCCGGGTCTTCCTGGACCAGCTGGCGACGGCCATCACCGACCACCAGACGCCGCCCGACCTGCCGACCTTTGCGGACGGCCTGCAGGTGACGCGCGTGCTGGAGGCCGCCCGGCTCGCCTCGCGCGAGCAGCGGCGCGTCGCCATCGCCACTATCTAATCCGCCCGCCCATGTCGGAGCCCAACCCCATGTCGCAAGCAACCCTCGGCCCTACCTTTGAAGAAATGCTCCACCCCCAGACGATCGAGCCGGGCGTGCGCCGCCGCGCCGTCGCCGCGCTCACCCAGGACCCGCTGCACCCGATCAACCTATTCAACATCACCTGGCGCGGCGCCGACAACGCCATCAAGCACGAAGTGCTGCCCCCGGCGCTCACCGGCGTGGCCGCGCCCATCGTCGTCCTGTACGGGCGCGACTTCCCGACCGGCGCCCACAAAGTCGGCGCCGCCTACTCCTGCCTGGCCGAAGCGCTGCTGTTTGGCCGCGTCGCCGTCGACCGCCACACCGTTGTCTGGCCGAGCACCGGCAACTACGGCATCGGCGGCGCCTGGGTCGGCGGGCGCGTCGGCGCGAAATCGGTGGTGGTGCTGCCGGAGGGCATGAGCCGCGAGCGCTTCGAGCGCATCGAGTCCTACGGCGCGCACGTGATCAAGACGCCGGGCGTCGAATCCAACGTGAAGGAAATCTACGACAAGACCCACGAACTGGAGCGCCAGCCGGACACTGTCATCCTGAACCAGTTTTCCGAGATGGGGAATTACCGCTTCCACTACCACGTCACCGGCAACACCCTCGTCGAGCTGGCGGCGGAACTGCAGGCGGCCGGGGTGGGCAACGGCCGCATCGCCGCCTACACCTCGGCCATGGGCAGCGCCGGCACCATCGCGGCCGGCGACCGCCTGAAGCAGGTCTTCCCGGACTGCCGCGTGGTCGGTCTGGAACCGATCCAGTGCCCGACGCTGTTCAACAACGGCTACGGCGGGCACGACATCCAGGGCATCGGCGACAAGCACGTCACCTGGATCCACAACGTCCTGAACATGGACGCCATCATGTGCCTGGATGACATCGAGTGCAAGCAGGGCCTGCAGGTGCTCACCAGCGAGGGCGGCGCGCGCGTGCTCACCCACCGTTACGGCCTCCCGGAGGCCCAGGTCCGGCAGCTGGCCAGCATCTTCGGCATCTCCGGCGTGTGCAACGTGCTCGGCGCCATCAAGGCGGCCAAGCACTACCGCTTTGGCAAAGACGACGTCATCGTCACCATCTGCACCGACGCCATCGACCGCTATCACTCGGTGATGGACGCGATGAGCGAGTGCTACGGCCCCATCGACGACGCGCGCGGGATGGCCTACGTGGAAGCGATCTTCCACGGCCAGAAGACGGACTGGATCAAGGACGGCACGCCCGAGGTGCGCCAGCAGTGGCAGAACCTGAAGTATTACACCTGGGTCGAGCAGCAGGGCAAGACGGTGCAGGAGCTGGACGCCCAGCGTGACCCGGCCTGGTGGCACCAGCACCAGGCCCTGATCCCGGAGATGGATCGGCGCATCAGCGCGATGCGCACGCCCATCGCCTGAGCCTCGGCCGCCGCCATGCCTCCGCAGCCGTCCGACGTCGTCCTGGTGGCGGTGCTCAAAGACAAACGCGATCTCGAGATCGCGCGCGTCCTGGGCTGGTATCGGCTGCCGGCCAAAACCGCGCCCAAGACCGTGGCCGTGGACTGGCTGGCCTTCTACCAGACGGCCAAGTTCGGCGAAGAGAAGTGGGCCATCTACTCTGGCGCACCGGTGCGCGGGCATGAGCTGACCACGCGCGCCGAGCTGCTGCGCACGGAACGCGAGCACCCGCGCGCCGACGAACCGTATTACAAGCTTCAGCTCGGCCCGCTGGAACGGCTGGCGCAGCCGATCCCGTCACGCCGGTGGCGCCGCCTGACGTTCTTGTACACTACCGGGGAACGCCTGCTGGCCGCGACGGAGATCAACGATCTGGTCATCCAGTCGGAGGAGCGCGAGCAGTTGTGGCGGGCCCTGCGCGAGCGCGGGCTGTCGGCCGAGCGCGAGTACGCCACGCGCTCGGGCCGGACCCTGGATCTGGCGCTGCTCTGCGCGCTGGGCAACCTCGGCATCACGGTCGGGGAGACAGCCAGCCTCAAGCTGCGCGACCGCGCCGGCTGGCGCTATCTGGGGCTGGACGAAGGGCGGCTGCGCCGCGACCTGGCCGGCGCCGTCGAACAGATCGAGCAGGCGGTCCAGGCGCTGGGCGGGCCGGCCGATGCGTAAGGAGCGCTGGCCCGCCTGCGCCGTCCTCGTCTTCGCCGCTGCGCTGGCCGTCTGCCTGGCCGCCGGCCTCCTCGTCGCCGCCTCGCAAGCCTGGCTGCCGGCCGCACGCCTGCCGCTCGGTTATAGTGTCTACGCCTGCGCGCACTCCCAGCCGGGCGGCCCTCGGCTGGAGATCGGCTGGAGCCTGCCGCAGTTGATGAGCTCCGTCATCCCCGGCCGGCCGCCGCGCCCCGGCTGCCTGTACCTGCCGTGGCTCCCCGTCCTGCCGCCCACCGGGATCTGGCGGATACCCTGAGGCACTGCCAGACGCCAAGGAGACACCATGACGGTCAAGCGCCTGGACAACATCGGCATCGTCGTGGAAGACATGGATGCCGCCATTGAGTTCTTCACCGAACTTGGCCTCGAGCTCGAGGGGCGCGCCCCGGTCGAGGGAGACTGGGCCGCCGCCGTCACTGGATTGCCCGACCTGCGCGTCGAAATCGCCATGCTGCGTACGCCAGACGGTCACAGCCGGCTCGAATTGTCCCGCTTCCTCACGCCGCCGGTGATCGCCGATCACCGTAACGCCCCCGTGAACGCTCTCGGTTATCTGCGCGTCATGTTCGCCGTGGACGCTATCGACGAGACGCTCGCCCGCCTCCGCAAACACGGCGCCGAGCTCGTTGGCGACGTGGTCCAGTATGGAGACATCTATCGGCTCTGCTACCTCCGGGGTCCGGAAGGAATTCTCATCGGGCTGGCCCAACAACTCGATCCGCAGACTTCCCGAACGAACCCCCGGTAACGCCCGCGTTGCGAGCAGAATCATAGGCGCCTAACAAGCGTTGGCAGGCGACCGGCCGGCGCCTGAGCCGCCCTATTCGGCCGCACAACCCGCAATGTCCCAGTCAGCGATGTTGTTCAAAACCGCCGAGGTACGGCACAAGGAAAGGAAGTGACATGGCTAAACTCGTATTCGGAATGAATCAGTCCCTGGACGGCTACGTCGACCATACGGCGTTTGCGCCAAGCCCCGCGCTTTTTCGCCACTTCATCGAGCAGGCCCAGGGGCAAACGGGTAGTCTCTACGGTCGCCAGATGTACGAGATCATGCGGTACTGGGACGACGATCTTCCTGAATGGAATGCGGACGAACGCGCTTTCGCGGCGGCGTGGCGCAGCCAGCCGAAGTGGGTCGTCTCGCGCTCGCTGAAGTCGGTCGGCCCCAACGCCCGGCTTATTGCGGATGATCTGGAGGGCGCGGTCCGCAGGTTGAAGGCCGAGCACGCTGGGGAGATCGAAGTGGCCGGCCCGGTCTTGGCGCGCAGCCTCACCGAACTCGGCCTGATCGATGAGTATCGCATCTACCTGCACCCCGTCGTGCTCGGTCACGGCAGACCCTATTTCGCCGGACCCCGGCCGCCCCTCCGCCTGACGGCTTATGACCGAGTTGACGAAGATGTGCTCCGGTTGACCTACGTTCCGGCCTAATCGCGCGACCCGCCGGATCGCCATCACCGCTAGCGCGATTCCCGCTTGCGCTGACGTCACCCCGGCGAAGGCCGGGGTCCAGGTCCGTCGCAATTGCCTGGATTCCGGCTCCCCACTTCGCTCCGCTTCGAGGGCTATGGTGCGCCGGATTGACCGAGATAAGTCACATCGGGAACCGCTCTAGAGTGTCCAAGGTACCGTTCAGTGGTGCCGTCACAGGTGCGGGCAGGACGCCCAGGCTCGTGGGGAAGCGGCCTCATCGCGCGCGGAGTTCGGCCCGGTCCGGGGCGGCCACCGGCAGCGTGAAAGTGAAGGCGCTGCCACGCCCGACTTCGCTCTCCACCCAGATCCGTCCGCCGTGGGCTTCCACCCAATGCCTGGCGATAGCCAGGCCCAGCCCAGCGCCGCCTGTGGCCCGCGCGCGGGCCGGGTCCGCGCGATAGAAACGCTCGAACAGGTGCGGCAAATGCTCCGGCGCGATGCCGGCGCCGGTGTCGCGCACACACACGGCCACCTCCGCGCCCACACACCGCGCCGACACCACGATCTCGCCCTCCGGCGGGGTGTGATTTCGGGCGTTCTGCAGTAGATTGCCGAGCACCTGGCGCAGACGCTCCGCGTCGCCGTCCACCAACGGCAGGTCCGGCTCCAGATCGGCGCGCACCGCCGGCGCTGTCGGGGTGAGGGGCGGCAGCGCCCTGGCCACAATCTCAGCGACCGCCACCGGCCGCCGCTCCAGACGCAGCTGGCCGGCTTCGGCCACGGCCAGTTCCTGCAAGTCGTCCACCAGCCGTGTCAGCAGCAGCACTTCCTCGTGCAGGGACGTGATCAACGCCGGCGTCATGGTCAACACACCGTCCCGGGCGGCTTCCAGGTAACCCCGCAGATTGGTCAACGGCGTGCGCAGCTCATGAGCCACGTCGCTCACCAGCTGGCGGCGCAGCAGCTCCGTGCGCTCCAGCCCGTCGGCCATGGCGTTGAGAGCGTGCGCCAGCGTGCCGATCTCGCCCTGGCCGTGCACCCTTACGCGCTGGCTCAGGTCGCCGGTCTCCATGCGGCGGGCGCTGGCCGTCAGCGCCTCCAGCGGCTTGACCACGGCCGAGGCGAAGAACAGCGTCAACACCAGCGCGGACCCGCCGCCAGCGGCCGCGGCCAGCAGCAATGACCGGTTGATCAGGGCGCGCGCGTCCTGCACGGGCGTGGCCGCCGCCACAACGGGCGGCCGCCCGTTCACGTCCAGGCTTCCGTACTGCAAGGCGAGCAGGGCCGGCTCGTCGCCGACCGTCACCCAACCGCTCCCGCCCGCGGCCACCTCTGAACCCCAGGGCGGCGGCCCGGCTGGGCCGTAAGCCGAGTCCACCAGCACGCGCCCGCCCGGCTCAGTCACCACGATGTGCGCGTCCATAGCCTGCGCCAGCCGCGCGGCCTGCGCCTGCAGCCGCGCCGCATCCCCAGCCGCCAGTGGTTCTTCGAGCAAGCTGGCCGCCAGGCGTTGATCACGCGCGGCGGCTTCGGCCGCCAGGCCAGTGACCGCCCAATCCGCGCCGCGCCCCGCGAACCAGTAGACGGTGCCGACGGCCACCAGCACCACGGCTGTCATCATGAGCAGCAGCCGCAGGCGCAGGCTGAGGCCCTTGGCGGGCAACATCGAACGAGGGTGAGCTTTTGACGACAAGGCGGTCTCCTTGGGCTGCGCCCGCGAGGCCGGAATCAACGCGGCCGGTCCGGTTCGCCGCCGAAGCGGTACCCGATGCCGTAGACGGTCTGGATGGACTGCGGCCTGGCTGGATCGTCTTCAATCTTGCGCCGCACGCTCATCAGGTGGACGTCGACCGTACGCTCCAGCCCCTCATAATCGACGCCGAAGGCGCGCTCCACCAATTCCCGACGCGTGAACGCCCGGCCGGGCGCCCGCGCCAGCTCCAGCAGCAGCCGGAACTCCTTGGGCGTCAGCGCCACTGCCTGGCCGCGGCGCTGAAGGGTGTGCGCATGGGCGTCAATGACCAGATCCCCGGCGTGAATTACGGCCGGTGGGTCGGACTCGCGCCGGCCAGCCTGCGACCGCCGCAGCACAGCGCGGACACGCGCCAGCAGCTCGCGCGGGCTGAAAGGCTTGGTCACGTAGTCGTCGGCGCCGGCCTCCAGGCCCAGCAGCTTGTCGGCTTCCGTGGTCCGCGCCGTGAGCAGGATGATGGGCACTTGGGACTCGGCCCGCAAGGCCTGACATACGTCCAGCCCATCCACGCGCGGCAGCATCAGGTCCAGGACGATCAGGTCCGGAGCCTGCTCCCGCGCCAGGCGCAGACCGCTGCGCCCGTCCTGGGCCGCCAGGACGCGAAAGCCATCCCGCTCCAGATACAGCCGGAGCAGGTCCACGGTCTTGGGATCGTCGTCAACCACCAGGATGGAGGCCGGTCCAAGCGTTCGAGGCAGCGCGGCGTCGCCCATAGTGCTCTCTGGAATCAGGCGGCTGTGCCGCGCCTCAGCGACCGAGGCGCGGCACAGCCGGAACAATCAGCGCGAGGTGCGCTATCTCAGATATCTTCGCCCAGCGGCAGACGGCGCGGGAACTCCGGCAGGTCCGGCCACCGGAACGGCGCGTCGTGCGGCGCGCTTTCCGGCGCTGCGTGGACTTCGAAGAAGCCCAGCGCTGAGACACCCAGGTAAGCCCGCGCCGCGTCGTCCGGATGCCCGCCCAGGGTCACCGTGAGGGAGAGCGGCTGGTCCGTGCCGGTGCGGTGCACGGTCAGCGTCAGCGTGTCGCCGGGCTTGTGCGCGGCCACAATCTCGGCCAGGCTGTTCGGGCCTGTCAACGCCTCGCCGTCCACGGCCGCGATCACGTCCCCGGTCTGCAGACCGGCCGCCTCGGCTGGGCTGTCCGCGGCCACCTCGCCGATCAGGGCGCCTTGCGTCACACCGTCCGGCACCGAGAACGGGAGGGCGTGCTCAAACGGCCGATCCAGGAACGGCAGACCGCCAGCGCCAAGCTCCAGCCCGGCAAAGGCGGGTGCGTAACGGATCCCGAGATAAGCGCGGCCGGCCGTGCCCGAGTCCTCGCCCAGCGTCACCGTCAGCGCCAGGGTCTCGGCCTCGCCCGGCCGCTCCACTGTCAGCGTAACCGTGTCGCCGGGCTCGTGCGCGGCCAGGCTCTGGCCCAAGGTGTGCTCGCCGTCCAGCGTCTGATCGTCCACGGCCGTGATCACGTCGCCGGCTTTCAGACCGGCCGCCGCCGCCGGCGTGTCCGGCAGAACTTCGATCACCCGCGCGCCGGCCATTGCGTCCGCCACAAACAACTGGCCGCTGGCGTGCGCGCCGAGCTCGCCGTCCAGGCAGGGCGTGAGGCCCAGGTAGGCCCGGCCGGCGTTGTCGCCCAGCATCACCGTCAGCGCCAAGGACACGTCGCCGCGCTGAACCTTGAGCGCCAGTTCATCGCCGGCCTTATGCCCGGCCAGCACCGAGCGCAGATCGGCGTAAGTGTTGACCGCCTTTTCATCGATCGCCAGGACGATATCGGCGCGGCGCAGTCCGGCCTTGGCAGCCGGCCCATCCGGGTCCACGGCCGCCACCAGGATCCCGGCCTTGGCCTCCGTGGCCGCATCTCCAGTGGCCGCCTGTGCCGCGACAGGCCGAGCCTGAAGAGCAACATAAGTCAGGGCTGCTCCGCCAGCCGCGCCCAGGCCAAGCACCGCCAGCACAGCCACCGCTCCCAGCCCAACGACCAGCATACGTTTCAGCATGGTTCAAGTCTCCTCGGTCAGGGTCTCTGGCTCCAACTTACGCCACCTCTCGTCAAGAAGTGATGAAGAAATCGTGAGGGGCAGCTTAGGGACAAGCGGCCGGGCGCGCTGCCTCGGCTTCGGCCGGCGGCCCGTTGCCCGGCCGCGGCGGCGATGCTACACTGTCTCCACCCTGACGCCCTGGAGATAAGCTATGGCCTTCGTCTACGCCGGGAAGATTCTCAGGATCGACCTGACGACACGCCGGACGGCGGTGCGCGCCGTCACGGAGGCGGAGGTGCGCGCCTTCCTGCTCGGCTCCGGCCTGGCGGCCAAGATCTACTTCGAGGAGTTCGCCGAGCTGCTCGACCCCGCCCTCGACGTCTTCGATGCGCGCAATCCTCTGCTGGTGCTGAACGGGCTGCTCTCCGGCACCTTTGCGCCCACCGGCTGCCGCTCGTCCTGGTGCGGGCGTTCGCCGCTGACCGGCATCTGGAACGAGGCCAACCTGGGCGGGCACTGGGGCGCGGAGCTGCGCTTCGCGGGCTGGGACGGCCTGATCATCACCGGGCGCTGCCCGCGGCCCACCTACCTGTGGATCAACGGTGAGGCCGGCGCGGGGGCGCCGCCTGTAGAATTCCGCGACGCCGCCCACGTCTGGGGCCTGGACCAGTTCGAGACGCACGCCGCCCTGCTGGCCGAGACCGACCCGAAGGCGCGCTGCGCGTCCATCGGCCAGGCCGGCGAGAATCTGGTGAAGCTGGCCGGCGTCGCCACCGGCGGCCAGGCGCACACCCGCATGGCCGCGCGCGGCGGCATGGGCGCGCTGATGGGGTCCAAGCTCCTCAAAGCCATCGTCGTGCGCGGCAGCCAGAAGCCGCAGTACGCCGACGCCAAGGCCTTCCACGCCGTCGTCAAAGCGTCCAACCACGCCATCATGAGCCACGGGCCGGCCGAGGCCTTGCACCTGGTCGGCACCGCCGGCGGCCATCCGACCACGGACAAGTTCGGCGACAACGCCATCCGCAACTGGCGCGGCGGCAACTGGCTGGACGGCACCATCAAGACCTCCGGCAAGGCCATTGCCGAGACGATCTTCGCCAAGCACACCTTTTGTCACGCCTGTCCTATCGGCTGCGGCAAGGCCGTGGAGATCAAGGACGGCCCGTATGCGGGCACGGCCGGCGAAGGGCCGGAGTACGAGACCCTGTGCGGGTTCGGGTCCAACCTGCAGTGCGACGACCTGAACGCCGTCACCTACATGAACGACCTGTGCAACCGCTACGGGCTGGACACGATCTCGACTTCGGGCGTGCTGGCCTTCGCGTTCGAGTGCTTCGAGCACGGGCTGATCCGGCGTGAGGACACCGGCGGGATCGCGCTCAAGTGGGGCGCCGCGGACGCCATCATCGCCATGATCCACCAGATCGCGCGGCGCGAGCACGTCGGCGGCCTGCTGGCCGAGGGCGTGCGCTTCGCGGCCCGGCGCCTCGGCCCCGAAGCCGAGGAATTCGCCATCCACGTTAAAGGCCTGGAGCTGCCGTACCACGATCCGCGCGGCTTCGTGAGCATGGCCGCCAACTACGCCACCGCCAACCGCGGCGCCTGCCATCTGGAGGCCATCTCCTATTGGCGCGGCGTGGGCATCGAGTGGCCGGGCTGGCAGGCGGGCGAGGCGCAGGAATGGGTCGAGCGCAAGCGCTTTGATTCATCCATCGGCGCCGAGACCGCCGTCGCTTTTCAGGATTACATGAGCGTCTTCAACCCGGGCGGCCTGTGCAAGTTCATCACCAAAGGCTCGTTCACGCCCGCCCAGACGGCCGAGCTGTTCAACCAGGCGCTGGGCTGGTCGTGGACGGCCCAGGACCTGCTCGCCACCGGCGCGCGGATTTTCAACTACAAGCGCCTGATCAACGTCAAACTCGGCGTCCGCCGCGCGGACGATGTGCTGCCGCACCGGCTGACCCACCAACCCCGCCCCACCGGCTCGGCGGCCGGCCAGCTTCCAGACATGGACCTGATGCTGCCGCGCTACTACGCCCTGCGCGGCTGGGATGCCGAGGGCGTGCCGACCGCAGCAGCCCTGCTTCCCCAGGAGACCGCATGAAACCGACCGCTTACCGACTGCCCACGCACGTCCGCCCGCGCCAGTACGACGTGCAGCTGGAGGCCCGGCTGGGACGCGCGGAGTTTTCCGGCCAGGTCACGCTCCACCTGGACGTGCTGACGCCCACCGACACCATCGAGCTGCACGCCCGCGGCCTGCAGCTGGCGGAGGCCCGCCTGCAGTTGGACACGCGCACGCTGGCCGGCCAGATCCAGCTGCTGCCCGAACACGAGGCCGCCGCCGTGCGCTGCGCGGAGACGCTGCCGGCCGGCCCGGCCGCGCTCACCTTGAAATTCCGGGGCGAGGTGGCCACCAACCTCAAAGGCCTGTACCTGTCCGCCGACGGGCCGGAGCGGCTGTTGTGCACGCAGTGCGAGGCCACCGATGCGCGCGCGATCTTTCCGTGCTTCGACGAGCCGGAGTTCAAGGCGCGCTTCCAGTTCGCGGTCACCACCGACCGCCAGGCCGTCGTCCTCGCCAACAGCCCGCTGCTGGCGGTCACCGCCGCGCCCGGCGGGGACCAGACCTGGGCGTTTGGCCCGACCCAGCCAATGTCGTCCTACCTGGTGGCGCTGGTGATCGGCGACGTGGCCGGTACGGAGGCGGTGACCGTGGCGGGCACGCCGCTGCAGGTGTGGACGCTGCGCGGCAAGGAGGCCCAGGGCCTGTTCGCGCGGGATTACGCCGCCCGGCTGCTGCCCTGGTATGAGGACTACTTCGGCGTGCCTTACCACTTCGGCAAGTACGACCAGGTAGCCGTGCCCGGCTTCGCGGCCGGGGCCATGGAGAACAGCGGCCTGGTGCTCTTCCGCCAGGCGGCCCTGCTCATGGACGCGCGCACGGCCTCCTGGAACCAGCAGAAGGGCATCGCGCACGTGGTCGCCCACGAGTTCGCGCACATGTGGTTCGGCAACCTGGTGACCATGCGCTGGTGGGACGACCTGTGGCTGAACGAGGCTTTCGCCGAGTGGATCGGCCAGAAGGCCGTGAACGAGCTTTCGCCCGAGTACACGGTCTGGGAGGATTTTCAACAGGCCAAGAGCGGCGCGCTGCCCCCCGACGCGCTGTAGAGCACGCACCCGATCTACACACCCGTCGCCACCCCGGCCGAGGCCGAGGAGATGTTCGACGCCATCACCTACACCAAGGGCTGCGCGGTGCTGCGGATGCTCGAACACTACCTGGGCGCCGAGCCGTTCCGGGCCGGGCTGCGCACGTACATGCGCGCCTTCGCCGAGCGCAACGCCGCCGGCGCCGACCTGTGGCGCCATCTGCAGGACGCCTCGCGCGAGCCGGTGACCCAGATGATGGCGAGCTGGATCAGGCAGGGCGGCTACCCGGTGGTGGCCGTGGCCTGGGACTCGGCCAACCAGACGCTCCACCTGGCCCAGCGCCGCTTCTTCTCCAACCCGCAGGCCCCGGCCGACAATGACCAGACCTGGGTGGTGCCGCTGGTGGTGCGCTACGAGGACGAATCCGGCCCGCACACAACCCGCGTGCGCCTGGACGCGCGCCAGGCGGACGTGCCCCTGGCCGTGCAGGGCGAGCTGCGCTGGCTGTACGCCAACGCCGACGAGATCGGCTTCTATCGGCAGGACTTGAGCCGGCCGCTGCTGCAGGCCGGGCTGGCTCAGCGCGGACGCCTGAATGCCAGCGAACAGATGGGGCTGCTGAGCGATCAGTGGGCCCTGGTGCGCAGCGGGCAGCTCGGCCTGGGCCAGTTCCTGGACGTGCTCACGGCCCTGTCCGCGGCCGAGGATTATCATGTGCTCGGGGAGGTGGTGCGCCGCCTGCACACCGTGGAGGCCTTGTTGGAGGAGGCCGAGGACGCCGCGCCCGCGCTGGCGCGCTTCCGGGGCTGGGTGGCGGGCCTGTTCAGCCGGCGCCTGGCGGACCTGGGCTTCGAGCCGCGCGCCGATGAGACCCAGGCCCGGCGCCAGGAGCGCGTGGCTGTGGTGGACGCGCTCGGCCAGCTGGCGCAGACGCCGGCCGTCATCGCCGAGTGCGTGCGCTGGGCTGACCGCGAGGCGGAGGCTCCCTCCAACATCGACGCCAACCTGGCGCCGGTGGTCATCCAGATCGCGGCGCGCTTCGGCGACGCGGCCCGCCTGGACCGGCACGTGGACGTCTTCCGGCGGCGGCGCGCCGCCGGCGCCACACCCCAGGAGCGCAACCGCTATCTGGGCAGCTTTGGGTACTTCCGGCCGCCGGACCTGGTGGAGCGCGTGCTGCGCCTGATCGACGAAGGCATCGTGCCGCAGGAGAACATTGGCCCACTGCTGATCACGCTGCTGCAGCGTCGCCACGGCCAGGGCGCGGCCTGGGACTTTCTGCAGGAACGCTGGTCGCTGGTGACCAACCTGGGCGGTTTCTGGCTGGGCGGGCTGGTGGAAGCCTGCGGCCAGCTGCCGGCGCAGAAGCGGGCCGAGTTGGTGGCTTTCCTGGACGCCCACCTGGACGGACAGGCGCAGCAGAGCTACGCCCGCGCGTTGGAGACCCTGGACCAGCTGACCGAATTCAAAGCCCGCGCACGCCCGGAGTTGTTGGCCTGGTTCCGTGCCGCCGCCTGAGGGCCGCGTTCGGATGCGGAGTCAGCCCGGGCGCGTTGCACGTTTCTTGCATCGGTAGTAAAACTCGGGCCTGCCACCGACCATGTTCAACCTGGGATTCGCCATGCGCCGCCTCTTCCGTCTCGCCGCTTTCGGCCTGCTCGCCTGCGCCTTGTATTTTGCCAGCGCCGCGCCCGCGCACGCCCAGGCGCGCACGCACGAGGTCCAGGCCGGCGAGAACCTCTTCCGCATCGGCCTGCGTTACGGCGTCAGCGTAGACGACCTCATGCGCGCCAACGGGCTGAGCAACTACTTCATCTATGTCGGCCAGGTGCTCGTCATCCCGGACGCGCCCGGCGCCGGCGGCAGCAGCCCGGCCCCGGCCAGCACACCCGCGCCCCAGCCCACCGCTGTCGTCGTGCCCGGCGAGCCCGTCTACCACATCGTACAGCCCGGCGAGACGCTCTTCCGGATCGGCGTGCGCTACAACTTGCCGTGGACCAAGATCCAGGTGGCCAACAACCTGGTGGGTGACCGGCTGTACGCCGGCCAGCGCCTGCTGATCCCGGTCAACGGCGAGGCCCCGACACCGGCGCCCACCCAGGCCGCGCCGACGCCGGCCCCAACCGAGGCGGCGCCGACGCCAACCCCGGCCCCGACGGAGGCCGCGCCCACCGAGGCGGCCCCCACTGAAGCAGCGCCGGCCGCCGCGACCGTGCACGTAGTGCAGGCCGGCGAGACGCTCTTCACCATCGGCCTGAAATACAACGTGCGCTGGCCCGCCATCATGGCCGCCAACAACCTGGCCAGTGACCAGATCTTCACCGGCCAACAGCTCACCATCCCGGCGCCGGGCAGCGCCGCCGCCGAGGTCACGCTGCCGCCAGCCAGCCAGGGCCCCGTGGCCGGGATGGCCGGCCGCTACTTCCTGGTGGACATTTCGGAGCAGCGCCTGTACGCGTTCGAGGGTGACCAGCTGGTCCGCAGCACCCTGGTCTCTACCGGCCGCTGGCCCACGCCGACCGTGACCGGCACTTATTACATCTACGCGCGCTACGTCTCCACGCGCATGCGCGGCCCGGACTACGACCTGCCGAACGTGCCCTACACGCAGTACTTCTACAAGGGCTACGGCCTGCACGGCACGTACTGGCACAGCAATTTCGGCACGCCGATGAGCCACGGCTGCGTCAACATGCCCACGCCGGAAGCCGAATGGGCCTACAACTGGGCCGGCATCGGCACTCCCGTCATCGTGCAGCCATAGGCGGCCGCGGAGGCCGCGCCCTATGAACCTGGCCGGCAAGACCGCGCTCGTCACCGGCGCCGCGCACCGCGTCGGCCTGGCGATCGCCCTGGAACTCGCCGAGGCCGGCGCCAATCTCGTCATCCATTACCACAGCGCCGCGGCCCACGCGGTCACGGCCGTGGCCGCCTTGCAGGCGCGCGGCGTGCGCGCCCTGGCCCTCCCGGCCGACCTCGCCCAACCGGACCAGATCACGGCGTTGTTTGCGCGCATCGCCGCTGATTGCGGCCGCCTGGATGTGCTCGTTAACTCGGCCGCGATCATGGAAGCCGGCGATCCGCTGACGCTGACGCTGGCCGAGTGGCAGCGCTCGCTGGACGTAAACCTGACGGCGCCGTTCCTGTGCGCCCAGCAGGCGGCGCGCCTGATGCTGGCCGGCGCCGGCGACGCGCCCGAGGCCGGCGCCATCGTCAACATCACGGACGGGAGCGCCCTGCGGCCGTGGGCGCGCTACCCGGCCCACTCCGTGAGCAAGGCCGGGCTGGTGATGCTGACCCAGGTGCTGGCCAAGGCCCTGGCCCCGCGCGTGCGCGTCAACGCCGTCAGCCCCGGCCCGGTGCTCAAGCCGGACGACTGGGACGAGGCCCGCTGGGCGCGCACCGGCGCTCGGTCTCTTCTCAAACGCACCGGTTCGGGCTATCATGTGGCGCGCGCCGTCCGTTTTTTGCTGGAAAACGACTACATCACCGGCGAGACGCTGGTCGTCGACGGCGGCGACCGCTTCCGCTGACAGCGGGCTCAGTGCGCCACCGGCTATGCCAAATCGCAAAGACCTGATCCTCAAGCGTCTGGTCGAGGAGGGCCGCAAGACGGCGGCTTTCTTCGCGGCGCTGCCGGCCGCCCAGTTCGGCCAGGCGGTGTACACCACCGGCCCGGAGTGGCAGGCCCGCGACCTGATCGCGCATCTGGTCAGCACCGAACGCACCCTGCTCCACTACGCCCGCGATGTGCTGGCCGGCGGGCCGGGCGTCCCCGAAAACTTCGCCATCGACGCCTATAACGCCGAACAGACGGCGGCTCTGCGGACGGCGGCCGTTGGCGAGCTGGTGGCGGCGTTTGAGACCGCCCGCGCCGAGACCGCGGCCCTGGTGGCCGGGCTGGCTGACGCCGACCTGGACCGCCTCATCTTCCACCCCTGGCTGGGCCGCGCGCCGCTGGAACAGGTCTTCAAGCTGCTCTACCGTCATACGATGCTGCACGAACGGGACGTCCGCCGCGCGCTGGAGACCGGCCAGCCTGTCCCGCACGTGGACAGCACCCCACCGGCGGCCGCCTGAACCGGCGGCCGGCCCCGCACGAGGAGCCTGCATGAGCACTCGCAAAGACGCGCTGCGCCGGCAGATCACGGCCGATCACGCCGTCAGCCTGGCGATCCTGAAAGCGCTCACGCCGGAGCAATGGACCCAGCCGGTGCCATCCGATGAGGGCGCCGCCTGGACGGCCCGCGACGTCCTCGCCCATCTGGCGGTTTCCGAGAGCGGTCAGTTGGGCCAGATCACGCGCTGCCTGGCCGGCGAGGTCACCGTCCCGGACGACTTCGACCTGAACCGCTTCAACCGCGGCTCCGTCAAGAAGCGCGCCGACAAGACCCCGGCCGACCTGATCGCCGAGATCGAGACCGCCCACGCCCAGGTGCTGGCGCAGTTGGACCACACCGCTGAGGCCGATCTGGACAAGACCGGCCGGCATGCGCGCGGCGACACGCTGACGATCGAGCAGTTCTTCCTGCGCATCACGGAGCACCGCCTCGGGCACGCCCGCGAGCTGCAGCGGGGCCTCGCGGCCTGAGCCTGGGCGGCGTATGCTGAGCAAACTATCCGCCCTGATCCGCCTGGCCCGGCCCTGGTTCCTGCTCAACGGGATCGGCCTGTTCGCGCTGGGCGCCACGATCGCGCGCTACGAGGGCTACCCGTTTCAGCCCGTGGTTTACGCGTGGGGCCAGCTCTTCGTCGCGGCGTTGCAGCTCATGGCCCAGTATCTGAACGAGTACTGGGACGAGAGCGGTGATCGCCGCAACCCGCGCCGCACACCGTTTTCCGGCGGCAGCGGCGTGCTGGCCGAGGCGCGCGTGAGCCGCGAGGCCGTCTTCACCGCCGCGATGTTCTGGCTGGCGGTGGGCGTCGGCGCCGGCGCCGTGGTGCTCATTCAGTTCCCCACCGGCCCGGCGGTGTGGGTCATCATGCTGCTGATCTTCCTGGGCCTGTTCTTCCAGTCCAGCCCGCCCGTGGCCCTGGTGGGCACCGGTTACGGCGAGATCACCACCGCCATCCTGTTCGCCGGGTTAGTGCCGGCTTTCAGCCATCTGTTGTCCAGCGAGCAAGCCAGCCCGCTGGTGCTGCTGACCACGGCCCCGCTGGTGGTGCTGCATGTGGCGCTGCTGATCGCGTTCGGCCTGCCGGACTTCGAGGGCGACAGCGCCAGCGGCAAGCGTACACTGGTGGTGCGCCTGGGCCAGGACGCGGCCGCCACCCTGCACAACATCCTGTTGGCGGTCTCACTGCTCCTGACGGCGACCGGGTCGCTGGTCGGTCTGCCGATCCGCGTGGCCATCTCGGCCGCCTTCATTGCGCCGCTGGTGGTGCTGCAGATCATCACCGTGCGCCGCCTGCAGCGCGGTGAGCCGGCCTCTTTCTACCAGTTGACGCTGCTGGCGGCTCTGATGTTTGGGATGAGCGTCTACCTGATCGCCTTCAGCTTCTGGGTCATCGGCTGACCCTGTCCGCCCGCGCCATGCTTCGCGCCACGCCCGCCGCCACTCAGCACCTCGCCCGCCACCGCCTGAACGGCGTCCTGTACCGCAACGGCTGGGACCGCCTGATGATCGCCGGCCGCGGGCTGGCCGGCGGCCCGGCCGAGGCCGTGGCTCACTATCTTCAGCACGGCGGCAACCTGCTCGACGCGCACGCCGACCTGGAGGCCGTCGGCACGGGGCTGCGCCGCGCGCTGGCCAGCGGCTTCATCCGCCGCGACACAGTGGTGCTGTGTGCCGAGGGCGGCGCGGCCGAGCCGGGCGCCCTGCGCGCGGCGGGCCTGCCCGAGGCCGAAGCCCCGGTGGCCGGCTACTGCCTGGCGCCCGCTTTCGTGCGCCACCTGGTGCGCGCCCGGCTGGCGAGCCTGGGTGTCGCCTGCCTGGACCTCTTCTGGCTGACCGGCGCGGACCGCCTGAGCGCGGCCCTGCCCGAAGCCGAATTCCAACTCCAACTGCGCGAAGCCTTCGCGGCCCTGGAAGTGGCCGTGGCCCAGGGTGAGCTCGCGGCCTATGGGCTCAGCCTGACTGCGCCGGCGTTCACGCCCGAGCAAGCCGTCGCCGTCGCCCGGGATGTGCTCGGCGAGCATCATCATCTGCGCGCCATGAAGCTCCCGCACACCGCGCTGACCGAGGCCTGGGCCAGCGCCGCGGCCGGACTGACGCTCCTGGCCGTCGGCGGCCCCAGCCCGCACGCCGCCGCCGCCCTGCTGGAGGCCGCCCAGCTCACGTCCGGATGAGGCGCCTGTATGCCTGAGTTCTTCAAAGTCCTTCCCCCCGCCGACGCGCTGGCCCGCTTCCTCGAGCACCTGCCGCCGCGCGGGCAGGCCGAAACCGTGCCGCTGCCCGAAGCCCTGGACCGCGTGACGGCCGAGGCCCTGCGCGCGCCCGTCTCCGTGCCGGCCTTCGCGCGGTCGATCATGGACGGCTATGCCGTGCGCGCCCAGGACACGTTTGGGGCCAGCGCCACGCTGCCGGCTTACCTGACGGTGGCCGGCGAGGTGTCCATGGGCGCGGAGCCCGGCTTCGCGCTCAAAGCCGGGCAGGCCGCATTGGTGCACACAGGCGGCATGCTGCCGGCCGGGGCTGACGCCGTGGTGATGGTGGAGTTGACGCAGACCGCGCGCGAGGGCGAGATCGAGGTCCTGCGGGCGGCCGCCCCCGGCGAGAACGTGCTCCAGGTCGGCGATGACATCCGCGCCGGCGCGGAACTGGTGCCCGCCGGCCACTGGCTGCGCGCTCAAGACCTGGGCGGCCTGGCCGCGCTCGGGATCACGCAGGTGGCGGTCGCGCGCCGGCCGCGCGTAGCCCTGCTCGCCACCGGCGACGAGGTGGTGCCGCCCGAGGCCGCACCGGCGCTGGGCCAGGTCCGCGACGTGAACTCCTCAGCCGTGGGCGGCCAGATCCAGCGCGCCGGCGGCGTCCCCATCCGCGCCGGCATCGCCCCAGACCGCTACGACGTGCTCAAGGCGATGGCGCAGGCGGCGTTGGCCGAGGCCGATATGCTGGTGCTCTCAGCCGGCAGTTCGGTGAGTGTGCGCGATATGACCGCCGACGTGATCAATGAACTGGGCCAGCCCGGCCTGCTTGTGCACGGCGTGGCCCTCAAACCCGGCAAGCCGGCCATTTTGGCCGTCTGCGCGGGCAAGCCGGTGGTGGGTCTGCCCGGCAACCCGGTCTCGGCCATGGTCGTGGCCGACCTGTTCGTGGTGCCGGCCATCCTGCGCCTGCTGGGCTGTCAGACGCCGCCGGCGCGCTCGACCGTGAGGGCGCGCCTGACCCACAACGTCCCGTCCCAGGCCGGCCGCCTGGATTACACCCCGGCGCGCCTGGTGGAGCGCGCCGGCGAGACCTGGGCCGAGCCCGTCTTCGGCAAGTCCAACCAGATCTTCACGCTGGTCTTCGCCGACGGCATGCTCGTCACCCCGGCCGACGCCAACGGCCTGAGCGCCGGCGCCTGGGTGGACGTGCGCCTTTTCTGAGCGAAGGCCCTTTCAAAAGATCAACCGATGGCTTTCTTCGACCTGCCCCTCGATCAGTTGCAGACCTACCGGCCGCCGCGTCAGGAGCCCGCCGATTTCGACGCGTTCTGGGCGGACACGCTGGGCGAGACGCGCGCGCACCCGCTGGCCGCGCGCTTCGAGCCCGTGGACTACGGCCTGGCCACCGTCGAGACCTTCGACGTGACCTTCCACGGCTACGGCGGCCAGCCGATCAAGGGCTGGCTGGTGTTGCCGCGCCAGCGCTCCGGACCCCTGCCGGCCGTGGTCGAGTACATCGGCTACGGCGGCGGGCGCGGCTTCCCCACCGACTGGCTGCTGTGGAGCAGCGCCGGCTGCGCGCACCTGGTGATGGACACGCGCGGCCAGGGTTCGGCCTGGCAGAAGGGCGACACGCCGGACCTGCAGCCGGACGGCGCCAGCCCGCATCATCCCGGCTTCATGACGCTGGGTGTCCTGACGCCGCAGACCTATTACTACCGGCGCCTCATCACCGACGCCGTGCGCGCGATCGAGGCGGCCCGCAGCCATCCCGCCGTCGATCCGGCGCGCGTGGCCGTGACTGGCGGCAGCCAGGGCGGCGGCCTGGCTTTGGC
>CALFZO010000077.1 GCA_937952305.1 uncultured Anaerolineales bacterium | reverse complement strand
CTGGTAATCCAGCGCCCCGCTGGTAATCCAGCGCCCCGCTGGTAATCCAGCGCCCGGTACTCCGGCGCTTCGCCAGTACTCTGGCGCCCGGTAATCCGGCGCAGGAACCATCCCCCGCCGCCCGCCGTCATAATGACAACGACGTTTCCAATCTGACAACGAGGTAAAGGCTGATGAAACCGATCCTTCGCCTGGCCGGTGTCTGCGCCCTGGGCGCGGCCGGACTGCTGGCCGCCTGCGCGCCGCTGAGTGTGCCGCAGCCGGCTCCCGGACAACCGGCAGCCACGGAGACCACAGTTGTTGCGCCGACGACGGCGCCGACCGACAGCGCCCCGGCCACCGCGACCCCGCTGCCGCTGGCGCCGACGCCCGTCCCCACGCTGGACACCTCCGGCGCGCCGATCCCGCTGGTCCCCGTGCCGCCGACCGAAGTGCCGTTTGTCGGTCCGCTGCCACCGGAGCTGGAAGCCAAACTCAGCGCCGACCTGGAAGCGCGCAGCGGTGCCGCGCGCGCCGACTTCGTCTTGGTGCGGGCCGAGGCCGTCATTTGGAACGACGGGTCGCTGGGCTGTCCGCAGCCCGGGATGTTCTACACCCAGGCGCTGGTGGAAGGCTTCTGGGTGGTCTGGCAAGTGGGCGACCGGCAGTACGATTATCGGGCCACGCAGCGCGGCACCTTTATCCTGTGCGAGCCGAGCGCGGCGGGCCAGCCCGGCGACCTGCCGCCGACGCCGGTCTTGATCGTGCCGGAGGGCTTCACGCTGCCGGGCGACTCCACCCAGCCCACCCAGGCTTCGGCCGGGCCTTGAGAGATTTCCGGAGGGGTTGGCGTCACCCCGGCCCCCACTGCGCTTCGCTGCCGGGGCTATGGTTCGCCGGAATGACCTGGGGGCCGATCAAATCGGAAACAGCCAAGAGCAACACCGCCCGCAGCAGCGCTGCGGGCGGTGTCGTTCAGTCACTGAGGCGCTGCGTCCGGTTGGCGGGCGCAGGCCGGGCGGGTAAGTCGCTTACGGAAGCGTCACGTGCTCCGACTCGGCCTCGACCGGGGCGTCGCGGTACATGAACAGCAGACCGATCTGCGACGGGGAGGCGCTGGCCCCACCGGCGGGCGTCGAGTACTGCAGCGTGTACGCGCCCTTGGGCGCGACCTGGAAGGCCATGACCACCGGCTGGTACTTGGGCTTGCCGGTCTGGAACTGGTGGTAGTCCGCGCAGTTGCCGGGCGAGCAATCCCACAGGTCACCGGTGAAGTAGCTGTCGAAGGCCAACACCAGGAACTTGAACGGCTGGGTGCTCTTGACGCCGATCGCGGCGGCTGGCACCGGCAGGATCCAGTTCTGGGAGTTGAAGTCGGTGAAGCTGTAGAAGTACGGGCGCGTCGCGCGCGTGCCGTCGGCCGGGTTGACGTCGGCCACGAACACGGCGTTGCGGCCGTCGCTGGCGTTCAGCGTCTGATCGGCGTTGAACACCACGTAGTCATCCACGCCGTCCGCGTTCGAGTCGATGTAGATGTCGAACTCGACCGGATAGTTGTGCGAGGCGCGGAAGGGCTTGTCGTACACCGTCAGGCCGAAGTCGATGACCTCGTCCGTGATGGCGTTGCCGCCGGGCTGCGGCAGGCCGATGGCCGGGTTCAGGCCGGGCACCTGGTAGGAGCGCAGGCCGACTTCCTTGAGATCGATGGCCGTGGCGTTGATGCCGGGCAGGATGCCGGGCACGTAGTTCTCTTCCACGCAGTTGCCCTGCGTGTCCACGATCTCGCAGTTGTTGACGCTCACGTCCACCAGCGCCAGGACGTCCGTGTCACCGGGCTTGTACTTGGCCGCGTTGCGCAGCTTGACCGACGAGCTGGTCACCTTGGTGACCTCGGTGCGGGCGGCCTTCTTGGGCAGGATCTGCCACGGCAGGCGCACGACGTTGTCAGCGCCGCCGTTGATCGTGACGAAGCCGTCGTACTCGTACATCGTCAGGGTCGGGCAGCCGTTCTGCGGGTTCGGGTTGCTGCAGTAGATGTTGGTGCCGCTGGCGCCGTACATGCCGGCGTCGAGCGTCCAATCGCGCAGGCCCTTGGCGTTGACCTGAACGGTCACGTCGACCAGGGTCATGGGCAGGTTGATACCGTCGCCGGGCCAGCCGGGCACGGTCACCACCGACGGCGAGGCCGAGATCGAGACGCCCTTGGCGTTGTCGGCGTCATGGCCGTTGCCGGTGTAGCGGAAGGCCGTGCTCAGGTTGTAGGTGCGCGCCGCGCCGCCCAGGTTGACGATCAGGACCTTGCGCGTCTCGCTCTGGCTGCCGGACACGCCGTCGAAGCCGAACGACAGGCTGCCGGTGACCGAGTTCCACGAGTTGAAGAAGTCGTTGCCGAACGGATAGGCGCTCAGGCAGTTGTACGAGCCGTTGTACCACGGGCTGGCCGCGCCGAAGATCGACTCCTGGATGAAGTTGGTCGGCGAGGTGGAGACCGTGCACGGCGCGTCCTGGCCGGTGATGATCCAGTTGTACAGATCGGTCACGTCCAGGGCCATGGTGCCGGCTTCATAGGCCGAGAGCACGTCCACGCGGCCGGCGCCTTGCAGCGTGATCGGGGCCAGGTAAGTGCCGCCGACCGTCGTGTTGGGCATGGCGTTGTTCATCAACAGCGCCTTCACCAGCGGGGCCGCCGAGATGCCGGGCAGGGCCACGCCGGGGTTGCCATCGCGCAGGATGCCGCTCATCTCCAGGTCCTGGACGATGAGGGCGGCCGCGCCGGAGACCATCGGGGCGGCGCCGGAGGTGCCGCCGAAGGCGGTCTTGTCCGTGCCGGTGCCGACCTCAGCCGAGACGCTGGCGCCGGGGGCGGCGATATCGGGCTTGATGTCGCCGTCGGCGATGCGCGGGCCGCGGCCGGAGGAGGCCACGATGTCGTCCTGCAGCAGGACGAAGTCGCTGTCGCTGGTGCTGGTCGTCTGGCCGACCAGGGCCTTGAGGACCGTGCCGTCATTCTGGGTCACGGTCAGGGTCGGCGCGAAGGCCGTGGCGCCGCCGAAGCTGAAGGACGGCGGGGTGTTGGAGAACGCGTTGTTGGCGATGATCACCAGCCCCGCGCCCGCGGCCGCGCCGTTGGACATCTTAGCGCTGATGTTGCAGGTGCCGCGATTCACCAGCAGGACTTTGCCGGTGAGCGAGCCGGCCGGGAAGGCCGCACAGCCGTCCAGGTTGCCGCCGGCGCCGTTGCCGTACTGCAGCGGGCCGCTGATGGGGCCGGCCGGGGCCGGGCTCCAGGGCTGCAGGACGCCCAGGGCCTTGACCACGCCGCCGACGCGGATGTTGTAGACCTTGTCCGAGGGGACGGTGCTCTGCGCGACGCTGATGGCGCCGTCAGCCGTGGACGGCGAGCCCACGATGTACGGGCGGTCGCCGCTGTTGCCGGCCGAGACCACCACGACGGAGCCGTAGTAGGAGGCCAGGTTGGCGAAGTGGGTCAGGTCGTCTTCCGGCTGGCCGTAGGGCGAGCCCAGCGACATGTTGACGACGTCCGCGGGGTCGTAGGTGGTGCAGTTGCCGTCGGAGGTCGGGTCGCAGACGCCGTAGTCCGAGTCGTCCAGGTCCATGGCGTCGTCCAGGGCCAGGAGCAGGGCCAGGCCGTTGCAGGACGAGGACACGGCGGAGCAGGCCTTGAAGGCCCAGATGTTGACGCCCGGGGCCACGCCCTGGTCGCCCGCGCCGGGCGCGGACTCGAAGCCGCCGATGATGTCGGCGACGTGCGTGCCGTGGCCTTCGAAGTCGATCGGGTCGCCATCCGGGGTGATGGCGCCGCTGAAGACCGGCCAGTCCTCGCCGACCCAGTCGAAGCCGCCCGCCACTTTGGCGTTCGGGAACAGGGCGCAGTCGGAGGTGTCGGCCGGGTCAGAGTAGCAGGCCGCGTAGTCGGCCAGGCTGCCGGTGCCGCCCAGCTTGCTGTGGGTGTAGTCGACGCCGGAGTCGATGACGGCGACGTCGATGCCCAGGCCGCCCAGATCCGGGCGGTGCGTGCCGGTGATGCCCATGTCTTGCAGGCTGCCGGCGCCGATCCAGTCCACGGTCTCGGTCAGGTCGAGCTGATAGTTGGCCACGCCGCGCACGCCGATGACGTTGGCCAGGCCGCGCAGGGCGGACACCTGGCTGGCGTCGATGGTGACGGCCAGGCCGGTGGACAGTTGAGCGAAGCGGCCGACGACCTGGCCGCCCAGCGCCTCGATTTGCGGCACGAGCTTGTCTTGCTCGGCGCGGATCGAGGCCACGTAGTCACGGCGCTGCTGATGGGTCCAGTATTTGCCCACCATCGCCAGCGGCGCCTTGTTGATGTGGACGACCAGCTGCACCGGGCCCGTCAGCTGGCTGCCGGCGGTCTGTTCCCAGGTCTGGTCACCCACGCCCTCCACCAACTGGGCGTAGGGCGGCAGGTCCAGGCTGCTGTTGCCAGCCGCCACGGGCGCCGTCGTCCCGACCCCAGCGGCACTCAGGGCGAGCGAGAGGCCCACAATTCCCCGAGTGATGGTTGCGACGAAAGATCGCATTGCGAAGTCTCCTTGAGCGAAAGAGTCAGTCATACCTACGTTGAGTAGATCGACAAGCGATAGGTCAGTTGCTGGGTTCCCGGACCAGTTCCCCGGCGACGCGCTGGGCCTGCGGCCACAGTTCACAATGCCGCTTGCGCCGTACGACGCGAGAGTGCTGGATCTAGATAAGATGGCGTGGCCACAAGCCGGGCGGGCCGGGGAAAACCTCCTTTCCGGGACTAACGTCCCAAGACGCGCACTTCGTATCGCGCGACGTTATCGTTCGGCGGAGACACGCAGACCTGGAAGTTCAGGACCCGCGTGCCGAAAATGCTGAACGGCGAACTCGGCGCGAAATCTCCGTAGTTGACAACGGACGCCTGAGCGTCGTAGAGCACCACCACCACCACCAGGCTCTCATCCAGACGATCGCCGGAGTTCTGCACCGTGCCCCGGACGCAGTAGCGGTCGAACTCGACTACCTGCGTCAGGTTGGTGGGCGTGAACTCGCGGATCGGCGTCAGGCTCTCGACGGCGTCGGCCACCAGGTCAAAGCGCGCCGCGCCGGCCAGGTCCGGCACCAGGATTTCGAAAGGCACGCGGCCGTTCGGCGGAATGACGGCCTGGGGCAGATAATCGAGCACATCGGCGTCGTCAGCCACCAACTGATCCTGATCACCGTAGAAGCTGCCGGTCACGGCGAGCATCTGCTGGTAGACGGCGGTCGTGTTGACGATCTCGCCCACCACGCGGTAGGCGTTTTCGGTCTGGTCAAAGTACCCGCGCGTTCCGGCAAAAACCAGGTCCGCCGCCGGCGGCGTGGTCGCTGTGGCCGTGGCCGTGGCCGTAGGCGTCGCGGTGGCGTTGCCGGCCGGCGTGGCGCTGGGGTTCGCGACCGTGGCCTGGGCGGGCGGCGCAGTCGCCGTTGCCGCCGCGCCGGCTGTCGTCAGAGCGGGCGTAGCGCTGGCGGACAGCCCACTGGCCGTGGCGCTGGCGGCGGTCGTCGCCGTGGCGCTGGCCGTCGGCAGGGCGGTCTCCGCGCTGGGCGCCGCTGTCGCGGCCAGGGTCGGCGTGGCGTTTCCGGCCGATCCGCTCGCCGCCGGGCTGGGCGTCGCCGCGGCGCTGGCGGTCGGCGCCGTGTCCGCGGCCTCCGTCGCAGCCGGCAGGGGCGTCGCCGCGGCCACGCTCGCCTGCGTAAACAGGGCGGCGATGGTCGGGGTCGGCTGTGTTGCCCAGCGTGTAATCGTCATGCCCAGAAAAACCACAACGGCCAACAGCGGTGCGACTAAGGCGATGGCGACGCCAATTGCGAGTCCTGGTGCAACGCCCCGGCGGCGCGCAGGCGATGGTTGGTTAGAGCCAGACTTCATTGTCCTGCTGACACCACGAACGGAGCCGGCTGTCAGCGGCGGCAGGCAGCAAAAAACCTGCTGCAGCGCAGCGGCGCTCAGTTCGGGCGGTGTTCTCTATGGTTTTGTCGTTCGGATTGGACGTGCCATGCCCACCAGTAGAGCACCCAGAGCGTCCGGGGAAACCGGCCGGCCCTGGTGGTCTGGTGAGCATCGCTGGCCTGACGAGGTAGGGCTCGTCTGCTCAGCGTCGCTCGCAACAAAAAACCGACCACACACTTGTGGCCGGTTTCGCTACTGGCTCCCCGAGGATGTGCCAACCGTTGGTTCCGGCTGGCGAGCGACCAAACGCATCTCTCGGCTCATCGCCTCCACACAAAACTCAGAATTCAGTTGAGTGTCTAGTTATCGTTGTGACCTAGATACCAATTGGCTCCATAAAACGGGCGTCTGTGATCTATTTTTCACTTTCTGTCCTGATCTTAGTTCGGGCAGGGGGGGATGTCAAGAAATTAAGGTACTATGAGCCGCTCACTGGTACCAATTTACTAAGGCCCAGGACCCCGCCTCAGAGCGCGTCACCGCAGCCGCAACAGCGCGGCCGCCAGCACGTTAATCCCACGCCGATACTCCGAAATCAGGATGTGCTCGTCGGGCGTGTGGTCGAGGCCCGAGTCGCCTGGACCGTAGGCCAGGATGGGTGTGCCCCAAGCGGGCGCCACGATGTTCATATCGGAGGTGCCGCTCTTGACCGTGAACGATGGGTTGCCGCCGACCTCGCGGACCGCCGCCAGGAAGGCCCGCACCAGGGGCGTGTTCTTCTCGCCGCGATAGGCCGCGACGCCTTCCGCCAGCGTCAACGCGGCACCCTCAGACAGGCCGCGCAGGGCCGTGTCCAGCTCCTCCACCGCCAGCCCCGGCGGCAGCCGGACGCCGAACTTGAGTTGGGCCGTCTCGGTGAAGCCGTCTGAGCCGGACGTCATCGCCCGCAGCGTCGGGCTGACCTGCTCGAACATCTTGGGGTTAGCGCCGTTGCGCGCCGCGGCCCAGGCGGTGACGCGGTTCCAATAGGCGACGGCGGCCTCGCACGCGCTCTCCGCCCGGGCAGAAGTGTGCGCCAGGCCGCGCGTCACCTGGTACTCAAACCAGGCGCTGCCCTTGTAGCCCAGCGTCACCTTCTCCCAGCCGCTCGGCTCACCGATGATAGTGAAGTCCGGGCGGTAGCGGTCTTTGATGAAGCGGGCGCCGCGGCTGTCGCCCTCCTCGCCGACGGCGCCGACCACGATCAGGCGCTGTCCGCTCAGGTGGGCGCGCACGCGCCGGGCAGCGGCCGCAAAGCAGGCCAGCGGCCCCTTGGCGTCCACGGCGCCGCGCCCGTTCAGGCGGTCGCCCTGGCGCGTCACCGGGATGAAGCCCGGCACGGTGTCGATGTGGCCGAGCAGCATAATCGTGAGCGGCCCCTCGCCGGCCACGGCGACGGCGTTGCCGGCCTCGTCCACGCGCGCGTCCAGGCCGTCGGCGCGGAGCGCATCCACCAAGAAGGCCGCGGCTTCGGCCTCCTGGCCGGTGGGGCTGTAGCGTTCCAGCAGACCGGTGAGCAGTTCAATCTCGTCCATAGGCGGGCACCGTTGGGTCAGCGGGCCAGGCCCACCGACCGGCGCAGGGCGTCCACTTCGGCCGCGCTCAGCGCGCGCCATTGGCCGGGCTGCAGGTCGCCCAGCTGCACGGGGCCGATGGCCACGCGCACCAGGCGCAGGCAGGGCAGGCCGACGGCGGCCGTCATCCGGCGCAGCTGCCGCTTGCGGCCCTCGCGCAGCGTGACGCGCAGCCAGGTGGTGGGGTGATAGTTGCGGACCGGCTTGGGGCGCGGCCAGAAGCCGGGGTCAGGCAGGATCTCGGCCTCGGCCGGGCGCGTGGGCTCGTCGTCCAGGGTCACGCCGGCGCGCAGCTGAGCCACCTGCGCGTCGGTGGCCACGCCCTCCACTTGCACGCAGTAGGTCTTGGGATGGCCGAAGCGCGGGTCGGTGAGGCGGTGGCTGAGCGTCCCGTCGTCGGTGAGCAGCAACAGCCCCTCGCTGTCGTAATCGAGCCGGCCGGCCGCGTAGACGCCGGGCACATCCACAAAGTCCTTGAGCGTGCGCCGGCCCTCCGGGTCGGTGAAGGCCGGCATGACCTCGAAGGGTTTGTTGAGGACGAGATAGCGGAAGGCGGCGGCCGGGGCGTCCGGAGATGGACCCGGCGCGCGCCGCCGTGGGGCCGGGGGCGGTGGGCGGCGTTTCATAGTCTGGTCAGGATTGCGCGTGTCATGGCGGTTGTGCCGGCGTCTCCGCCCAGGTCGCGTGTCCGCGTCCCGGCGCGCAGCGCCTCCGCGACGGCCGCGCGCACGCGGTCGGCGGCGGCCGTCTGGCCGATGTGGTCGAGCAGCAGCGCCGCCGAGAGGATGGCGCCGACCGGGTTGGCGATCCCCTGGCCGGCGATGTCGGGCGCGGAGCCGTGGACGGGCTCGAACACGGCCGCGCGCGCGCCCAGGTTGGCCGACGGCGCCACGCCCAGCCCGCCCATCAGGGCGCTGGCCTCGTCCGAGAGGATATCGCCGAACAGGTTGGTGGTGACCAGAACGTCGAAGCGCTCGGGGTCGCGCACCAGGCGCAGGGCCATGGCGTCCACCAGCATCTCGTCGCTGGCGATCTCGGGGTGTTCGGCCGCCACGCGCCGGCACTGCTCCCGAAACAGGCCGTCGGTCAGCTTGAGGACGTTGGCCTTGTGGACGATGGTGACGCGCACCGGACGGTGAGGGTTCTGCGCCTGGCGCCGCCGCGCCTGGGCGTACGCCACCCGCGCAATCCGCTCCGATCCGCGCGCCGTGATGACGCGCTCGGCGATGGCGGTGGCGCCGGCGTCTTCCAGCCGTTCGCGCCCGGCGTACAGGCCTTCGGTGTTCTCGCGCACGATCAGCAGGTCCACGCCGGGGCGCGCGAACGAGCCGGGCAGGGAGAAGGTGGGCCGCAAGTTGGCGTACAAGTCGAAGGCCCGGCGCAGGGCCAGGATGGGGCTGCGGTAGCCGGGCACCACCGTGGACGGCGACGACGTGGCGCCGAACAGGGCCAGGCCGGCGGCTTCCACCTCGGCCAGGGTCTCGTCCGGGATGGCGTTCCCGGTCCGTGAGAAGTGTTCGAACCCGGCCGGCGCCTCCACGAAGTCCAGGCCGAGGCCGAGCGCGGCCAGCACTTCGGCCGCGGCCGGGATGACCTCCTGGCCGACGCCGTCACCGGGGATCAGGACAACTTTAGGCATGTGGGTGAGTGGCAGCTAATCCGATACCTTGACGTCGCCCGTCGCCGCCAGGCCGAGCTTGCGGCGCAGGTGCGGCACCAGGCCGCCGGCCTCGACGATGCTGAGCACCGACGGCGAGAGCGGCGGGAACGCGTAGGCGCGGCCGCGGAGCAGGATCTGGTGGCCGGGCAGGTCGATGGCCAGTTGGTCGCCGGCCTGGGCGGCCTCCACGGCCTCCGGGCACGTGATCAGCAGCAGGCCCTGGTTGAGGGCGTTGCGATAGTAGATGCGCGCGAAGGACTTGGCCACCACGGCGGCCACGCCGCGATACTTGAGGCAGGTGACGGCCTGCTCGCGTGAGCTGCCATTGCCCCAGTTGCGGCCGGCCAGGATCAGGTCGCCCGGCGCCGCGCTGCGCGTGAACTCGGGGTCGAGGTCCTCCAGGGCGTGGGCCGCGATCTCGGCCGGCTCGCGCAGGGTGTAGGTGTACTTGCCGGGGAAGATGACGTCGGTGTCCACGCCATCGCCGTATTTCCAGACGCGTCCGGTCAGCATGGTCGTCGTCCTCAGTCCAGGTCGCGCGGGTCGGTGATGACGCCGGTGAGGGCGCTGGCCGCCACCACGGCCGGGCTGGCCAGGTAGATCTCGGCCTCCGGCTGGCCCATGCGGCCCTTGAAGTTGCGGTTGGCCGACGACAGGCAGACCTCGCCCGGCGCCAGTACGCCCATGTGGTTGCCCATGCACGGCCCGCAGCCGGGCGTGCCGAAGACGGCGCCGGCTTCCATCAATGCTTGGACGTAGCCGCGCTGCAGGGCGGCCAGGTAGACCTCGGACGAGGCCGGGATCACCAGCAGCCGGGCGCCGGGTGCCACCCGCCGGCCGCGCACCACCTCGGCGGCGGCGGCCAGGTCTTCCAGCCGGCCGTTGGTGCAGGTGCCGATGAAGGCCTGGTGGATGCGCGTGCCGCGCACGGCCGCGAGCGGCTGGGCCGAGTCGACGGTGTGCGGGCAGGCCACGGTCAGCTCGATGGCGGCGGCGTCCAGCGTGTGCACGGCCGCGTAGGCGGCGTCCGCGTCCGGGTAGAGCGCGCCGGCCTGGAGCTCGGCCCGCCACTCCGCAGCGGACGCCGGCTGACGGTCGCCCGCTGCCCAGCGTCCCTCGTCGGCAGTCGGCCTTCTGAAGCGCCGTTCCGCCAGGTACTCAAAGACCTGTTCGTCCGGCGGCAGATACGCGTTCTTCACGCCGAACTCGGCCATCATGTTCGGGATGACCATGCGGCTTTCCAGCGACAGCGCCTCCAGGCCCGGGCCGCTGAACTCCACCGATTTGTACAGGCCGCCGTCCGCGCCGTGCTGGCCGATCAGGTGCAGGCACAGGTCCTTGGCCGTGATCCCGCGGCCCAGCCGGCCGGTGACCACGATCCGCAGGCTCTCCGGGACGCGCAGCCAGAGCTCGCCGGTGGCCCACAGCGCGGCTACCTCGGTGCGCCCGATGCCGGCGCCGAACGCGCCCAGCCAGCCGAAGTGCGGCGTATGCGAGTCCGCGCCCAGGATGAGCTGACCGGGCAGGATGACGGCCTCCTCACTCAGCACCTGGTGACAGATGCCGCGGCCGACCTCGAAGAAGTGGCGGACGCCCTGGGCGCGCACAAACTCGCGCACCTCGGCGTGGTTGCGGGCATGGTTGGCGTTGGGCGCCGGCACGGCGTGGTCGAGCGTGATAGCCAGCCGCTCCGGGATGGCCACGCGCTCCAGGCCGATGGTGTGAAAGATCTTGGCGATGGCGGCGGTGTTGTCGTGCGAGAGCACGATATCGGGCCGGGCGTCCACCACCTGGCCGGCGACGGTCCCGGGCAGGCCGGCGGCGCGCGCCAGCGCTTTTTCGGCGAAAGTCTGGCCGGTCATAGCGTCCTCACCGGCCGTTGAGCGGGTGGCCGCCGGCGCCGGCGGCCGGGCGGGGGGTAACGGCCGGGCTGTCCAGCCGCTGGACGATGGGCGTGCGCGCCTCCGGCAGCGTCAGGCGCGCCAGACCGAACTCCTCGGCGATGGCGATCAGGATCTCCTCCGGCGGCACCTCCGGCGCCTGCTGGTAGACGCGTTCCTTGAACACGGCCGCGATCTCCTTGGCTTTGCCCTCGTCGAGCTGATAGTAGCGGATCTCCTTCAGGAAATAGTGCAGGATGTTCCAGCCGGAGAGCGGCCCGAGCAGGATCTCCGACGCGGTCACGCCAAACTGATCCAGCGGGTGGGCCTCATAGGCGGCGGCCCCGTTGAGCATGGCGCTCTGGTGGACGCCGGCCGTGTGGGTGCGGTTGGTCAGGCTGACGGGCTCGCGCGGGGGCACCAGCATCTTGAGCTTGTCGGCCACCAGCACGTTGAGCGGGTACAAGCCGCGCAGGTGGTAGCCCTCCAGCGCGTCGTAGTGCCGGTCGATGAACAGGTTGAAGAGCAGGGCCGCGAACGACGTGATGCCGGAGCGCTCGCCGATGCCGAGCACGGTGGTGTTTAGATAGCGCACGCCGCCGTGGAAGGCCCGCAGCGTGTTAACCAGCGCGAAGCCGCGGTCCTCGTGGAAATGTCCCTCGAAGTCCACCGCCGGGTAGCGCGCCCGCAGAGCCGCCACCCGCGCGGCCACCCCCTCCGGCGTCGCGACCCCCACCGTATCGGGCAGGCCGAGCCGGTCCACCAGCGGCACGATCTCGTCATAGACCCGGAACAGGTCGGCGTCGCGCGTGCGGAAGGCGTCCTCGCCCGAGAAGCGCAGGATCAAATGAGGGTGGTGGCGGCGGACGTCCTCCAGCAGGGGCCGGGCCTGGGCCAGGATGGCGTCCAGGTCGCGTCCGTGGTTGAAGGCGCGGGATTGATCGGACGTGCCGATGTAGAAGTTGAGGCCGTCGGCGCCGGCCTGGATGGCGGACTCGACGTCGCGCGGGTGGCAGCGGACGTGGGCCAGCAGGAAGGTGTAGCCTTTTTGCGTGATCAGGCCGTCGCGCACGGCCTTGAGCGCGGCAAAATCGTCCCGCTCCTGGGGGCTGACCACCGGCGCGAACAGTTCCACGAACTTCACGCCGCAGATGATCAGCGCGCGCAGGATTTCTTCCTTGTCGGCGCGCGTGAAGAAATACTTGTGATGGTCGTGCAGCAGCGACGTCTGCTGGCCCTCGCGCAGCGTGGTATCGATCACTTCCAACGGGCGGGGCGCGTATTGGGAAAAACGGTAAGGGTCAGACATCGTGGATCCAAAGCCCTGTGGGCGGCTGAGCCCGCCAGCGCGCTAAGCCGCGTCGGCTTCGGCGGCGGCGGTCGTGAGCGGCCGGGTCAGCACGGCCTCCACGGCGTCGGCGGCGCGGGCCAGGTCCGCGCGCTCGATCACCAGCGGCGGCAGGAAGCGCAGCACGGTCAGGCCGGCCGGCAGGGCCAGGACGCGGTGCTCCAGCATCAGGGCCTGCAGGTAGGGCGTCACCTTCTGCTTGAGCTCGATCCCGACCATCAGGCCGCGCCCGCGCACTTCGCGGATCAGCGGCGACTGGATCTGCTTGAGCCGTTCCAGGAACCAGGCGCCCAGCTCGGCGGCTCGGTCGGCCAGGTGTTCGGACTCGAGATAGCCGATGGCGGCCAGGGAGGCGGCGCAGGCCAGCGGGTTGCCCCCGAACGTGGAGCCGTGCACCTGGGGCGGGAGCTGGCCGACGCGGTCGTTGAACAGCACCGCGCCCATCGGCAGCCCGCCGGCGATCGACTTCGCCAGGCAGAGCAGGTCCGGCTGCAGCCCGACGGACTCGCTCGCGAACATGGTCCCGGTGCGCCCGAAGCCGGTCTGGACCTCGTCCACGATCAGCAGGGCGCCGTGCGCGCGGCAGAGCTGCTGGGCGGCCAGCAGGAACTCGGCCGTGCCGGGCCGCACGCCGCCCTCGCCCTGGATCACCTCCAGCACGACGGCCGCGGTCTGGTCGGTGACGGCCGCCGTCAGCGCGGCCACGTCGTTGTAGGCCAGGTGGGTGAAGTCCGGCACCAGCGGCTCGAAGGGCTCACGGTACTTCTTCTCCCAGGTGGCTGAGAGCGCGCCCATCGTGCGGCCGTGGAAGCCGCGCATGAAGGCGATGATCTGGCGCCGGCCGGTCTGGAGGCGCGCGAACTTGAAAGCGGCCTCGTTGGCCTCGGCGCCGGAGTTGCACAGGAAGACGCGGTCCAGGCCGGCCGGGGCGAGGGCGGTCAGTTTGGCCATCAGCGCCGCGCGCTTGTCGTTGTAGAACATCTCCGGGCACGAAATCAGCGTGGCGGCCTGGTTGGCGATGGCCTGCGCCACAACCGGATTGGCATGGCCGAGGTTGCCGGCGCCCTGGCCGCCGACGCAGTCGAGGTACTCGTGGCCGTCGCTGTCCCACAGCCGCGCGCCCTGGCCGCGGACAATGGCGAGCGGGCGCTTGGTGTACAGGCCGGAGGTGTGCTGGCTCTCAAGCTCTTGGATGGTCACGAAATCACCGTCCCTTGCCCGGCCAAGGCCTTGGCCACCGGCTGTTCCACGCGCCCGTCGGCGAAGACGACCCTGGCCACGCCCAGCGCCAGCGCTTCGCTCGCGCCCAGCACCTTCTTCTTCATGCGGCCTTCGGCGAACTCGAGCGATTGCTCGACCCGGTCTTTGGCGATGTGCGTGATCAGCGTGCTCTCATCCGGGAACTGGCGCAGCAGGCCGGGTACATTGGTGAGCAGCAGCAATTGCTCAGCCTGCACCGCGCCGGCCACCATCGCCGCCGCCCGGTCGGCGTCCACGTTCAGGGCGTCGCCGTCCGGCGAGATCGCCAGCGGCGCGATGACGGGCGTATAGCCGCGCGCCAGGAGCAGGCGCAGCAATTCGCCGTCCACGCTCTCGATCTTGCCGGTGTAGTCGTCGCGCAGCATCCGCTGCTTGCCGGTGGCCGGGTCGATGATGCGGATGGCGTCCTTGCGCTTGGCCACCATCAGCCGGCCGTCCACGCCAGACAGACCGAACGCGTTCACGCCCAGCTTCTGGAGCCGCTCGACGATCAGCGTGTTGATCTTGCCGCTGGTGACCATGGCGAAGATCTCGAGCGTCCGCCGGTCGGTGTAACGGGACGTGAAGCCTGACGGTGAGGTGACCATCTGCGGCGGATGGCCGAGCTGGGTGGAGATGGCGTTGGTCTCGCCCGAGCCGCCGTGGACGACCACGCTCGGCTGGCCGGCCCGCACGTGCGCGGCGACGTCCGCCATGACTGCGTCGAAATTAACTCCGTCGGTGCCGCCGATTTTGATGACGATCATAGTGGTTGAGACGATGGACGATAGATGAGGGACGAAAGACGCTGGTCAGGCATCGCCGATTGTCCGCCGTCCATCGTCAAACTGGGTGCAGCCCCGGAAACTCCAGCCCGGCCGTTTCCTCGAAACCGCTCATGAGGTTCATGGCCTGCACGGCCGAGCCGGACGCGCCCTTCATCAGGTTGTCGATGGCGGCCAGCGCCACCACGCGCCCGCTCTCCGCGTCCAGGTCGAAACCGACGTCGGCGTAATTGCTGCCGGCCAGGATTTTTGGATCGGGCACGCGGTGCAGGCCGGCGCGGTCTTTGACGATGCGCACGAACGGCTCGGCGTTGTAGGCCGCGCGGAAGGCCTTCCACAGGTCCTTCTCGGTGGTGCCGGGCTTGACGAAGGCGTGGGCGGCCGCCAGCACGCCGCGCACCAGGTCCACGGCCGTCATGCTCAAGTGCACGTCGCGCAGGCCGAGCTCCTGGATGACCTCGGCCGTGTGGCGGTGGCCGGTCGGCGCGTAAGCCCGGACCGAGTGGCTCTTCTCTGGATGGTGCGAGCCGGGGTTGACCGAAGCGCCGCCCTCGGACGAGCCGGTCTTGACGTCCACGATCACGGGCCGGGCGGTATCCAGCAGGCCGGCGCGCACCAGCGGCAGCAACGCCAGGTTGCTGGCCGTGGCGTTGCAGCCGACGCCGCTGATGTAGCGGGCCGTCCTCATCGCCTCGCGCTGGAGTTCCGGCAGGCCGTAGACGAACTGGCCCAGGTACTGCGGCGCGGCGTGCTCCTCGCCGTACCAGCGCCGGTACAGGGCCGCGTCGCGCAGGCGGAAGTCGGCCGAGAGGTCCACGATTTTCGGCGCCAGCTGCAGGTAGCGCTCGATCTTCTTCTGGGTCTCGCCGTGGGGCAAAGCCAGGAAGAGCACGTCACACGGCTGCAGGGCCGCCTGGCTGACGAACTGAAGCTGCGTGCGCTTCCTCAGGTTGGGGTGATGCTGGTAAACGTACTCGCCGGCCTTGCTCTCCGACGTGGCCTGAGCCACCTCGACCTGCGGGTGGAACAGCAGCAGGCGCAGCAGTTCGCCGCCGGTGTAGCCGGACGCGCCGACGATGGACGCTTTCAGGCGGCTCATGCGGCGTCGGGCTCGTCCCCGAACTCGTGCGGCACGGGGTGGTACACCTGGCGGAACTCGGATTTGTGCCGGCCCACGTCCAGGGTGTAGTCGATGATCATGCCCGGGATGTCCACGCCCGTGGTCGGCACGGTGGTGTGGAATTCCATGGTGTGGTTGACCTCCAGCACAATCAGCCCGCGCTCCGGGTCTTCCAGCACGTCGATGGCCAGCACCCCGCCGCCCACGGCCTGGGCGGCCTTGCGGCAGATGGCGTCCAGCTCCGGCGTCACCGGGCACACCGAACCCTTGCCGCCGCGGGCCGTGTTGGTGATCCAGTGCGCGGACGAGCGGTAGATGGCGCAGATAGTGCGATCGCCCACCACGAAAGCGCGGATATCGCGCCCCGGCTTGCGCACGTACTGCTGGATATAGAAGATGTTCTGCTGGTAATTGCCCAGCGACTCGCGGTGCTCGAGCACGGCCTCGGCGGCGTCGCGGTCATTGATTTTGGAGACCAGCCGTCCCCAGGACCCGATGACGGGCTTGAGGACGACCGGGTAGCCGAGCTCTTCCATCGCCGTGATGGCGCTCTCGGGCGTGAACGCGACCTTGAGCTGGGGCTGCGGGACGCCGGCCTTGTGCAGGGCGGCCGAGGTCCAGAGCTTGTCGCCGCAGGTGTCGGCGACACTGGCCGTGTTGACGGTGGGGATGCCCCAGGCGTTCAGGACCTTGCACGCGTACAGGCCGCGGCCGTAGGAGATGCTGCGCTCCAGGACCACGTCGTACTCGGCCCAGGGGCCGGGGTTATCCAACGTGAACGTGACCTCCCGGTCGTCGAGTTTGTCATAGGCGACGCCGCGCTTATCCAGCGCCTCGAACAGCCACTTCTCTTCAACCCGCACGCGGGAGAATAGGACGCCGACTTTCATGATGCGCTGGGCCGGGGTTACTCGCCCCAGTCCTCGGCTTCCTGCGGCGCCAGCGCCAGCGCCACAGCCGGCTCGACGGCGGTCACTTCCAGGTCGACGCCGCAATCCGGGCAGACGACGATCTCGCCTTGCATGACGTTGGTTAACGTGATCGTGGCTTCACATTCGGGGCAAAGTGCGGACATGGGCTGGTCTCCTTACAAAATAGAAGGCCTCTCGGGCGGGCGAGAGGCCTTCAAGCTTCCTAGTGGTGTCGGGCTGCCGTTACGCTGGCCGTGTTCCCAAACCCAAAGCTCCGAAGACCTCTCCAGGCTTCGGGAAACGACGGGCGCGCTTCAGTCCCTTGACGAAAAGCATCACAAGCGATTATCGCCGGAAAGATTAAGGCGTCATCAGCGAATCCGCAATAAATACTGAGCCCAGCTTTGGGCAGATTGCTCAAACTTCAGCGCGCTGTGGTGGCGCAGTCAAACAATTGCGCCGGACCGTTGGGTCCGGCCACGGGGGCGCCGCCGCTGCCGGCCGGCGGCTGCCATAACGCCGCCGGCACCACCGGGCAGCGTTGGGCCACCCAACTCGTCAGTCCGGCCTGCCCAACCGCGCCGCCTGGCCGCGCGTTGCCGTTTGGGCCGTTGGCGCCTTGAACCAGGAAGAAGCGCACGGTGCCGGCGGCGACGAGGTCGGCCAGTTCCGTCTCGGTCAGGATCGGGTCGCTGCCGGAGAAGCCGCCCAGCGCCATCACCGGCTCACCGGTTTGGAGGATCAGCGGCGCGGCGGTGTTGGCGTTCAGCGTCGCGGCCAGATACGTCGCGTCTCCCCGGTTGGCGGTCAGGTATTCCACCAGGCGTTGATTTTGCGCCTGCCCGCGTGGGGCGTTGACGCGCGGCGGGAAGGCGCCGGTGGCCTCGCGCGTCAGCAGGGCTGGTCCGGCGTAGGGCAGCGCCACATCGCCGCCCGCCCACACGGGCGTGGCCGACCACAGGGCCGGGCCGATGAGCAGACCGCCGAGCGCCAGGCTGAACGCGCCCGCCGGCCCGAGGCCGGTCCGCCCGCGCAGCGCCAGCAAGCCCAGGGCGCCCGCCGCCACGAGGGCAATGCTCAGCGGGAGCAGCCACACCGCCCAGCCGGCCGTATCACTGGCCACGATGACAACGGCCTCGCTGACCGCGGCCAGCGCCAACAACATCAGCAGTGGCCAGACGCCGCCGCCGTTGCGGTACGCGTGCCACAAGCCGGCCAGGCCGGCGCCGGCGAGCGCCGCGATCGCGGGCGAGAGCATCTCCAGGTAGTAACGGTGAAACAGGCCGGCGTAGCTGAAGAAGATCACCTGCGGGACGAGCCAGAGCGCCCAGAGCAGCCCAGCCCGGTGCCGATGATTGAGCGTTCGCCCGGCCTGCCACGCCAGCGTCAGCGCGCCCACCAGCGCCAACGGCAGGAACCAACTGGCCTGCCCGGCCAGCTGCGGGTTGAAGAGCCGCAGCGGCCCCGCTGTGCCCGTTTCGTTCTGCAGGTTCGGGGCGCCGGCATTGGCAGCGCCAGCCGGCGGGTTGGCGGGCTGCCCGGGCAGCGGTTGTCCATTGGCGCCCGGCGGACGTTGGCCCAGGCCGCCGGGGTTCCCCTGCCCGGCCGGCGGGTTGAGCGGCTGCCTCGGCTGCGGGCCTGCCCCACTGGGGCCGGGTCGCGTCGGCCCGGCCGGCAGACCCAGCCACGTGGCCAGAGACCCCAAGCGGGCCGCGCCGTTGTGGCCGATGATCAGTTCCATGACCGTGTTGTTCTGGCTGCTGCCGACGTAGGGCCGCTGATCGGGCGGCGTGAGGTCCACGACCAACGGCCACGCCAGCGAGACGACGGCCAGCAGCCCGCTGGCCAGCGTCAGGTGCGCCAGGCGCTTCAGCCAGCCGGTGGAGGCCGTCAACAGGTAGACGCCGAAGACGGCCGGCAGCACCAGCACGGCCTGGAGCATCTTGATGTTGAAGCCGATCCCCACCAGCAGGGCGCTGGCCAGCAGCCAGCGCAGTTGCCCTTTTTCCGCGGCCAGGCTGGCTGCGCCGGCCGCCAGCAGCGACGTGAGCACGAGCTGGCTGTCCATGGTGTTGTTGCGGTCCGCGGCCACGGAGATGGGCGTAAGCGCCAGGATCAGGGCCGCCAGCACGCCGGCCGTCGGGCCGAAGACGCGCCGCACCAGCCAGGACACGAGGGCGACCGAGAGCACGCCGGCCAACGCTTGCGGGAAGTGCACGCTCCAGCCGCTGAACCCGAGCAGCTGCGTGCTCCACACCTGCACCCACAGCCCCAGCGGCGGCTTGTCCACGGATACAAAGCCGGCCGGGTCGAACGCCACGAAGAAGAAGTTGGACCAGTTCTGGCGCATGGACGCGACGGCGGCGGCGTAGTACTGGTTGCCGAAGCCAGCCTGGTCCAGTTGGTAGAAGTGCAGGAGGGCGGCCAGGGCCAGAATGCCAGCCAGGGCCAGGCGGTGCCAGAGCCGGGTCGGCGCGCGGCCGAAGGCGGACGGCGCCGCCGCAGAGGAGGAAAGGGTCGTCATAGCGGCTAGCGTGACACGCGGCTGTTACCTGGGGATGAAGGCGATGTTAACGGGCCGTAACGCGCCGGGTCAAGCGCCCAGACGGGCCCGCGCCTGGGCGATCTGGGCGCGCACCGAGGCCGGGCTCGTACCGCCCAGCGCGGACCGGCGCTCCACGGCGGCACGAAAGTCCCAGACCTCCGCCACGTCGGCGTCAAAAACCGGGCTGAGCGCCTGGAGCTCCGCCAGGCCCAGCGCCGTCAGCGGGCGGGCGCCGGCCAGTTGCACCGCCTGGCCGACGAGGTGGTGGGCCTCGCGGAACGGCACGCCCCGGCGCACGAGATAATCGGCCAGCTCGGTGGCCAGCACGGACGCCTCCAGGGCCGCGGCCATGCGGTCGGTGTTGGCCGTCAACGTCGCGACCGTGCCAGCCAGCACCGGCACGAGCACATCCAACGTATCGAAGGCCGCAAAGACGGCGGGCTTGTCCTCCTGCAAGTCCTTGTCGTAGGCGGAGGGCAGGCCCTTGAGCGTGGCCAGCAGTCCGGTGAGCAGCCCTAGCAGGGTCCCGGCCTTGCCGCGCGCCAGCTCGAGCATGTCCGGGTTCTTCTTCTGCGGCATCAGGCTGGAGCCGGTGGCGTAGGCGTCGGCCAGGGTCACAAAGCCGAACTCGGACGATGAGAACAAGATCAGGGTCTCGGCCAGGCGGCTGAGGTGCGACCCCGTCAGCGCGGCCGTGAACAGAAACTCGGCCGCGAAGTCGCGGTCGGAGACGGCGTCCCAGCTGTTCTCGGCGGCGCGCGCAAAGCCCAGGTCGGCGGCCAGCGCCTCCCGGTCCACCGGATAGGCCGTCCCCGCCAGGGCCGCGCTGCCCAGCGGGCAGACGCTGGCGCTGGCGCGCACGGCCGCCCAGCGGGCGACGTCGCGCTCCAGGGCCCAGAAGTGCGCCAGCAGCCAGTGGCCGAAGGTGATGGGCTGGGCGCGCTGAACGTGGGTGTAGCCCGGCAGCAGCGTCTCGGCGTGGGCCTCAGCCTGAGCCAACACGGCGTGCTGCAAGGTGCGCGTCTGCTCGGTCAGCCGGTCGGCGGCCGCCAGCACCCACAGGCGAAAGTCCGTGGCCACCTGGTCGTTGCGGCTGCGCCCGGTGTGCAGCTTGCCGCCGACCGGGCCGATCACTTCGCTCAGCCGCCGCTCGACGGCGGTGTGGATGTCCTCGTCGCCGGGCGCGAACTGAAAGACGCCGGCCGCGAATTCATCGTGGATCTGCTGCAGGCCGGCCGTAATCTGCACGCCCTCCAGCGGCGTGAGCACCCCGGCGCGCGCCAGCGCCTGCGCCCAGGCCACGCTGCCGCGCACGTCCTCGCGCCACAGCCGCTGGTCGAACGGCAGTGAGGCGTTGAGTTGGTGGGCCAGCGCGTCGGTGCCGGCGGCGAAACGTCCGCCCCAGAGTTTGGTCATCGCTGAGCATCCGTTCCACTGCTCACTGATCACTGCCGAAGTGATCAGTGAGCAGTCTTAAGGGGAGGCTAGTCCCGCTTGAACTTGCTGTAATCCGGCTCGGCGTAGTGCGCGCCGGCTTTGCCGTCGATGTTGAGCAGGGCCGTCACCTTCATCGGCAGGCCGAACAGGCGGATGAAGCCGGTGGCGTCGCTCTGGTTGTAGACGTCCTCCTGCCCGAAGGTGGCGAAGTCCTCGCGGTACAGGCTGTAGGCGCTCTTGCGCCCAGCCACGATGACGTTGCCCTTGTAGAGCTTGAGCCGCGTCGTGCCGTTGACATGCAGTTGGGTCTGATCGATGAAGGCCTGCAGGGCGACGCGCAGCGGATGATACCACTGGCCGTAGTAGACCATCTCGGCGTAGCGCGCGGCGACGAGCTCCTTGTAGTGCAGCGTGTCGCGGTCCAGGCAGATCGACTCGAGCTCGCGGTGGGCGTCGAACAGGATGGCGCCGCCGGGCGTCTCGTACACGCCGCGGCTCTTCATGCCCACCAGCCGGTTTTCCACCAGGTCCACGCGCCCGATTCCGTGCCGGCCGCCGATCTCGTTCAGGCGCAGGATCAGGGCCGCCGGCGACAGGCGCTCGCCGTTCACGGCCACCGGCGCGCCGTGCTCGAAGTCGATCTCGACGTATTCCGGCTGGTCCGGCGCCTTCTCCGGCGCGACCGTGAGCTGGAACATGGCCTCGTCCGGCTCGCTGGCTGGGTTCTCCAGCCCGCCGCCCTCGTGCGAGAGGTGCCACAGGTTGCGGTCGCGGCTGTAGATGGATTTGAGGGTGGCCGTCACGGGCACGTTGAACTCGGCCGCAAACTCCAGGGCGTCTTCGCGCGACCGGATCTTCCAGGCCGGGTGCCGCCACGGGGCGATGATCTTGAGCTTGGGGTTGAGGGCGGTGTAGGTCAGCTCGAAGCGCACCTGGTCGTTGCCCTTGCCCGTGCAGCCGTGCGAGAGCGCGTCGGCGCCCTCGGCCTCGGCCACGCGCACCTGGTGGGTGGCGATGAGCGGGCGGGCGATGGAGGTGCCCAGCAGGTAGCGGCGCTCGTACAGGGCGCTGGATTGGATCAGCTTGAACAGGTAATCGCGCGCGAACTCCTCGCGCAGATCCTTGACCACGCACTTGAGCGCGCCGGTGGCGATGGCCTTCTCGTTCAGGCCGGAGAGCTCCTCGCCCTGGCCGATGTCGGCCGCGAAGCAGATGACCTGGGCGCCGGGGTAGTTCTGTTTGAGCCACGGCACGATCACGGACGTGTCCAGGCCGCCAGAGTAGGCCAGGACGATCTTCTTGATATCGGACGTTGACATGCGGAACTCCTTGAGTCAGAAGGTGGGACGGGCGCTGATCCGGCCGACAACGCGGGCGCCGCGGCCGGGGATGTCCAAGGGTCAGGGGCTCTCCGGCTGCACGCGATACCAGTACGGATAGACGTCGTGAAAGCCGAGGCCGGCATACAGCTTGCGCGCGGGCACGTTATCCAGCATCACTTGCAAGTAGGCGGTCTGCGCGCCGTTCTGGCGTCCCCAGGCGAGAAGCCCGGCCACCAGCCGCCGGCCCAGGCCGCGCCGGCGAGCCTCCGGCGCGGTGGCGATATCGTACAGGCCCAGGTAGCCGGACTGGACAACGCCCAGGCCACAGGCCAGCGGGCGGCCGTTCTCGCGCAGCAACGCGAAGCCGCCCAGCAGGACCAGTCCGGTCAGCATCCGCGCCAGGGTGGGGTGGTGCCTGGGCGCGATCCCGGCCAGGGCATAGAAGGCTGTCAGCCACTCCGGTGTAGGTGCGGGCCCGATCTCCAGTTCCGGGTCGGCGTGAACCGGCGGGGCGGAAGCCAGGCTGAGCGTCTGCACGCTGGTGCGGGCCTGGACGGCGTAGCCGCGCGCCGCCAGGAAGTCGTCCAGGTCCGAGGGCTGGGCCACCGGCGTGAGCTTGAAGACCGTCGGCAGGCCCTGCCCGGCGAAGGCGCGCTCACAGGCCAGCACGCTCTGGGCCAGGTCCCGGCGGGCGGGATAGAGCGGGTTGACGGAGTTGGCCCGGCGCGTGTAACCGGCCGCGAAGCGCAGGACCCAGCCGTCCAGCAGGACCGTGTGCAGGGCGGGCAGGGCGTTGAGCGAGAGTTCTTCCAGCAGCAGGATCATCGGCGGCCTTCGGCGGACAAACAAAAAGCCCTCCGCGGGGAGGGCTTCGGGGCGCATCCTAAGTGAGCAGTGGCCTCAGACCGAACGCGCGCAGCGCAAGCCGGACTCCCTCGGCGGGGCGGGGCAGATACGACGGCTGGCACGACGGGCGCGCAGGTGGGACATTGTGGTCATGGTAGACGCTGGGTCCGGGCGGGTCAAGGGCCATTCGGCAAAAGAACCCCGGCAGAATTTGGGCAGGCCGTACAGTCGCCGGCCGCGCTCACTCAAACCGGTACTCGTCCACGTCGCACACCGGCCGGTAGCCGATGTTCTGGTAGATCTTGTTCGAGGTCGGGTTCTGCAAATCCGTGTAGAGCGTGCAGAACCGGCGGCCGCTGTCCAGAATGTACTGGCTGACGGCCGCGGTCAGGGCGCTGGCGTAACCCTTGCGCCGGAACTCGACCGGCGTGTAGACCGGCCCGATCCGCAGGCTGTTGGGCGTCGGGCCGCCGCAGCTCACCAGCGTCACCGGGTAAGGGTCCTCCCAGACGAAGGTGCTGCGGATTTCGGGCGGCAGCGTGAGCATGTTGTGGACGACGCGCGCCACGGTGGCGGCCTCCGCCTCCCCAAAGGCGGCCACCTGGAAGGCGGCCACCCAGGCCAGCAGCAGCGATCGGTCGGCCTCGGCCGTGCGCCGCATTTGTCCGCTGATCCCGGCCGGCACGGTGACGGTATCGAGCCGATAGAGGCGGTCGGCCATATTGACGCGGAAGCCGCGGCCGGTGAGGGCCTGCCAGACTTCGGCAAACTGGCGGCTGCCCGGCGCCGCGCCCATGACGCCCGGCACGTCCGGCCGGAAGGCGCGCACGTCCTCGGCCAGCAGGCGCAGCGCCTCCGGCGGCGGCTGATACGAGAGCACCAGGTTGTGCGGCGGCGTCATCACGGCCGCGGCCACCACGGCCGCGCCGTCGGTCACCACCGCGAAGTACGGCTGGCTGGGATACAGGTCCGGCTTGAAGGCCAGTGACGTGGTCAGGCCGAGGAGCATATTGTGCTCGGCCTCGCGGGCTACCAGGAAGGCCTCAGCCCGGTCGCGGAACTCGGCGGCGGTGGCAAAGCGGGTGACGTGCATAGGGCCTCCCGGGTGGGCGCGCCTCGCTCAGCCGGCCGGCGGCAGCCACACGCCGAAGATCAGCCAGGCCGCGCCCAGCGCCAGCAGCGTGTTGAACACGGTCGTGATCAGGAAGACCGCGAACGGCCGCCAGCCCATGCGGCGCAGGTCGCTGAGCGAGAGCTGCAGCCCCATGCCCACGAAGGCCAGCGTGAACGACCAGTTGCGCAGCGCTTCCAGCGGCGTGCCGCGCCCGCCGTCGATCAGGCCGAAGGTGTAGAGCAGCGAGGCGGCCACAAAGCCGAGCACGAACTTGGGGAAACGGTCCCACACCAGGCGCAGGCTGGGGCGCTCGCCGGGCTTGCCTTCGACCACGACCGTGAAGTACAGGGCCAGCAGGAACGTGACCACGCCGATCAAGGCGTTCTGGGTGGCTTTGACGACCGAGGCCACTTTCTGGGCCGTCTCGCCGTAGAGCGTGCCGGCGCCGACGACGGCCGCCGTGGTGTCGATGTTGCCGCCGAACCAGGCGCCGGCCACCGTCTGCGAGAGGCCGAGCGCGCCCGCCAGCGCCGGCGCGATGACCATCAGCGGCAGGGCGACCACGATCACGAGCGCCGTCACGTAGGTGACCTGCTCCTTCTTGGCCAGCACCGAGCCGGCGGCGGCGATGGCGGCCGAGACCCCGCAGATGGCGATGGCCGAAGACATCACGGCGCGCAGCTTGGCGTCCAGCCCGAAGCGCCCGCCCAGCCACCAGCTGAACAGGAAGACGCCCGTGATCAGCACCAGGCCTTGCACCACGGCGCCCAGGGCCGTGGGCGCCAGCAATGCCAAGCTGACGCTCGCGCCCAGCAGCACCAACCCGATCTTGAGGAATAGCTCGACTTTGAGGCCCGGCTCAACGGCCGCGTACAGGCCCGTGCGCTTGAGGCCGAAGTTGGCGAGCAGGCCGACCAGGGCCGCCCACAAGGGATATTCCAGGGCGCGGCCTGGTATCCCGAACGGCAGCGCCATCCCGGCCACCTGGCGCGTCAGCCACCAGGCGCCGACCGCCAGTCCCGCCATCACGATCAAGCCTGGTACGCTGGAATTGCGTGTCATAGGAGGTCCCCCGCGCGGAATGGACGGCTGGCCCAAGTAAGGTCAAGAATACCTGGCAGGGTCAGGGGCTCTGCCCCAGGGCAGTCGGGGCGCGGAGCCGCTGGGCGGCGTAAGCGCAGGGTGCCTGGGCCTGCAGAACGCGCGCACTTATTGCGACTTCCGAATGGGCTGGCGTCACCCCGGCCCCGGCCACCCACTTCGCGCGCTGCGGGGGCCAGGGTTCGCCGGAATGACCTGGGCGCAAACCAAATCGGAAACAGCCTCAGAAGACGACGTTCAGGCCGTTCTTGCCCAGCACACCGAAGGCGGCCAGGGCGATCAGGCTGAACGCGATCAGCACGGCCAGCCAGTCTTCGCTCAGGGCGGGGCGGGGCGGTTTGTCGGCCATCGATTGAAACCCTTCTGGGTGCGCGGCGGCGGCTCAGTCGATCAGCCGCCGGCCGAACTCCACCAGCGCCCGGTAGTAGCCGGCGATGCTGGGGGTGAAGTGCCGCTCGTCCTTGGCATGCGGCCCGATCCCGGTCTGGCCCCAGACCACGGCCTGCCCGCCCGGCGCGAAGCGCGCGCTGGAGCCGGGCAGTTTCTTGCCCAGCACCGGCTCCTGGCCGTAGGCGGCGCGCGCGGCCTCCACCAGCTTGAGCAGGTATGGGTTGTGTGGGTCGCAGGCCACGCCGTCCTCTTGAACCGGGATGTTCAGCTCCAGGCCCAGTTCAGCGCAGACCGCCCGCGCCTGCTCGGCGATCACGGCCAGCCGGTCCTGCGGGATCGAGCGGATCTCGATGCCCAGCACGCCCAGGTCGGCGGTGACGTTGTAAACGCCCGGCTGACCGGCGCTGAAGAACGGGAAGCGGTACTGGCTCTGCCAGCCGCCCGCGCCTTTGAGGGTGAGGTGTTTCTCGAAGACGCCCACCAGGGCCGTGCGCGCCTGGAAGAGCCGCTCACCCAGGTCGGCGTTGGCGCCGCGCACGCCGGTGTGGCCGCGCTGCCCGCGCGCGATGACCTCAAAGCGCATCACGCCGCGGTTCTCGCTGCAGATCTCGCCCATCAGCTCGCTGCCCTTTTCGCCGGTGCGCTCGCCGGCGATGAACAGCTGCGGCTGGTAGCCGTTGAGACGGGCGGCCAGGTCGGCCAGGACGTGCGGCGTGCCGCTCGGTTCGCTTTCGCCGTTCTCCTCGTTGCCCACCAGCAGCAGGTTGACGCCCGGGTAGGGCGGCCCGGCCTTGAGCCGGTCTTTCATCCAGACCAGGTAGGTGGCGACCACGGTCTTCATGTCCGCGGCGCCGCGTCCCCACAGGTAGTCGCCGTCGAGGCGCGGCTCGAACTGGGAGTCGTCCGGCTCGGGCGGCACGACGTCGAAGTGGCCGCCGAGCATGACGGGAGCGTCTACCCGGCCAGGAAATCCGGCCAGCACGGCCGGGTACTTGGTGCTCTCGTAATAGGTCACGTCCAGGCCGGCGTCGCGCAGATAATCGAAGATCAGCGTGGCGGCGCGGTGGACCTCCTCCAGCCGTTCGTCCGGGCAGTTGGTGACCGACGGGATGCGGATCAGCTGCTGGGCCAGGTCCAGCACCTCGCTGGTCTTGTCCGGGTAGTGCTGGGCCACGATCGCCTCGGAGCGCGGCCGGAACCGGATTGGCAGGGCCGGGTCGTGGCGCACGTCGTCGCGCGCGCGCTGCAGGAACTCGCGCAGCTTCACGGCCTCCTCGCCCAGCACCGCCACCGACCCGGCGATGGCCTCGACGTCGCGCTTCACCTGCGCCGCGCGGTCGCAGGCCAGCGCCTTGAGCAAATCCACCGGCACCTCCAGCCCGTCGCCGACGGCGCTGCGGCCGAGGTCTTTGAGCAGGCGCGCGCGCAGGCGCTCGGCCGTGTTGGGGGCGCCAGACGCCATCTCCAGCAGCGGCTGCAGGCTCGGCCACAGGTCGATGGCTTCGGCCAGCGGCCGCACCTGTTCCAGCGTCCAGCGCAGGAAATCGCGCATGCCCACCGGCTTGCCGGTCAGCGGGTTCTCGATCTCGGCTTTCAGGCCGTGGTGGGCGGCCTCGGATTCGTTGCGGCGGGCGCGCGCCAGGTCCTCATGGTCGTAGCGGAAGGCGCGCGCGAAGACCGGGTCGGCGTAGAACTGGATCAGCAGCAATTCCTTGAGGGCCAGGTTGGCGATGTCCAGGTCCAGCGGATGGCCGCCCTCGTCCACGCGGATCTCCACGCGCGCCATCGGGATGTTGATGCGCGCCAGCAGGTTCTCGCGCTCGATCTGCTGGGCCATCGTCTCGGCGGTGGCGGCCTCGCCGGCGCCCCCCGGCCCAGGGTCGGCGACGTACAGCCCGCGGTGGTAGATGGCGTGCAGCTGATCGGACGTGGTCAGGATCAGGCGCTCGACCGGCTCGGCGAACGAGCGCGCGCGCACGGGCGTCCAGTTGTTGTTGCCGAAGCGCACGCCGCGCCGCACCAGGTCATAGGACAGCCGCAGGTACTCGTCGTGCGAGCGGTAGAGCGACGGGATATCCAGCGTCTCGGGATTGGGGAAGGTGTAGTTGCGGTTGGAGTCGACGTCGGTGAGCAGGACCACCGGCTCGGCCGCGCGCAGTTCCGGCCGCAGCGGGGTGGAGGCGGTAGTGGCGATGAACAGCGCCGCGAAGGCGCGCATCAGGCGCGTGGCCTCGATGTAGATGCGGTTCTTGTAGGAGTCGAGGTGGGCGTCGCCGCGCTCGGCCGGGGAAAGGTGCATGAAGTCCCAGCTCAGCAGCGGCTCGGGCAGGGAGATGTTGGCGTGGATGCCGGCTGTGGCCAGCGCCTCGCCGTACAGGTCCACGCACTTCTGCAGGTACCGGCGCTTGGCCAGGTTCCAGCCGCCGGGGATGGCGTCGTGGCCGACGCGCACGGGGTAGAGCAGGTTGCCGTGAAACGCGTACAGGCGCTGGCCGAACTCGCGCCCGGCCTGGTCCAGGGCGTTGAGCAGGGTCGCCTCCAGCAGGCGCTGCTCATACACGGCGCCGGCCACCGAGTAGTACGGGCGCGTGGCCCATTCGATCATCCAGTGGAAGACCTCGCGCTGGGCGCGGTCGGTCAGCCAGCCCGGCACCACCCGCGCCAGCAGGTAGTCGATGAACGACTGCTGGTCCGGCCCGGTGCCGACGGTCAGCACCGGCTTGAAAGCGTCGTCGAGGAGGTTGAGCTCGATCTCAAACCCGGACGTGCCGCTCTTGAAATTGGCCTTGAGCGCGGCCTCGCGGGCGAGCAGGTACTTTTCGGCAAACTTGGCGGGCGAGAAAGACATCATTATTTGATCTTCCAGACGCGCAGCCGGCCGCCTTCGTGGCCGACGATCACTTGGGCGCTGTCGGGCGTGAAGGTCAAGCACAGCACTGGCGCATGCGTCGCGATCTCGCCCGCCACCCGCCGGGCCTGCCAGTCCCACAGCCAGACGCGGCCATCTTCAGCGCCGACGGCCAACAGGTCGCCGTCCGGGCTGAACGCCAAGGCGTTCAGGTTCGTCAGCTCGCCGGTCAGGTCCTCCGGCGTCTCCGGGCCCTGGTTGATGTCCCAGACCAGGAGTTGGTCGCTCTCGGTGATGGCGGCCAGGACGGGGTGGTGCGGGTTGAACTTGAGCTGCGTGGCGTAGCTCTCGTGGCCGAGCACGTCCCAGGACGATTTCTGCACCGGCCGGATCTGCCACAGCTGGATGCGGTCGGTCTCCCCGCTGACCGCCAGCAGGCCGTGCGCGTCGAAGGCCAGCGCGCTGATCGGCCCCAGACGCGGGCGCATGGTGTGGAGTTGATCCAGGCCGGGCCGGTAGATCTCGACTTTGTCGCCCGAGCCGACGGCCAGCAGCCCGCCGTCGCCGGAGTAGGCCAGCCCCGTGGAGCCCTGCGCCAGCTCGGCGAACTGGTCGCTCTC
>CALFZO010000076.1 GCA_937952305.1 uncultured Anaerolineales bacterium | reverse complement strand
CAGGGCGGCGCGGGCCGCCAGCAGGCCGGGCGGCAGCACCGCCAGGTGGCCGGCCGCCAGGTGGATGGCTTCGCCCTCCGGCCGGACGGCCAGCCAGGCGGCGTAGGCAGCGGCGTAGGCGGCCGCCAGCCAGGCCCAGGCCGGCCAGCGCGCGGTGGACAATCGAGAGAAGAGCGAGGACATCGCCGCCATTCTAAGCAAATGCGGGGTTGGGAGCAATCGCAAACAAGCAACAAGCCCGGCTGCGGGGAGCCGGGCTTGTGGTCGGTCTACTGAGCTGCCGCGGTTAGCGCCTGCTCGGCGAAAGATCAGGGTGGCGGCGTCACGCCCGGCTTGAGGCCGCCGCCGCTGCAGTACAGCTGCGCATCGGCAGAGCCGGGCAGATACGGACACGGCAAGGTTGCCGACGGGGCCGGCGTGATCGTGCGCGTCGGCGTCCGCGTGATCGGCGACGTGTTGGTGAACGTCGGCGTGATGGTGACCGTGCGCGTGATCGTGCGCGTCGGCGTGGAGGTGCGCGTGTTGGTGGGCGCGTTCGTCAACGTGATGGTCGACGTCGGCGTACGCGTGACCGTGCGCGTGATCGTGCGCGTCACCGTCACCGTCGGCGTCAGCGTGCGGGTCGGCGTCAGCGTCCGCGTCGGCGTCAGCGTGATGGTGGGCGTGCGCGTGATCGTGCGCGTGATCGTCACCGTCGGCGTGCGGGTGGGCGTCAACGTGCGCGTCGGCGTCTGCGAGATGGTCGGCGTCAGCGTGATGGTGGGCGTGCGCGTGATCGTGCGCGTCAGCGTCACCGTCGGCGTGAACGTGGCCGTGCTGCTGCTGACGCCCGGGATCCGGTACAGGTTGGCCTGCGGGATGATGGCGGCCGAGCTGCCGTTGGTCGGCGGGGAGGCGTCGCCGGGCTTCACCCAGGCCACCGCCAGGTTATCGCCGCCGCCGCCCTCCTTGTAGAGCGCCTCGATGTAGTAGTAGCCGGCGCTCAGCGCGATCGAGATGGACTGCTGCGAGCCATACTTGTTCCACTGGCGCGAATTGGTGTAGCCGGAGACGCTGGCGATCTGGCCGGCGCTGCCGCGGTTGATGCCGGCGAAGTCGGTCGGCCCGCTGAGCGCGCCCGTCTGCAGGCGCAGTGAGCTGCCGTCGTCGCTGGCGATATAGAAGGTGTAGTTGCCGGTCTGCGGCACGCACAGGATGGCGCGCACCACGGCGCCGAAGTTGTTGTCCCGGTTGCTGGGCGCCTCGTACGACGACAGCGAGCTGACCAGGTCCGGGCTGTCCGGGTAGTTGGCGTAGCTCTCGAGATTGCTGACCGAGGAGCCGCCGAAGCCGGCCCCGAACGCGTCGCCGCCATAGATCTCGTAGGTGGCGCCGTCGCCGGCACAAACGATATTGGTTGCGGACGGTGAGGCCGTCGGCGACTGCGTCGGCGTGGGCGAGATCGTGGGCGTCGGCGAGATCGTGGGCGTGGGCGAGATGGTGGGCGTCTGCGTCCAGGTGGGCACCAGGCCGGAGAAGCCGCCGGGCAGGACCACGTCGCGGGCTTTGCGGAAGGACTCGACGATGCCTTCGCGCCGGGCCTGGAGCTGGACCGACGGCCACAGGCTGCTCAGGAAGGGCGTGATGAGCGGGTGGCGGAAGGTCACCTGCACTTCCACCAGCTGGCCCGGCCCGGCCGGATCATCCTTGAACATGAAGGCCGTCGGCGTGCCGCTGGCGTCGAAGGCCACCGGCACCAGGCAGGTTTCGGGGTAGCGGTACAGCTCGTCCGGGTCGGTCAGCCGGTCCTTGGGCGAGTAGTAGGTCGGGTTGGGGTAGCGGTCGCCGCGTGAGCTGCAGATAGAGATATCCAGGTAGCCGGGCCGCTGCGGCAGGCCGCGATAGTTCTGGCTGAAGATGGCCGACGGGTTCTGCAGGTAGTTGAGGTAATTGCCGGTGACGGACGGGTCCTGGGCGATGGCCACAGCGCCGGCGCGGGTCGCGTCGTAGATCGAGAGCAGGCGCGCGAAGTCCTGGAGTTTCTCGGTCTTCTCCTGGTAGCCGGCGACGCCGCGCGGGATCTCGCAGTCGTTGGCCTCGTCCGGCTGGCCGCTGAACGGGTTCGAGGAGGTGTCCTCGACGGCCGTGATATAGGCCGTGGCCGGCGGGGCCGCGTTGCCGGCGGCGTCGTGCGCCTTGTAGAAGTCGGTGGCGTACTGGCAGTACGGCTTGCCGGACGGCGCGTCGTCTTCAAAGCGGCCGGTGATGGCGTAACGCACCCCGAAGCGCGCGGCGTTCTGGACGGCCAGCCAGGCCGCGAACAGGCGCGCGAACTCGATGATGCCGAAAATCAGCCCGAGCAGGACCGGCAGCACCAGCGCGAACTCCACCAGGCCCTGGCCGAGCGTGCGCTTGGAGCGTGTGCGTTTACGAAAGAGGCTCATCCCTCACCTACCTGCTTTAGCGCGTGATCCGCGTAAAGATACGCCGCGCGATATCCTCAAAGACCGGCCCGAGCGCCGAGGGGTCGGGCGCGAAGTAGTAATTGCCGCAGCTCAGGCCAGACGTGACCCCGCGACACGGGTCGGTGACGCGGTCGCCGTCGTCGCCGACAGCGGCCATGTAACGCAAGAGCGTCTCGCCCTGGCGCGACGAGGCGATCACTTCCGGGCCCAGGCCGATGGAGTACAACACGATGTTGGTGCCCGCCAGGCTGTCGCCGCCCTGGGCGGCCGGCTTGCCTCTTTGCTCATCCGTGTTGTAGGGGTGCGCCAGGTTCACGCCAGACGCCTGGAGCGCACCACCCTGGCAGTTCAACGCGCCCGGCGGACAACGCTGGGTCAAGGCCGCAAAGTCGACCATATCCCGGGCATAGTCATAGGCGTTGTAGATGTACGGCGTCACGACGCCGGTATACGTGATCTCGTTCGGCATCGTGAAACCGGTCACGTCGGTGATCCCGCTGGCGCCGACGAAGATCGACCCAGGCGGGCAGGTGCCGACGCCGCCGGGGTGATACGGGCCGCAGAAGCGCGCCAGCGGATTGATCGTCAGCGGCTCGAGACCGCTGAGCGAGCCATCGCCATTGAGGTCGAAATTGCCCTGCAGGCAGATCGGGATCGTCCACAGCCGGGTGCCATCGTCGCCGGAGTTGGCGCCGACCGTGCCCCGGCAGTAGCCATTCGGGAAGCTCGCCTCGTTGATGAAGGTGCTGACCTGTTCCAGCGAGTTCCGGCCCGGGATGAACGTATCGCCGACATCGGTCATGTTGGTGTAGCCGTCCGACAGGAAGACGACAACCCACAGCGACTCGGGCCGGCCCGTCTGTTTGAGGATATTGGCGGCCACGCGGATGCCGCAGCCGGCACAGTTGGTGCCCAACGCATAGTCGGGGTTGGGCGCCGTGCAGGCGGCATTGCCCGGATTGCCGGACAGACAGTTGATGTTGAGCGGGCTGAACCGGCCGTAACCCTGGACTGGTTCGGGCGGCGTATCGTGCAGGGCCAGGCTGTCGATGGCCGCATAGGCGCCCGTCGAAGCATCGCTCGCCGTGGCGCGCTGACCCAGGTTGGCGCTCAGCGCCTGCCCGCCAATTTCATAGATCTCCGCATACATGTCATAGCCGACGATGGCGACCCGGTCGAAGCCGGCGTAAAGCGTATCCACCAGGCGCTTGGCCGCCTGTTTCGCGTCCCACAAGGGCCGGCACTTGGCCGGGATGGAGACATCGTTGTCATAGAGCGGATCGCGCTCGGGTTGCTTGATGGCCTCCGGCCCGGCGTTCGCGTTGCAGTTCGGCGTGGTGTCCGGGTCGAACGTGTTCGTACAGACGTCCGAATTCACATAGCGTCCGAAACAGGAGGCCGTCGGGTAGGTGTTCTGGCCCATGGTCTCGCTGGTCGACAGGACCAGGACCACATCCAGCGAGGCGGCCTCGGAGACGGCGTCCACCTGGATGTCGGTCTGAGTCAGGCCGATGATGGGCAGGAATGAGAAGGCTACCTGGCTCTCAGCCTCCACCCGGATCTGCTTGCGCGGCACGCGCGTGGCGCCGGGCGTGCCGCACATATCGCGCAGCGCCGCCTGGGCGGGATCCACGGCCGAGACCGCCCCGGCCGTGATCGTGCCGGTGATGGCGTCGGCCGTGATGCCGGTGACGCGATACTCCTCGTAGTACCCGGTGGTGGCCTGGCAGCGCTGGACGACCACGGTGGTGACGTCCACGTTGTTGAAGCGGATGTACTGGGCCGCGAAGCGCCCGATCGAGTCGAAGCTCTGGCTCTCGCGCAGCTGCGAGGCGGCGGCGATGGCGGCCGAGTCCACGGCGCGGCGCAGGTGGGCCTGGGCCACGATCAGGATGCCCAGGTCGATGGCCAGGCCGATGAAGGCCGCGATGCCGATGAAGGCGGCGGCGATGATCACCAGCGCCTGGCCGCTTTCGGCGCGGCGGCGGGGCGGGAGGGAGGTGGCGCGTGTCGGCATAGTCGTCACAGCAAGCCCTTACGGCAAGGTCACGGTCACGGGCGCGGCCGTACAGACACTGCCGCCCTGGCCGTTGTCCCAGGAGGTGGAGACCGTGTATGTCCACGACCCCGAGCCCGGCGTGATCGGGCCGTTGAAGCTGAGCAGCAGCGGCCGGAAAGTGCCGGTGACGATCGAGCGATTGACGCCCGACCACTGCGCGCTGCCGATGTTCAGCGTCGGCGGCGAGGCCGGCCCGCTCCAGATGACGTTCTGGGTGTTGCCGAAGCTGATCGCGTTGAGCTGCAAGGCGCTGGCCCCGGGCCAGGTCAGCGTCAGGCCGACCAGGCGGCGGTTGAGCACCGGCGCGGCCGGATTGGTGTACGTGACCTGCAGGGCATTTGCGTTGGCGCCGACCTCGCGCACGCCGGACACGCACACGAAGCTGCCGGTGTTGGCGGCGGCGGTGATCGCCAGCGGCAGCCCGGCGGCCGGGTTCTGCTGGTCGGCCACGGCCGTGAAGGTGCTGGTGCCCACCGTGGTCGAGCGCACGTCGAAGTAGTAGGTGTTGCCGACGAGGGCGGCCTGGACGATCGCGTCTTGGCCGGAGGCCTCACGCGACGAGTTCAGGTCGACGGGCCGGCCGTCCAGGATGGCGGCGCCGCACTCGTCGATCAGCTGCACCTGGACGCGCATGTTCATCTCATTGTCGGCCCACGCCGGGTTATTGGCCGCGATACTGAGCACCGACTTGGACGGGTCCAGATAGAGCGGCCGGCACGGCTGGGTGGCCGTCGGGCTGGGCGTGTCGGTCGGCGTCGCCGTCTCGGTCGGCGTGGGCGTGTCGGTCGGCGTCATGGTCGCCGTCGGCGTGGGCGTGCCCGCCGGGGTGGGCGTCATGGTCACCGTCGGCGTGCTGGTGGCCGTGGGCGTGTTGGTGGGCGTCGGGCGCGGCTCACCGGCCGGCACCGGCACCACCGTGTAGGTGTAGAACAGCAGCCCGTTCGGGTCCGGCATGAAGATCGTGATCCACGGGAGCTTCAGCAGGAACTCGTAATAGTAGGTGACTTCCACGATCAGCACGCCCGAGCTCAGGCCATTGGCGTCGATGTAGCTCTGGATGCGGTTGCGGTCGAAACGCGAGGTCCAGTTGCCGCTCCAATACCAGTGGCCGGGGTCTTCGATTAAGCTCGCGTTGTCCAGCGGCGGGTCGGGCCACAAGCCCTGCGAGTCAGGCAGGATGCTGGTGCGGCAGTCCAGGCCAGGCGGCGGGCTGGGCTCGTCGCAGCGCGGGTCGCGGTAGACCCGCGCCACGGTGATGGCGATCTCGTCGCTGGCAGGATTGATCGGCACTGGCTGAGCCGCACGCTGGACCACGCACGCGATCTGGGCATAGAAGTCGGTGGTGGTGGCGCAGTCCATGTTGGAGGTGCCGCCCGGCGTCGGCGGCGGCGGGACGATGTCCCGCCCGCCTTTGTCCGGGTCAGGCTCGCCGTCACTGCCGAAACGGGCGCCCTCGCGCGCCGCCTCGACCACATTGATGTAGCGGTTGAGGGCGAAGCCGAATTCGATCAGGCCGCCCAGCAGCATCAACAGGATCGGCAGGAAGAGCGCCAGTTCCACCAGGCTCTGCCCACGCGATTTCCGCCCATCGGGGCCGCGCCGGAACAGCTGTTTCAGGAAGGATAGGGCGTGCATACGGTCCATCAACGAAATATGAGTCGGCTCTAATCCCATTGCCGCCATTATAGGGGCGATCCAGGTACGGGAATAGTTGGCGGAGCTTGGCGCCGGCCACTTGTCACCCCGGTAGGACGGCCACTGGACAAAACGAGGACAAAGCCGATAGGCCGAATGGCCTGTGACGGTCGTACGCCTTCTGCTTAGTTTGATGAAACTTGTCACTTTTATCCTGCTCACGGGGGTAGTAAGGTACGAACAATCACCGCCTAAGGAGAGGTAGCCGATGCTGCATCGCTTTTCAACCAAGATCCTGGCCCTGGGGGCGTGTTTGGCGGTCGCCGGGACGCTGCTCACCGGCTGCGCGCCCCGCTCGGCTGACGAAGCCGGGGAGCATGACCTGCACCTGGCCGCCTTGGCCGCGATGCCGGCCGAGGTCCAGGCGGCACCAGTGACGGTGCAGGACGCCTACCGCTTCGCAGCCGCGAACCCAGACGTGCTGGAGCAGTTGCCGTGTTACTGCGGCTGCGGCGCGATGGGGCACACGTCCAATTACGCCTGCTATGTCGGCGGCCGGGACGAGAGCGGCGCGCTGCAGTTCGACTCGCACGCGCTGGGCTGCGGCATCTGCGTGGACATCACCCTCGACGCTATGCGCCTCCTCAAAGAAGGCCGGACCGTCGCTGAGATCCGCACTTATGTGGACGCGACCTATGCCAAGTATGGGCCGTCGAACATGCCGTGAGCGGGGCCGTCAGCCCACGAGGCCAAAGCAGTATGTGGCGTGAGGTCAGACTTTACTTAGGCTATCTCGGCGTGCCGGCCCTGCTGGCCGCCGGGCTGCTGGTGACCGGCTTCTCCAATTGGTGGCGGACGCCGGGCCAGATGCTGGAGCTGCGCGCGCGTATCGCCGAGGCCGGCGGCTGGTCGCCGGCCGCTTTCACGGCCGAGGTCGGCGTGCCCGTCACCCTGCGCCTCGTCGCCGACGACATGGACCACGGCTTCGCCATCGGCCAGGTGGACGGCACCCGCACAGTTTTGCCGCTGGGCCAGGCGCAGACGGTGACAGTGACGTTCGCGCGCCCCGGCCGCTACATGTTCTACTGCACGCGCTGGTGCAGCCCCGCCCACTGGCGGATGCGCGGCACCATCGACGTGATCGACCCGGGCGGCGCGGCGCCGGAAGCCGGCGAGCCGCCGCTGTACGTGCAGCTCGGCCTGGACCTGGACGCGCCGCGGGCCACCGATCAGTTGCCGGCCGAACGCCCCGACGCCGCGCGCGGCGCCGCCCTGGGGGCCAGCCTGCCCGCAGACACGCTGACCACGGCCGCCTACCGCGCCAGCAGCCCGGCCCAGATCTGGCAGGCGCTGCGCCGGGCGCCGGCCACCCAGGGCCACAGCGACCAGGCCGTCTGGGAGGCCGTGGCCTGGCTGTGGCAGCAACAGACGACGCCAGCACGCCTGGCCGAGGCGCGCCAGCTGTATGCCGACAACTGCGCCGAATGTCACGGGACCACCGGCGCCGGGAACGGCCCCCAGGCCGCGGCGCTGGCCGCCAACAATCATCACGCCCAGGCCGAGTTCGGCGCGCATACCCAGGCGCCGACCGACTTCACCGACGCGGCGCGCCTGCTGGCCACGCCGCCGGCCGTCCTGCACGGCAAACTGCTGCGCGGCGGCATGGGCACCGGCATGCCTTACTTTGGCCCGCTCTTCACCGACGCCGAGCTCTGGGCGTTGAGCGACTATTTGTGGACGTTTCAGTTCGAGTACGCGGTCGAGTAACCGGAGGATCTGCCGATGAGCCAACGCAGAACAAGACTCAAACCAAAAAACGGCGGGCCGCTGCTCGTCATCGCCGGGGGCGTGTTGGTGCTGGGCGCCGCGCTGCTCCTGGTCTGGCAGAACCTCGGCGGCGCCGCCCCCGGCGCGCCGCTCGAGGTCCAGGGCGCGCCGCGCCTCAAGGTGGACCGCGAGGTCGTGGACTTTGGCGATGTGCCCCTGGGCGAGTGGGTGACGGCCGAGTTTCAGCTGACCAATGTCGGCGACCAGCCGCTGCGCTTCAGCGAGCGGCCGTACGTCGAGCTCGTGGAAGGGTGTTGACCGCCGGCCGCGACCATCGGTGCGATGGTCCTCCAGCCCGGTCAGTCTACGACGCTGTCGATGAAGTTCATGATGCACGGCGACATGGGCGGCTTCCACAACTTCCGCGTCCATGTGCCCAACAACGACCCGACCCAGGCGCAGCGCACGCTCACGGTGTTGTCTAACTGGGTCCCCTGAATCCGACTTACCTCCTCCTCAAGTTGACCAGGCCGCCCAATGGGCGGCCTGGTCGCTTTGTGACTCATCCGGGCGCGTTCTTCGGCTGCGCTGCGCTCCGCTCAGAATGCGCCCTGCGTTAGCGCCGGCCGAGCAACTCCAGCAACAGGTCCGGCCGGTCCGTCATCAGGCCGTCGACGCCCATGTCGAGGAAGCGGCGCATGTCGTCCGGGTCGTTGACGGTCCAGACGTGCACCTGGACGCCGCGCTGGTGGGCGGCGGCCACCGCGCCCGGCGTGACCACGGTGATGCCGCTGCTGCGCTCCGGCACGTGCAGGGCCTGGTAGGCCGGCGAGACCGTGCCGGCCAGAAAGGCATAGTTCAACAGCACGAAGGCCGTCACTTCATCCCGGGCCGCGGCCGTGGCCACTTCCGGGCAAGCCTGCCGGAACTCACGGATGGCCTGGTCGCTGAACGACGGCACGATCACGCGCTGCTCCAGACCGTGACGCCGGATCAGGTCACACAGCGGCTGAGCCAGCGACGGCGTCGTCTGCTTGATCTCGACGATCATCGGGTAGTCCGGGTACTTCTCGAACACGGCCTCCAGCGTCGGGATGGTCAGCCCCTGGCCGCGATACGGGAAGGTGGCGCCGTCATCGGGCGACCAGTGATACGCGGCGTCCAGCGCCTGGACCTCGGCCAGCGTCAGCTCCCAGACTGTCCCCGTGCCGTCCGTGGTCCGGTCCACGGTGTCATCATGGATCAGCACGATGGCGCCATCGCGCGTCATGTGGACGTTCATCTCGAGCACGTCCACGCCCAGGTCCGCGGCGCCGTCCAGGTGGGCGAAGGTGTCGCCGGGCCACAAGCCGGTGCCGGTGTCCTCGGCATGGGCGATGACCAGCGGGTAGCGCTGGAACTGGGCAAAGTGCGGGTGGTCCGGGGCCGGCCGGGCCACCGCGAACAACCCGCCGAGGACGACGCCAACCACGACCACGAGGCCGATCAGGACGCGCGGGAGCACACGCCGAAGCATCAGAAGACCCTCCTTAAGGTTCGCGTTTGGCCGTGATGGCCGCCCAGTAATAGGTGTAGGGGCTGCCCGGCTTGGCCACGAAGCCAATGCCGTACTCGATCTGCTCGGCCCAGAACGGGTCCAGGCCGAGCAGGTGCGTGCTGTGGCCCGGCGAGCCCAGCCACAGATTCCAGGCGGCGTCCGCCGTGGACGGGCCGGCCGCGATCGATTCAATGTTGTTGCCGTCCAGCGCGGTGCTGTACCAGCCGGGCAGCGGGTAGCCGGCCTGCCGGACCAGCGTGTTCGGGCCGAGGCCGTCTGGGTTGGTGTGGCTGAAGTAAGCGCGGTCGGCCATATCTTGGGCGCGCGCCCGAGCCACCTGCTCCAGGATGGGATCGCACGTCAGCGCCGGGCGCTGCTGGTCCGGATGCGCGCGCATGAGGTCGGCGATCCGTTGTTCCTGGGCGCTGGGCGCGCACCCCGCCGGCCGCGCGGCCACGGGCAGATACAGCCAGTAGAGCGTTGCTTGGGCCGGGCTGATGCGGCTCGGCGGCCAGCCGGCCAACACCACCACGGCCAGGCCGGCCAGGAGCAGACGGGGGCGGACATCCAAGAGCGCCTCCTTGAACACGGGCGCCATTATCGCATTGTTTAGGCGCGCGGCCCGGAAGCGGGTACAATCCCGCCCACCAGACAGGTCGCCCAGTGGAGGCGTTGCATGTCCCTGGCCCATTTCCAATTCCCCGCCCAGCCCGCCGCCGACCCGGCCGCTATCGTGCGCGCGCCGCGCGTCCGCTTTACGGTGCTCACCTCGCGCCTGCTGCGCCTGGAGTACGACCCGGCCGAGCGCTTTGAAGACCGGCCCAGCCAGGTCGTCTGGCACCGCCAGCAGCCCGTGCCCAAATTCAGCCTGACGTTCAACGGCGACAACCTGGAGCTGGAGACCGAGCATCTGCTGCTGCGCTACCGGATCTCAGACAAGGGCTTCTCGCCGCGCACGCTCAACGTCCACGTCAAGGCCACCAGCCGCGCCTGGAAGTACGGCGACCCGTTGTGGAAGAGCGAGAACCTGATGGGCACGGCGCGCACGCTGGACGGCGCCAGCGGCGGCGTCCACCTGGAACCCGGCCTGCTGGCGCGCAGCGGCTGGGCCGTGGTCGACGACGCGCGCAGCCTCGTCTTCGACGCGCAGGGCTGGCTGACGCCGCGCGCGCCGGGCACCCAGGACCTGTACTTCTTCGGCCACGGCCACGCTTACCGGGCCGCGCTGCGCGATTTCCACGCCGTGGCCGGCCGGCCGGGCCTCCTGCCGCGCTGGGCGCTCGGCAACTGGTGGAGCCGCTACTGGGCCTACTCGGCTGACGAACTACGCGCGCTGGTGGACGAGTTCGCCGAGCAGCAGGTGCCGCTGGCGGTCTGCATCGTAGACATGGACTGGCACCTCACGCGCACTGGCAACGACTCCAGCGGCTGGACCGGCTACACCTGGAACCACGACCTCTTCCCGGACCCGCGCGGCTTCATCGAGTGGCTGCACGCGCGCGGCCTGCGGACGGCCCTCAACCTGCACCCGGCCGAAGGCATCCACCCGCACGAGGCCCAGTACGCGGCCATGGCGGCGGCGCTCGGCCGGGACCCGGCCGCCGGCGACCCGATCCCGTTCGATTTGGCCGACCCGGTCTTCGCGCGCGCCTATTTCGAACTCCTGCACCATCCGCGCGAAGCCGAAGGCGTGGACTTCTGGTGGATCGACTGGCAGCAGGGCCAGCAGACGCGCCTGCCCGGCCTGGACCCGCTCTGGTGGCTCAATCACCTGCATTTCCTGGACCTGGCCCGCGACGGCCGCAAGCGTCCGTTTATCTTTTCGCGCTGGGGCGGGCTGGGCAACCACCGCTACCCCATCGGCTTCTCCGGCGACACGATCGTGGCCTGGGAGTCGCTCGCTTTCCAGCCCGGCTTCACGGCCACCGCCAGCAACGTCGGCTACGGCTGGTGGAGCCACGACATCGGCGGGCACATGGGCGGCGTGGAGGACGACGAGCTCTACACGCGCTGGGTGCAGTACGGCGTCTTCAGCCCGATCCTGCGCCTGCACTCCACCAAGACCGACTTCCACGAGCGCCGGCCGTGGGGGCGCGGCCCCGCCGCGGCGCGCCACGCCGCCGACGCGCTGCGCCTGCGCCACCAGTTGATCCCTTACCTGTACACGATGGCCTGGCGTGACCACGCCCACGCCCAGCCGCTGATCCAGCCGCTTTACTACTCGCACCCCGCCGAGGCCGACGCGTACAACTGCCCGCAGCAATACTGGTTCGGCAGCGAGCTGATCGCGGCGCCGTTCCTGACGCCCAGGGACGCCGACACGCGGCTGAGCCGCCAGGCCGTCTGGCTGCCGGACGGCGACTGGTTCCATTTCTTCACCGGCCAGCCCTACCCCGGCGGCTGGCACACCGTCTACGGCGATCTGGACGCGGTGCCGGTCTTCGCCCGCGCCGGCGCGATTGTGCCGCTGGCCACCCAGCCGGCCGGCCCGGCCAACCCGGAGGCGCTGACCGTCATCGTCTTCCCCGGGGCCGACAACGCCTTCGCGCTTTACGAAGACGATGGCGTGACCACGGATTACCAACGCGGCCACGCCGCCCAGACGGAGCTGCGCCTGGCCTGGCAGCCGGACACGCTGCAATTCACCATCGCGCCCGTCCAGGGTGACGCGGCTGTGGTGCCGGCCCGGCGCGCCTGGCACGTGAGCGTGCGCGGGATCGCGCAGCCGGCGCGGCTGGAGGTCCGCGTGAACGGCACGCTCCAAACTGTCGGCCACCGCTATGACGCCGAGCAGGAGACGCTGACGCTGGACCCGGTGGCGCTGACGCCGGCCGACACGCTGGCGGTGACGGTGGCGGCCGGGCCCGGCGCGCGCCTGGTGGCGCCGCGCGACCGGCGCGCTGAGACCGTCCGGACCTATCTGCGCGCCTTCCGGCTCGACGCCTGGCTCAAGCATCGTCTGGCCACCGACCTGCCGCACCTGCTGGCTGGCCGGCAATCCCTGCGCAGTTATACTGGTCTGAAGGACGCCCAGCTCGGCGCGTTGGAAGCCGCCGTGCGCGGCCCGTGAGGCCGCCATCACCCCGCTCTTGGGACCGGCGCCCACGAGCGGGTCACCCGTCATGACGCTCCTCTTCATCACGCCCGCCATCACGCTGGCCCTGGCCGTCTACGCCTGGCGGCAACGCGGCCGGCCGGCGGCCCGCTTCCTGGCCATCATGCTCCTGGCCATGGCGGTCTGGTCGGCGGCCGCCAACATGATCCTGGTAGTCGGCCCAGACCTGGCGGCCATGACTTTCTGGTACAGCGCTCAGTACCTGGGCGCTCTCGTCATCCCGGTGGGCTGGCTGGCTTTCACCCTGGCGTATGCCGGCCACGCCGCCTGGCTCACGCTTCCGCGCCTCGCCGCCCTCAGCGTGGTCCCCGCCCTTACCCTCGTGCTGGCGCTGTCTTACCCGTGGCATGACTGGATGTGGAGCGCCGAAAGACTGGTGGCAGTAGGGTCTCTCTGGACCTTGAAGGTGACGCCAGAAGCATGGTACTGGGTGAGCGTCGTCTACGGCTACGGCCTGATCCTGGCCGGCGGCGGCGTGCTGGTGCTCACCTCACGCGCGGCCACCCCGGCCTATCGCCGGCAGGCGGCGACGCTGCTGGTTGGCGCCAGCCTGCCGCTGATCCCGAATCTGCTCCTGCTGTTGGGCCGCAACCCTTTCCCCATCGACCTCACCCCCACGGCCTTTGCGCTGTCCGGTCTCGTGGTGGCCTGGGCGCTGTTCCGGGGCCACCTGCTGGAGCTGGCTCCGTTCGCGCGCACGGCCTTCTTTGAAAACATCGCCGACGCCGTGCTGGTGCTGGATGCGCACAATGCCATCGTGGACCTGAACCCGGCCGCCCGCCGGCTGTTGGGGGCGCGGGCGCCCACAGCCATCGGGCAGACCGTGCGGGCGGCCCTGCCAGATCTGGGCGATCAACTGCCGGACGGCGACGGGACGAGCCAGGTGCTGCTGCCGGACGGCGAGAGGCCGCGCCACTTCGAGGCGCGCCGGTCGTCGTTGCGTGACGGCGCCGGCGGCTTGTTAGGCCGGCTGCTGGTCCTGCATGACATCACCGAGGACAAGCGCGCCGAGGCCGAGCTGCGCGCGCAGAAGGAACTGTTTGAGAACCTGGTGCAAGTCGCCCGGGCCACGGCCGCGCGCCCGACGCTGACGGCCACCCTGCGCAACACGCTCCAGGTGACCAACGCCCTCACCGGGGCCGAGCGCGGCAGCCTGTTCCTGCTGGACGCTTCCGGCCGCGTGACCACCAACCTGCTGGTGGGCGGCCGCGGCGAAGCGCAGCACCGCCCCAGCCTGGTGCACAAGGTCATGGACACGGGCCTGGCGGGCTGGGTCAGCCAGCACCGGCGGCCGGCGCGCGTCCTGGACACACTCCAGGACCAGCGCTGGCTGGCCTTCGACGACCAGGCCCCGGACACGCGCTCGGTGCTGTGCGTGCCGATCCAGAGCGGCGGCGAATTGCTGGGCATCCTGACGCTGATCCATTCGCGGCCGGGCTACTTCACCGACGAGCACACCCGCCTGCTGCAGGCTGCCGGCGACCAGATCGCGCTGGCCCTGCGCAACGCCGCGATGTTCGACGCGCAACAGCGCATGGCCGAACGCCAGGCGACGCTGTACGGGGTCCTGCGTGCGCTGGAGGGCCAGGTGACTGGAGAAGCCGTGGCCCAGGCGGCGGCGGACGCCATCGTCCGTTACACCGGCTGGCCCAACGTCGCCATCGCCTTGCTCACCGATGACGGGCGCGGCTGGCGCATCCAGGCCGCGGCCGGGGCGCTGGCCCTGACGCGCGGGGTCGGCCGGCCGCTTGGGGAGGGCGTCATCGGCCGCGCGCTGACCCAGCGGCAGACGCAGCGGGTGGCCGACGTCGCCGCGGACGCAGCTTACCTGGCCGGCCAGCCGGCCACGCGCAGCGAGCTGGCCACGCCCATCCAGAACGCCGGGCGCTGTCTGGGCGTCCTCAACGTCGAGAGTGACCAGCCGGCGGCCTTCAACGCCGACGACGCCGAGTTGGCCGAGTCCCTGGCCGATGCCGTGGGGCTGGCGCTGGAGAACGCCCGCCTGTTTCAGGCCGAAGCCGGCGAGCGCGGCCGCCTGGAGGCCCTTATCAAAGCGAGCCAGGACGGCATCATCCTGATCGCGCCAGACCGGACCATCCTGGTGATCAACGCCGCCGCACTGCGGCTGCTGGGCCTGCCCGGCCAGCCGGAAGACTGGATCGCGCGCTCGCTGCTGGACGCCGCGCGGCTGCTGCGCCGGCGCGCGCCGCAGGCCGTGCGCGCCATCCTGTACGAAGTACGGCGCGACCGGGCCGGCGACGGCACCCCCGGCGCCGGTGAGGCCGAGATCCCGCCCTACAGCGTGCTCTGGTCCAACTCGCCCGTCCGCGTCGGCGGCAGCCTGATGGGCCGCCTGATCGTCGCCCGCGATATCACCGAGACGCGTCAGGCCGAGCACCTGCGCACCGACCTGACGCGCATGATGGTGCATGACCTGCGCAACCCGCTCAACAACCTCGACCTCTCGCTGGATTTGCTGCAGACTGATGAGCAGGGCGCGCTCAGCGCCGGGCAGCGCGACATGCTGGCGACGGCGCAGGCCAGCACGCAGCGGATGCTCAAGCTCGTCAACGCCATCCTGGATGTCAGCCGGCTGGAGAGCGGGCAGCTGCCGCTGCGGCGCCAGGACCTGGCCCTGGCGCCGCTGGTCGCCGACGCGCTGCAGCGCCAGGCGCCGCTGGCCGAGCTGCGCGCGCTGCGCCTGGTGAATGCCCTGCCGGCGGAGCTGCCGGCGGTCGCGGCCGACCCGGCCCTGCTGGAGCGCGTGCTGCAGAACTTGGTGGGGAATGCCCCCTCGGTCACGCCGGAGGGCGGCGCGGTGACGGTGCGGGCGGAGGCCGCGGCCGGGCACGTCTGCGTGGCCGTCACCGACACCGGCCCGGGCCTCGCGCCCGACCTCAAGGGGCGCCTGTTTCAGAAGTTCGCCACCGGCCGCCCGGGCGGCACCGGTCTGGGTTTGGCGTTCTGCCGGCTGGTGGTGGAGGCGCATGGCGGCCGCATCTGGGCCGAGAGTGAACCCGGCCAGGGCGCCACCTTCTTCTTTACCCTGCCGACCGCCGACGGCGCGGTCGCGCTCACCGGGTGAGGCAACGATGGCGGAAACGAGCGCGCCGGATCAGCCGGTGCCCAACTGGAGCGAGCACGGCGAGTGGGAGCCGATTGACCCCGCCACAGGCGCGCGCGTAGACTGGCCGCCCGGTCTGGACCCGGCCACCTTCCCTCGGCCGCGCCACCGCCTGCGCGAACGCGTGCTCTTTCTCTGGAAGGGCCGCCGGCGCTGGGGCGAGATCCGCGATATTCGGCTGCTGGACGCGGACTCGGAGCGGCCGGTGCTGGAGTACGTCGTCTACACCAGCGGACACGGCTACTGGGTCACCGAAGATCAGCTCGGCTGAGCGCCGCCGATCTCGAAGCCGGCCAGTCGCTCCAGCGCCTTCACCAGCGCGTGGTTGCCCTCGGCGCCCAGGCCGGCCGCCTGCAACGCCCGATAATACTGGAAGACCTGGCTGGTGGCCGGCAATGGCACGCCGAGTTGGTCGGCAGCCTGCAGCACCAGGCGCAGGTCTTTCTCCTGCAGGTCGATCATGAAGCCGGGGCGCCAGTCCCGGGCGATCACCTGCGGCCCGCGGTTGCTCAGCATCCAACTCCCGGCGGCGCCGTTTTTCACCGCGTCCAAGGTTTTCTGCAGGTCCAATCCGCCGGCCTGCGCAAAGAGCAGGGCCTCGCCCACCGCCAGCATGTTCACCACCACCAGGATCTGGTTGACCAGCTTCACCATCTGCCCGGCGCCGTGAGCGCCGACGTGGGTGATGGTCTTGCCCATGGCCGCCAGGGCCGGCCGGGCGCGGGCCAGGTCCTCGGCGCGCCCACCCACCATGATGGCGAGCGTGCCCTTGGCCGCGCCCTCGCTGCCGCCGCTGACCGGCGCGTCCAGCATGGCCACGCCTTTCTCCGCCAGCCGGGCCGCGATCTGGCGCGTGGCGTGCGGGCTGATGGTGCTCAGGTCGATCACCAGGGCGCCCGGCTGCGCCCCGTGGATGACGCCGTGCTCGCCCAGCAGCACGGCCTCCACGTCGGGCGTGTCGCTGACGCACGTGAGGATCAAGTCAGACTGGGCGGCCAGCTCGGCTGGGCTGCGCGCCGGCACAGCGCCGTCCCCGGCCAGTTCGGCCATGCGCGCCGCGGTGCGGTTCCACACCCGCACCGGGAAGCCGGCCTGCAGCAGATTGCGGACCATGCCGCGCCCCATGATGCCCAGACCGATGAAGCCAAGCGTGTCGCTCATATCACTCCTTTGGTGAGGGGGCCGCGGCCGCGCCCCGGTTCGCGGTCAGCCACTCGGCGGCGCGCGCCTCCGGCAGCGGCGGTGCAATCAGGTAGCCCTGGCCGTACTCGCAGCCCAGCGCCAGCAGCCGGTCGCGCTGGGCGGGCGTCTCGATCCCCTCGGCGATGGCCATCATCCGCAGATTCTGGGCCAGCGTCAGGATCGTGTTGACGATCTCAGACTGGCCGCCCTCCGGCGCCATCCGGCTGACGAAGCTGCGGTCGATCTTCAGCGTATCCACCGGCAGCTGGACGAGATAACCGAGCGACGAGTAGCCCGTGCCGAAGTCGTCGATCTCGATCTGGATCCCCAGCCCATGCAGCTGGTTGAGGATCACCGTCGCCAGGCCGATGTTCTCCATGATCACGCTTTCGGTGATCTCCAGGCGCAGGCTGGCTGGCGGCAGGCCGCTGGCCAGCAGAGCGGCCTCGATCTCCCCAACCAGGTCAGGCCGCGTAAAGTGCCGGCCGGACACGTTGACGTTGAGGCTGAGCGGCGGCTCGGACGGGAAGCCGGCCTGCCAGAGCCGCAGCTGGCGGCAGGCCGTCTGCATCACCCACCGGTCGAGCGGGATGATCAGGCCGCTGTCCTCGGCCACCGGCACGAAAGCGCCGGGCGGCAGCAGGCCGCGCTCCGGGTGCTGCCAGCGCACCAGCGCCTCAAAGCCGATCAGCCGCTCGTCGCGCAGGCGCACGATCGGCTGGTAGTAGACCAGGAATTCGCCGCGCTCCAGGGCGCGCCGGAGCTCGGCCTCCAGGCGCAGACGCGCCAGCGCGTCGGCGCGCATGGCCGGGGTGAAGACCACGTGCCGCGCGCGCCCCAGCGCCTTGGCCCGGTACATGGCGATGTCGGCGTCGCGCAGCAGATCGTCGGCGCCGTCATAGGTCGCCTCGCTCAGGACAATGCCGAGGCTGGCCGAGGAGACCATTTCCAGCCCGCCCAGGTCGAACGGCTCGGCCAACTGCTCCTGGATGCGATTCGCGATCGTCAGGACCTCGTCGTGGCTGCGGACGTCGTCCAGCAGGATGACGAACTCGTCACCGCCCAGGCGCGCGAACGTGTCCGTGACGCGCAGCCCCTTGCCCAGGCGCTGGGCGATCGCCACCAGCAGCTGGTCGCCGATGGTGTGGCCGAGGCTGTCGTTGACCACCTTGAAGCGGTCGACGTCCAGGTAGAGCACGGCGAAGGTGTAGCCCTCGCGCCGGCGGGCGTGCTTGACGGCTTGCTCCAAGCGATCGTTGAACAGCGCCCGGTTGGGCAGCCCGGTCAGGGCGTCGTGGAAGGCGTCGTGCAGCAGCTGGGCCTCGGCGCGCTTGCGCTCGGTGATCTCGGTGACCGACCCGGCCAGGCGCTGGGGAAAACCGGCGGCGTCCCGCACGGCCAGGCCGCGGCTGAGCACCCAGCGATAGCTGCCGTCGCGGTGCCGGATGCGGTGTTCGCTCTCAAAGTGCGGGGTGGTCCCGTCCAGATGCGCCGCCAGCCGCGCGCGCACCTGATCCAGATCCTCCGGGTGGATACGCGCGAACCAGTCGTCCAGGTGCTGGCCGATCTCGTCGTCGGCGTAGCCGAACATCGCCTTCCAGCGCGGCGAGTAGTAGGCCGTGGCTGTGCGCAAGTCCGCGTCCCACAGGCCGTCGTTGGCGGCGCGGGCGGCCAGGGCGTAGCGCTCTTCACTGCGCCGCAGCTGTTGGTTGGCGTCGGCCAGTTCGGCGGCGCGCTCCCGCTCGGCCTCGTACAGCCGCTCCCGCTCGCTGGCCAGGGCGGCCTGATCCGCCACGCGGCTCAGCGCCTCCAGCTGCCCCGGCACCACCACCGGCTGGCGCGTGCCGGCCAGGATCGTGCCGACGGTGCGGCCCTTGACGCGCAGCGGCAGATTGATGTAGGTCCGCAGACCGGAGAGCGCGTCCAGGGCCTCCGCCACCGGCCGCGGGACCCAGGGTTCCAGGAAATCCGCCGCTGTCTTGCTCAGCCCTACCTCGCCGTCCAAAACGCGGTCCACCATCGGGTTGGAGCCCAGCGCGTACGGCAGCCGCAGATCGCTGATGGCGTCGCTCTGTCCGGTCAGGCCGATGGCCGCCAGCGCCTGCGCCACCAGCTCCGGCGTAGGCGGCGGGTAGAGCGCCACCCCGCGGAAGACGGCCTCAGCCTCGAAGTAACGCGAAACCAGGACGAAGTCATAGCCCTGCGACAAGACCAGGCCCTGGGCGACGATCTCCATGCTCTGCGTGAGCGCCTCCAGCGACAGCAGGCTCTGGGTGATGCGCTGCAGCGTCTCCAGTTCCGCCAGCGAGCGGCGCAGCGTCTCGTCGGCGCGCTTGCGCTCGGTGATGTCCTGCACCATCACCTGCCAGCACGGCTGTCCATCGATCTGCACCGGCGTCAGGCTGAGCAGCGCGTCGTAGTCGCCGCCGGCCCGGTCCCGGAGACAGACCTCCACCTGCTTGACCGCGCCCTGCCGCCGGGCCTGCGCCAGCAGGGCCGCGCCCTGCTCCGGATCCGCATAGAGCCGGCCGATATGGCCGAGGCTGTGCATGGCATCCCGCTCATAGCCGCCGGGCCGGCAGAACTCGTCGTTGAAGGCGAACAGGTAGCCGTCCAGGCTGGTGAGCGCCAGCCCAGCCGGGGCGTTGCCGAACAGGTCGCGGTACAGGCGCTCGCTCTCGCGCAGCGCCGCTTCGGCCTGGCGCCGTTCGGTGATGTCGCGGTAGTTGATGACGATGCCGCGCACGCTCGGCTCGGCCAGCAGGTTCGTGGCGGTGGCCTCCAGCCAGCGCCACGAGCCGTCCTGATGGCGGAAGCGGAAGGCATGCTGGGTGCTGTCCCCGGCCTGCGCGCTGACTTCGCCCAGGATCGCCTCCGTCAGCGCCCGGTCATCCGGGTGGATATCGTCCAGCACGTTCGTGCCCAGCTGGTCCTCCAGCGCGTAGCCCAGGACGCGGCTGCTGGACGGGCTGGCGTAGAGGACTGTGCCGGCCGAGTCGATGACGGAGATGATGTCGGCGCTGTTCTCCAGCAAGGCGCGGAAGCGCTGCTCGCTGGCGCGCACTTCGGTGTACAGCCGCGCCCGTTCGATGGCCACGCCAATCTGCCGGCTCAACGCCGTCATCAGGTTCAGGTCGGCCTCGGTCAACGCCGCCGGGGCCAGGCTCTCCACGTTCAAAATGCCCGCCACCTGGTCCCGGTCTAACAGGGGCACGCACACTTCCGAACCGATCCCGGTGAGCAGATCGAGGTAGTCCGGGTCGGCGCGCACGTCGCTCAGCCAGACCGGCTGGCCGGTGCGCGCCACCCGGCCGGTGACGCCCTCGGTCACGGGGATGCACTCGACCAGCCCCGGGTAGCCGACCTGGTGCTGCAGGCGCAGGCAGTCGCCGTCGCGCCAATACAGACTCACCTGGCTATAGCCCAGGCTCTCAGCCGTGGCTTCGACGACGGTGCGGAACAGGGCCGGCAGGTCCAGCGCCTTGGCGATGGCGTTGCGGACACTGTCCAGCAGGGCCAGCTCGCGCGCCTGCCGCTGGGCGGCCTCGGCCAGGACGCGCGTGCGGGCTTCGTTGTCGCGCAGCGCGGCCTCCGCCTGCTTGCGCTCGGTGACGTCGCGGGCCACGGCGATCACAGCTGTCTGCCCGAAGTAAACGCCGGGCGTCAGGCTCACATCTTTCGGAAAGACGCGCCCGTCGCGCGCGCGGCCCCAGAACTCCAAATGCTGCGGCTCACCGGCCAGGGCGCGCTGGACGGCGGTCGCCGTCGCCGCCAGGTCATTGCGTCCCGGCGCGGACAGGAAGTCCGGGTCCTGGCCCAGGAAGTCGGCGCGGGGATAGCCGTACATCGTCTCGGCGGCCCGGTTGACGTCCAGGAAGTGGCCCTGGCCGTCCTGGATGTAGATGGCCTCGGTCACACTGTCCAGGATGCCGCGATACGTGGCGTCGGAGAGGCGCAGCCGCGCTTCGGCCGCGCGCCGTTCGGTCACATCCAGAAACAGCGCCACCATCTCGCCCGGCTTCGTCTGAAAGGCGTAGACGTCGAAGGCGCCCACAATCCGATCATCCTGATAGTTGACCTGTTCCGTGTGCCAGACCCCGCCCGCAACCGCCACCTGGCGGTAGCGGGCCGGGATCTCGGTGGCCTGCAGCGGCGGAAACGCCGCTTCGATCGTCTGGCCGACAAAGACCGTGTTGTCAACATTCAGGATGCGGTCAGCGGCCGGATTGGCCAGCCGGAAGATCAGCTGGCCCTGGGGATCCACCGAGTACAGGTGGACGCCCATGGGCGAGGCCTCGATCACACGCCGGAATCGTTCCTCGCTGGCGCGCAGCTCGGCCTCGGCCTGCAGCCGTTCGGCCAGGGCGCGCCGGGCCCGCGCCAGAGCCTCGGTCTGGCTGCGGATGGCCAGATAGAAGACTGCGGCGATGGCGATGAAATTGACCGCTTGCAGGAACCACTCCGCGAACGGCGTCAGCGTGATGATGGGCGCGGGCAAATAGCCGGCGCCCTCCAGCAGCAGCGCGGCCAGGCCGGCCAGGAGGCTCAGCCCCGCCACCACCAGGCTGGCGCGGCTGTCCAGCAGCAGGCCGGCCACCAGGATGATGATGACCAGGGACGTGAAGCCCGGCGCACGCACGCCGCCGCCCAGGAACGTGTACAGCGTGATGATCGCCCACAGCGCGGCGACGAGGAGCAAACTGGCTTGGCGCACCCGCCGGCGCAACAGCAGCGCGCGCGTGAGGATCAAACTGACCAGGATCGCGAGGGTGAAGGCGAGGCTGACGAACGCCGGGGACGAGAGCACCGGCGCGAGCACGCTGTAACCGAACGCCAGCGCGATGAAGAAGAGGTTGATCACGTTGAGCAGCTCGGCGACGCGCGCCTCACCTTCATCCTCAAAGCGCGGCGCCGCCAGGGCGCGGCTTAGCCAACTCCACATCCACACCTCCGCACCGGTCAGCCCAACTCATCTGGCCTGACAGCTTTCATTATATCGGCGCCCAGCGCGAAGACCGCCAGGAAGGCCGGCGCCCTGTAGAGACTGGAACCGGTTCCCAAACAAAGCCCAGCCCAGCCTGGGACTCGGCCGCTCTGGCCTCGCCGCGATTCAGACTTTGTCACGCGAGATACATGATTTCCCCCACTAGGCGCATGGTTGCCGCGCTCCTATTCTTAACCCTAAAACGACCTTTCTCGTCCCGTTTCGTGATCGGAGGGCTGCGTGGCAGCAGTCTCATCCATCCCTGACAATTCCAATTTGCGCGTGCTGGCCGTCACCCAGGCACAGTGGGGAGAACGAATCGCGGACAATATAAGTCGCCATTGCCCGTCCAATTGGACGGTCCACCGCTGGGCGGCCCCCAAGGTCCTGCCCCAGATTGTGGACGATCCGGACGATTATCTCCCGGCCGTTTTCCCCCAAGTTGATCTCGTGCTGGCCCTGGGCGACACGCCCGGCGTGGCCGCGCTCATCCCCGATATCGCGCAGCGGTCCGGCGCCCGGGCCGTCATCGCCCCCATCGACCGCAACGAATCCCTGCCGCCCGGCCTGGCCAATCAACTGCGCGGCTGGCTGGCGGACCTGGGCGTGGCCGCCGTCTTCCCCAAGCCCTTCTGTTCTTTAACTGAAACCACCTACAACCAGCCGCCCATCGTCGTGCGTTATGAGCAGCCGCTCGTGGCGGCGTTCGCGCGCGTCTTCGGCCAGCCCGCCTTTCAGATCACGGTCGACGCCGAACGGCGCCTCGACCAGATCACCGTGCTCCGCGACTCGGCTTGCGGCTGCGGCCGGCATGTGGCCGCCGGGTTGGCCGGCTGCCCCGTAGACGAGGCCGAGCACACGGCCGGCCTGCGCCACCACCATTATCCCTGCCTGGCCAGCATGAACCAGGACGCCGATTACCAGGACACGCTCATGCACGTCTCTGGCCACCTGGTCCGGCAGGCCGTCAAGGCCGAGATCGCCGAGCAGGTGGAGGTCAACTATATCCGCCCGCACGGGCGCGTCGACCCGCAATAGCCGGGCGGCCCGGCCGGGCGGCCGGTGAGTGATCTCGTTTTCGAGGAGGGCTTTTTCAATGGAACGTCTGACGCTCGAACTGCCGACGATGTACGGCGACCATCACGTGGTTGAGGTTCGCAGCCTGTTGGCGGGCCTGCCCGGTGTCCGGCCGGTCTTCGCCAGCGCCGCCTGGCAGAAAGTGGTCTTAGATTACGACCCCGCCCAGGTTGCGCCCGCCCAGATCAAACTGGCCCTGGCCGAGCGCGGGTACACCGACGACCCCGTCAGCGTGCCGCCCGTAGCCTCCCGCCACGGCGAGCTGACCGAGTTCGCCCTGGCGCCGGGTGCCTTTGAGCAATTTGTGGAGAAAGTCCCGGCCTGGTCGCCGCTTGGCCCCTGCCCAGGGTTCTCCGTCCGCCATCCTGGTGACGAACATCCCGCCGACCGCGGCTGAAGGCGCGGCGTCGCGCCGGGCCGCCGTCATGTGTCCGTCGTCTTGCGCCCTCATTTAGGAGATCCTGACTCATGGCCAAGAAACGCACCGCCGAAGAACGCTCCATTGACCACGCCTCCCAGCAGCTGCTGATCCGTGCCGACCAACTCGGCCTGGACACGGCCTTTGCCCGGGCAGAGGCTCTGGCCGCCTGCCCCATCGGCTCCGGGCAATCCGGCATCTGCTGCAAGAACTGCTTCATGGGGCCGTGCCGCATCACCAAGGACGGCCAGGTCGGCGTCTGCGGCGCGACGGTCTCCACCATCGCCGCCCGCAACATGGCGCGCGCCATCGCCGCCGGCGCGGCCGCCCACTCCGACCACGGCCGCGACGTGGCCTTCACGCTGCTGGCGGCGGCCGAGGGCGAGGCCCAAGGCTACCAGATCCGCGACTCCATCAAGCTGCGCGCGGTGGCCGCCCACTACGGCATCGCGCCGGAGAACAAGACCACGGCCCAGCTGGCCAAGGAAGTGGCCCTTAAAGCCATCGCCGAATTCGGCCAGCAGAAGGGCGAACTGGCCTTCGTCAAACGCGCGCCCAAGAAGCGCCAGGAGGCCTGGAAGCGTTACGGGGTGGTGCCGCGCGGCATCGACCGCGAGGTGGTGGACGTCTTGCACCGCACCCACATGGGCGACGACCAGGACGCCGAGCACATCCTCAAGGGCGCCCTGCGCTGCGCCCTGGCCGACGGCTGGGGCGGCTCGATGATCGCCACCGACCTGTCCGACGTGCTCTTCGGGACGCCGTCGCCCAAGGTCGGCCAGGTGAACCTGGGCGTGCTCAAGGACGACGAGGTCAATATCGTCCTGCACGGCCACGAACCGACCCTGTCTGAGATGATCGTGGCCGCCGCCAGCGAGCCGGAGCTGATCGAATACGCCCAGAGCAAGGGCGCGGCCGGCATCAACCTGGCCGGCATCTGCTGCACGTCCAACGAGATCCTGCTGCGCCAGGGCGTGCCCTCGGCCGGCAACTTCCTCAACCAGGAACTGGCCCTGGTCACCGGCGCGGTCGAGGCCATGGTCGTGGACGTGCAGTGCATCATGCAGGCCCTGCCCAACCTGGCCGACAAGTTCCACACCAAGGTCATCACCACCTCGCCCAAGGTCAAGATCGACGGCGGCCTGCACATCGAGTTTGATGAGCACCACGCCCTGGATATCGCCCGCCAGATCGTGCGCACCGCCTGCGACAACTACCCGAACCGCGGCCAGGTGGTCATCCCGGACGACACGGCCGACATCATCCCGGGCTTTTCGCACGAGTACATCAATTACATGCTGGGCGGCTCGTACCGGGCCTCCTTCCGGCCGCTCAACGACGCCATCATCTCCGGCCGCATCCGCGGCGTGGTGGCCGATGTCGGCTGCAACAACCCGCGCGTCACCCAGGACAAGAGCCACACCTGGCTGGTGCAGGAGTTCCTCAAGAACGACGTGCTGGTGGTGCAGACCGGCTGCGGCGCGCTGGCGTCCGGCAAGATGGGCCTGGTGACGGGCGAGGCCGCCATGCAATACGCCGGCCCCGGCCTGCGCGAGGTGTGCGAGGCCACCGGCATGCCGCCGGTCCTGCACATGGGCTCGTGCGTGGACAACACGCGCGTGCTGACCGTGCTGACCCAGATGGCGCAGGAGGGCGGCCTGGGCGACGATGTCGCCGATATCCCGGCCGTCGGCCTGGCGCCGGAATGGATGAGCGAGAAGGCCCTGGCCATTGGCGCTTACGCCGCCGCCTCCGGCGCGGCCGTGATCTTCGGCCTGGACTCGCCCGTGGATTACAGCGACGATGTCGTCCGCATCATGGACCAGGTCTGGGAGAAGGAGTTGGGCGGCCGCCTGGTCTTCGTCAAGGACGACGAGGGCATGCTGCGCGAGTCGCTGGCGCACATCGATAAGAAGCGCGCCGCCCTCGGCTTGCCGGCCTATGAGCCAGCCCGCTTCGGCAAGAGCGGCGACCGGCGCATGCAGCAGCTGGAAGAGCTGCCGCTGGACGCGCGTTCCGAAGCCCTGTACGGAGCCGCCCAGGCGTAGCCGCCCGCCGGAGGATCACCACCATGTCACGCTATATCGCCACCCGCGCCCTGCGCGGCGCCAACCGCATCGTCAATGAGTTCGAGGGCATGCTCGGCCAGGCCCTGACGGAAAAAGGCCCGGACACGCCCGTGGCTTTCCCCAACACCGCTTACCACCTGCCGCTGATCCTGGGCATGACCGGCCAGACCGTGGAAAAACTGGGCGACCTGACCCAGGTGCTGGCCACGGCCAAACGCCTGCTGCACCCGGTGCCGCCGGACCGGCGCTGGACGCCCTACCTGGGCGAGACGCTGGACGCCGGCATGGCCACCCTGCTGGCCGAGGAGGCCATCGAGGCCGTGCGCTTTGCCTATAACCTGCAGCCGGAGCCGCTCTCCGGCTTCAAGCTGGCCGGCGGCACCGCCTCCGGCGCGTTCACCAGCCCGGAGGCGGGCACGGGCAACGGCCATAACGGCCACCTGAACGGCCCCATCGACGACATCCAACTGCGCACCTGGGGCATCCAGCTGGTGGACGGCCGCATGCCCGGCTTCGCGGCCATCGTCGGCTGCGCTAAATCGAACGAGGTCGCCGTCAAGATCGTGCGCGAGCTGCAGCGCCGCAACATCCTCACCTTCCTGTCCGGCAACGTCAACGGCCGCAGCATCATCCACCAGCTTCAGGAAGAAGGCGTGGAGCTGGGCTACGACACCTACACCGTGCCCTTCGGCACCGACACGATCAGCGCCATCTACGCCCTGGGCTTCGCGGCCCGCTCCGCCCTGACCTTCGGCGGCATGAAGGGCGGCCAGGCGCGCGACATCCTGCTCTACAACAAGAACCGCGTCTTCGCCTTCGTGCTGGCGCTGGGCGAGGTGGACGACCTCAAGTACGCCACCGCCGCCGGCGCCATCAACTTCGGCTTCCCGGTCATCGCCGACACCGTCATCCCCGAGATCCTGCCCACCGGCGTCACCAGCTACGAGCACGTCGTCTCGCTGCCCTTCAACGAGATCGGCGGCCAGGACGATCTGGAGCGCGCCGAGAAACTGG